>NZ_JAQSDC010000024.1 GCF_029945705.1 Methylotenera sp.
CTCTTTCTCATGCCATCCTTATAACATTTTATGTGTTATCTAGGACAGCCCCTTATTTTAATTGTAATGTCCAATTTTAACGTTAGGGCATCAAATCTGTACGCCTCCAAGTCGCCCATATTAATTAAATTATTAGTCATCGGCTCATTATCATGTTTAATTATCCCCGGAATGGGCTGCCCTGCTTTCGATTCTCCAGGAATTGCAACTGGATTATCTACAGGTGGCTATCTTTGGGTTTTTGCTATGGTTGTTGTTGCAATTAGCGCACATTTAAGAAATAAAGAACAAGCAGAGCAGCTGGCGTAGCATATGATTGAAAGGTATCAATAAACGAGCGCATTGCGCCGCATAAGATTCATATGGTAAAAGTTAAAAAGCCCGCAATGCGGGCTTTTTAACTTATTTAAACTTAACCAATTATTTCTTAAAAGTTTTCACACCATCAGCTGTCGCTAGCAATAATACATTTGCTGGGCGCGCCGCAAACAAACCGTTTGTCACTACACCAACGATTTGGTTAATTTTAGCTTCCATCGCCACTGGGTCTGTAATGGTGAGGTTATATACATCTAAAATCATGTTTCCGTTGTCTGTAGTGAAATCACGCAATTTTGGCTGACCACCCAATTTCACTAGCTCACGCGCCACATAGCTTTTTGCCATGGGTAGCACTTCTACTGGGAGTGGGAATTTACCTAAAGTTGGTACGTATTTAGTCTCATCACAGATACAAATGAAAGTTTTTGCTACTGCTGCAACGATTTTTTCACGTGTTAATGCGCCACCGCCACCTTTAAGCATGTGTAGGTGCTCGGTAATTTCATCTGCGCCATCTACATAAATATCTAAACTATTCACGTTATTTAAATCGAACACTTCAATGCCGTGAGCCCGTAAACGCTGGGCGGTTGCTTCACTACTTGCCACTGCGCCTTCAATTTTGTGTTTTACTTTTGCTAGTTCTTCAATAAAGAAGTTTGCGGTTGAGCCTGTACCCACGCCGATAATGCCTTCTTTTACATATTCAACTGCTGCTTTTGCGACTTGTTGTTTTAATTCGTCTTGGGTGTATGCCATTTTTCGTAAATCCCTAATAAATTCTTTATAATGTAAGTCAATTCAACATAATACACCGCACAGGTGTTTTTAAAAATACGCAATGACTATCGATTACCGACAAAAAATAGAAAACTCTCACGTTTACGATGTGGCTAAAAAAACCCCTTTAGAGTTTCAAGCGAGCTTATCAGCGCGTATTGATAACCGCGTGCTACTTAAACGTGAAGACATGCAGCCAGTATTTTCATTCAAAATTCGCGGCGCTTACAACAAAATGGCAAGCTTACCTGCCGATGTACTCAAACGTGGCGTAATTGCTGCCAGTGCAGGTAACCATGCGCAAGGCGTGGCGATGAGTGCGAAGAAACTAGGTTGCCGCGCGGTGATTGTGATGCCAACCACAACCCCTGCAATTAAGATTAATGCTGTACGCAGCTACGGCGCTGAAATTGTATTGTTTGGCGACAGCTATTCAGATTCATACGTAAAAGCACTCGAACTAGAAAAAGCTGAAAATCTAACCTTTGTGCACCCTTACGACGACCCAGATGTCATCGCGGGACAAGGTACGATTGCGCTAGAAATTTTAGAAAAAAATCCACAACCGATAGAGGCGATATTCTGCTGCGTGGGTGGCGGTGGCTTACTGGCTGGCGTAGCAGCTTATGTGAAAGCGTTGCGCCCAGAAATCAAAGTGATAGGCGTAGAAGCAAAAGATGCTGAAGCCATGACCGAATCACTTAAAAAAGGTGAGCGCGTCATGCTAGAGCAAGTCGGCTTATTTGCCGATGGAGCCGCCGTTAAACAAGTAGGCGAGCATACCTTTGCACTCGCTCAACAATTTGTAGACGAAATGATTGTGGTTGATAACGATGCAATTTGCGCAGCGATTAAAGACGTATTTGAAGATACCCGCAGTATTTTAGAACCTGCGGGAGCATTAGCCGTGGCTGGGCTAAAAGCTTATGCAAAGCGCGAAAACCTGCATGGTAAAACCTTAATTGGTATCGCTTCTGGCGCCAATATGAATTTTGACAGGCTACGTTTTGTGGCTGAACGTGCTGAAATCGGCGAAAAGCGCGAAGCCGTTTTAGCAGTCACAATTCCAGAGAAGCCTGGCGCGTTTAAAGCGTTCTGTAACTTGCTTGGTAATCGCAATATCACCGAGTTTAATTACCGCTATGCCGATGCTAAAGTCGCGCACATTTTCGTAGGCGTAGCGATTGCCGACCCCGCAGAATCTGCCAAGCTTGTGGCTGATTTACATGCAGAAGGTTTACCCGCGCTTGATCTTACTGATAACGAAGTCGCTAAACTGCACTTGCGCCACTTAGTTGGCGGGCACGCGCCACAAGCTGAAAATGAAGTGGTATTTAGATTCGAGTTTCCTGAAAAACCAGGTGCGCTCATGAAGTTTTTAGAAACCATGGGACATGATTGGAATATCAGCCTATTCCATTATCGCAATCATGGCGCAGACTTCGGTCGTGTACTGGTTGGCATGCAGGTACCACCTTCTGACAGTGCTGAGTTCAATACATTCCTAGATAATTTAGGTTATCCGCATTGGGATGAAACGCAAAATCCAGCCTATAAATTATTCTTGGGCTAAGTTACAGGCTAAGTAACTTTAAACAAGCATTTAAATAAACTGGTTGTATGCAGCCGCGTTGGTGGCTGTATACAACCAGATTGAATTTAACTTATAAATTAAGTGATTGTTTTTAATAAATTAAATTTCTAGCGTGATTCTTGCTTGATACTCATAGTCTGGCTTTTCATATCCATTAGCGCATAGAAGGTTGAACCTAAGTTCATTTGGCATGCCCAAATGACTGAATCAATAAAGCAGCATCAAAATAGTTTTCTAAGGAGAAATAAAGAATGAAATTAACGCATGTAGTAATTGCAGCGGCTGTCAGCATGAGTATTGGGATTAATGCTAACGCGGCTGATAGAGGCAAAGCTTATGTTTCTAATCAAGATGGCGGCGTATCTGTGATTGATTTAAACACATTGACTTCTACCACAACCATTGACGTTAAAGGTGAAGGCCCGCGTGGTTTAGCCGTGAGCGAAGATGGCAAACTATTAGTGGTTGCTACACGCGACAATGGAAGTGTTTCTGTCATTGATACCGCTACAAATGAAGTGATCAACCAAATTAAAGTTGGTCAAAATCCTGAGTTTGTTCGGATTAAAGGCAATTATGCATTCGTTTCCTATGAACCAAGCTCTAAAGGCGGCCCTCCACCTGCACCTGGCTCTGTTGAGGCAACAGCAGCGGCAAAAGAAGACGCTGACGATGACAAAGAACCAGCTCGCATCGGCATTATTGATTTGAAGCTAGGCAAAAAAGTCCGTGAAATCATTGGTGGTCCTGAAACCGAAGGCGTTGAGTTTAGTAAAGATGGTAAGCAGCTAGTGATTACTAACGAAGCAGATAATACGGTTACCGTAAACGATGCTAAAACAGGTAAATTACTTAAAACCATCAAAACACATGAATACGGCGATAGACCACGTGGCGTTAAAGTATCACCAGATGGTAAAACCTATTTAGTAACGCTTGAATATGGCAATAAATTTATGGTGATGGACAAAAAATTTAAAGTACTACGCACCGTAGATACTGGCGCGACACCTTATGGAATCTCATATGACCGCAAAGGTGAGCGCATTTTTGTCGCGGCAAACAAAGCCAAAACATTAGAAGTTTATGATGCTAAAACTTATGCAAAAATTAAAGATATTCCTACAGGCAACCGCTGCTGGCACTTCACATTCACCCCAGACGATAAAGAAGTTTTGTTAGCCTGCGGTAAATCAGATGCAGTGTTTGTGATTGATGCTGAAAAACTAGAAGTGAAACAACAAATTGAAGATAAAAAAATGCCTTGGGGTGTAGTTACTTACCCTAAAAGCATGGGTAGTTTAGATACTGCCATTAAATAACTTTAATAGTTTTTTAGTTTAAAAGCCCAGAAGTTCGAGGCTTTTTTATTTGAGCAAGCTGCTAATAAAATCCCACTCTTTAGGGTCCACAGGCGTAATGGATAGGCGGTTGCCACGCTGTAAAATTCGCATATTGCTTAACTCTGGGTATTCACGTAACTCTTTTAAGCTAAGCAAGCGCGTTTTACGCACAAGTTTCACATCTACATTCAACCAGCGTGGATTTTCAGGCGTCGCTTTTTCATCGTAATATTTATGGCCTTTAATAAACTGTAAACGGTCTGGATACGCCAACTTGCTCACTTCTGCAATGCCCACAATACCAGGGACATCACAATTAGAATGATAGAAGAATACCCCATCGCCCATCTTCATTTGGTCACGCATAAAATTACGTGCTTGGTAGTTACGAATACCATACCAATCTACTGATTGATTTGGAAATCCTGCCAAATCATCAATCGACACATCCGAAGGTTCAGATTTCATCAGCCAATAACGCATATTTTTTACCTTAATTAAATTCTAAATTTAGCGATATGATAATCTATAACTAAATTCAATTATAAAAATTTAAGCAGAGATAAACGATGGCAAAACCACAAGATAAAAACGTACTTGGTACCGCATTACATGTTTGCAGTTTAGATCCATTAACAGGCTTTACCAGATCAGGCTGTTGCGAAACTGGTAGGGATGATAGCGGTAGCCACACCGTATGTGCACAAATGACTGATGAGTTTTTAGCGTTTTCAATCTCTCAAGGCAATGATTTGAGCACACCGCGCCCAGAGTATGGCTTTGAAGGATTAAAAGCGGGTCACCGCTGGTGTGTATGCGCCGCACGCTGGCTAGAGGCTTCAGAGGCAGGTTTCGCACCACCAGTCATTTTAGAAGCATGCCATGCTAGATGCTTAGAAATTGTAAGCTTGGCGGATTTGAAATATCACGAATTAAGATAAAGAAGGAGGAGTTCTCCACGGATTAGCCTAAGCCAGCATCCTGAACCAAAAAGGCTCAAGTGGTAACGGCCTAGAGCGCATTAGGTACACCCACCAAGAGGCTCTTAAAAGAACACTCAACTTAAGGCGCGCACACAACGCTCGAATGACCAAAACCGATGCTATAAACTAGTTCAAGGAATTATTAGCTTAAACCGCACCGCAGAGAACAAACTTTAAAACTGGGATTTTTATTTTTGTTTGAGTTAAATAATCAACTGATTAAATACTAAAACGATTGAGGTAATTTTACTATTGTTAAGGAGTAATTTTATGACAATTGGAATATTTATTTTACAGCGCAGACTTTATCAATTTGATCTTGCATATTAGTGATTCTGCGTTTGAAATCACCCACATCCACAGTACCAGTTTTACTATTGAGCAACTCATGCGCCAAATTTAGCGCTGCCATCATTGCAATACGCTCAACACCAATCACTTTACCGCTATCGCGTATATCACGCATTTTTTTATCTAAAAAATTAACCGCGTTAATCAAACCTGGGCGCTCTTCATCGGTACATGATACCGTGAAATCACGCCCCATGATATTGACATCTACGCCTTTTATATCGCTCATTTTACTTACTCAAACCCGCGTTAAGGCAGGCGCTCCATCAGGGCTTCAATGCGTTCGCTGGCTTGCGCCATGTTAGCTTTCAACAATACGGCATCATTTTGTGTTGCATTTAAATCAAGGCGCAACTGCGCATTTTCACTGCGTAAATCACTACACAATGAAATTAAGCCTGATAATTTTTCTTCTAACGCTTTTAAGTCCGCATCCATACGACCACTATAATTGAAAAAATTGATTGTAGTCAATAGTTAACGAGTAATTTTCAAAGTATTACAACATGTGTAAATAATTGTGAATGAATTTTTTCGTGCTAGAGAAGCAATTAGCGATATAATTCGCACTTGTTGATAGGTGCCAAGTTTGTTTTCTACAAACAAGGTGAAACTGGGAAATAGGTGCATTACCGCTTAAGGCGTTAATAATTCCTACGCTGCCCCCGCAACGGTAAGTAAGTTTTTGATTCATTCAAATGATTTTGCAATATGCCACTGAGTTACACCTTAGAAAAAGGTCAGGCTTGGGAAGGCGCAAAATCAGTTGGTTAAAAAAACTAAATGTTAGTTTTTAACACCAGCGCTTATAAGCCCGGAGACCGGCCTAAAAACACCGCCTTATGTTAAGGCATGCTAGGCAATACCGCGGGGTGACGGTAAACAAAGGATGCGCTATTGTTGTCGTTATTTCGTATGCGCGCTCTTTTTTATGACCATCTTCTGTATTCCCTAGTTTTTAAAATCTGCATGCGGGGCCGCATGTAATTTAGGGGAAAATAATGAAAAAAACCATCATTGCAGGCGCTATCAGCCTGCTATTCACGCAAACTTCTTTTGCGGCAGAGAATATAGCATTAGACGACATTACAGTAAAAGCAAACCGCTTTGAGCGCAAAGATACGGAAACCACATACGCATCAGAAATCCACACTGCAAAAGAAATTGAAGCATCTGGTGCTGCAACGCTTTATGATTTTTTAGCTCAACAAAGCTCTGTCAATCTTGGCTCTTATTTTGGCAACAAAGCCACTCCAACAATGAATTTGCATGGTTACGGTGGGGATAATGGCAATCAAAATGTAGTTATTACACTTGATGGGCAGCGATTAAACAACATTGATAGTGCTCCGCAATTATTAGGTGCAATTTCGCTAGGTAACATTGAACGTATAGAAATCAGCAAGGGGAGCGGTTCTGTCATTTATGGTGATGGCGCCACTGCAGGAGTTATTCAAATCTACACAAAGAACAAAACAGGTGTAACTGTTAGTACTTCATTTGGTGATTTTGGGCAGCAGAATCATTATATTAATGCAGGCCTTTCAGAAAAGTATTTCGATTTATATGTGAGCGCCGCGCATGATAGCAATGATGGTTATAGCAAAACAGATAACACAGGACACAAAGACGAGTTCACTAGCGACACCCAGAATGTTAAATTAAAAATTAAGCCTACAGATAGTTTACGTTTACTTGTCAGTGGAACAAACTCGCGCAATGATGTTCGTTACCCCAACGAACTCACTAATGCACAATTTAACAGTGACCCAAGCCAGAACGGCAAACCAAGTACAAAGTACACGTCCCAAAGCCTAGATACAGCGCAATGGAAAGTCGGTGTTGAATATGATATTACTTCAAAAATTAAAATTGCCGCTACTCACTATAGAGAAGACAAAGCATCGACATATAGCTCAAAAACAGATTTTGTGAACAAATCTGATGAGTTATCCATTAGCTATGATGATGATATAGTTAGTGCAATTGCAGGGTTACAGTCATTTGATGGTAACAGGGATGGTGGTTTCGACGTTACGTCAAAAGATAGCCGTGCATGGTTTCTAAACACCGAGTATAGGCCAACTTGGCTGACTGATGCCTTAACAGTTTCAGCTGGTGTTCGTGAGGAGGAAGTTAAATACCAATATGCACCTACCGCAGGCACCTCATTGAATGATAAGGAAAATTTAAATGCTTGGGATATTGGTGCAAATTACCGACTCTCACCTAAGCTTAGTGTCTTTACCAATTATAATAAAGCTTATTTGGCGCCAAATATTGACAGCTTTTTTGGTTTTGACACGTTCTTCAATACTATTTTTAATGGGTTTATTAAGCCGCAGCAATCTAAAACTCTAAACATTGGATTAAACCATGTTGCAGCGAATAATCGTTTAAAAGCCACTTTGTTTTATGCGAATTTAGATAACGAAATTTATTTAGATAAATCTTTAGGTAATTATACCAATACCAATCTTGATGAATCACACAAGTACGGACTTGAGCTACAAGATTATTTTAAAATAACAGACAATCTCAATGCCTCCGTTATTTACAACTACACTCGCTCAATTATAGATAAAGAACTTCGTGAAGATGGCTCTAGTATTAGCGGCAAAGATTTGCCAAGTGCACCTAAACACACAATAGTGGCCAACGTAAACTACAAATTTCTAGAGCATGCAAGTATGAATTTAAATCAAACTTGGCGATCTTCTACTTATGCCTCTGAAGACTTTTTAAACAACGCATCTCAACGTCAAGGTCATTACGAGTCTACCAATATTGCGCTAAATTATCAGTACAAAAACATGCAATTTTTCACCTCAGTAAATAACTTATTTGAGCATGAAAATTCGGTTCAAGTTAGAAATGACGTCATTTATCCGATTGATTTTGTGCGTACATTCCGTGTGGGCATGAAAGCTGACTTTTAATTTGTTAGCATTAGCTTTGAGCAATACCAGAAATTTCTTGCAGATACGGGTTACAATATAGGCAAGTTTTAATAGGAGTTATTTATGTTTACATTCAACAACAAAAAATTTTGGCAAGGTGCTGTTTTAATTGGTTTAATCTTGTTTACTCGTATGAATCACTTTGGTGACAATGTGTATTTGCCTGATGCAACTTTGGCAGCTTTGTTTTTAGGTGGTTTGCTGATTACTCGTAGCAGTTGGTTGGCACTTGCAATCGCTGTTGCTTTTGGTGTGGATTTTTATGCCTTGGGTTGGAAAGGCGTTTCTGACTATTGCATGTCACTCGGCTACTGGGGTTTGATTCCTACTTATGCCGCTGTGTGGGGTGCAGGCCGTTGGTTAGCTAAACGTGAGCAGCCATTTGCGGTGCTACCTTATGCGACTGTTGCTTGGGCTGCTGCAAGCGTGGCGTTTGTGCTCTCAAATGCATTTTGGTATAGCTTTTCAGACAAAGTAGATACTTTAACTGTGGTTGAATTTACACAACGTGTAGCAAAATACTACACGCCTTATGTAGGATTCGCATTGATGTATTTAGGCGCTGCTTGGCTAGTGCTTAAAGCCTTACCAAAACTGAATTTAGGTGCAAACGCAACTTCTGCATAAACCTCAGCGATACCAATCAAACCGCGTTAGAACCTAATTCTAGCGCGGTTTTTTTATGAAAATTAGTCATGACAACACCTGAAAATAAGCCTAAGTTAGCAAACGAACGTCATTTAGCGCGCATGCAGCGTAAAAAGGCCATAGTAGATGCCAGTATTGATGCGGCACAAATCTCTCGTGGTTTGCTATTGATCAATACAGGAACTGGCAAAGGTAAATCTACCGCTGCCTTTGGTTTATTGGCTCGCTCACTTGGGCATGGCATGAAGGCTGTGGTGATTCAATTTATTAAAGGTCGCTCTGATACTGGCGAAGAGGCTTTTTTCCGCAATGCCGAAAATCTGACTTGGCATGTAATGGGCGATGGCTTTACTTGGGAAACGCAAGATGCTGAGCGCGATAAGCAATCAGCACGCGCCGCTTGGCAGATGGTATGTAATTACTTGCAAGATGAAACGATAGATTTAATTATTTTAGATGAATTTACTTACGCGCTTAAATATCAATGGTTAACGATTGAAGAAGTCACCGAGGCCTTAGAATCACGCCCTCTCATGCAGCATGTGGTCATCACGGGTCGCGCCGCGCCTGATGCTTTAATTGCAATTGCCGATACCGTGAGTGAAATTAATTTAGTGAAACATGCGTTTAAGGGTGGTGTGCAGGCCATGCCTGGCATTGAATGGTAATCGTGAAGAACATCACTTGCCCTGCCCTTTTAGTTTCCGCACCCGCTTCTGGGCAAGGCAAAACTTTATCTACTGCAGCTTTAGCGCGCGCTTGGAAAAATCGTGGTTTAAACGTGCGGGCTTTTAAATGTGGGCCTGATTTTCTCGACCCAATGGTGTTAGAAACCGCAACGGGGCAGCCTGTCTATAACCTCGATCTCGGAATGTGTGGCGAGCAAGATGGTTTGGCACGCTTATATCAAGCGGTACAAACTGCTGATGTGATTATTGTTGAAGGTGTCATGGGTTTATTTGACGGCACGCCATCATCCGCAGACATTGCTATGCGTTATAACTTGCCTGTGATGCTCACGATCGACGCCAGTGGTATGGCACAAACCTTTGGCGCGTTAGCTTCTGGTTTGTTGGGCTTTCAAACCGCAATAATTCCAGCGGGTGTACTCGCGAATAAAGTGGGTAGCACTGGGCATGCTGATATGCTAAAACACAGTTTGCCAGACTACTTAAATTGGTTAGGCGCATTGCCACAAGATGAAGCCTATGCTTTGCCTGAACGGCATTTGGGCTTATTTAGAGCGCAAGAAATTGTAGATTTAGATGCCAGAATTGAAGCTGCAGCCCTTGCTTTGGCTGCTAGCAGTGCATTACCTTTGCCGCCGATGGTGACTTTTATTGCGCCTGAAATAACGACTTCATCTATACCACCTAAACTTTTAGTAGGTAAAACCATTGCCATTGCGCGCGATGCTGCCTTTTGTTTTATTTATCCAGCAAATATCGATTGCTTGCAGGAAATGGGCGCCACCGTTACGTTCTTTTCGCCCCTGCATGACAAAACATTACCAGAAGCCGATGCTTATTGGTTGCCGGGCGGTTATCCTGAGTTGCATTTAAAAGAAATAAGCGAAAATACAGCCATGCGTAATGCCCTATTGGCGGCTTTTAATGCTGACAAACCGATATTGGCTGAATGTGGCGGCATGATGGCATTGTGTGAATCCGTTAACGGCGAGCCTGTATATGGCTTATTAGCTGGCAACTGCAACATTGAGCCGCGCTTGCAAGGTTTAGGTACTCAACATACTGATTTACTGGAAAATATGGGTAATATTGGGGCGCATACTTTCCATTATGGAAAATTCATTACGCCGCTAAAGCCTACAACTCAGGCAAATAGCCGATACGGTTCTGGCGAAAACATTTACCTGCACGGCAGCATCACGGCGACTTTTTTGCATTTTTACTTTTCGTCTAATCCAGCACTTGCAGCACGCTTATTTTCTTATGCAAAACCATAAGTTTTCAGAGATTGAAATTGCTGCTGTGTACCTCGCCATTGCTGAGCGCCGTGATATGCGGCACTTTCTACCTACGCCTGTCGCGGCTGAAATACTCACTAAAATTTTGCACGCCGCGCATCATGCCCCCAGCGTGGGGCTTATGCAACCTTGGCGTTTTATTAGAATCACTGATGCGAGCACGCGCAAAGCCATTCATCAACTAGTAGATAAAGAGCGTATTAAAACGGCTCAAGCGATTGATGAATATGAACATACAGCCACTGGGATTGAAGCAACTGGGGCTAATTCAAAAAGCGCTGAGTTTTTGCGCTTAAAAGTAGAAGGCATTTTAGAATGCGGTGAATTGCTGGTGGTGTCACTATGTGATAAACGCGATGGTCATGTCTTTGGCCGCAGAACCTTGCCAGAAATGGACATTGCCTCAGTGAGTTGCGCCATACAAAACATGTGGCTGGCCGCCCGTGCCGAAGGCCTAGGCATGGGTTGGGTATCTATTTTTGACCCTGTTGAATTGGGCGTATTGCTCAATATGCCTGCGGACGCTAAGCCCATAGCCGTGCTTTGTCTAGGCCATGTAATTAGCTTTTACAAAGAACCCATGCTGATAGAAACAGGCTGGGCAACCGCTAAACCGCTTGCCGATATGGTGATGGAAAACACTTGGGATACGTCAAAGTAAATGCAGAAAAATAATATGCCTCAACAAATACTCACAACTAAATATTAACCCCTATGAGATACCCAAACCGCATCGTTTGCTTAACCACAGAACCGACCGAAGTGCTTTATTTACTCGGGGAGCAAGACCGTATTGTTGGCATTTCTGGCTACACTACGCACCCTGCGATTGCCAGAAAAGAAAAACCGAAAGTGTCAGCGTTCACTAGCGCTAAGATAGATAAAATTTTAGACCTAAAGCCAGACTTAGTGATTGGCTTCTCAAATTTGCAGGCTGACATTGCCGCATCGCTTATCCGTGCGGGTATTGAAGTGCATATTTTTAACCAACGCAGCGTTGCGCAAGTGTTAAATATGATTGCCGTGACTGGCGCTCTAGTTGGCGCAACGGAAAAGGCGGCTGAGCTTATTGCCACCTTAGAAAAAGTCTTAGATGAAGCGCGACAAACTGCCAGCAAATTTACGATTAAACCAAAAGTTTATTTTGAAGAGTGGGATGAACCCATGATGTGCAGCATCCGCTGGGCAATGGAATTGATTGAACTCGCAGGCGGCGCCGATTGCTTTCCTGAACTATCACATTTCCACAGTGCCAAAGACCGTATAGTCACCCCGCAACAAGTAGTAGAACGCCAACCTGATATTATCATCGGCTCATGGTGCGGAAAAAAATTCCAAGCTGAGCAAGTGAAGGCACGGGAAGGCTGGGCCGATTTACCTGCAGTAAAACATGGTTTCGTCCGTGAAATAAAATCTGCGGATATTTTGCAACCTGGGCCATCCTTGATTACTCATGGTTTGAAACAGATTCAAGCCATTATTCAAGAATGGCAGTTATCTCAAGCAGCACACTTTGCACAAACTAAAGAATTGAGTTCATTGTAATAAAAACCTTAAATTACCGTCATTCCCGTAGAAACGGGAATGACGAATATGGGACTGTTTCTCTCAAAAAACGCGTTAAATCAATGCGTGTAAAACACTAAAGTAGAATTAGTTTAAGAGTTTAGCTAGATTAAAGACTTAGGAGTAAGACAATGTCAGTACATTTAATTTTAGGTGGTGCGCGTTCTGGTAAAAGCCTTTATGCCGAACAACTGGCGCAAAACAGCGGCTTAAAAGTAAGCTATGTTGCCACCGCGCAAATCTACGATGATGAATTTAAAACCCGCGTGCAACATCACAAAGATCGCCGCCCTGCAGAGTGGACATTAGTAGAAGAGCCACATTATCTCGCACAAACTTTGCGCAATTTAGATGCGCCAAATCAATGCATTATTGTTGATTGTTTAACGCTATGGTTAGCCCAATGGATTTGTGCAGATTGCAATCCACCCAAAGATTCAAGCTGGCTTGCCGAGCGCGCAGCCTTGCTATCTACCCTGCCTACATTGCAAGGCACCGTTATTTTAGTCAGTAATGAAGTCGGCATGGGCATCGTGCCGCTAGGTGAAATTAACCGACAATTTCAAGATGAACAAGGGCGCTTGAATCAAGCGGTGGCTGGTTTTGCAAACGCAGTGACATTTGTGGCGGCAGGCTTGCCACTTACATTAAAAGGCTAAAAGACGAATAGATCGCTTTATAAAATCCTATGCCATTTCAGCGTTAAGCCAAACTTTAGGCGTTTGTCCAACTTGGGCTTTGAACACCCTCACAAGTGATGTTGCATTGCTATAACCCACTTCATGAGCAACCAAATCTACAGCTTTGCCTTTTTTTAGTAATGTTTGAGCCAAACAAATACGCCACTGCGTCAGATAATCAATTGGCGTAGTACCAACAGTTTCTCTAAAGTGTACGGCAAAACGAGCGCGAGACATGCCGGCTTTGCTTGCTAGCGCCTCAAGTGACCATTGATAACGAGGATCATCATGCATTGCCGTGATTGCTTTGGCTAATCGTTTATCGCCTAAGCCCGCAATTAAACCAACACTTAGCTGATTATTATCTAAAACATATCTCAATAATTGAATTAACAAGTATTCAAATAGCCTATCAATCGCCGCTTGGCGACCGCAATTTTCTTGCTCTGCCTCTGCAAATATTAATCCCAGTGTATTAGCTAACATAGGTAATTTATTAAGTGGTAGCAACAGCATTGTCGGTAGAGCCTTTATCAAAATACTATTCGAGCCACCACCTAAATCTATAATCGCACAAGTGAGATCCACATCACCATCGAATACAAACTGGTGCTTTGCTGGACTTGGATAGAATAATAAGCTTGGCTCTTCGATAGAAACTTCTGCATGTTTGGGGGAATATACCTTCATTTTGCCTTTACGAACCAAATGCAAAAATCCACCCCCCATATTTTCATCAAACTCAATATTGCTACATAAAGTGCCCGTAAAAAACATCCGTGCATTTAAAGCATATTGATTAAAAAAGCCAGCCAGACGATCTGTCATTTGATACCAACTGTATATTAAGTGATACTAAATCATATCATAAGTATCGAAAATTCAATGAAAATGCATCTGTGCATTGAGCACCCCATTTAACTTAGGAGATTAAAAATGAGCAATAAAATTGCAATCATCGTTTTAGCAGATACCGATACAAATGAAGGTTTAGGTCGTATTGTGAATGCACTAGCCGCAGCCAAAGAGTATAGCGAAGCAGGTGACGAAGTGAGTATTGTGTTTACTGGAACGGCGACGAAATGGCCAACGCAGTTAGTGAAACCTGACCATCCTGCTCATGGTCTATATGAAGCAGTTAAAGGCTATGTTGAGGGTGCTTGCGGCTTTTGTGCGAGCGCATTTGGACAAACCGAAGCCGTGCAGACTTGCGGCATTAAATTACTGGCAGATAGCGGTCCTTTTATGAGTTACCGCCAATTTACCGAAGCTGGCTATCAAACACTAATTTTCTAAGTCTCGGTAAGCTAGAAAATATACAAAGGTAAAACTCGCTTTTGGCTGGTTTTACCTTAATACAGCTTTTCGTTTGCAGTAATAAGGTACTCACTTAATCTAGACCAATCCAAACAGCTATCTAAACAATCAGCCAAGCGATCTAAACCAGCCTCGCGTATTTGCTCATAATCAAATTGCGCGCTTATCTGCTTTAAACCCGCCCAAGTTAACCATGCTGCGCAAGATTCTGCATGGTCAAACAAGCCATGCAGATAAGTGCCAGCGATTTGATTATCTTGTGAAATTGCGCCTTCTGGCTGCCCATCCAGTATTAGCGCGGGGTGATTCAGGGCTATGCCTGTACTCACACCCATATGGATTTCATAGCCTGTCACTTTAGCATCGGCAAAGCTTAGTTTACCGATGGTTTGAACTAAGCGCTTTTCTGGCGTGAGCGTAGTTTCCATTTCTAACCAGCCCAAACCTTTACCACTACCTGCAGTCCCTTCTATTGCATTTGGATCGTGCATTTGCATGCCTAACATTTGGAAACCACCACAGATACCAATCACTTTACCACCGTAGCGTAAGTGCTTAGTGAGCGCTTGCTCCCAGCCATTGGCGCGCAAATACTCAAGGTCGCCACGCACATTTTTACTGCCTGGCAATATAATTAAATCCGCCGCTGGAATAGTTTCATTGATTTTAACGAATTTAAAATCAACTTGCGGGTGTAAGCGTAGCGCATCAAAATCGGTGTGGTTGGAAATATGCGGCAGAATTGGCACAATAACGCGCAACTTGTTTTCTGCACTTTCACCTTGCGACGACGCTGTATTTGGCACGGCATCTTCGGCTTCAATATGTAAATCATGCAAATAAGGAATCACGCCAATGACAGGTTTACCAGTCTCTGCTTCTAACCAATCCAGCCCAGATTGCAACAACGCAATATCGCCTCTAAACCGATTAATCACAAAACCAACCACACGCGCACGCTCGCTATCAGAAAGCAGCGCTAGCGTGCCAACAATATGCGCGAACACGCCGCCTCTATCGATATCGGCAATTAAAATCACTGGGCAATCTACCGCTTCGGCAAAACCCATATTGGCAATATCGCCTTCACGCAGATTAATTTCCGCAGTGCTACCAGCGCCTTCTACTACAATTGCATCATATTGCGAAACTAAACGCGCGTAAGAATCCAGCACCGCACCCATGGCTGTAGGTTTGTAGGCGTGATAGCCCGTAGCTTCTAAATTGCACACGACTTTGCCTTGAATAACCACTTGGCAACCTGTGTCTGAGTTTGGCTTAAGTAACACAGGGTTCATATCAGTATGCGGGCTTAAGCCGCACGCCTGCGCTTGTACAGCTTGCGCGCGACCAATTTCTCCGCCGTCGCTAGTCACGGCAGAGTTGAGTGCCATATTCTGAGGCTTAAATGGCGCTACTTTAACGCCCTTGCGATACAATACGCGACACAGCCCTGCCACCAGCGTACTTTTGCCAGCATCCGAGGTAGTGCCTTGAATCATTAATGTTTTCATTCCCTGATTATCTCATAATGCCTATCATTGCTATGCCATTGGTGGCTATAGCCGCTGTGGTGCTGGACTTTATTTTCGGCGAGCCACGTCGCTATCACCCGTTGGTCGGTTTTGGTTTTTTAGCGAGCAAGCTAGAGGCTAGTCTTAATGCGCCAATGAAACAAAACTTAGCTACTCAGCGTTTTGTTGGAACGCTCGCATTAGCGTTTTTACTCGTGCCATTTACCTTATTGGCATACTGGCTCTGTCAATATTCAGCCTCTGGTCATGCTGTCAGCAGCTTTATTGCAAACACCTTGTTACTTTACTTTGCCATTGGTCACAAAAGCTTACATCAACATGCACGCGCGGTAAGCGCTGCATTGAATCAAGGGGATGAAGACTTAGCAAAAACGGCTGCATCCTATATGGTAAGCCGCGACTCTTCAGCTATTGAGCCGATTCCAGCCACCATAGAATCCGTATTAGAAAATGGTAATGACGGCATATTTGGTGCATTATTTTGGTTCTTTATTGCAGGTGGCGCAGGAGCGCTTTTGTTTCGCTTAGCCAACACCATGGATGCCATGTGGGGTTATAAAACACCTCGTTTTTTCTATTTTGGCTGGGCTGCCGCGCGCTTTGATGACCTCTTAAACTACATTCCTGCACGATTAACCGCCATCACTTACGCGCTGTTAGGCAACACAAAATTAGCCTTAGTTTGCTGGAAAACCCAAGCACCCACTTGGGATAGTCCGAACGCAGGGCCTGTCATGTCTACGGGTTCTGGAGCTCTCAATGTAAAGCTAGGCGGTGCTGCACGTTACTTTGGCGAGTGGCATGAGCGCCCAGTATTAGGCGCTGGCAATCCACCTGCATTGAATGACATAGAGCGCGCCTTGGCACTGATTCGACATGGCGTTATTATGTGGTTGGTTATATTTTTAATCATCACATTAATGATAGCGAGTATTGCACATGCTTGAACATGGTGGGAATTTAGCAGCGGCTGCCAAGCAATATGACATCCCACTTGAGAACTGGCTGGATTTATCGACAGGTATTAATCCTGATGGCTATCCAATTGCTGAGATTCCCACTGCTATTTGGCAAAAACTACCGCTAGAAGATGATGGCTTAATTGAAGCGGCCTGTGCATATTATGGCTGCGCGACCTCACCATCCAGTGCATTGCCCACCGCAGGCTCACAAGCCGCTTTGCAAATATTGCCGCAATTAAGGACAGACTCAAAAGTGGCGATGCCCAAATTCATGTATCAAGAGCATGCTAATGCATGGCAAGCTAATGGGCATGAAGTTATTAAGTTTGATTTTTTTCCTGATGAAAATATTCTTCAGCAGGCAGACGTGCTGCTATTGTGCAATCCCAATAACCCAACAGCCACAAAATTTTCAGTGCCAGAGTTACTAAGCTGGCATGCCTCACTTGCCGTACGCGGCGGTTGGTTGGTTGTAGATGAAGCCTTTATGGATGTTACGCCTGAGCACAGCATTGCTAAATATGCACATTTAGAAGGTTTGTTTGTGTTGCGCTCACTTGGCAAGTTCTTTGGTTTAGCAGGTGCGAGAGTCGGTTTTATATTAGCTGAAGAACATATGCTCAAACAAATGCAAGAAGCCATTGGTCCATGGTCAATCACAGGGCCAAGCCGCTTGATTGCTAAACAAGCTTTATTGGATAAAGCATGGCAAGAAAAAATGCGTGTTCAGTTAGCAGAAAATAGCCAGAAACTCGCAACACTCCTGACAAAATATCATTTAAGGCCGATGTCTGGTACGGCATTATTTCAATTTGTGCCAACTAAAAATGCACAGGCTTTACAACAACATCTCGCCCAACAAGGTATTTGGGTACGGCTTTTTTCTGAAACGCCAGGGCTATCCGCACGAGCTGCGTTGAGGTTTGGTTTGCCGCCAGAAGATGGCTGGGCAAGGCTGGAAGCCGCAGTTAAACTTTGGCAGAATTAGTCTTGATTTAAATTGAGTAATACCTAAAGATTCATTAAAAGCACTTTAGGCACTTCGCCATTAAACTCCAACTGTGTCACGCTTGCATGATCGATAGTGAGCCTAAACAATCGCTTTAGAGGCATTTGCAACACCTCGGCAATTAGCGCACGAATGAACCCACCATGCGTTACAACTAAAATGCTCTTACCTTGTGAGTGACTACTCACATCTTTCACAAAGCTTTTAGCGCGCGCATGTAGCTCTGAAAATGTCTCGCCATTCGGCGGTGCCAAGTTAGCATAGTCATCTGCCCATATATCAAACTTTTCACGTGGAATGGCATCCCAAGGACTCATTTCCCAATCACCAAAATGTAACTCTTTTAAACGCGCATCAAGTTTAATATTTTCACTCGTATGCCCAAAAAGCTCATCTGCACACAAAGCTTGTGCAAGTTGATGGCAACGCTTTAATGGGCTGGCATAAATCGCATCAAACTCATAAGCAGCCAGTTTCTTTTGCAATGCTAAACGTTCATTTTCAAAATTAGTCGACACCGAAACATCGCTTTGCCCATAGCAAATACTAGGAGCAATATCTAAAGAGGTATGGCGAACTAAGGTTAATTTCATATATAGCTAGCGATTAATTTGGATATGGTAATTATGGCGCAGAAAATAAAGTGGTGCTAGCTAACACACCCACATAAAATGCCACCTCTGTCAGTTGCTGCATTGCGCCTAAACAATCTCCAGTATAGCCGCCTATGCGAGATTTAATTTTTGCACTAAACCACAGCCAAACAATTGCCACAGGCACTAGCGCAGCAAGAAATTTCATTTCTAAAAATGCCAAAGGCACTAAGCCAAAAAAAGTGGCGATGATCAACTCAGTGATCGTCAACTGCGTCGCAAGTGGTTTAGATTTACCTTCGGCTTTCACATAATTTTGCGTAGACATCACCAGCACCGCACACAGACGGCTAAGCGAATGCCCCGCGATTAATGTTGCTGGAATTAATGCTGCCCATTGATAAGTAAGCGCTTGGTACTTGGTCAGCAACACTAAAAACAAACCTATTGCGCCATAGCTACCAATGCGTGAATCTACCATAATAGCAAGTACTTGCTCTCGGCTCCAACCACCACCCAAACCATCTACTGCATCAGCCAAGCCATCTTCATGAAACGCGCCAGTGAGTAAAGTTGTAGAGGCCATGCTTAGCAAAAGCGCGATTTCTAAAGGTAATAAAATATCACTTAACCAAAAAACTAAAGCACCTACAGCACCCACTAAAATGCCGATTAGAGGAAAGTATCTTGTGGCTTTATTTAAGTCTGCGTTATCAAAACTGCTAAACCGTACAGGTACGCGTGTGAAAAACATCACTGCCGTTAAAAAATAGTGCCATTGATTTTGTAATGCAAATATCATATTTTTTGCGAAACACTTGCTGATTCGAACGAAGCCATTTGATTTAGAAAGTTGACCGAAGCCAGCACCAAAGGGTAAGCCAAAGCGGCGCCAGTACCTTCACCCAAACGTAAATCGATATTGAGCAGCGGCTTAACTTGTAGATAATCCAACATTTTTTTGTGACCAGATTCATCAGAGCAATGTGTAAACACGCAGTAATGCAAAATTTCAGGCTGCAATTTAGCCGCAACCAGTAATGCTGCTGTGGTGATAAAACCATCAATTAGTAAAGTACATTGCTTAGTCGCAGCTTGCAACATAGCGCCAACCATCATCGCAATTTCAAAACCACCGAAAGTCGCCAATACCTGCATAGCATCACTGCTACTTAAATGATGATGCGCAATCGCTTGCGCCAAAATTTTTGTTTTATGCACCAAGCCCGCATCATCCAAACCTGTGCCGCGACCCACGCATTGCTCAATTGGCAAGCCACACAAAACACTCATTAAACAACTTGCAGATGAAGTGTTGCCTATGCCCATTTCGCCAAAGCCGAATACATTGCAACCTTCAGCCACTTTAGTATCCACAATCTCTGCGGCACGCGTAAGCGCTTGCTCACATTGCGCTAGCGTCATGGCAGGCTCACTCAAAAAGTTACGTGTCCCCATCGCCACTTTGGCATGAATCAAATCTAAGCTTGCTGCAAACTCATAATTTACCCCGCTATCAACCACACTCAAATGCATATTGTTTTGTTTAGTAAATACATTAATTGCCGCGCCACCTTGCAAAAAATTCAATACCATTTGCGCAGTAACCGCCTGTGGGTAAGGGCTAACACCAGCTTCAACAATGCCATGATCACCTGCAAAAACCAACATTGTGGCGTGGCTAAACTGAGGCGCAAGCGTTTGCTGAATCAATCCGATTTGCAACGCAACAGCTTCCAACATGCCTAAAGCGCCTAGAGGCTTAGTTTTATGATTAATTTTATGTTCAAGCTGAATTTTGAGTGCCTGATCAGGCTGTGTGATATTAAATTTCATCTGAGATACATCAAGTTTCTTGGCAAATATTTACTGAGCTAAGATTTTACATGACTACCTAGGCTTAAACATAAATCAGAATCAAGCTTTTAAAGATAAGTTAAAAAATGTTTGAATTATTTTTCCAACTCTTTGGAGAGTTTGCTATAATGCGCGACTTGCAAACATTTAGATGTAAGCAAATGCGTTAAGAAGTACGGCCGGGTAGCTCAGTCGGTAGAGCAGCGGATTGAAAATCCGCGTGTCACAGGTTCGATTCCCGTCCCGGCCACCATACTTTAAATACTGCAAACAATTAGCCTGACATTAAAAATGTTGGGCTTTTTTGTTTCTGCTATCTAGGCATTTTCTGCATCTAGAAAGATGCCGTAAACTAGGAGCAACTGAAGGTTAAACCTGACTTCTTGTTACTGATATGAATAGGCAAGTTATTGGATTTATATGAAAATCATTGTTTACATACTAGCCATGTTAATTGGCATTACATCTATCAATGCAGATGCTTTAACAAAAACTTCAAATAAAAAGAAGAGCAAGGTCGAGTCTAAAAAAATAACTCCAGTGGACCCGGCATATGTCATTGGAATTGGTTATCCAACAATCATAATGGCAATCAACTCAGTTAAAGAGCGCAAAGATACTGTTTTAAAAGCCAATAATAAGCCTTTCGGTTGGCAAGAGCGAGTTGGTCCTTGGTATGTTGTTAAAGAAGGAAAAAATATTGAATGGGCATTTACCGAAGGTGGGCATTATGCACACCCTAGTGTAATTAAACGAATGATAGACGTCGGCTCTACAGATCACTTGAATGTGGATATGGCGTTTCGGTGTGAGGCTGAGATTAAAACCGATTGTGTTAAATTATTAAGTGAGTTTAAAGAAGTTAATAAACTTATTAATAAAGTATATCAAAAGAAATTTATCACAAGTCCGGATGGCGAGGCTGTATGGAAGGGTGTTGATAGCCTGGAATAAACATAAGTGCCCAGTTGGACTCGAGTTAGGCGAGTCTAAAACACTAATAAATAAGTATTCTTACATTTCAAAAATCCGCGTGACATAGGTTCTATTCTCGTCCAGCGTCCTATTCTAAGCAATAAAAATAATTAGCCTGATATTAAAAATGTTGGGCTTTTTTGTGCCAATTGAAGCTTAAAAATAGCTACTAGGTAGGCGACAACTCAAAGAATTCTCCTCAGCAGTACTTTCAATCTTTGGCGCCCCCGTCACATCGAATACTTTCATTAATACTCTATATCTAAATCAAGTTATATTCAGCTTATACGTCATATCACGTATTTTATATATATATTTTGACGGCTAATATAGCCATATTTGTTTGGAAAATTTAATTGTGAAGCTACTCTCTGTGAACATTTCACCTCCTAAACTGGTGGAGATTGATGGTCTGCAAGTGCTGACAGCCATTAACAAAACTCCAGCAAAAGGTCGCGTTTGGCTTTCTAGATTGACTCTGGTGGGTGATAGTCAAGCTGATTTAAGCGTGCACGGCGGCGAACACCAAGCCGTTTACTGCTACCCTTTTGAACATTATAACTACTGGCAAAATCGCCTGAATTTATCTGATTTAACTTATGGCACTTTTGGCGAAAATCTTACCATTTCAGGTCTACTTGAAGAAGACATTTGTATAGGCGATGTTTTACAAATTGGTAATGCTGCAAATGGCCCAATAGTACAGGTAACCATGCCGCGGATTCCTTGCTTTAAATTTGGGCATAAAATTGGCTACCCTGATATTTTGGATGAGTTTTTACGTAGCGGCAAAAGTGGATTTTATTTGCGTGTTATTCAAACAGGTGAAATTGGCGCGGGTGACAACCTCACAGTGATAGAGCACGACCCAGAAGCCATCAATATTCGCACAACCTTAGGCATGCAAAAATTAGATGAAGGCGACGACATACTTTTAAATCGCGCCTTAAAAGTGACATCATTGGCGCCATTATTAAAGCAAATTTTTGAGGCTCGCCTAACGGAAAATGATAACGACTTATAGTAATAAATAATGATTTTCAGAGTTGTAATGCCTTCGTGTCAAAGGTTTGATTTTCGTCAAGGTGACTATTTGAAGTGATTTAGGCGGAGTCTCTACTTCGGTTTTTTTACACTATTTGAAAGTAAAAGTGATGCTAAAACTCTGAGTTTCCGAACTTGATTTCACCGTCCTACCACGTTGATTCCGTTAATAAAAAACAACTTACCTTAATGATTTAATAGGGAAATGTAGGTCTAATCCACGGTTGGATTTTATATTTCCACCTATATAATTTTCATATTAAATCTATGAGTATGTTTAATTTAATTACCGACACTTGTTGACTGAAGTTTACTATGCACAAATCAATTCAAACTATTGCGATTAATTCTCAATCCAGACCACATTCATGTTCAGGTTGCAATAACGAGATTGAGTTAGGTTTTGACTTTGAATATGCATTCCAACCAATCGTTAATATTAACGCTAAGACTATTTTTGCCCATGAGGCTTTAGTCAGAGGACCCAATGGCGAAGGCGCTCAATCCGTACTCAGTCAAGTCAACAACCAAAACACCTATAAGTTTGACCAAGCATGCCGTGTTAAAGCGGTAAAAACCGCTTCTGAAGTTAATTTAGAGGGGATGTTATCCATTAACTTTATGCCTAACGCGGTATATCGGCCTGAGCTGTGCATCCGAACCACTTTAGAAGCTGCCGAAAAATATAACTTTCCAACTACAAATATTATTTTTGAATTTACTGAGCAAGAGTTAATCGAAGATTCAACTCACATTTTAAACATTGTTACAGAATATAAAAAAATTGGATTTATGACTGCACTTGATGATTTTGGTGCAGGCTATGCTGGACTGAACTTTATTGCTGATTTTCAACCTGACCTTATTAAAATTGACATGGGTCTTATCCGTAATATCGATAAAAGCAAATCAAGACAATCGATTGTTAAGGCTACATGTCGTATGTGCGAAGAGCTAAATATCAAAGTAATTGCTGAGGGCGTTGAAACAAAGGAAGAGAAAGACGTCTTGGCGAGCTATGGTATTTTTTTATTTCAGGGGTATTTATTCTGTAAGCCGAGCTTTAAAGCTAGAGGACATGTCAATGAAGACTCATGGTGATAATTTAGCAATCGTCATTAAAATTAATTTTTTACTTGCCCAAATGTAAAGCTAGTTAATAACAACTTGGCACCTCAAAGTATTTGGTAATTTTTTTACTGTTATCATTCGAAGAATATTTAACTCGTTGTAAGTGGAATCAGCAATGAATGAATTTATAAATACAGAAGAACTAGCTAGGCTTGAAGCACTTCAAAAATATAATATTCTTGATACTGAGGCAGAGCCTGATTTTGATAATCTTGTCAGATTAGCAGTTAAGATTTTTAAAGTCCCGATGTCCACCGTCACCATTGTTGATGCTGATCGGCAATGGTTTAAGTCAGCCATTGGTGTAGATGTTAAAGAAACGCCTAGAGATATTTCCTTTTGCACTCATTCGATAGCGACTAAAAAGCCCCTCATCGTTGAAGATGCTTCTGAAGACATTAGATTTTCAAGTAACCCTTTAGTCACAAGCAAACCTAACATTATGTTTTATGCGGGCGTGCCTCTTCTTGATTCTGAGTCTAACGCGCTCGGCACATTATGCATTATGGGACATCATCAACGCGAGTTCTCTGAGGGTGATCTTGAGACACTTAAAATACTCGCTAACCAAACAATGCGGCTGCTGGATTTAAGAGCTGAGCGTAACAAGCTTAAATTGCTAGTAAGTAAAATTGAAAAAGTTAATATTGAGTTAAGTAACAGTGAGCAACGCTGGAAATTTGCACTTGAAGGTTCCGGAGATGGTGTTTGGGACTGGCATATTAAGACTAAAGTAACTTTATTCACCAAACAATGGAAAGAGATGCTGGGCTATGCTGAAAATGACATTAGCAATGATTTTCAGGCTTGGGTTTCATTGATTCACCATGAAGATGTAGACTTAACCTTACAGACGCTTAATAAGTATTTAAATAATGAGAGTGCACAATACTCGGTCGAACATCGACTATTGTGCAAAGATAAAAGTTGGAAATGGGTCTTATCTAGAGGCATGATTGTAGAGCATGATGAAATTGACGGCTCACCTATTCGGATGGTGGGAACACATACAGACATTACTGAACGCAAGAGATCTGAGGAGCTTATTTGGAATCAAGCTAACTTTGACTCGCTAACAGGCTTGCCTAATAGACGAATGTTTTTCTACAAACTTTCAGAAGAGATTAAACGCTCGTCAAGACTTCAATCTAAATTCGCACTAATGTTTCTCGATTTAGATGGCTTTAAGGGCGTAAATGATCAGTATGGTCATCAAGCTGGGGATTATGTGTTAATTGATGCCGCCAGAAGAATAAAAAGTAAAATTCGTGAATATGATACTTTCGCCCGTTTAGGTGGTGACGAATTCACTATCATCATGGGGCTTAAAGATGATATTAATGCTTATGAAAATGTAGCTCAAAATGTGATCAATGCCTTCAACCTACCATTTTTAGAAGTCGATATAAGTTGCAAAGTTTCAGTAAGCATTGGGGTAGCTATTTTTCCATATAATGGAGATACCGCTAATATGCTATTTAGTAACGCGGATAAAGCGATGTATAAAGCTAAGTCTAATGGCAAAAATGGATGGTATCAATCGCCATTTAACCCAGACTAATACTTAACAAATAATTGGACTACTCAAATATTGATCGAAGGTTAATACCTCTTGTATATTAAGTGTTTTATCAACTTTTCAATATCGCCAGTACCAACGTTTTTCTATACTAGTCACCTGAAGTTGATTGCAGCTTAGATGCTTGGCTCAGCACCAACCACTCGGTTACGCCCGCTTTGCTTGGCTAAATACAGCGCAGCATCGGCTCTAGGTAAAACGGCATCAATCCCCTCACCTGGCATACGCTCAGAGACCCCTGCACTAAACGTGATTAATACCCGCTCACTATTATGCATAAAAAAGTTTTTAGTCAAATCTCGCTGCACGCCAGTAATCACGTTAACAGCATCTTCTTGCTTTGAGCCTGGGAGCAAGATAACAAACTCTTCTCCCCCATAGCGTGCCAGCACGTCTGTGCTACGCAGTATGCTTTTTACTACTTTGGCTAAGTGTGCTAATGCCACATCGCCTGTGGAATGACCCATGGTGTCGTTAATTTTTTTGAAGTGATCAATATCAATCATTGCCAATGACAATGCCGTGCTGTGCCTATCCGCACGTTCGAACTCTCGCTCGATTGCCTCATCCAAGCCGCGTCTATTGAGCGCGCCTGTTAAAAAATCTTCATGTGCCACTTCACTAATGTAATCTAGCTTAGTCGTCAGCTCGTTGATTTTCCTTTCGGCTTCTTCTACTTTCTTTTGCGTATCTGTAAAGGCGGACTGCGACTGCTGCGCATCGGCATTCATGGTATGAATATCACCAGACAAACTTTTAAGTATGTCGTTAAGTTGCGTCATGTCTTCGGTTTCGGAGATTTGTTTTTGATATTCGGCAATCTTAATTTGGTAAGTACCCGTACTCTCAGTAATGTCTGCCAAGCCGCTGACAAAGGTGCTCATCATGCCTTTAAGCGTTTCTTTTGCCGCGATAAGCCCTGGTTTGAGGCTAGATTGCTTGAATATCAACTCTTTTAGGCTACTTTCAGCGCTATACACACTGTCTAAATTAAGTGGCTCAGAAATAATCTCTTGGACAATCGCAATCTGCCCATGCAGCCATTTATCTTCTAAGGTTAACTCACTCATGCTAGAAACTAATAAGCGCATCATTTGCACCAATGCATCTTGCATACGATGTTGCGAATCTGTTTGCATCTCCGCTCTCAATAAGGCCGACTTCAAAGACTCACTGACATCACTCACCTCCTCAATCGTATTAGATTTTTGAGCTTGTGCTATTAGCGCTTCTATCCTACTTATCGCTACTGGAATATCTGCAAACTGCGGAAGCACCACGAGTGAAATTGTTCTAATCAGCAAGTCACGCCATGCCATAGCCACCCTAAGTTGCGTATCTTCATCGACCATATGCATGGTACGTTTTTCTGGCGCGCTTTCCTGTGCGACAGATTGCTCCGCTTCAGCACTCACTGGCTCCGCAGCATCATTAACAATCATGACAGCCTGACCATCGCCCCATGAAGTTGCTAACGCCTGAATTTTTTGCCCAAGCTGATTGGGATCACTGGCAAAATTAATCAGGACACGACTCAGCCCTTCTTTTTTTCGGCTAAGCGTGATGCCGTTATGATTCAAATCTAGCTGCTTTAACAAATAACGTAAAAGTGTAGACCAATTCACGCTATCGTCATCGCCAGCACTTATAGGTAGCAAGCTGCGTATCTGATTTTCTAAATTTGCAGAATCGCGCTTCTTAACAAAAGTAGAAATTTTCTGAGCTGCCGCTGAATATTTAGGCTTATCTTTACCTAAGTCATTTAACACTTTGTCCAGTGCTTTACTGAGCATCGTGCCATTATCCTCTGCCTCTAAACCCGCAATCTCATTATAGACAAGGCGATAGTTATCCGGAGTCGGGGGACTCTGGGTTTTTGAAAGCTGCATTAATGTTTGGCGAGCCAACTCTAAGGGCGTCATTTTTTGTTCCATGTTTTGCCATCACTCAATTGAAAGAGTGACCCCTGTTGAATAAAGTGGACACTACCACTTCAGACAAGCTCTTCCTGT
>NZ_JAQSDC010000025.1 GCF_029945705.1 Methylotenera sp.
GTAAATATCTTGCGCTTTTTTTCACTCACAAGCCTGCTCCTGTTTATCGCAGGCTGCCATCTTAAATTATTGTCCGGATTTCGGGGTCCACTTTAATTTGGTCAATACCTCGTTGATGGTTTCTTGTGGAGTTTGTCGGGTTAATGATGAGTGCAATGCCTGTCCGTATGCTAACGGAAATCCTGTATTGGGATCGTTTAGCTTGATCGATAGGCTAATCATGTACATCGTTAAATCCCACATCCACTTATCACGGTAAGTTAATATTGCATCAACGTTGTCAGTGCATTTTTCAGCAGTTGATGATTTGATATTAAACTTTGTTAGTTCTTCGGCAATTGTAACGTTTAAATGCCTACCATCTGGCTCGAAGTGTTCGACACAAATTGATTTTATTTTTCCAAGGTCAGCGGTTGGCGTCACATGCTGTACAGCCCGATTAACGCACCCACTTAAACAGATTAGCGATACAAATATGAACAGCTTAAGTAGTATGTTATTTAGCATTTGAAATATTTTTATCTAATTGTTTCCAGAATACTTCGCAAGCTAGTTTCTCAGCTATAGGTGCAACATTTTTAGGGGTTATTAAGCCCATATCGTCATACTGTGGGATATTAATAAAATAATTTAAGGTAATTTTTGTTTGATTCCCAGAAGCTTCAATAGCCACCTTTGTATTAACAAATTGTCCTTCTGGGTTGTCCGGTAATGAATACATCCATCCACCCACATCACTAATTCTTGGATTCTCTAATTCGACTACTTGCTTCCATTGTTTCATCGTTAATGGTGTAGGGGCTTCATTTTTGCTTGTAATAAATCCTTTTTCGATTGAAGATTTAAGAATTGGCATATGCAAATCAGCTAGTGTTTGTTCAACAGCTTTGAACGTGCTTTTGTAATCTACATTAACTACATGGCTACGTTGACCGATTGCTGCCATATTTTCTGCGTCCCAAACCTGATCAATCCTCGCTAAGTCAGTATTCATACCTTCTATGGTCATACAGCCAGTAAGTGCTAGCATTAAAGCCAATACAGATAGTTTTGTCATTTATATAACCTTTATTTTTATTGTTAGAGCTTTGCAAATAGTCAGTAATTACTTACGCTCATGCTTAGTTGCCTAGTGTCCGGTAAATATTCGATTGCATAATTGTTAAATGCTTACAGATTGGAGATTAGAAGCTTAGCATTATTACTTAGAATATGAAAATCTGTAAATATTAAGCGGAAAAAGGGAAAAATCGGTAACAGTTGCGGTCTGTTTTTTAGAAGTGTGGCAAAAGTTGGCGAAATATGCTGATTTAAGTAGAGCTGGCTTGTCTTAGTATTTAGCTTAGATAAAAGCTTTATAGAAAACTTGCTAGGTAAAAATTGCTGCTGTGTTACTTATACGCAATCATATTCTGCTTAGATAGTACCTTGCTCTTTGTTAAGCTGCCAAGCTATTGAACAATGCTTGGCAAGGTTAAAAAGAAACTTAATGGATGTAATTGATCTATTGCTGTAAATGAAGATATTTGACCGGCTAACCAGGCTGGTTTTTTATGCCTGAAATCCTAAAATATATTGAGTGCAGTATGCGGGAGATCAGCTTTCAAACATGACCCCGCCATGACCCGTAAAATTTCAGGCATAAAAAAAGGGTTAGATTTGACTCTAACCCTTTGATATTCTTGGAGCTGGCGATGGGAATCGAACCCGCGACCGGCTGATTACAAATCAGGCGGCATATATTGCTATCAATTTCTACCATCCTCTACAATGCCAGTAAATACTGGGTTTTATTAAATGTTGACTACCACGGATTACCATGATTTACTGCGTTGCGTGGTGACTCATTGGTGACTCAAATTTAAAGTGGTGACTCAAAAATGAAACTGAAAAAATCTGTAATCGACGCATTGAAATATAGCGGTGATGCATCGAAAAATGAGAAGTGTATTATTTGGGCTGATGAGCCGAATGGCTTTGGGGTCCGGGTTTATCCGAGCGGGAAAAAGGCTTTTGTTTACAGCTATCGACACGAGGGCCGGAAGCAGATGAAGACCATTGGTCGGTATGGCGACATCACTTTGGCTCAGGCTGAGGACTTTGTGAAAAAGGATATAGCCGCTTTAATTGATAACAAAAACCCACTGGCTGAGCGAAAAAAAGCCCGTCTGGGTGACACAGTGCGACAGCTTTGTGATTTGTATATAGAACGCCATGCAAGCCAAAAGAAAAGCGGTGATGAAGACGAGCGGCGCATTAAGGCGCACATTCTGCCGGTCTGGGGTGCTCACAAAATCAAATCAATTAACCGTCAGGATGTGATCGAACTGCATCACAAGATTGGTAAAAATATCTATCGGGGTAAGCCAACTATCTATGAAGCCAATCGGGTTCTCTCGTTGGTTTCAAAGCTTTTTGGCTTTGCGGCTCAAATGGAAATGATTGATGCTGGACACCCAAACCCTGCGATTGGGGTAACAAAATTTAATGAAGAATCGCGGGATCGATTTGTAAGTTCTGAGGAGCTGCCAAAATTGATTGAGGCTATTGATGCAGAGTTGAATCAGTACGCCCGTTCTGCTTTGTGGCTTTATCTGCTGGCCGGGTTAAGGAAAGAAGAGCTATTGACAGCAAAGTGGGACGATGTAGATTTTTCTCGGAAGGAATTGCGACTTACTGATACTAAAAACGGCAAAACCCATTATCTGCCACTTTCGGATGCGGCTGTTACTGTGCTGAATCAAATACCAAAAGTTAGCGACAATCCTTACATTATTGTTGGCAAAAATCCCGGCTGTCATCTGGTTAATATCGACAAGCCTTGGCAACGAGTCCGCAAAGCGGCAGGTGTTGATGATGTGCATATTCACGACTTGCGCCGAACCGTGGGGTCGTGGCTTGCTCAGGCCGGTAACAGCTTGCATTTAATCGGACGCGTTTTAAATCACAGCAACAGCAGTACAACCGCTGTCTACGCTCGCTTTGGACAAGACCATGTTAGAGAGGCGCTTGACCGGCACGGGGATCAAATATTGGCGGCGGCAGGGTTGAAACCGACAGCTGAGGTTGTGAGCTTTGATAAGGCGCGAAAACGAGCCGACTCAGGGAAATGAATATCAACGTTATGAACAAGAAACAAAGTTTTCAAGGGGTGCCAAAAGCGATTTTGGATCATTACTACCAGTTAAGGTCTGGGTATATAACCGAAAGAAATGGTGTTGTAGTGCGTACCGTAAAATACTGGTCGCCTGCTGATGAAGAAACTATGGAACGGTTATTGATTGATGTTGAAATAACCAAAAATAGCGTATGGCAAGCAATATCAACATCATTTTCAAAAGAAAAGGATCAGATTACGTTATTTGATGCTGCTTGGAAGGCTAGAATTAATTATGACGAATATCGTTTTGTGGATAAGCAAAAAGATATTACTCCCATTTCACTCTAAAACCGTTTAACTTTTGAGCGAGCTATAAAGTCGAGTAGACTGCGCATTTGTAAATCGGTCATGGGCGAACCTTGAGCTAATTGATTCCGAATACGCTCAGCTTTTTCGAGTACTGTTAATGTACAGGGTACGTTATATAGTCCATTTCGTCTCACTTCGTGAATAAGGTATTCAGCGGGATTGAGTTGAGGCGAATAGCTAGGCGTATGCCAAAAGCTAAGGCTAAACGCTGGCAATACGAGGGTGTAAATAAATACGTGTAACCGCTTATTTTCAGAGCCGTACAATACGG
>NZ_JAQSDC010000026.1 GCF_029945705.1 Methylotenera sp.
AAAAGTATCAGCAAAAAACCTTAGCAAGTGTGGCAGTTTGTTAGACCATTACAACCCGCCTGTTCTACTTGGGTGGTGCCTTCTGCGGTTTTGCTCACCGAGTCTGAGATGAGTTCTTTAATCTCTTTAGCAGCACTAGCTGAGCGTTGCGCTAGGTTACGTACTTCACCTGCCACTACCGCAAAGCCTCGGCCTTGTTCGCCTGCTCTGGCGGCTTCTACTGCTGCATTCAAGGCTAGGATATTGGTTTGAAAGGCAATGCCGTCAATGACTGAAATAATGTCTTCAATCTTTTTAGCGCTGCTGTTAATAGCGCTCATGGTAGAGACGACTTGACCAACCACTTCACCACCTTTAACTGCGACGCCTGAGGCGGCTGAAGCAAGCTGGTTAGCTTGTTTAGCATTTTCAGCATTGTTTTTAACGGTTGAAGCTAACTGCTCCATACTGGCCGCGGTTTCTTCTAGGCTAGAGGCTTGTTGTTCAGTGCGTTGTGATAAATCATTATTGCCAGAGGATATTTCGCCAGCAGCAGTGTTGATGGTTTCACCCGCCTCACGCACTTCAACAATGACTTCAGTCATTTTGTCCATTAAGGCATTAACACCATCGCAAAGGGAGGCAATTGCACCTGTTTTACCCTCTAACGGGACGCGGCTACTTAAATCACCATTTTTTGCACCATCAATGACATATTGGGTTTCTTCAACAGCCTCCGCCAATACCGCCGCATTTTGATGCTGTTCGGTAATATCCGTAGCATATTTCACTACTTTAAATGGCTTGCCATTCATGTCCATAATTGGGTTGTAGCTGGCTTGTAACCAGACTTCTTTACCACCTTTGCCTATGCGTTTGTATTGGCCTTCATCAGCTTCACCTTTACTCAATTTATCCCAAAATGATTTATATTCAGGGCTAGATTTATGAGTAGGTTCAACAAACATACTGTGGTGATTCCCTACAATTTCTTTTTCGCTGTAACCAGTGACTGATGCAAAGTTTTTATTCACGGCAATAATCTTGCCTGTTAAGTCAAACTCAATCACGCCTTGAATTTTACTAATAGCCGCAAGTTGACCTGCATTGTCCGCGGCTGCTAATTTCTGCTCGGTAATATCAATGGTGTAGTTAACAATTTTCTGAACTTCACCTTTTGCATCGTAAATAGGATTGTATGAGGCTTGAATCCAAACTTCTCGCCCACCTTTGGCTATGCGTTTGTATTGTCCTGCATCACTGCCACCTGAAATCAAAAGATTCCATAAGGTTTTATAGGCGTCACTGTTTGAAAAGCTAGGGTCTAGTACCAACCTTACATTTTTTCCTATTAACTCACCGACAGAATAACCAAGCATGTTTGCATAGACATCATTCACTTTAAGCAGTGTGCCGTCTATCGCTATTTCAACCACACCTTGTGTCATGTTAATGGCGTTAATTTGACCTTCGTAGTCAGCATTTTTAATTTTTTGCTTGGTAATATCTGTCGCATATTTCACCACTTTATATGGTTTACCTTCAATACTTAAAATGGGGTTGTATGAAGCCTCTAGCCAAACTTCTTGACCGCTTTTTGTGGTGCGTAAGAATTGACCTGCAATATATTCGCCACGGTTTAGTTGCTCCCAAAACTTGGTATATTCAGCACTGCTGCGGTAGCTTGCTTCAACAAAGGCGCTATGATGCTGGCCTATTGCCTCCTCACGGGTATATCCCATGGTATTTAAGAAAATATCATTGATAGCAGTCACTTTGCCATCCATGCTGAATTCAATGACACCTGTAGATTTACTAATAGCGGCTAATTGACCTTCGTACTGAGCCGAAGATAGAGCTACTTGTTTTGCATTTTCACGATCTGTATTCAACATCACGTTTAAGCCAGTTTGCGTTGTTTTTAAGGCATGCAATATTTGAGCTAGCTCACTATCTCCCTGCACATTAATTGATGTATCTAGCTGACCAGATGAAATATTGTTAAACACTTTAATGGCTTGATTAATAGGGTTTAGGATTGATCGAACGACTACCATGCCCAGGAAAATAATCAGTCCAACAGCAAGCGCGAGTACAGTAAATGAAAGAATAAGGGCATGATGTAAACGCTCTACGGAGCTTTTATATTCAACTGCCGCAACATCTAACTGAAGCTGGATTAACTTATTAAGTGCAATATCGGCGGTTTTATAGGCTACAGGTAAAGCGTCAGCATATTTCATGGTTTCAGCTGCATCATATTTTTGCATAGGCGCAAGGCCCAGTAATACATTGTTGTTTATAAAATCCTCTTTCGCATTGTTAAATTTTTCAGCTAACACTTTTTCTTCAGGTGTCAAATAAGTGGCCATGTAAGATTTCCATAATGCATCAATATTTTTTAACTCACCTTGAATCAATGGCAATACTTCATTGACTACACTTTTATTCAGCATCACTGTTTTTTGCTTACCATCAACGCCCTCAACTACTTCACCAGCCACGTTGAAATATTGAGCCTCAATTTTAAGAATTGAGTTCGAGATTTTCGAAAGTTGATCCATTGGTATCGTGCGGTCTTGATAGACCGTTTTAAGGCTTTCATTAGATTCTGACAAGTTATTTAAGCCAGATATCACTAGTGAAATGGCAATAACTGCTGACAGTGCACTAATACCATATAAGCGCTTAGCAACACTTAAGTTGTTTAGCTTAGTTTTTATCTTGTTCCACAAACTGATAGAAACAACTTTACCTTCAACAATGGCTAGGCCTTTCGCATTATTCGCTTTAAACAAGCGATAGGCCTCATTCACCGCTTCTACCTGCTGACGTGTCGGTTTTTTAAGTACAAGTAAATATCCAACCACCTGATTATTTTCAAAAATCGGCGCCGCATTATTCTCTACCCAATAGTAATCAACATTGTTAGTACGATTTTTAACAATACCTGTCCATGGTTTGCCATTTTTCAAATTGTGCCACATGTCCTCAAAAACCTCGGCAGGCATATCTTGATGACTAATGAGGTTATGGCTAGCGCCCACAAGTTCCGCCGCTCTAAATCCACTAATGTCGATAAAGTCTTGGTTGGCGTAGGTAATCACACCTTTAGTATTGGTTTTAATGAGCATGAATTGATTGTCATTGAACGTGACTTCATGATCAGTAATAGGCATATTTAATTTCATATTAAATCCTTTTATTTTTTAATTTACTTGAATCTAAACGCAATCACACACCAACGCCTTTGAAGGCATAGGTCACTTTTGCACTCAGATGAAAATTGCAAAGTAATGCCTTAACTGCAGCAATGAGTGGATGGTGTTTTAGTGGATGGCTTTTTTTATCAGGATGACTATATAAGCTCAATTGAATTAAGCTTAAAGTATCGGCAAATTTGAGATGGAAACTGATTAAAGCGGGCGTATCAACGCCAACGCTAACTAAATAAGCGCTCTGGTTGCAGATTGCATTGGGGGGATATAAATTACTATTAAGCCTTCTAAACATACATGCCACCTTCCCTTGATAGGAAAATTCATCGTTTGCTTCCGAAACTAGCGTATTGACGCATGACGGAAATTAAACGAGGCATGTTCGAGGCCTCAAAGACTTGGTGCCGAGGTCAGGGGCATCCACAATTACATTAAATTAATTAAGGGGCTGTCCTAGATAACACATAAAATGTTATAAGGATGGCATGAGAAAGA
>NZ_JAQSDC010000027.1 GCF_029945705.1 Methylotenera sp.
CTTTTCGTCATTTTATACGATAAAAAGTGTCCACTTTTTTCAACAGGGGTCAAGTGTCGTCAGTCAAATTTGCAAATTGACTGGTGGTGGTTGTGAATACGATGGTGAAACAATGGTAAATTCACACAAAGACGCAAAAATATCAACCGCTGAATTTGAGTTATTTGTCTCAGTATTTCGAGAGTCTCTAAGCAGGCACACCAACACCAGAGAGAAAAATGAGCTCCTTAAAATCTTGGCTCCAATGAAGCGTGACATAGTCAGTACCCAGTAATTATAATTTAGGATAAACTTTTATGACCACTCCCAAACATGCGATGCGTCGATATTTTCTTGGCGCTCTCATACTGTCATGCATGTTAAGTTCATTTGCAAAAGCTGCAGAAGTTGAAGTTCAAGTAACTAATATTGCTGGCGCTACTATAGAAAACGCTGTGGTGTATTTAGAACCAAAAGATAAAACCGCACCATTCATAAAAAACCAAGCAGAAATTGCTCAAAAAAATAAAACATTTATTCCATTAGTCACAGTGATACAAGCTGGCAGCACTATTATTTTCCCGAACAAAGACTCTGTAAGGCATCATATTTACTCGTTCTCACCTGCCAAAACTTTCGAATTAAAACTATATTCAGGCGTGCCAAGTACACCTGTGGTGTTTGATAAAGCTGGTACAGTTGTACTCGGTTGCAATATTCATGACCAAATGCTTGCCTTTGTTTATATTGTAGATACACCCTACTTTGCTAAAACAGATGCTAGCGGTAAAGTCAAAATTAGCGATGTGCCTAATGGAGACTACCTGTTGAAAGTATGGCATTACGGATTAAAAAAAGAGAATGTGACTGTTGACAGGCAAGTATCCACCAAAGATATTGGCACTATCAAAATGGTAATAGACACTAAAGTCTCAATTTAACTTCATCAAGTTACTCCTCAATCAAACATATCGCTTAATGAAATTTAAAAAACTAAATACAAGAATTACTTTAATATTTTTGCTGCTTATTCTTAGCATCCAGATTATAGGATCCATCATCATTAGAAAGAGCATCGAGAAAAATGCTCGTGCATCTGTGAGTGAACAGTTGACAGTTGGTGAAAAAGTATTTGTAAGCTTACTTGATCAAAATAGTGAAAGCTTAAGTCAGGGTGCACGCATTCTTGCAATTGATTATGGCTTCAGGGCAGCAATTGGCTCGCATGACAATGAAACGATTTTATCTGCACTTAGTAACCAGCAAAAACGTCTAGGCGCTGATATTTCAGTATTTTATACTTCTGAAAACAACAATCTAATCGTTTCAGGAAATTTATCTCATGATGAAATTCAATCTGTTGTTTATAAACTTATAGAAAGTGTTCAAGAAAATCCAGACACGAGAAGTTTTGCAGTCTTTAAGAATCAGCCATACCAGCTTGTAGCGGTTCCTATCAAAGCTCCTCTAACCATAGGCTGGATTATCATGGGCTTTAAAATTGATAACACACTAGCAGAAAAATTACATAAGTTAAGTAATCTTGAAGTCACTTTCGTCACTGAGGCAAATGATGGAAACTGGTCATTAACCGCATCCACGTTAACTGGTCCTTCAATTAAAAGCGTAATGACTCAGAAATCAAATCTAATAGATGCAAAAGTAATGAACCGAGAAATCGATATTGATGGCACTTCATTTGGCTCTCGCTATGTATCTATTATAAACAACTCAAATCAGGTGCTTTATGCAGTACTGCAGCGCTCTATAAACGAGGCAACCGCTCCCTATAAAAACCTACAACTTACCTTATTAATTTTAACTATTTTTGGCGTACTTATATTTGCTATTAGCATTTACTATGTTTCTAAATTCATTACCAAGCCTATCATTGACTTAGTTGATCTAGCTAAAAGTCTAGAAAAAGGTAATTATGAAGTTTCCATCACGTCAGATAGATCCGATGAGCTTGGCGAGCTTAGTCGTAGTTTTAGCAGCATGAGTGAAGCGATTTCAATTAGAGAGAAAAGCATTTCAAGGTTAGCCTACTTTGACGAATTAACACACTTACCCAATAGAACCTCATTCATGCTGAGACTAAATAAAGCACTAGAACAAGCTGAAGTGACTAATCAGCAACTGACCATCCTTGTTCTAAACTTAAATCGATTCAAGCAAATCAACAATATTTTAGGTCATGATGCTGGCGATGAGATTCTACGTGTTATCGCACAGAAGATTAAAGCTACGGCCAGAGAGCAAGATTTTGTAGCTCGCATTGCGGGTGTTCAGTTTGCAATGATACTGAATGATACCGACTCTGAGGTTGGGTTGAAACTAGCCGATGAAATATCTAAAAGTTTTGAGAACCCAATATTAATTAGTATGCAATCTGTTGATGTCAGCGCAAGCATCGGCATTGCTACATTCCCGAAGCATGCTGATAATGAAGCTCAGCTACTTACAAGGGCTGAAATGGCTATGTATGTAGCTAAAGCAAGCAAAGTTGGAACGATTGTTTTTGATAAAAGCTATGATTTGAATAGCTCTGCAAATTTATCGATGGCTTCTGAGCTTAAAAATGCGATTGCTGATAACCAACTCATCATGTACGTTCAACCTAAGATTGATATTGCCACTAGTAAGCTCACGTCATTAGAAGCATTAGTCAGATGGAAACATCCCGAAAAAGGTTTTATTTTTCCAGACCAATTTATCCCTTTTGCAGAGCAAACTGGGTACATACAGCTTATTAGTCAGTGGATGCTTAATGAGGCGGCAAGATATAGTCAAATCTGGAATACCATGAATTTGCATTATCCTATTGCTGTGAATATCTCTACTCGAGATTTAATCGATCAAGAGTTACCAGAAAAAATTAATGCCATATTCGAAACGTATCATATTGATAACAGCTCATTATCACTAGAAATTACTGAAAGCAGCATTATGGACGACCCTGTGCGCGCCCTCGCAACACTAGACAAACTTTCAGGCATGAATATTAAATTGTCAATTGATGACTTTGGCACAGGCTACTCATCTTTGGCTTACTTAAAACGCCTACCCGTTAATGAGTTGAAAATAGATAAATCGTTTATTTTAAAAATGGAGCAGGATGAAAGCGATAAGAAAATCGTGCAATCAACGATTGATTTAGGACACAACTTAGGACTAAAAGTCGTTGCTGAAGGCATTGAAAACCATATTGTGTGGGATCTACTAAGAAGCATGGGCTGCGATTCTGGTCAAGGTTACTATATGTCTAAGCCCATGCCCGCAAGCGACTTTATTAACTGGATAAAGCTTTGGGACAGCAGTTCGATATATAAAGAAACTCTACTAAATATCGAATAACCAATATGTCGTCAATAGCGTTAATCGTTACTTTATGTTCTGAACATAAAGTAAACTGCCCCCATCAAGCACACGCCCGCCCACAAAAAATCTAGCTTAAGCGGTTGATGCATATAAAGCACAGCAAAAGGCACGAATACCGACAACGTAATCACCTCTTGCAATATTTTTAACTGCGCTAGAGACATTACGGTAAATCCTATACGGTTTGCTGGCACCTGAAACATATACTCCATAATTGCAATGCCCCAGCTAATGAGGGCGGCGATAATCCAAGGTTTCTGACTGAGGTTCTTTAGGTGTGCGTACCATGCAAACGACATGAATACATTTGAAATAGTGAGTAAGAGGATGGTTTTTAAAATGGTAGACATGTGGCTTGAAACTAACAGAGTAGGAGTAAGGCACCCTCGCTCCTACCAAAACTATTTATACGGCTGACTCGCCTGTCTCACCTGTACGAATACGAATAACCTGTTCAACAGTGCTAACAAAAATCTTACCATCGCCAATTTTACCTGTATGTGCTGCTTTAATAATGGCATCAATTGCAGCTTCTAATAAATCATCCCCTACGACCAATTCCAATTTAATTTTAGGCAAAAAATCAACCACGTATTCAGCACCGCGGTATAGCTCAGTATGGCCTTTTTGACGACCAAAACCCTTTACTTCTGTTACAGTTAGCCCGTTAACACCAATATTTGACAACGATTCACGCACTTCGTCTAATTTAAAGGGTTTGATAATTGCTTCGATTTTTTTCATATTTGCTGAGCTCCAAAATGGTTATTAGTTAACTTAATATAATCATTAAATTTATTTTTGTAATTACTTTAAGTGTATATCAAAATCTAGTCTCACTGTTATCGGATGGCGTCTATCTTTTCCAAAACCTCGGTGTGTAATGCGAACGCCTACTGGTGATTGGCGGCGTTTATACTCATTTCTATCAATTAGCGTAATCACACGGTTCACATCAGTCGGCGAATAGCCCATCGCAATAATATCTTTAGCGCTTAAGTTATCTTCTACATAGGCTTCAATAATAACATCTAGCACTTCATATGGCGGTAAACTGTCTTGATCTAATTGATTCGCGCGTAATTCTGCAGTCGGTGGGCGTGTGATGATGCGCTGTGGAATGGCTCTAGATAAGTTATTGCGATACTCACAAAGCCTATAGACCAAAGTTTTCGGCACATCTTTCAGTAAGGCAAAGCCGCCAGCCATATCGCCGTAAAGCGTGCAGTAACCGACAGCTGTCTCACTTTTATTGCCGGTAGTGACGACAATGCTGCCAAATTTATTGGATATTGCCATCAATAGCATACCGCGAATGCGTGCTTGTAGATTTTCTTCTGTGGTATCAAAAGGTAAATCTTTAAACTCACCAGCAAGTGCTAGCCTAAAACTCTCATAAAGATTAGCAATTGGTATTTGGCTGTACTTCACGCCAAGTAAACTAGCCATTTCAGCAGCGTCACTCACACTGATATCCGCAGTAAACTCGGATGGCATCATCACTGCTTGCACGTTTTCAGCACCTAGCGCATCAACTGCAATCGCCATGGTGAGCGCAGAGTCAACGCCACCAGATAAACCTAACACGACGCCAGGAAAGCCATTCTTATGTACATAATCTTGCAAACCTAACTTTAGGGCGTTATATACAGACGCTTCTATCGACAACTGCGGCGTAACGATTGCAGCAATTGGCTGCAATCCATTAAATTCGACTACTTCTAGTACTGTATCAAAAGCTGGCAATTGCTGGGTTAAATCCCCTTCTGAGTTTAATACAAATGACGCACCATCAAATACCAACTCATCTTGCCCACCCACCATATTGGCATAAATAATAGCTAAGTCAGTTTCATATACGCGCTCACGAAGAATCTCTAAGCGGGTCGATTGCTTTTCCATATGAAATGGTGATGCATTCAAGGCAATCAGCACTTCAGCACCAGCTGCTTTGGCCAATGCTGCAGGATTTGGCTCCCACACATCAGCACAAATCAACACGCCAATCTGCACGCCATCATGCTCAAAAACTAAAGGCTCTCCGCCAGCAGTAAAATAGCGTTTTTCGTCAAATACGCTGTAATTAGGTAAGGCATGTTTATGGTATGTGGCAATGATTTTGCCATCTTGCAATACCGATGCAGCATTAAAACATTCGTCATCCACTTGGTGTGGATGTCCAACAATCACAGTAATATCAGTTATCGCAGCACTGAGCTTTTCTAAGGCAACATCGCAAGCTTTTAGAAAATCTTCACGTAGTAATAAATCTTCTGGCGGATAACCACACAACGAAAGCTCAGGCGTCACCATCAATGTAGCGCCCTGTTGTTTTGCTTGGGCTGCATTAGCGATGATTTTAGCTACATTGCCCGCAATATCACCCACTAAACAATTCATTTGTGCGATAGCTATTTTCATTATGTAAGTGTTATTCTTTTTAGAGGTAAATCAAAACAATCAACGAAGTGTCACTAATAACTGCCGCCAGCACCCTTAATCAACGCAACAATCTCTGCATCTTGTGCTTTAAGCGCGTAAACCAAGGCAGTTAAGCCATATTGGTCTTTTGCTTTAACTTTCGCATTATTTTCTAAAAGCAACTTCACCATATCAGGCTTCTTATTAGTGACTGCAACATGCAGCAATGGCGTGCCTTCTGAGTCTAAATTATTCACATTAGCACCGGCCGATAAAAGTACTTTCGCTGCGTCTAGTTGGGATTTCTTTACAGCCCAAGTAAGTGCCGTCCATTTTGAAAGATCTTTTTGATTGACGTTAGCACCACGTTTAGCCAATAACTGAACGGCTGGCGCATGGCCTTGACGCGCTGCCACCATTAGCGCAGTGAGGCCTAAACTATCTTGCGCCTGAATATCGGCCTTATTATCTAGCAGCGCAGTAATCGTTGGAATATCGCCACTTTTAGCGGCATGCATCAATACCGTTTTACCATCATCACTCTTGGTGTTGACATCTATACCATGCTTCAGCAAAGTACTCACCATCTCTGAAAAGCCTGACACAGCAGCAATACCAAAAGCACTCCAACCTGATGGATCGCGCACCTTAGCATCTGCCCCGTTCTTTAACAGCACCTCGGCCGTGGTGAAATGATTTTTCTTAGCGGCATACATCAATGGTGTCCAGCCACCGTTATCTTTAGCATTCACATCAGCGCCTTTGCTAATTAGCGCGGCGGCAACATCAAATTTATCTTTACGAACGGCGTACATTAAAGCTGTTACCCCATCCTCATCTTTTGCGTTGGCATTGGCACCGCTGGATAACATTGCATTCACCGTGGCAACATCGCCCTTGGAAGCAGCCGTTAGAAGATACGAAACATCCTCTGCTGCATGAACAGGCAACACCAAACTAAAAATGAGGAATAAAGCGGCAGAGAAATGTTTAAGTAGAGTGTGCATATAATTTTTAAATGATTGGTTCCCTGTAGTTCCATTAAGCTAGAGTTCAATTAAGTTAGAAGTTAAGCATTTTTGTTATTAATCGCAGCTAACACTGCCTCACCCAAACCAGCGGGTGAACTAGCCACCACTGCGCCAGCTAATTCAAGCGCACGAATCTTATCAACCGCTTTACCGCTACCGCCTGAGATAATCGCGCCAGCATGCCCCATGCGTTTGCCTGCAGGTGCTGTTTGCCCTGCAATATAAGCTGCAACTGGCTTAGTGACATGGCTTTTAATATACTCGGCTGCGGCCTCTTCGTCTGAACCACCGATTTCGCCGACCATAATAATCGCTTCAGTTTCGCTATCAGCTTCAAACATTTGCAAGCACTCAATGAAATTAAGCCCTTTAATTGGGTCGCCACCAATGCCCACACAAGTACTTTGACCCAAGTTTAGCGCAGTAGTTTGATGAACTGCTTCATAAGTTAGCGTACCAGAGCGAGAAACAATACCCACTTTGCCACGCATATGAATACTGCCCGGCATAATGCCGATTTTGCATTCATCTGGCGTAATCACACCAGGGCAATTTGGGCCGATTAACTTGGTTCCATTCGCTTTTAAAGCAGCTTTCACATTAAGCATATCCAATACAGGAATGCCTTCCGTGATACATATAATCAAGTCTATGCCCGCATCACAAGCCTCTAAAATTGAATCTGCAGCAAAAGCTGGTGGCACATAAATCACACTCGCTGTTGCGCCTGTTGTTCTCACAGCATCGCGCATAGTGTTGAACACAGGCAAGCCTAGGTGAGACATTCCACCTTTACCTGGCGTAACCCCACCGACCATTTTTGTGCCATAAGCAAGCGCTTGCTCTGAGTGAAATGTGCCCTGTTTACCAGTAAAACCTTGGCACAGTACTTTGGTATTTTTATTGACTAAGATACTCATACTGAAACCGCCTGACTATTTACAGCCTTCACAGCTTGTACAGCAGCATCTGTCAGACCATTTGCTGAAATAATATTCAATCCACTTGTTTGCAACATTTGTTTACCTAAATCCACATTGGTACCTTCTAAACGCACGATGACAGGAATTTGCATACCAACATCCTTAACTGCTGTAATAATGCCTTCTGCAATGATGTCGCAGCGCATGATGCCACCAAAAATATTCACTAAAATGGCATTAACGTTATTGTCTGCCAAGATGATTTTGAATGCTTTAGTCACGGTTTCAGCCGTTGCGCCACCACCCACATCTAAGAAGTTAGCAGGCGTTCCGCCGTGCAGTTTGATTAAATCCATCGTTGCCATGGCCAACCCTGCACCATTCACCATACAACCAATATTACCGTTTAGCGCGATGTAGTTTAAACCAGCATGATGCGCGACCGCTTCTTTACTATCCTCTTGCGACCAATCACGTTGCTCAGCCAAAGCTTTTTGGCGATACAAAGCATTATCATCAATACTCATTTTGCAATCTAAGGCAAATAACTTGCCTTCAGAAGTTACCACTAATGGATTGATTTCGAGTAGAGCCAAATCGTTTTCTTTGAATAAGCGATACAAGCCTTTTAAGATTTTAGTGAAGGCACCAATTTGATCGCCGACTAAATCCAACTTAAACGCTAAATTACGTGCTTGAAAATCCACTACACCGTTTAGTGGGTCACAAACTTCCTCCAAGATTTTCTCAGGGCTAGTTTGGGCGATTTCTTCAATATCCATACCACCAGCACTTGAAGCAATAATCACCACACGCTCAAGCGTTCTATCGACCAGCATAGACAAATAAAGCTCGCGCGCGATAGGCAAGGTTTCTTCAATCAACACTTGGTTAACTAGTTGGCCATCGGGCGCATTTTGGTAGGTCACCAAAGTTTTGCCTAAAAGCTCACTCACAACCGCTTGCGCTTCTGTGGTTGATTTAACCAACTTAACGCCGCCAGCCTTACCACGCCCACCCGCATGGATTTGTGCCTTCACAACCCATGCATCACTGGTGATTTCTGTAGTCGCAGCAGCAGTGTCTTTTGCTACAGTAACCACTTGCCCACGAGGAACTGGAATGCCGTACTTTTGCAGTAAAGTTTTGGCCTGATATTCGTGCAAATTCATAAAATAATGTTCTTATTAAAAGTAATACACATTTTCGCGCAAAACAGCCAAATGCGCTAGCATTGGCTTGATATTCTATGTGTTTTAGTCATTTACAATATGTGCCAAGTGTATAATTACTTTTTTAACAAAACTTTTAAGCCATGCGTCTAGTTATTCAAGCTGCAAAAAACCAAGCTCCTTCCGTCGGATCTGCGATTACTTTTTCACATTTGGCACATATTCATCAATTATGTGAAACCAGTGTTCAATTCACTCAAATTGCTGAACATGCCTATTACCTTGCCAACCAGAACACACCAATCGAAGCATTACAACAATTTTGTAAGCAACAAAACATTGATTGTGCGTATGTGGAAGATAAGCAGCTTCTTAAAAACTATGGCTTATGTGTCATGGATATGGACTCCACACTCATTAGTATTGAGTGCATCGACGAAATTGCCGATATGGTCGGTATCAAACCACAAATCGCTGCGATTACAGAACGAGCCATGCAAGGTGAATTAGATTTTGCACAAAGTCTGCGCGAACGTGTGGCTTTACTTAAAGGCTTGCAAGAGTCTGACTTAATGCGCGTATTGAATGAACGCCTTAAGCTAAATCCTGGTGCGGTTGAATGGATAGCCACCTGTAAAGCAAACAACATTAACACTTTGCTGGTTTCTGGCGGATTTACTTTCTTTGCTGATCGCGTAAAAGAAATGTTGAACTTGGATTATGCCGTGTCTAACACCTTAGAAATTATAGACGGGAAATTAACGGGTAAAATTTTAGGCCGCATTGTCGATGCGCAAACCAAAGCAGATGAACTCATTAACCTACGCGACAAATTAGGCTTAAATTCAGCGCAAACCATTGCGATTGGCGATGGTGCTAATGACCTCAAAATGATGGATGCAGCAGGCATTGGTATTGCCTACCATGCAAAACCTATCGTACAGGCTCAAGCCACTTACGCGTTGAACTATGTAGGTTTAGATGGCGTAGCAAACCTTCTTAATACCTAACCAAAACTCATATTAACTACTGCGAGCAAAGCAACGTGTTATTTAATCTTTTGTAACTTGACTTGACCTAGAATTTGCGTTGATATTAAATCTGCGCGTGTATATGGCTCATTACGACCAGACATGAATAAAGCGAGCTCTATTTCCATATCATGCGTTGGAATGTAATTTGGCATTATTGAGCCAAATACCAACAAACAAATCAAGGCCATCACTTGCAGATAGGCTAAGCGTTGACGCTGCTGATTCATTGCGTCTAACACCAATGCACAGACTAGCATACCCAAAACCCACCCTGGAATAACTTCACTAATACTGTGCGCACCAGTAGCAATACGCGACACACCAACTAAAAGACTAAGCACTATACCGAACCACAATCCAATGTTTCTATACTTTGTTTGCGTTCCACCATACGCCGAGTAAAACAATATGGGATAAATAGAAGTCGCTAGCAGGGTATGTCCACTAACCCCAGTAAAATCTAGCAGCGCAATGCCTATTCCCCATCCGAAGAACATGACTTTAGTAATTGTCGTAAAAGTGACGGCTAAACCAAGCGCCACCATCCACAAATAAACAACTTGTTTTTGATTAGATAGCCAAAGATTAATCACTGTAATGACCATGATAGGCATCAATAAGCTCGACGAACCAAGATGTGTGATGAGCTGCCAGTGAGTACTGGACTGCAGTGTTGAGATTTGAGTGATCATAAAATAACTTGAAGCTGAGAAATACTTTTCTAGCGTTGCGTTTTGATTGACTGAACTTCGGTTTAAGTTTTTGGTTTAAGTTTTTATCAAAAATAGAGTAGAGACTAAGAGTATCACCGCATTGACTGACAATTTTGTGACAAACTGTCTAATGATTTAAATAAAACCATTTTAAATTATAGCAATCATAAAGCTCTAAATTTTACCTAAACTAACATTCATTTTACTAGGTTGATTACTTGCCTCATTAGGCCCTTAAAGCGCGCCTAAATACTCAAGCTCAACCTCCGTAAATCCCGCTTGCCGCCTTGCGTCCATATTAAAGGGTGGCCGTAGTTTGGGTGCACTGTATTGCTCTGCGAGCTGTCGGTAAGTAATCACTGGTTCTAAATTACTTTGCTCGCAAAGCCAATTAAACCAATAATTACCAATGGCAACATGGCCAATTTCATCGCGCAAAATAATATCTAATATTTCGGTTGCTGCTACATCACCTACTTGCGCCAACTTGGCTCTCAGCTGTGGCGAAGCATCTAAGCCACGCGCTTCCATGGTACGTGGCACTAAAGCGATGCGAGCTAGCACGCTGCCTTTAGTTCTTTCTGCCATTTCCCACAAGCTATTGTGTGCATCAAAATAGCCGTAATCAAACCCCAAGGTCTGCAAATGTGCATTCAGCAGACTAAAATGATAGGCCTCTTCATCAGCGACTTTAAGCCAATCTGCATAGAACTGCGCAGGCATTTCTGCAAAGCGCCAAATCACGTCTAAGGCCAAATTAATGGCGTTGAACTCAATATGGGCAAGCGCATGAATCAAAGCCACGCGGCCTTCTAGCGTGTTCATGGCTCGGTGTTTGAGTAATCGCGGGGCGATAAGTTGTGGTTTTTCAGGTCTGCCTGGGACTGGCAAATGTGCCGCAATAGATTGATTACCGTCTAGCAAAATATTGCCAGCTAACCAATTGCTGGCAAGCTGGCGCACTGCGTTGGCTTTTATCACGGCGTTTGTTTCCGCCAAGCAATTAAAAGCCGCTTGGCGAAGTTCTATCTGTGTAGCACTTGAGGTCATTTAAACAATATTTCAGTCACAATTATTGCAAAGGGATGAAATCTAACTCGCCCGCTTTCATGTCTGGCACCATAATGTATTTTTCATCTTTGGTAATCGCAATATCCGCAGCTGATTGATAGCCGCCTTTTACTAGAGCAACATCGCCTTTGGTGTTTACACTAAATACTTTGCCGTTTTTCCAATCACTCACGTACATTGTGCCGTTAGAGCGATGCAATAAGCCATCTCCACCACCAAAACCCTCTGCAATATCGTTGAGCGCTTTGGTTTCTGTATTTAAGCTGTAAAGTATGCCCGAAGCGAAATCAACGTAAATTAACACCTTGCCGGTATCATCGGCAAGCAAGCCATTTGGCGCTTTAACACGTGCATCTTGCACATCGTTAATCAGCAATTTCACTTCACCTTTCAGACTAATTTTATAAATAGCGCCACCTTTGCCTGCACCAAACAAATCGCCACTATCGCTTACGTATAAATTACCTTGAGGATCGGCCTCCAAGTCGTTTAAAAATTTAGGCTTAACTGGAAATGCACTGGCAGGTACAAATGTTTCTACTTTGCCATCCAAATCGATTTTCATGATTTTTGTTTTATCGGCTACGTACAAAGTTTTACCAATAATAGCTAAACCTTTTGGATCATCCAAACCTGCTGCAAATACACGTTTCTTGCCATTTTCAATCACAGTAATTTGACCGTCACCATCCTTACCAAACTCATTGATTTCAGAAACATATATTTTGCCATTTTTAGCCTGAACCGCTGACTCTGGTGTTTTCAAACCAGTAATTTTTTGCATCACACCTTGATTACTTTTCACTTCAGTTGCACAACCCGTGGCTAGAAATGCCAACATTAACGAACTTAGTATTAATTTTTTTTGCATGATTTACTTCCTATTGATTTTAAAACTGATAAGTGGCAGCGCTAACGATACCTAATAAAAACTGATTCTAGTGTCATTTTGCGCGCCAATTAAACCACATGGCAACTTAGCTTCTGATTTAACGCCATCAGGCGAAGGATTAATAGAGAGTTTGGTCATTAAGTTTTGCATGGCTAAACTATAAACTTTATTAAGATGGTATTTAGTACCATTATCAAAACTGGTATAACCAAGCTGTTGTGCCTCGCCCACATAAGTGCCGAGTACATCACCTTTGCCTGAGAACACAGTAGCAATCAGCTTGCTATGATAAACATGCATCTGCGGGTTATAAAAAACACTGGGCTTGATGCGGATAATCGTATCAGCAGTTTCATTGGCCTGACATAATGCAACTTCACCATGCTTATCTTGCAAGGCTTTTAAAGCAATAGGTTCAACCAATGGGCCTTGCGCAAACCAATACTCATAGTATGGTGCCAGCAGATGCACGCTGTAGTTGTAATCATTCGGGCTGATATATAACAAAGTTTTTGTACTCGATTCAACAGCGAAAACTGATGTTGAAAGGCTCACAAGCAACAGTAAACCCGCTATTTTTTTTGTAAAACTGATCATTGATTGACTCCTGATGTCATTCATAAGTGATTTCCACATCTCTACTTTAACAGTTAGTATATGAAGAGTAGATTTTAGTTCTTAAGCAGATATTGAGTTGTGACCTTAACATAGCCTAATTTAAATTTTAATAATTTTTCTACTTATTAGATTTTGTTAAGGTCAAAGCGCATGCTAATGCTTAGTTGCACCGTAACCATTATAATATTGGTCTCAAACTCACATTAATCAAGTGTTAAAGCACCAACACTTTACAATTTAAGTAAATAAAATGACTAAACAAGAAATCTTAAAAGCCTTTCAATTTCGCCATGCCTGCAAAGAGTTTGACCCTAGCAAAAAAGTCACTAAAGATGATATGGACTTCATCTTAGAAACAGCTCGCTTGTCCCCAAGCTCCTTTGGTTTTGAGCCTTGGCATTTTATCGTGGTGCAAGATGCCGAGTTAAGAGAAAAGCTTAAAAATGGCGCTTGGGGCGCGACTAAAAAGCTAGAAACCGCCAGTCATTACGTTGTTTGTTTAACTATGAAATCGCATTTTTTAAAGCATGATAGTCCATATATCAAAGACTTTATGAAAAATGTACAGCATCTATCTGATGATGTGATTGAATTGAGAAGTAAGTTTTACAGAGAGCTTCAACAATCAGATTTTGATTTAAGCGATGATAGAAAGCTGTTTGATTGGGCTACGAAGCAAAGCTATATTCCACTAGCCAACATGATGACGGTAGCCGCGATGCTTGGCATAGACTCCTGCCCGATTGAAGGTTTTAAACAGGCTGAAACTGATGTTGTTTTACAGAAAGACTTTGGCATTGATACCACGCAATATGGTGCTTCTTACATGGTGGCTTTTGGCTATAGAGTGAACGAACCAAAAGTTAAAACGAGAAGGCCGACTGAAGAGGTAGTTACTTGGCGTTAACAAAGGATGTCTTAAGTTAAAGTATCTGCCCAAATATTTTGCGCCCAAGCCACTGCATATGCGCCCTCTTTTTCACTCGGGCTCATGGATACGCCGCCACCTTCGGCAGAGATCATCATTTTTTTGCCTTCGTCATAACGGTATACATTGGCTACATGCATTGCGGATTTATCTGTCACGTAGCTATAACAAGTGTTAGCGAATACTGGTGCAGGGTCTGGCGCTTGTCCTGAGAACAATTGCACAATGGCATTCGCACACACTTTGGCTTGATTCGTCGCCATATGTGCAGATTTGGGCAACCCAGCGGCTACGCTATCGCCCAGCACATGGACGTTGGGTACTAATTTAGATTCATAGGTTAAGAAGTTAACATCGCACCACGGATAGTCTTTTTCAGTCAAATTGGCGATTTGTGCAATCTTGCCCGCTCTCTGCGGTGGAATCACATTGAGTACATCGGCTTTAATTTTATCAAAATCTGTAGATACGGTTTTTGTAGCCACATCTACACTTGTTATCGCGTTATCTGGGCGATAATCTACGATACCTGCATAAGTCTCGTTAAAAACTTTAGTGAATAAGCCTTTTTTAGAAATGATTTCTGCGTTGGCATCTAACACAATGACTTTGCTTTTTGGTTTATGCGCTTTGAAGTAACTTGCCACTTGGCAAGCGCGCTCGTACGGCCCTGGTGGGCAACGATATGGCGCTTTGGGTACGTTCATTACAAATACACCACCATCAGGCATCGCTTCTAATTGTTTGCGCAAATTAACAGTTTGCCAACCAGCTTTCCAGGCATGAGGTATCTGCTGTTGCGCTTCAGCGCTCAACAGCGTTGGCAGCGTGTCATAATTAAAATCCACACCTGGCGCTACAATTAATCTATCGTAGTTAAGCTCACCGCGTAGCATGGTGATTTTTTTCGCTGAAGCATCAATTGCCGTCACGGTATCTTGCACCCACTTTATACCGTGATTATTTTTAAGCGCATCGTAGTCAAAAGTTAAGTCATTGATACTTTTGCTGCCACCCAATACCAAATTACTTAATGGGCAAGATACGAATTGCGAGTTCGGTTCCACCACGATCACTTCAACTGAACCCAAACTCCAAAGCCGTAAATATTTGGCGACTGTAGCACCCGCATAACCACCACCGATGATGACAACGCGCCCAACTGGCGGTTTAGTCGCGCGCGCAAAACCATTATGACTAATGAGTAAGGCGCTAGCTGCGCCTGCTAACTTAATAAAATCGCGTCGATTAAAGTGATTAGCATTATTCATGGTCAGCCTTTAAGATTTGTGATTTTAGCGCTTTTGTTACAACTTGTTTTTGTTGCGAAAAATACACAGCAAGCAGATTGATTTCATCCACCGTTAAGCCTTTAGCATGATGATGCATCACCGTTGCTTTACGGCTACCATCCTTAAAACCTAGCATTTTTTCTGTGAATTCAGCAGGTGCCATACCCGCTAATACGGCGTTAGCGCCATCGTCACCCTTTGCCGCGACTGAGTTACCTTGCGTGCCATGACAGGCAGCACAGGACGCCGCTAATTGACGTATATGGATATTTGGCGTGCCTGAAAAAGCAGAAACCTCAGCAGCATTACCGATATGAGGTATGCAAACTGAGGTTGTCAGTAATAAAGTTAAAAAACCAGTATTTTTAAATCTAGTATTTTTAAACCAAGTGTTTTGTGTCGGCTTCATGGTATTTTTAGAAAATTCAAAACACCATTCTAATTGGTTTTTTTACTTTGTGTGCGCGACTATAAATAAAATACAATAGTTACACTATCACATTAAATTAGAAGCATTTTTCGTCTTGGCAACCGTCATCTTTAACGCCTACAGACTCCATCAACTTAACCATATCAGGTTGCCCTTGATCGCGGAAGTAACGAATTAGAGAAACATCGCCTTTTAGTTTTAAATTCACATTTACACCACTTTCAGCTAAAAACTTGATTAGCGCTACGTTGCCGCTAAATGCTGCCATATGGAAAGCTGTGTTTTCACTTGCAGGATGCACATAGTCTTTATCTGCGCCTTTAGCGATTAAGTATTTCACAATATCTAAGTGGCCATGTGAAGCAGCCATTTGTAGAGGTTCCCAAGCAAAGAATTTTTGATTCACGAGTTTTGGGTCTGCATCCATAAACTTTTTGACGACTTTGGTGTTTCCAGTACTGATTGCATCAGTTAACTGTAGGTACTCTTCATCAGTAAGCGCAAAACTATTGAGTGAAAAACTTAAGGCTATCATTGCTAATATTGCTTTAAACATATTCATGCTAATTAATCTCCAAACTTCTAGTTAATGTGTTTTTATAAATTATCCAACAAACTTTCTTGCATTGCGGAACATCCGAATCCAAGCACTATCTTCACTATCACCGCAACGCTGCCATGTGTTTTGCACATTTCGAATCACCCGTTCAGGATGTGGCATCATAATACTAAAACGTCCATCTGTGCTGGTTAATCCAGTAATCCCTTGTGGAGAACCGTTTGGATTATACGGATAGCTGGTAGTTGGTGCGGACGCATGATCGATAAAGCGCATCGTCACCAGTTTTTTCGCTAACACTTCATTGACCGCTGAGTTTTCAGAAGGTTCTTTAAACTCAGTAAAACCTTCACCATGCGCCACTGCAATTGGCATTTTACTGCCAGCCATGCCGTTAAAGAATAGTGATGGGGACTCTAAAACTTCTACCATTGCCAATCTAGCTTCAAATTGCTCAGACTTATTTTTCACAAAATGTGGCCAATGCGCCGCACCTGGAATAATGCTTTGTAAGTTACTCATCATTTGGCAACCGTTGCACACGCCTAATGCAAAGCTATCTGTGCGATTAAAGAATGCTGAGAATTCATCGCGTGCACGGGCGTTGAATAAGATGGATTTCGCCCAACCTTCACCTGCACCTAATACATCACCGTATGAGAAACCACCGCAAGCCACAACGCCTGCAAAATCTTTCAGCGAAACTCTACCCGCAATAATGTCGCTCATATGCACGTCATAGCTAGCAAAACCAGCACGGTCAAATGATGCAGCCATTTCTACATGACCATTCACGCCCTGCTCACGCAGAATTGCCATTTTTGGACGTGCGCCGGTAGAAATATATGGCGCAGCGATATTTTCACTTGGCTTAAAGGTCAATTCTGCAAATAATCCGCGATTATTTTCGTCTAATAGGCGGTCATACTCTTGCTGTGCGCAAGCTGGGTTATCACGCAACTTTTGCATTTGATAAGTCGTTTCAGACCACATACGATGCAAGTTAACGCGTGTATCACTAAACACCACTTTGCCATTTTGCTTAATTTCAATTTGATTGCCCGCAACAACTTCACCGACAACATGCGCCAAACCGTTAAACTGCTTAACAATTGCGCCTGCATCAGAAGAGGCCACTTGAATCACAGCGCCTAACTCTTCGTTATACAGTGCACTTGTCACATCACCCTGCAAGCTTGAAATATCAACATTCAAACCACAATGTCCAGCAAATGCCATTTCAACTAAAGTAGTAAATAAGCCGCCATCTGAACGGTCATGGTAGGCTGAAATTTTGCCAGCTTTATTTAACTGTTGAATGGTATTAAAGAAATTTTTTAACTGCGCGGCATCATCGACATCTGGCGCCACATCACCTACTACGCCGTAAACTTGCGCCAAACTTGAACCACCCATGCGGTTCTTACCTGCGCCTAAATCAATCAAGATTAGTTTAGAAGGTGTGCCCGTTTGTAATTGTGGCGTTAATGTTTTACGCGCATCTGGCGTGGTTGCAAAAGCAGTCACAACCAATGAAATCGGCGAGGTGACTGCTTTATTGATACCGTCATAATTCCACACAGTTTTCATGGACATGGAATCTTTACCTACTGGAATACTGATGCCTAATTGCGGACAAAGCTCCATACCAACGGCTTTAACCGTTTCAAACAAAGCGGCATCTTCACCTGCATGCCCTGCTGGCGCCATCCAGTTGGCTGATAGTTTAAGTACGCTTAAATCATCAATCAAACAAGCCGCGATATTAGTAATCGACTCACCAATTGCCATACGACCTGATGCAGGGGCGTTGATTAAAGCCAAAGGTGCTTTTTCACCAATCGCAAACGCTTCGCCTACGTAAGTTTCATAACCAGCCAAAGTCACAGCAACGTCCGCCACTGGTACTTGCCATGGACCGACCATTTGCTCACGTGCCACTAAACCCGTTACAGAGCGGTCACCAATGGTAATCAAGAAGGTTTTATCAGCCACGCCTGGTAATCTTAATACACGGGCTGCAGCCTCTTTCAAATCAATTTTACTGGTATCGAAAGCCTGTAATTGTTTAGCAGTGCTTTTAACATCACGTGTCATTTTTGGCGGTTTGCCCAGCAAAACTGACATATCCATATCCACTGGATTATTGTCAAAATGACTATCAGCCACGGTTAAATGACGCTCTTCAGTCGCAATACCTACCACAGCAAATGGGCAACGCTCGCGCTCACAAATGGCTTTAAAACGTGGTAAATCTTCTTGCGCAATCGCCATCACATAACGCTCTTGCGCCTCGTTGCTCCACAACTCACGTGGTGACATGCCAGGCTCTTCATTATTTACATCGCGTAATTGAAAAGTCGCGCCTACGCCAGCATCGTTCACTAGCTCTGGGAATGCGTTTGAAATACCGCCTGCACCTACATCGTGAATACTTAAAATTGGGTTCTTGTCGCCTAGTTGCCAGCAACGGTCAATCACCTCTTGCGCTCTACGTTCAAGCTCGGGGTTGCCGCGTTGCACAGAGTCAAAATCTAGATTTTCAACGTTGCTACCTGTATCCATACTTGATGCAGCACTACCGCCAAGCCCAATCAACATAGCTGGGCCGCCCAATTGCACTAAAGCCGCACCTGCTGGAATTGGATTCTTTTTAGAATGTTTTGCTGAGATATTACCTATACCACCCGCCAACATAATAGGCTTATGGTAGCCACGCACCTCATTGTTAGATTCCAACTCAAAAGTACGGAAGTAGCCTGCAATATTCGGACGACCAAATTCGTTGTTATACGCCGCACCACCGAGTGGGCCATCAATCATAATCTGGAATGGTGAAGCGATGCGGCTAGGACGGCCATAATCATTTGCCTCCCAAGGTTGCGTAAAATTAGGAATATTTAAGTTAGAAACTGAAAAACCCGTTAAACCCGCTTTAGGTTTAGAGCCGCTACCCGTTGCCCCCTCATCACGAATCTCACCTCCCGCGCCAGTTGCCGCACCCGCAAACGGTGAAATAGCCGTTGGGTGATTATGCGTTTCCACCTTCATTAGGTAATGCATTTCTTCTTCAATAAAACTATACGCACCATTTTCACGCGGGTAAAAACGCTTAGTTTTCTCGCCTGATTGCTGCCCTTCAACAATGGAAGAGTTGTCAGAGTAAGCCACCACTGTGCTACCTGGGTTAAGCTTATGCGTATTACGTATCATGCCGAATAATGATATTTCTTGCTGTGCGCCATCAATCACCCAATCCGCATTAAAAATTTTGTGGCGGCAGTGTTCAGAGTTAGCTTGCGCAAACATCATTAACTCAACATCCGTTGGGTTACGGCCTATACGCAGAAAGTTTTCTAGCAAGTAATCAACTTCATCAGGCGATAACGCCAAGCCTAGCTCTGAGTTAGCTTGCACAAGTGCTTGCTTGCCACCTTGCAAAATATCTACAGTACTTAGCGGTTTGGGTGCATCGGCGTGATAAAGCTTAGCGGCATCGTCCAAGCTAGCAAATACTATCTCCGTCATACGGTCATGAATCAAAGGCAAAAGCTGCTGACGCTCTTCTTGCGTTAATTTTTCACCATTTTTGGTTTGCACAAAATAAGCGATACCGCGCTCTACGCGTTGCACAGCCTCTAAGCCACAATGTTTAACAATATCCGTCGCGCGTGAAGCCCAAGGAGAAATCGTACCAATGCGAGGAATTACTAAGAGCAGTTCCCCTTGTGGGTCTTCGGCCTGCAATCTTGGTCCGTAGGTCAAAATCTCTTTTAAAGTATTTTGCTGCACTTCATTTAACGGAACATCCGCCCAAATAAAATGACGAAACTCAGCATAAAAATGCTTGATATTTGTAGCATTCAGGGTAAGTTGAGATTGAATTTTCTCGATACGAAATTGAGATAAAGCGGCGCTGCCACGTAGGCAGACCATTGGTGTGTGGGCTTTAGATTGAGTCATTGAAGTTCAGCTAAACATACGATTTTCGAAAGCGTAATTCTACCAGATTGAAGGCAACTAGGCCTCAAAAAAACTGGATGGGATTATGCATTAACCATGTTGGCTGTATACAACCACAAAATATATCCGACAACCAATTATTGGCTACATACAACCATTATTCTTGTTGAAAAGCTTTGAATTATACCTAACTAATTGTTTTTATTAAATAATCGTTTAGGTATGAAATTTGCTGAATAGACCCTCGCAATTAAATTAATCATTAAAAAAATTAATTAACTCAAAATTTAGGGGATTAACACAGTGGTCATACAAAATAGCAATACACGCATTAACCAAAAAATACACCTTGCCGTTTTAGCCGCTTTGCCTATGCTGGCATTAGCTTCGTTAAACGCTAGCGCAGCTTGTACAGGCAGCATCGCTACTCCAGCAACTGCCGCTGGTGCAGCAACCTCCATTTCTGTGCTTTGTAATGGCACTGGCTCATCAGGAAACCTTACAAATGGCGCAGGTACAACGCTAGTGGATAACACAACCGTTGCGGGCACTTCAACTGCACCAGTGGTTGGTAATAATGTGCTACTGCAATTTGATGGTCACGGTCGGACGTTAAACAATACTGGTGACATTATCAATAATCGTGTGATTACAGGCACAACTGGCTCACGCGGCCGCACAGCAGTATTGATGGGCGGAGCTACACTAAATGCAAGTGAGCCAGATCCGAGTAAAAACGATCCAGGAACTCTACTAACCACTAACTTACCAGCAACTGGCGCAACAACCGTAACGCTCAATGCAGCACCAACGACTGCATATGTAGGTCAAACTATTGTAGTTGGTCGTTACGATGGCGATGATTTCGCAAATGGTACGACACGCATTATTACTGCTGTAGATGTTGTGAATAAAACTGTTACCTTTGCAGACGCTCTACCTGCTGATTATGCTGGCACGGGCACTGACTCAGTGGCCTACAAGGTCGTCTCTAACTATGGCGCAACTAGTACTATCGGTGGTGAGACCTACAACAACGTCATCAATAACTCAGGCACTATTTCTAGCAGAATTACTGCAGCAGAAATCATTGCAGATAAAACAGGCTCTGGTCCGTTTGCATCAGTATCTAATACAGCATCAGTGAAGGGCATCACCATGTCGGTTGAAGGTGATTACCTGATCAACAACAATAAAACAGGCGTGATTAGCGTTAAGCATGACGGCATCGGCGCTGCTTATGCCATTGAACAAGGTGGCGCGGTTGAGGGCTTAGTTATCAATAACTCAGGCTTAATTAGCGCTGAGCGTACTGCCGCTCTCACGCTAGTCAACAATACTGCTACTGCAAATCCAACAGCAACGGCGTCAATTGGTGGCAATACATTCTCAGCGCAGACGGTTGCACTAGTTAATGCTATTAACACGCAGGAGGAAGCAGAAGAACTCACGCTCAACAATAGTGAAACTGGCATAGTGCGTGCAACTGGGGATTATGCAGCAGCCATTTACATGCGCGCTGGTGAGAAAACCATTGTCAATGAAGGCTTAATCGAATACGTAGGTAATAAAGGCTTTGCGATTGGCGCCGTGTCTGACCCTGGTGACCCACGTACATTAGAGCTAGAAAATGCTGAAACAGGGATTATTAGAGGCGATATTCTAGTGACCAATGGCAATGCCTTGCGTTATTACTTACTAAGTACAGAAGGCGGCTTATCGGGCTTAGACAGCCGTTTGACTATCAACAGCCATGTTGGTCAATCTGATAGTGAGATTGAAAATGAAGGCCAAATTATTGGTAATTTATATTTCAGCAACGGCACGCATGTTCTTACCAACGAAGAAACAGGCGTGATCACAGGTAATATTGATTTAGACCAACGTAATACCTACAGCGCAAGTGGCAATGGCACATTACTCGGTACTAAAGATTTTACCTATGAAAATGCAGGTACTTACTCAGGCAACATTACGATTAGAACTGCCGCGAATAGCAATGCAACGTTAATTCCAACCATCACTGGTAGTGGGGCAGGCTCGACTTTAGCATCACCTTCACCAGATATTGCTGGGATGGGTAATGTATTGACGATTGATGCTACTGCAGGTGCTGGAACTGTCACAGTGGCACCAAAAACTTTAGTGACGGTAAAAGCTGGAGAATATTTCAAAGTAGCTAATACGCTAACCTTAACTGGCGGCGCTACTACTCCAGTCGTTGACAGCATTAACACGCCTTTGGTCAACTGGACGATAAGCACTAACGCAAGCAATAACCTGGTAATTGGCGTTGATACTATAAATAGTGCAACAACCATTACAGGCGTAAGCGCTGGAAGTGCAGCGGCCATTGATGCTTTAATTAACAGTAACGCTTCAACTGTTGGTGGAGCATTGCAATCATCTACAATCACAACGGCTCAACTTAACACGGCTGGTCAGCAACTACGCCCTGAAGCCAACAACGCTTCAATGCAAGCGACCATTGCTGCGGTTGACCATGTTTCGGCTTTAATCGTTAATCATCAAGAGGAAACTCGCGTTGCGAGTAAAGAGAATAGCGGCATTTCAACAGGTGAAAGTGTTCAAGGCGTAGGTGTTTGGATGCAAGGTTTTGGCTTTAAAGGTGACCAAAATAAACGTAATAGTATTGATGGTTACACCGCTAACACAGGTGGTTTTGCAGTGGGTGCCGACACCGTTGTTGGCAATGGCGACTTTCGTGTAGGTGGTGCGCTAGCTTATGCATCAACTGGTATTGATGGTGATGGTGCCACCCAAGCAAACCGCACTGATATTGATAGCTACCAAGGCACATTATACGGTTCATGGAACGCAGGTGCGTGGTATCTAGATGCAGCACTTGGCTACGGCAGACATCAATATGACACCAAACGCTTTGTTAGCTTAGTCAACGCCTCAGTCATTGGCTCGCACGATGCAGACCAATATCTTGCAAAAATTGGTGGTGGTTACCCTATACAATTAGGCAAAGTCACTATTACACCAATGGCATCACTCACTTACGTAAAATTAGACCAAAGTAGTTATACTGAAAAAGACCACAGCAATTCAGGCGCAGCTTTAAGTGTTGCTAGCGTTGATAGCGATTCATTCCGCTCTGGCTTAGGTGCAAAAATTTCAGCACCTCTCTCTAGCGGTAAAGTCAAAACTACCGCAGATGCGCGCTTAATGTGGAACCATGAGTTTGCAGACACTAACCAAGATGTTGCAGCAAGGTTTGCAGGTGGCACTAGCTTTACGACTAACGGCATGAACCAATCACGTGACTCGGCTAACATTGGTTTAGGCATTAACTTTATTTCAGAAAATCATCAGAACTTATCAGTGAATTATGATGCTGAAGTAAAAAGTGGTTATGTTGGACATACTGGATCGATTAAACTAAGAATAGACTTCTAATCGTTTAGTCATCTCAACAAGGTCATATAAGTAATAAAAATAGCCGAGCTTGTCTCGGCTATTTTTTCATATCTGGTCATAATCTAAAAAATTGAAATATAGGTAGAGCGGAGATAATCAGCATGTTTTGGCAAAAAGCTTTATTGGTGACGCTATATGTTTTATTAAGCGCTTGTAGTGCTATAAACACTAATGAGCATGCCAACCAACTTGCAGAGCATCATGCTTTAAAAAAGCAGATAACAACAAATGATGGCTTTGTATTAACCGCCTACACGCGCTTAAACAACCCCAACCTGCCTGTTAACGTTTATATTGAAGGCGATGGGCTGGCTTGGTTTTCTCGCTACGAACTATCTACCGACCCCACACCCCGCGAGGCAATAGGCTTAGCCCTTGCCGCACAAGATAATGCAAGCAATGTATTGTACTTAGCAAGGCCATGCCAGTTTAATGATTTCAAAAAAACGCCTTGTAACAGCGCATACTGGTCAAATCAACGCTTCTCACAAAAAGTAGTCACTGCAATGAATAATGAGCTGCAAACATTGATCAGCGCGAATAACTCACAAAAAATACATTTAATTGGCTACTCTGGCGGAGCAGCTATCGCCGTACTCTTAGCCGCCCAACGTAATGATGTACTCAGCCTAAGAACAGTCGCTGGCAATTTAGACCATGCTTACGTGAATCAATTTCATCATGTTAATTTAATGCCAGAGTCACTAAACGCAATAGATGTCGCTAGTAAAATTAGCAGTATCCCTCAGCTCCATTTTATCGGGATAAATGACAAAGTTATTCCAAAAGAAGTAGCAAAACGTTTTACTCAACAACAGGAATCCACACAAGAAAAAACCGCGCAATGCGCGGCTATTATAGAAGTTGATGCGGATCACCAAAAAGGTTGGGTTACTAAATGGCAGAAGCTTTTACAGCAAGCTTTTCCCTGCCAACCATAAAACCTAAACTTAGAGTGACTTAATCACAGGTAGAACAATCTACATCAAACTGTCAAATAATTGACACCATTCATCTTATGGGCACCTCTAAAAATACGATTTAATCGCACCATGTTAGATAGTGATGCA
>NZ_JAQSDC010000028.1:0-125 GCF_029945705.1 Methylotenera sp.
CATACAGCAAGCAAACGAAGCGCAAAAAATAGAGCAGAACAATATTTTTGTTGCTAAAGAGCAACGCTTTGAAGAACAGCAAAAAGACTATATACAACAAATTAACGATGTAAGGTTAAAGCTTG
>NZ_JAQSDC010000028.1:225-22706 GCF_029945705.1 Methylotenera sp.
CATACAGCAAGCAAACGAAGCGCAAAAAATAGAGCAGAACAATATTTTTGTTGCTTCACTTACGACCTTGGAACAAGAACTGCATCAACTTAAATGTTCACCATCTTGGCGTTTGACTGCCCCACTCCGGAAAGCACTGTCCTTATTAGGTCTAGGCACAACAATAAGCGAATCTAACATGCTCGCTTTTATAAATATTAACTCTGAAACTCAAGAAGAAAGATCTGTCATAATGACCAGCGAAAACACTCAAGCAACGGTTAGTTCATTGGGTCAACTCCTATCTGTTCATGATGAACAGTTTGTACATCTGGCTTATCAAAGTATCTTAGGAAGGCGTCCTGACCACGATGGTTTTAAATATTACTTATTACGCTTAAGGGGTGGTGTAAGTAAACTTGAAATCATTTCACAGTTATATTTAAGTGCTGAAGGAAAATCGCGTAAAGTTTCAATGACTGGTTTAGATGTTGCCATTAAGAAATACAAGCAATCTAAACTCCCAATTTGGGGAGCATTGTTAAGATTTCTAGGTTTCAAAGAAATAGAAAGTACTGAGAAAAAACTTAGAGTGCTGGAGAACGCGCTTTATCTTTACAATAAAAGTGTTCAAAAAAAACTATCTGAATTCAGTATACGCGACAATCAATTGCAAGAAACAACACTCAGTGAAAGTGAGGAAGCTTACAATTTAAAAGGTAATGATATTGTAGGCTACACTCATGACTTTACCCCATATGACCCTATCGGTGATAGATATAAAAACACACTAGCGGAGGTTAAGTTGCGTTTTAGTGACACTGATATCAACATTAAAACTAACTCTAACAAAATTAAAATTTCCTTAGTTATGCCTGTGTATAAGGTGCCCATTCATTTTCTAAAAAAAGCCATTTACTCAATACAGTCACAAAGTTATGCAAACTGGGAGTTGTGTATTGTTGACGATGGATCTAATGACAAAAAATTAGCAGAATTTTTACATAATGTAGCATCAATGGACAAAAGAATAAAAATTCAAATATTAAATAAAAACAACGGGATATCATCTGCAACAAATGAGGCCATATCAATGACCACGGGTCACTATATTGGTTTTATAGACAATGATGACATATTAACAAGAGATGCTTTAGCACATGTTGCAAATGTAATTGATGAGTATCCAGAAGTGGATCTAGTCTACTCAGATGAAGCAAAAATCGATGAAGATGACAATCCCATCGAATTATTTACTAAACCAGATTGGAGTCCTAGCACGTTATTCAACTGTATGTACGTAGGGCACTTTTCGGTATACAAAGGCGCAATTGTGAAGGAGTTAGGCGGGCTAAGGTCTGAATATGATTTCTCACAAGATTATGATTTCACACTAAGAGCCTCGGAGTTAGTGGAACTAGTCCATCATATTCCAAAAGTACTTTATGGATGGCGAATGATTTCTGGTTCAGGTGCTCAGGGAGATAAGCCTTACGCAAGAGTGTCCAACATCGCAGCATTGCAAGATGCTTTAGATCGTAGAGGCTTAAAGGGTAAGGTTATACCTGAACCTGCAGCTAACAGATTTATTGCTGACTCTTCAAACTTCACGGAAAAAGTTTCTTTGATAATTCCTTCAGACAACTTTGAAAACATAACCCAAAGCATAAAATCAATAGTGGATAATTCACTTTATTCTAACTATGAAATAATAGTTGTTACAAACTCAAAGATTATTCAGAAATTAAAAAAAGTAGATTTAGCCGACAAACTTATTTTAGTTGCATATGATGGTACTTTCAATTTTTCTACCAAGTGTAATTTAGGTGCAGTAGAGGCTACTGGAGAAATAATTGTATTTTTTAATGATGACGTTAGGGTTGTTTCAAAGGATTGGATTGAAAGACTCCTTGAAGGTTTTTTGCATAAAAATGTAGGTATTGTAGGTCCTAAACTTTTATATGAAAACTATCTGATACAACATGCAGGTATGGTTACAGGTGTTAGAGGTTTAGTTGGTACTGCTTTCCACTGCCTGCCTCATGAAACCCATCAGCATTTTGGTGCTGCTTTGTGGTTAAGGGAAGTTTCATTGATATGTGGAGCTTGTCTTGCGATCAGGAAAGACATTTTTGAACAAATTAATGGATTTGATGATGTTAATGCAGGGATAGCTCATTCAGATGTTGATTTATGTTTTAAAGTGCGTGAGGCTGGCTATACTTGTTTGTATACACCGCATGCAACCCTAATTCATATTGGACATTTATCAATCGCTGAAGCAGAAAAAGCTGAAGCAAAGGAAAAATTACCTCCTAAAAAAGACAAGTCTGATATTTATTTGCTGAGGCGTTGGGGGAAATTTACATCATATGATCCGTACTTTCCACCAGCCATGCGAGACATTCTTTATCATGACTCTCCTGAAAAGTGGAATTTATTTGCGGATGTAGATCCTGCCCCTGTGGGAGGTAAAGACTACCTGTTAATTTCACATGACCTTACAGGCAGTGGCGCACCTCGTATAGTCTATGAAATGGCTCGAACTTTGAAGCTCGCTGGTAACTTTGTCGTGGTAGCGTCTCCGTCAGATGGAGAGTACAGGGAAAAATTAAATGAGTTAAATATTCCAGTCATTATTGATGAGTTAACTCTCAGACAACACAATTCATTAGAAAAACTTGCTAAAAACTTTGATATTGTAATAGCGAATACGATTGTTAGTTGGCCTGCAGTAAAGCAATTAAGCAGTCTAGTAGAAACCTATTGGTATATTCATGAAATCTCCTTAGTTACACATTTGTTAAATGTAGAGCCTGAAATAAAAAATATTTTTAAATTACCAAAACAAATTTGGGTAGGTAGTCCTCATGCTGGTGATTTAATAAAACAATTTAGATCTAACATAAGGGTTTTAAAGTACGGAGTTGATCCAATAACGCCAACTATAGAGAGTTCAATTGAATACCCCTTAAGAGTTTCTGTTTTCGGCTCATACGAGCCAAGAAAAGGGCAGGACTTGGCGATACAAGGGTATGGATTATTAGAAAAGTCATATCAGGAAAAAATAAAACTTAACTTCTACGGCAGAGTTCTTGATCATTCAATTTACGACTTTGTTAAACAAGAATCTGTTAAATATCCAAATGTAGGTGTACATGAAAGTCTAGAATACAATGAATATTTGGAAACACTATTAAAGTCTGATGCCGTTTTAGTGGCATCTAGAGATGATACTTTACCATTTGTCTCAATCGATGCTTTAGGTGCTGGTAAAGTTTTATTATGCACAAGCACTACAGGGACATCTTTGTACATAGAAAATGGAGTGTCTGGATTTGTACTTAACCTCCCAGATCCTAAAAGTATAGCTAAAGGACTTACCAAGCTTGTTGATCAGTATGAATCATTGCCTTCGATTATGCGGAGTGGGAGAGCAGTATTCGATAAAGAGTTCTCATTTGATGCTTTCTCAAAAGCATTATTGTCACAAGGAGGCTAGTTAATTTGTTGTTAATGTGAAGACTGTAATTGATGATTATAATTGTTGTAGCCATTATGATTTGTCTGACCATTTACAGTCATTAATAATCAAAAGAAAAAATATGAATATATTAATATTTGGGGGTGGTGGATTTATAGGCTCGGCCATAGTTGATAGGTTGTTACTAGATGGTCACGAATTAACGGTATTTGAACGTCCACGTGTTGAGTCTTTTAGGCCTTTTAACAACACAGAGAAAGTCACGTGGGTTACTGGCGACATCCTTAGTCAAAATGATATATCTAATGCTATGCAAAATATTGAGTTGGTTATACACCTTGTTTCTACCACCTTACCGAAAAGCTCAAATGAGGATCCTATTTATGACGTACAAAGCAATTTAGTTGGGACCCTTCAGATTTTAAATACAATGTGTAACATGGGTATAAAGCGTATCGTATTCATTTCGTCTGGTGGGACCGTTTATGGTCCGCCAGAATATACACCAATCGATGAAAAACATCAGTGCCGACCTCAAGTCTCCTATGGAATTACCAAGCAAGCAATTGAAAACTATCTACTTTTATATAAAAAAACCCATAGCATACAGCCAATTATCTTAAGAGTTTCAAATCCTTATGGAAAAAGACAGCGAGTAGAAACAGCTCAGGGTGCAGCTTCTGTTTTTATAAATAGAGCAGTAAGACAAATGCCAATTGAGATTTGGGGTGATGGGTCAATAACAAGAGACTTTATTTATATTGATGATGTTGCTGAGGCTTTTAGTTTGGCAGTGAATTACAGTGGGATATATGATATTTTTAATATTAGCAGTGGAGTCGGAACAAGTCTGAATGAACTCATGGTTGAGATTGAATCCACATTGAATTGTAAAGTTGACAAGCATTATAAAGCTGCTCGTATGTGTGATGTTCCAGTCAGCGTTCTTAGTAATCAACTTGCTTATCAAGAGCTTGGTTGGCAACCTAAAGTTTCACTGAGAATGGGTATTGAATACACGGCTAAGTGGATGAGACAGCAACTGTCATAGTTTTAAGTTGAAAATGATAATAGAATGATTGTAAGAGCACGTTATGCTCAATATCGAAATCAAGTTCAATCTAAGCTAACTCCTTTGCCGAATTGGGGTCAGACGCTAGAGAAGCTTCTATTTTTACTACCGCGTAAGTGGGTACCTATTGCTTTGCACCCAGCTTCAGAGATGCAAGCTGTGGATGAGGTTGTAGGGGAGTGGTTATCTACTGGCGATGCGCCTTGTTTTGATGTTCAAAGCTCAGTAGTCTTTAAAGCTGGTTGGTATTATCTTGAGGTGGTAGTTGTACGTCATGGTAGTGGCTGTAATACCAAGCTTTTTTGGGATAATGGGCTTGGGTTTAGTGATGAGAATGCAATTTCTATTCCATCTAGTAGAAGGGGTGATGTTCGAGAGGTCGTTTATCTGCCCAGGGGTATTGTTGGTATGCGGTGGAGTCCATCTAGCGCTATCGGTTATATAAAGCAAAGCCCTTTGCTTGTTCACCGCATTACTTGGCTTGAGTCTGCGTATAGGCGCTCGGCTAGGGTGTTGATTGATTTTTTTCGGTCAAAAGAGAAATTATCAGCAAGTAAAAAGTTAATAAAGTTTTTCAGTTTGCTTATTCATTTGCAGCAGTCGTATCTAGAGAGTGCAAGTCGTCGTTTGGCTAAACTTGGTGGTGTTAGCTACCGAGCATTTATTAACGCAAGAGATACGCTAAGTACTGATGATGTTGAGTCTATCAAAACACATATAAATACTCTACTATATAAGCCGCTTATTTCTATTGTGATGCCTATTTATGACCCCCCTCTAGATTTTTTACGGCAGGCTTTAGATTCGGTATTGGCACAACATTATCCTTATTGGGAGTTGTGCATTGCTGATGACGCCTCTAGTGATTCTGCTGTTAAGCCGTTGCTTGAAGAGTATGCTCGGCGAGATAGTAGATTTAAAATTACTTACCGCGAAACCAATGGTCACATTTCACTCGCTTCTAACTCGGCCTTGGCGTTGGCAACAGGTGAGTTTGTTGCTTTGATGGATCAAGATGATTTATTGCCAGCGCATGCTTTATATCATGTGGCGCTCGAAATTAATCACCATCCTAATGTTGAGCTTATTTATTCCGATGAAGATAAAGTGGATGAGTGGGGTGTTCGCTCTGATCCTTATTTCAAATCAGATTGGAATTTAGATTTATTTTATTCACAAAATTTTTTTAATCATTTGGGCGTATATAAAAAAAGTCTTTTGGATGCAATAGGTGGTTTTCGAGCTGGGTTCGAAGGTTCGCAAGATTATGATTTAGTATTGCGATGTGTTGCTAAAGTAGAGTCAAAAAATATCCGCCACATTGCGCGCGTGCTTTACCATTGGCGGATGCATGAAAACTCTACTGCGCAATCAGTTGGTAATAAAAGTTATGCGCACATTGCAGGTTTAAAGGCTCTAGCTGAGCATGTTTCAATATTTGGCGCTACGGTAGTAGATGGGCCGTTTTCGGGTAGTTACCATGTTCAGCACCCCAAACCAGTACCCGAACCACTCGTCAGTTTAATTATTCCTACACGAGATCATGTCAGTATTTTAAGAGCATGTATTGAAAGCATCTGCAATAAAACTCATTATACCAATTGGGAAATTTTAATTGTAGATAATCAATCTGAGCAGCTTGCTACACATCAATATTTTGCAACATTGGTAAAAGATAAAAGAATTAAAATTCTTAAATTTGATGCGCCGTTTAATTATTCGGCCATTAACAACTTTGCGGTTGCTCATGCCAATGGTGAAATATTAGGTTTTATCAATAATGACGTAGAGGTGATTACACCGCAATGGCTAGATGAAATGGTCGCACATGTGGTACGCGCAGATATTGGCGCTGTGGGGGCTAGGTTGTTGTACCCTGATGATACAGTGCAACATGCTGGAGTAATACTTGGCATTGGGGGCTTGGCTAACCATGCACATCTTAATGTAGATAAAAATGAGGTCGGCTATTTTGGACGCGCAAAATTAACACAAAATTATTCTGCCGTCACTGGCGCTTGTTTGTTGATGCGAAAGTCAGTTTTTATTCAAGCTGGAATGTTTGATGCGCAGAACCTACCTGTTGCGTTTAATGATGTAGATTTATGCTTGAAAGTGAGTGAGTTAGGTTATAGAAACGTTTATTGTGCCACAGCTGAGCTGTATCACCATGAGTCAAAAAGCCGTGGTTTTGAAGACACCCCAGAAAAACGCAGTAGAGCGAAAAAAGAAGAGGCTTACATGAAGCAGAAATGGGGTGAACTGCTGCAAAATGATCCTTTTTATAACCCTAATTTAAGCCGTGATTCAGCAAATTTTCATTTGGGATGATGATATTCTGTTTTGTATATTTGTATATTTGTAAGTTTTTTACAAGCCAAGTAATAGTTTGATTGCGTTTACCTGATGGAGTTAAAAATTCATTTTAACTCCCCTCACAAGTTATAATGCCAAGTGATTTTTGTAATAATATTTTTATATTGATATTTTGTTGGAGTATTTGAAGTGCGTGAAAAATTAAAATTGGTTGCTTTTCTTTTGCCTTTGCTTGTTCTTAACGGCTGCGCTTCATACCCCAATTGGATTCCTTCTTCTGGCGCAAGTAAAGCGCAAGTAGAAAGTGTTAAAAGTAATGTTCAGGTTGAATCTCCAATCCAAGTGGTGAATGTAACCGATGCAGTTGCACGCCGTATATTGGCAAATCAATCAAAAGGCTTATTTTCAGACACGTTGGGTGCTGATGCTGTTCCGCGTTACGTAGTGGGAGCGGGGGACGTGCTAACGGTTTCTATTTGGGAGGCTCCGCCAGCAGCACTTTTTGGTACAGCAATGACGGATGCTCGCGCAGGTATTGCAACCACTCGCGCGACAGATTTTCCAGAGCAAATGGTGAATAGTGATGGCATTATTAATATTCCATTTGCTGGGAGTATTCCGTGTGCTGGCAAAACTCTGCATCAAATTGAATCTGAAATTGTTAATCGGCTGACGGGTAAAGCTAATAAGCCTCAGGTGTTGGTACGTGTGGTTAAAAATGCGACTTCAAATGTAACGGTGGTAGGTGAGGTTGCTTTAAGCACACGCGTTGCGCTAACACCTAAGGGTGAGCGTCTGTTAGATGCTTTAGCGGCAGCTGGTGGTGTGCGGCAGCCTATTAACAAAATGACATTGCAGATTACGCGTGGTGATTTGGTGCAAACAATGCCTTTGGAATCGATTATTAAAGATCCCAAACAAAATGTGGTGTTGCATCCTGGTGATGTGATTACCGCTTTGTTTCAGCCTTTGAGTTTTACTGCATTGGGCGCTGCTGGTAAAAATGAAGAGGTGAATTTTGAGGCGACAGGGATTACGCTAGTGCAGGCTTTGGGTCGCGTTGGAGGGCTGCAAGATAGCCGTGCTGATGCAAAAGGCGTATTTATTTTTAGGCTGGAAGATCCACAAAACCTTGGTGCAAAAGATAAAGAGAGATCTACATTAATGACGCCTGAAGGTAAGATTCCTGTAGTTTATCAGGTGGATATGAAAGACCCTGGTACATTTTTTGTGGCACAAAGCTTTCCTATGCGTAACAAAGATGTGATGTATGTTTCAAATGCATCAGGTGCAGAGTTGCAGAAGTTTCTTAATTTAGTCACTACAGTAGTTTACCCAGCAATCGGTATTTTCAATGCAGCAAAATAGAAGTTGAAAGGTGCAACGTGTTGTGCTAATTGATGTTACTCGCCTTGTGGGGCGCCTGCTAGATGGACGTTTACCTACTGGCGTTGATCGGGTTTCTTTAGAATATGTTCGACACTTTTATGGTAGATCCCAAGCAATTGTTCGCTACAGAGGGCGTTGGCTTGAGCTCACTTTAACCGATTCGCGTAGAGTGTTTGATGTACTTTTGAGCCCAACACCACCTTTCAAATTGCGCATTCGTATTTTGATTACTAAAGCCTGGTGGTTGAACTTTTTACCTGCTCGTCACCAGCAGAAACTCTTGCTTGAAACTGGCCATCATGGCCTAGAGCAATCAGGTTATTTGAAACAATTAAGTAAGCTTGAATTACGCCCTATCTTTTTTATTCATGATTTAATTCCACTAATACACCCAGAGTATTGTCGAGAAGGCGAGGCTGAGCGACATCGCGTTAGAATGGATACGGCGCTCCAATTTGGGCATGGGGTTGTGGTTAATTCCCAAGCAACCTTAAGTGACCTTAGCACTTATGCTAAGAATACTAAGCAAAGTATGCCGCCCATGGTAGCTGCCAAATTAGCGGCAGCAGTACTTCCAGGGCCAAGTGTTATATCACTGATTGATGCGCCATACTTTGTTATGCTTGGCACTATTGAACCACGTAAAAATCATTGGATGATATTACAAGTTTGGCGCCGCTTAATTGAACAGCTTGGGTCGGCCGCACCAAAATTGGTGATAATTGGTCAGCGGGGTTGGGATTGTGAAAATGTAGTGGATTTGCTGGACCGTTGTGAAATTTTACGTGATTTTGTGTTAGAACGCCCAGCATGTTCCGATGCGGATTTAGCCACTTACCTATGCCATGCTCAGGCACTGTTGTTTCCTTCTTTTTCTGAAGGTTATGGCATGCCGTTGGTAGAATCGCTGGCATTGGGTACTCCAGTAATTGCAAGTGACCTTGATGTGTTTCACGAGATTGCAGGAGAAATCCCTGATTATCTTGATCCTTTGGATGGACTGGGTTGGCTGGCAAAAATTCAGGAGTTTTCGTTACCAAATAGCGTTTTACGTTTAGATCAGCTTGATCGCATTAAAGCATTTGAGGCGCCGAGCTGGACAACGCATTTTGAGATAGTCGATAAATTTATTAATGGGATTTCTTAATTTTTATAAATTATGACGAATGAAAAAAATATTAGTTGGCACAAATCTTTAGTGACTAAGGTTCAGCGCGAACAAATGAACGATCATCGTGGCGCTATTCTTTGGTTTACTGGTTTGTCTGGAGCTGGAAAATCTACGCTGGCACATGCTCTGGAGCGTGCACTTTACGAAAGTGGTTGTCGTACCTATGTGTTTGATGGCGATAATGTAAGACATGGTCTATGCGCAGATTTGGGGTTTTCTGCCGAGGATCGTACCGAGAATATTCGGAGAATCGGAGAAATGGCCAAGCTTTTTACCGAAGCTGGCGTAATTGCGCTCACGGCCTTTATCTCGCCTTATCGTGCTGATCGAGACAAGGTGCGTGCTCTGGTTGCCCCAGAAGACTTTATTGAGATATATTGCCATTGCCCGTTAGAAACCTGTGAACAACGCGATGTAAAAGGGCTTTATGCTAAAGCACGTCAAGGATTGATTAAAAATTTTACTGGGATTTCTTCTCCTTATGAAGCGCCAGAGAACCCAGAGCTATTAATTAACACAGGCAAGTTAACGCTAGATAAATGTGTGGATATGGTGCTGTCATTGTTGCGTGAGCGCGGCATTATTCCTGATGTGCATACCAACCTTGGTGAGTAGTTCTTTGATACACCAGTTACCAGCCCAAGTATTTGCTTATGGTTTCTCTATCAGAAAGCGAGCAATTGTCCGCCGTTTTATGGGGGATGTGAAGGTATGCTTTGTTTGGTTTGGTAAATCAATCCCGGCAGGATCAACAGTGTTGCTTTGGGGTAGCGCAGAGCCACCTACAACAATGTCACCCAGTGTGAAAATTATCCGACTAGAAGATGGTTTTTTGCGCTCTGTAGGGCTAGGGGCCGATCTCGTGCATCCAATCTCTTGGGTAATGGATAGTCGCGGAATTTATTATGATGCTACTCATCCGTCAGATTTAGAACACTTATTGGCGACATCTGAGTTTGACGAAGTTATTTTAGAGCGTGCAGCGTACTTGCGTGAGCGCATTGTTGGGGCTGGCCTCACTAAATATAACGTTGGCGGAGGCTATTGGCAAAGACCTACTGGAACTAAAAGAGTGATTTTAGTGCCAGGGCAAGTGGAATCAGATGCTTCTATTCGATTTGGGGCACCTGGCATTCGAACCAATCTAGGCTTACTGCAAGCAGTACGTGAAGAAAACCCCCAGGCATTTATCCTATACAAACCTCATCCTGACGTAGTGGCAGGGTTACGTAAGCAGGGCGCTGGTGAAGATGACTCGGTTAAATGGTGTGATCAAGTAGTGGTTGATTTTGCAATGGCTGATTTACTCAAAGAGGTTGACGAAGTGCATGCCCTAACGTCACTTACAGGTTTTGAAGCACTATTGCGTGGCAAGAAGGTGGTATGTTATGGTCAGCCTTTTTATGCGGGTTGGGGACTTACTGAAGATAAAATTCCAATTGACCGTCGGGTAAAAAGATTGAGTCTAGATTCCTTAGTAGCGGCTACACTTATACTTTACCCAACTTATGTCAGCTTAAAAAACGCTACCGTCATAACCCCAGAGCAAGCTTTGGATGAGCTGCTTGAATGGCGGGGATGCGTAAATAAACCTATAACTTTGTGGCGTAAATTAGTTAGATTTTTTTTGAGGCAACGAGCTTATTGAATGTTTATTGATGAAAACTTGGCTGCAGTATTTCACAATACACCGATAGCAATCCTCCACATGCCTTGTTTTTTTCTAGCTATGCAACATCAGCCAACAGGCTTTCATACGGAATATGCAGGCCATCGTGCAGGCGTTTCACCATTCTGATACTTAAAGGACGTTTGTAATTAAGTATCTCAGATACACGTCCGCTAGAACCTATGTAAGGCTCTAGATCGCTTGGTGTGAGTGCTTGTTGATCCATTCTGAATCGAATGGCATTAATAGCACCAGGCGGACTGATAGGATAGTGCTTATTCTCATAGGCTTCGATTAACGTCACCAAAACTTCCATTTCATCTGCTTCAGCACTACCTACCTCCGCCTGAAAAACGTGCTCAAGATGAAGGAATGCCGCATGTAAGTCATCATCATTACGAATGGGTTTAATATTCATTTACTGTCTCCACATTAATTTTATCGTACTGCGCATGGGTGCCTATGAACTTTACCCAAGCAATACCAGCTCTGTACTGGAACTCAACAACCAAGCGGTACTTGTTGCCTCCGATGTTAAATACAATGCGGTTGCTACCACAGACACTCGCATTAGCGTATTGATCTTTTACCGCCTGTGGTGACGCCCATGTTGAATTGACTGCTTCCTCGTGCCAGCTTTCTAGTGGTCGTTGCGCATCGCCATAAGCAGGTTGTTCCCAGAACTTTTTTAACGTGCTTTTTGCGATAACCCGCATAATTTATAAGTTCTCCCAATTTGGGATAATTATAGGCCAGTAACTTTTATATAGCAATGGGTTATGGCATTGCTTGCGTAAAATTAATACTTAGTTCTCGTGGATGTTATATGTGTCGTTTGTTAGCGATGGCGTTAAGTAAGGAGTCTTGCATAGTATGATTCTGCCTATAATCAAATTAATATCAAGCTTAAAAATCCTCAATGGGCTTTATAACTAAATTTCAGACTAGGCCTATGAACGGCGATCCCTAACTAATTATTCCATCTGACGGACTGGGGTTGTAGCTGAACTCAGAACTTTGTTCAATCAACTATCCATGCTACGATGACTTTATCGCTTATGTAGTATGGTATCTAAAGGCAGGATGGAGATTGTCATACATTTTGACTTCGTCAAAAATATTCCAATCTCATAAGATATGTTCGGCGACTTCGTCTTCTCACATATTTTACCTGTCCTGCTGGAAGCGGATTACCCAATACAGTGGGTTAATTTAAAAGGATTGTCAGTATGGCTAATAATAAAAATGAGGTTGATCGTGCAACGAAAGTGATTACTTTTAGAGTGACTCAAAGTGAGTTTGATCGAGTGAATAAAATGGCTGATGCAGGTGGCATTTCAGTGAGCAAACTCATGAGAGCCGCCTACACTGGAAATACGATTCGCAGCAGATCGGATGAAAAAGCAATCAGTGAGTTACGACGTCAAGGTGGATTGCTAAAACACATATTAGTGTTAAATAAAGATGGTGCGACTATAAATAAATTAACACCAGAGATAGTTAAATCACTTGAGGCGTTAATTCCGCAGATGCAAAAAACGATATTAAATATTGCTGCGGAGTGACGATCATGTCAGCTGTCATTAAAGAAATTGCAAACAAAAACACTGGTAGGATAGGTTTAAAAAACCTTTTGGATTACCTTGAAAAACCCGAGGCAAAGCAAGAGCACGGATACGAAGCGGGGAAAGAAAAAGCCTTCGATGTGTGGCATGAAAATGCCTTTTCAAATGAAACTGCTGATATAGAAATGATGGCGTTGGCTGAATCAAATGCACTTTCTCGCATACCGTTTCGCCACTATGTTATTTCATTCAGCGAAGGTGAAGAACCTAATCGTGAGCAAGCCTACCAAGCTGTAAAAATGTTGCTGGATGAGTTAGATTTAGCGCGTGCTCTGGTTAAATGTGCAATGCATTATGATCAGGATAACACGCATATTCATGTCGCAATCATCATGAATAATCCAATCACAGAAAAATCCTTTCCACTCAAATTTCAAAAAGAATCCTCACAGCGTGCCGTTGCAAAAATCAACTATATTCAAGGTTGGGAAAAGGATGCTGGCCAGCGGTATATCATAGACAGTGATGGCGCATGTGTGCGTTCTGGCGATGCAAATATCCCATCGTTAAAAGGTAGGGAAGTTGAAGTTTTTAGCGGGCAAAGAAGTGCTTCAGATATTGCGCGCGATGCAATTACCGACGTACTGAAAGATAAGAATATTAAGTGTTGGGATGATCTACATGCGGTACTTGCATCACAGGGTGTCACCTATGAAAAGAAAGGCTCTGGTGCGACTATTGATGTTAGACAGGGTGATGAAATTATTAAGGTTAAGGCATCAACGGCTAATAGATCTGCCGCGTTGGGAAAGATGGAATCGCGCTTCGGTGCGTATGAAAAATCTACCCATCCAATATCAGCGCGCAAGGTAGAGCCCATGAAAGGAATGGCACCTGGCGCCAAGGAAGTGTGGCATCAATATAACGCTGAGAAAGTAAGTCACAGGGGGTATAAAAAGAATAAAACTGACGAGCTGCGCGCAAAGCATCAAGCTGACTTTTCGTTGTTGATGGAGACGCATAAGCAGGCGCGCGAAAAGCTTAATGCCTCAAGACCCGATTGGAAAGGTAATGGATCTGCATTAAATGCTTTGCGGTCAGTCTTGGCGCATGAGCATGCATCTCAAAAGGAATTGATGAAACATGCGCACAGTATTGAGCGTCAATTATTAAAGATGGAGTTAAGCATCCAGACTGCACATCCAGGTAAGTTTGGGGACTACGTACGTGATAGGTCTGAAGATTTGCACCAACTGCATACTACTTGGCGTGTTGCGCCTAACAACATCGCCCTGCGACAAGGTGATGGTGATAATGGCGTTAAAACATCGGACCTAGGCGCACTTTTTGTTCCAGTAAAGCATGGTATTAGCGCATATGAAGCCGAAATGACTACTCATGATGTCAATGTGAGGTCTACGACAGGACATGTGCGTTCGGTAAAAGAGACCATCGTTAACTACAAGAATAATGATTCAGGTGATATCGATTTTGTGGATAGCGGTAGAAAAATATCATTGCTGAAAGAGCGTGATCAATCAATAAAAGCAATGATCCAGCTTTCATCTCAAAAGTGGAAGACATTTCAATTGACGGGCAGCGATGAATTTAAACGCAGGGCAGTTGATGTCGCGATCAAGCTGGGTGTGGCAAATAAAATCACGAACCCAGATCTACAGGCGTATATCATCGACCAGCAAGATAAATCCAAAGGCGCAATGCTGGGGCATGTAACAGCCTCTGCATCTGCCAAAATAGATGCGCCTTCACCTAAGTCTTGGAATAAAGCTATTGAGAAGCCTAGGCTCAATTTGAAACACGTTGAAGTGCCAGTGTTTGATGTGGACGATGTTAAATCTAAGATGGAACTAGCGCACGAAGCGTATGCCAATATCAGTAATGAAATTGGTGACAATGCAGGCAATCAAAGCAGGAAAGATCTCATGATTGCCAATGTGATGCATGAAATCGGGTATAAGCGCACTGCGATTGTCGATGCTATCAAAGTGCTTAGTGACAACAGCAAAGACCATAAAGTGCATGAGAATTATGCGGAGAAGCTTGCTGATCATGCGCAGTCAGTAAAAGGCATTACTCTTAGACATGAGAATCGTCAACAGATTGATGAAGTCAGAACTAGTGTTGGAAAGGTACGCGGCTCTGACTTTCCCTTCTAGAGAGTGCTTTGTCACTTTTCGGCATTAAAGCGCCACTGATTTTTGGCGTAATGGTGCCACTAAAAGTAGCTTAAAACGGGGTTCAAATGTTAGTTAAAAATGACTGATTTTGGCTCCTTTAGTAGTGGATTATTTGATGAATTCTGTCATTGTTTTTGGTGTGTGGTAACTCAATATTTGTTTGAAATTGATGGGGAATTTATTGGTATTTCTAATGCGTCGAAAAGTGATTGACAACATTTTGACAACATCTCTCTTAGAGCCGCATGTTATAAGGGTAGAACGCGGGTTCGATTCCCGCCAGCTCCACCATAAAAACAAAAAACCCATTGATTATTCAATGGGTTTTTTGTTTTTTGCTTGTAAGATATTCCGTGTTTACTTTAACTGCCCGATTACGCTGATTATTTAACAGGCTATCTACTGAGCCATCTAGCTCATCTATTTTAAATATTAAGATATAGCGTGCTCAACTTTTTTAGATTTAGAAAACTTAAACGAAGTAATAGGCTCAGGTTTGTGTAATAAATAACCTTGTGCGTAATCTACCCCCAACTCTTTAACGCGTTCAAGGATTTGCTCGTTTTCAACATATTCAGCGACGGTTTTTAACCCAAGTATATTTGCTACATCAATAAAACAGCGAACGGCAGAGTCGTCTAATAAGTCAGTCATCATTGCTTTGATAAATTGACCATCAATTTTTAATATATCGATTTTCAATGTTTTAAGATAACCAAAAGATGAAGCCCCTGCGCCAAAATCATCCAGAGCTATGCGCACACCAAGGTTGCTTAGTTGCTCAATAAACAAAGATGCGTCGGTTAAGTTTGATATGGCTGCCGTTTCAGTAATTTCTAAACAAATACGTTTACATATTTCAGACCCAGCCAGCGCCAAAATTTCTATTGCTTGGCGATGAAAAGCCCGATCGCCAACTGATTGTCCTGATAGGTTAATGCAAATAGTGCTGATGATGCTTAGATCTGCTTGTTGAGTGAGCCACTCAACAGTTTTGGTCAGTACCCAACGATCAATGCGTGAAGCAAGGTGAAAGCGTTCAGATGCGGGGATGAATATGCTAGGAAGCACAATATTTCCTTGCTCATCTTTTAAACGTAATAAAATTTCCGCATGAAGTCCGTCTTTACTATTCGGATTGACAGCTTCAATTCTTTGAACATATAACATGAATTGGTCATTGTCTATGGCTTGCTCAATTCGAGTGGCCCACTGTGAGTCACCCTTGCGGTTATTAATGGCTTGGTCAGTATCAAACCAAGTATGCACACGGTTTCTACCAGCTTCTTTTGCTGCATAGCAAGAGGTATCTGCAGCCTGCATGGCGGCAGCTACACTAGTCCAACGATTGTCTAGTGGAGAAAGGCCAATGCTAGTGCCTATTCTGAAGCGTTTAGCATCATGGATGAAACGGAAGTTATCCATCCGTTCGCAAATTTTCTCAGCCACACGCTGAGCATGTTCGATGTCGCATTGTTCCAAAATAACGCCGAATTCGTCACCACCTAATCGAGCCAATGTATCTCGGTTACGAATAATGTCTTGTAAAATATTGCTCACTTGTTTTAGCAGCATGTCACCTGCTGAGTGCCCACAGGCGTCATTAACTAGCTTAAATTGGTCTAGGTCTATAAACATTAGCGCATGCTGGCTGTTGCTATCATGTGCGCTTTTTAGCACACGGTTAAGCCGTGTTTCAAACTCAGCTCGATTTACCAAGCCGGTTAATGGGTCGTGTGTTGCACGGTGACTCATTTCTTGGCTAATACGGCGTTGTTCTGTTACATCGTGGAACACCAACACCACGCCAACAATTTCATTGTTTTTATTCGTAATTGGCGAGGCTGAATCTTCAATGCCAAATTCTTCACCATTTCGTGATAGTAAAATGGTCTGGTTGGCCAAGCCTGATTTTTTCTTACTTTTAAGGCAAGTGCTAATAGGATTTTCAGCAGGCTTGCGGGTTTCTTCATGCACAATATGAAACACTTGGTCACTACGGCGACTGAGTGCTTCAGAACTCAACCAACCCGTCATTCTCTCTGCCGCTGGGTTAAGCCATGTAATATAGCCTTTTGCGTCAGTAGTAATGACGGCATCCCCAATGGAATTCATTGTCACTTTGAGTAGTTCATGCTGCTCAGCAAGCGCTATACTGAGTTTTCTAATATCAGTAATATCCAAATTAGTACCCAACATGTGCAGTGCACGACCATTTATATCACGTGTAATGATGGATTTTGCCTTGATGTGTCTTACACCACGCTCAGGGCATATTGTACGAAATTCTAAATCGTAGTCTTGCTTGCCTGCGATGGCTTTCTCAAATGCTTGTTGAGTAGTAGCCAAATCATCTGGATGTAACAGTGTTAGCCAAAGCGCTAAATCAAACACAGTAGTCATTTCTTCTAAACCATAAATTTTATACATTGTGCTATCACACACTAATTTATCGTTGACTACATCATAATTCCAGATGCCTACACCGCTACTCTCTGTGGCAATCGTTATGCGTTCATTGGCAGCAACTAGTTGATGTTCTTGTATCTTTCTAGGATTGATATCAGTGTGTGTGCCAAACATCCATTCTGGTTCTCCAGATTCAGTTCTGCTTAAAACGCGGCCACGTGTAGATATCCAAACCCAATCCCCGTTTTTATGCCGCATTCTAATTTCAGATTCGTAAATATCAGTTTCGCCAGCAAAATGCAGATCAAGGAGTTTCGCGCTTTTTGCTAAATCCTCTGGATGTGTAAGGCTGATCCACAGATTAAATAGTTGCTCACCCAACTCTTCTGGGCTATAACCTAAAAGCGTGGCCCATTGATCATTAAAAATGCATTCATTGGTAGCTACATTCCATTGCCATGTTCCAGCATTGGTTGCTTCAATCACATAGGCTAGATTTTCTTTCTCTTTCACTAAGGCTTGCTCAGCTAATTTGCTGGCAGTAATGTCTTGCAGGGTTTCAATTGCTCCAATGATGTTACCTTGAGTATCCAATAACGGGGCTGCATCAAAAATGAGATAACGTTTTTTATTTCCAATGTTTTCAAACCAAGCTTCCGCATGCCAACCATGTTCGACTAAGTTGGATGGGCAATTTGAAGGATAAAGTTGATCAGAGATTGATAGGTTGTTATCTACCAAAATGTCAGCAAGGCAGGGGCGCGGAGTTGGATAGAACCCTTTCCAAGCATATGGTGTACCAATGATAAGGTCGGCCGAAATCTCCGTGAGTATTTCGCATGCATGGTTCCAATGAATGACGTTATGCTTAGCATCTATCATAAACATCGCCACGCTCTGGTTTTCAATGATTTGCTGGATTTGCTGTTTTTGTTCTGAATTGGCTAATTCATTAGCCTTGCGTTTAGAAATGTCACTTCTAATAGAAAGATAGCGCTCTATTTTCCCGTCATTACCTACCAACGGTGAAATGACGCTATCTACCCAATAAAGCGTGCCATCTTTGGCGCGATTACAGATTTCACCACGCCAACTTTTGCCTGCAGTTATAGTTTGATACATTTTAGTAAAGAAAGCGCTCGGGTGTGTACCTGAATTAACAAGCCGATGGTTCTGACCTATCAGCGAAGCTCTGTCATATTGGCTGATACTACAAAATGCATCATTCACTTCAATAATGATTCCGTTGGCATCGGTCATGGACATGATGTATTGCGAGCGTATGGTGTTGAGTAACTCATCCTTGGCACGTTTAGCCGCATTTTCTTCAGTGACATCAATTAATACTGACATGCTGCGAATAGGTTTGCCTTGAGCATCTTTATCCATGACTGATGAGAGTAAAACATCAAATATCTCACCGTTTTTCTTCACTTTTTGATAGGCAATATTTTCGCAACTACCATCAGTCAATAGTTTCGGGATAATCTCACTTGTTGCAAACACAGCATCCTTTGGTGTCATAAACTCTGCAGTATGACGCCCAATCACTTCATCTCTGGTATAGCCATGTTTATCTAGCCAATAGTCGCTAACGCTAACAATTCGACCTTGCGGGTCTATAGATTGCAACATCACTGGAGATAACTCATAAAGCTTACGAACACGCTCTTCGTTATAGGCTAAGCGGTCAATAATACCTTTGCGTTCTGTTACGTCTTCAGTGGAGCCAATGAAGCCGATGATGGCATCATCCTTATCTAGCCATGGTCGAGCTCGACTATGCACAATTCGCACAGAGCCGTCTTTACGGCGAATCTTGAACTCCATATTAAACTCAATGTTACTCTCGGCGCATCGCTGCCACTCATATGAGATGGACTCACGATCATGGTGGTGGAGGTGGCTTCGCCATCCATCACCTAAGCTTTCTTCGAGTGATAAATCAAAAATTTGTTGCCAGCGTGCATTCGTATAAGTGCACTCCCCCAGTGCATTGGTAGAAAATACGCCTAGAGGCGATGTTTCACTTAAAGTTCTAAAGCGAGATTCACTTTCCAAGAGTTTATGTTCAGCTTTTTTTTGTTCACGTAGATCACGGAACACTTTTGATGCACCAATCAAATCGCCATTATGATCAAAAACTGGACTTAAGCTCACCATCACAGGGATATTTACCCCAACGTTATTACAACGAATTGCTTCGTAATGTAAGCCTTCAGGGTGGATTTTTAGGTGGCTTTGAATTGAATTTAATTCGTCTAATTCTGTTTCAGGAATGAATCGGTACATACTTTCACCGATCATTGCAGAGGCAGGAAACCCAAATAGTGCTTCGGCTGCGGGGTTCCAGTGCGTCACAATGCCATTTAAATCAACTGCAGTAAATGGGTCATACGCATTAGTTAGCAATGCATTGATATAAGATGCGTTTGCATAATATGATTGTTCTGCAATGCGGGCGCGACGATCTTCAAGTGCTTTAATTGCAGCTGTGGCCAAGCAGTTTAGAATCTCACGCTGCTTGTCATCTAAACTGTGAGGTTTGCTGTCGATAACACACAATGTCCCGATATTTAGGCCACTAGAAGTTCGAAGTGGAGCACCAGCATAAAACCTAATTTTAGGATCATTAACGACTAAAGGATTGTCTGAAAAGCGTTCATCCTTAGTCGCATCTACAACTTCAAGTAGATCATTTTGATTAATTGCATGTGCACAAAAAGCAAATTCTCGAGGCGTTTCAGTCACACCGGGTAAACCCACGTTAGCCTTAAACCATTGGCGATCCTCATCCACCAAGCTAATAAGAGCAATAGGAACGTTACACACCAGCGATGCTGCTTTCACAATGGCGTCAAACTCTTCCTCAGGGTTTGAATCTAAAACATTCAGTTTCTGAAGTGCTTTTAGGCGACTTTTCTCGTTATCCGGCTTTTTTGCAGCAGGCATGTTAAACCCTCTTGTTGTCTATGGCAGATTTAACTCTTAACTCAGGTTTTAACTCTGCTTGGTTTTATGAAGCTAATAAAAATAAAATGTATTTTAAAATTAAGTTAAATTTTCAATTTAATGAAAAAAAGAACATAAAGGTGTTAGTTCTTATTAACTGTTACTTTTAAGATTAAATTACACAATTTATTAACGGCAACAAATTTGAAAAATTTAATAATTCCATCATGAAAATGAAATTAATTTAAATTTAGTGGTAGAAGTTAGTGCTGTTTCTAGTTTATAAGCGGATTTTTTGAGTGAAAATATTCACATAGATAATTGACTGCTTATTTAAGCATGGCAAAAAATTAAGTTGATGATATCTCTTGTAAGGTGCAGGCGCACTGGTTCTAAGATAAATAATGCTGTCAAATGTATTGAATGATATTTTATTATTTAAAATACTGTGAGCGCCTAGTTTGAATAACTATCTGGCTGAAGTGGGCTGGCTTTTTTTCGTTCTTCTTCGTTGATAAATTTTATGTAGTCGCTATAGCTCATATGAACCAAATCTTCATCAGTTTCTGCTTCTACATCATGTTTCTCAACGTTAATGGGTTGGTTTCTTCCGAGTAAGTTTGATATTTTATAAAAATATGAGTCGAAAAGGTCTTTCATTTTACTGTCCTTGTTTAAATTAAATTGGCTTTAAACAATAATCAGCAAAAGACATGCCACTTAATCTTTTGTGAATTGTATTTTGATTAAGTATATGAATCTACTAGAATTACTTGAAAATTATTAATGATTACCAAGTTGGTAATATCAACTCTTCATGATTTTAATTTAATGTTATTGGCGACTTTTGAACAATACTGTAAATACTATTAACAGTCATAATGTTGAATTTTTGTTGGTGAATGACCAAAAAAAACCGAAGCTATAATTGGGGAAATATAGCCTCGGTACTAAAGACACATACTATGGGAGATAGTGTGTGTGATGTAATGTACCCAATAAATATTTCAAGTAAGTTAAGGATTTGAGAAGGTTTGAAGATCTGGTGATGAAGAGTAGCGATCAATTTAAGTTTTATGTGAGGCTATGTTGTTTATTCACTTACCTTTTAGCCCTAAGGGCAAAAATAAAAAGCCACTTTCGCAAGTGGCTTTTCAGTAAGTAATTTTTGAAATTTAATCTTAATACGATCTATGTTTAGATTTCGATTTGCGTCGCGCTAATGTTTGCGCTGTATGCACTTCTAGTTTCACCAGGCTTACGTGGGAATTTTCTGCGCTCCACTCTGACTGTTGAGCTTTTAAATTCATCAAAGCTAATTTCTGCTACTTGGTAGTCATCATTGATTGCTAAGTTATCAAATATGCTTACTTGCGGCTCATTTTTAACAATCTTGCTTGATTGGCTAATATGACCTGAGTTATGAGAGTTAGCATTCTGAAAACTTGAGTTCGGAAAAGTTGATTGAGTATTTTTAGAAAAAATAAAGTTAAAAATAGATTTCATCATAAGACCTTTCACCGTTTTGTAAATAATGACTGACTTGAATAATGCGATCAGTATATATATCTACAAAAGCAAAAAATATGCCCGCTAGGTAAACTTTTGTTAATTTAATTGTATTCTTTGTCTAACATTATGAATTTAATTGTTTTTTTAATTTTTATGATTGCGTGATGGAGGTGCCGGTAGTGAATATAGCTGAAAGTTGATGAGTAAAAGCGCCTAGTTCTCAACAAGATTGTCGTGATTCAAACGATGCGCCGGCTGCGCTTTTACATTTAGAATAGATTACCTAAATTTAGGGTTTGAAGTTGAGTTGTGAGCGCCTGATTTTAGTAATTCAAAAGACTTAAGTTCGCTCTCCCATTTCATAGTATTTAAATTCAACTCGTTTGCTTGATTGTAGTCATGTATTTTAGAGTCTGCGTTTGCAGGTTTGATTTTATAGGTTTTTGTGTGGGCGCCTTGCGAATTAGTTGATATAGACTTGGTGATTTGAGAATTGTCCGCTATATATTCTAGAGTGTGAATAATGACCTGTGAGCTGATTTCGTCAGTATTTATAACTCCAATATTGCCAGTCTGAGTTAAGTTTTTTGCTGGGTAGGCATAGCTTGCGTCTACATAAAGAGCGCTAATCAATAGGCATTGAATTTGATAAGCCCGTGAAATTAATATTTTTCTTGAAAATTTAATTTTACAACTCCCTAAAGAATTAGGGGCACCTCTAAAAATACGATTTAATCGCACCATGTTAGATAGTGATGCAATTTT
>NZ_JAQSDC010000029.1 GCF_029945705.1 Methylotenera sp.
TTTTCGTCATTTTATACGATAAAAAGTGTCCACTTTTTTCAACAGGGGTCAGTTGCTAACCGTACAAAAAAAATGGTCAACATTAATTTTCGTTGGTGGGGTGTTTTAACCTTTGCGGGCATTAAAGGCGGGCTATCTATTGTCATGTTAACTATGATTCCCAATTCTTTTGAGCATCTTGAAATGTTTAAAGCCGTCGTGATTGGAGTGGTCATGCTCTCAACCTTTATTTACTCAGCAGTGCTTTTGGTATTAATTGGTTATTACAAAGCGCATTTTTTAGCCGAAAAAAATGCGGAGCACCAATCCTTGCATCATTAGCCACCTTAGCCTTTAATGATGCATCAAACCTTTACGTATATCTAAAACACGTTGAACCTAGGTTTACTAAAATGACTTATATTTGCTATAATACATTTGTACAAATTAATTATCTCGCTATTATTTGATTTGCAACCTCCTGAAGAACCCAACACAACATTAAAGCACCAGAATCAAACAGCCAGAAATTGCTTGATCTATAAAACTAGCCTTTTCATAAAAGGCAATCTAATCGTTTGACTACTCTTTGATACATTTATTCATTTAAATATCCAACGCACTTTCATAGCAGAAGCTATCAACATTTAAGGATGTCCATGAAAGAAATACTTCATTACTCTATTCTCGGAAATACCATTACCAATTACTTATCAGCCATTGCAGTGCTCATCTGCGGCGTTGCTGTGATATATGTGTTTAAAAAATATATTTTAAGTTGGTTAAAAAAGAGTGCTGATGCAACGGCTACAGTCATAGATGATTTACTTGTCAGTGCCATTGAAAAGTCACTGTTACCGTTAATTTATTTTGGAATTTTTTATGTTGCGGTTCAAACTTTAGCGCTCTCAACTGGTTTTAAGCAAGTGTTAGAAAAGATTGCAATTGCATTGGTTACCCTGCTTGTTGTGCGAGCTGTCATCTCCATCGTTAATCACATTATTCAATCTTATTTAGATAAGAACGCGGAATCAGCAGGTGGGGATAAGCAACTCAAAGGCATTCTTAGTCTAATCAATTTTGTAATCTGGGCTATTGCCTTAGTGTTTCTGCTAGATAACCTTGGTGTAAAAATATCAGCTGTTGTTGCCGGCCTTGGTATTGGCGGCATCGCTGTAGCTTTAGCAGCACAAGCTGTGCTCGGCGACTTGTTTAGTTACTTTGTTATATTCTTCGATAAACCATTTGAGGTAGGTGACTTTATCATCATTGGCGACAAGATGGGCGTGGTGGAATACATAGGCGTGAAAACCACTAGAATAAGGGCTATCGGAGGCGAGCAGTTAATACTTTCCAATACCGATTTAACTAACTCCCGTGTACACAACTTCAAAAAAATGGAGCGCAGAAGAGTCGTTTTTAACCTAGGGGTCACTTATCAAACGTCCGCTGTGAAATTAAGAAGTATTCCTAAAATGGTTAAAGAAACCATTGAGAAATTGGATGATACTATTTTTGATAGAGGTCACTTTGCATCCTATGGGGATTTTAGCCTGAATTTTGAATTCGTCTATTACGTAACATGCGCTGATTACAATAAGTACATGGATGCACAGCAGAATATTAATCTGGCAATTTACGAAATGTTTGAGAAAGAAGGCATTGAGTTTGCCTATCCAACACAAACTATTTTCATCTCTAAAAATGAAGATGCAAAAAATTAACTGCATATTTCGAACCAAAACCGCCACCAATTCCAATTCAAATCCGCCACTGATTGCGAACTAAAAAAGCCACCCTTAATTACACAATACAGACAGTGAAAATGTGACTTTTCATAAGAGTTTAACTGGTAAGTTGGGCCCCAACCAGACACTCAAGCAATATCTTATATTTAAGTTATTATGTTATTTCAGACGGAGCGCTTTATTGTTTGTTTATCATTTTTATTGAACCGCTGGAACATATGCAAAGTACCATTCTCCATAATATTTTTTATTTTCAAAATGGCGGTACATCAATCTAAAGTTTTGGGTTTTATAGGGTTTTGCGGCAGATAAGCTATAAATGCCCATCACGCCGCCACTAGGCGCTTCCAGAATCCCCCACCCCTCTCTTTGCGTGACAGGATCTAAATAAAGTTTACGTAGATAACGTTTAGCTTGCGGAAATCGTTCATCTTTTAATAAAGCTTCCAAATTGGGCGGATATTGTTTTACAACGCCAGGAGTTTGGTTGTAATAGTTGCCAATTGCTTTTCGAATAGTATCGCCCACTTTCAGCAACTCTTGCTCTCTTTCACGCTTTCTAGCTTCACTAAACTTTGTGCCGGCTGCGGCCAATGCATAGCCTGCAAGCATGATAAGAATAAGCAAGCCAAGCAATATATAGCCTGACTGATACGTACTTGAATGACTTTGTTGATGTTTACCAATCAGCATAATGACTGCCATCGGATGCAATATCTTGCGAACCGCTGTGAATGTCGTAAATGGCGCCTTTCATTTCAATATCTAGCGGTGGAGAGAATAGCCAAGTAACATTACTATCGGTAATCGGGTCCGTTGGAATTGCACGCAGATACTTGTATTGCACTAAGTCTTCGAGTGAATCAGGATAAGCATTTTTATCGCTGTAAAACTTATCAATCGCCTCACGCATTACGATTAAGTCATTCTTTAAAATTTTCTCTTTAGAACGGCTCATGGAATCAAAATAGCGTGGAGTGACTAAACTAAGCAGCGTGGCAATAATGGCGAGGACTACCAGTATCTCTATTAAGGTAAATCCATTTTTTATGTGATTATTTTTCATGCCGATTTTTTGCATCACCACTCACCATAAGCTTGTTGATTGATACCAACCTCTCGAGAAAGCGAATACACATCGTAGACATCTTCACCTTCTTCAGGCTTATCGTACGAGCTAGCGTAACTGCGTTTACCCCATGTTGCTTCTGCATTAGCGGTGGTCTCTGTGGAAAATGGATCACGAGGAATGTTGCGCATGAAGTATATTTTGCGCTTTTTAACATCCTGAATATTTTCCACACCACTCACTAACAACTGTAGCGAAGCTGGATAGCCCGATTGATCGACAGATTTCTTAATTAAACCATCGTCAGACGCTTGCTTGTAGGCATCTATCGCATCTCTAATCTGCCACAGTGCCTTCTTCAACTCTTGCTCTTTATTGCGCTGCGCAGTGAGCTGCATCAATGGTGAAGCGGCAGTCATTAGCAGCGCCAATAACACTAGAGCAACCAACAGCTCTATTAGCGTAAATCCTTTATGGTTAGACGATGCTCTCATAATGGCTTATTGCGCTCTATAAACGGTACCGCCACTGTTGGTTTCTGTAGATTTACCGATGCTGCCATTTCCATTCACGTTTGCATCTACATCAGGCTGAAGCAGTTGATTCGCGAAATTTTGATCCACTTGCGCACGCTCCGCTTGAGCACTTTGCGGTGTGCTCACTTGTGCTTGCACAGGCTCTGCCGCCACAGCCTGTTGGTCTGGCGCTCTGGTAGCACGACCACTGGCATGGTTAATACCTGATGGAAACAGCGTATAGACCGCATTTGCAGGGGCAATATTGTGCAAAATACGTGGTGTAATCAGCAATACGATTTCATTTTTACGTCTGTCGTTATTTTTATCTGAAAACAACCGACCAATCAGTGGCAAGCTAGATAAACCAGGTACTTTATTCGAGACATTTTGGCTGTCATCTCTAAACAAACCTGCCAAAATTTGCGTTTCACCATCTTTAAGCTGCAACACGGTATTGGCATTGCGGCTACCAATGGTATAAGCCAGCACGCCTGAATCTGTTTTAACTTGATCGGTGACATTGCTGACTTCTAGACCGACTTTAATGCTCACCTGATTCTGCAGCAAAATGGTTGGCTCCACGTCCAGCTTAATACCAACATCAATATAGCTCACAGTTTGTGAAACAAAACCCGTGGAATTAGCGATGCTAGTGAGGACTGGTATTTTGTCACCCACGTGGATTTTTGCTTTTTCTCTGTTCTTTACGCGGATTTGCGGATTTGCCAGCAAATTAGTATCTGTATTTTGCTGCAATAAATTCAGCGCAAGTACTGGGTCACTCACGCTAAATACACCAAGCCCTGAGTTAAAACTTTTAAGTTCTGCAATGGTTAATCTACCTGGCGTAGTAGTGACTACGCCATCAGTAGTGGTTGATTTACCCTGCACGCCAACACTCACTTGTGTTGGGTATTTAATGCCGATTGCCTCCAAATTCTTACGATTGATTTCCATCACCTCAACTTCAAGCATCACCTCTGGCTCAACCATATCTTGTGATGCGATGAGTTTTTCAGCAATCTGAATCGCCTCAGCGGTATCACGCATAATGAGCGTATTGAGCTTTTCATCGATGTAAATATCTTTAGATTTAACCACGGTTTTAATCATGTTCATCGCACGCTTAGCATCCATACTATTAAGATAAAAGCTGCGCACATATTGCTCTTGGTATTCTTGACTACGACTTAATGGATAAATCAGCAAGGTGTTGTCATTCAACACTTTCTTAGCTAATTGATTAGAAGTCAAAATCACTTGAATTGCATCTTCTATACTTGAGTTACGCACAAAAATACTGGTATTAAGGTCCGCTCTTAACTCTTGATCATAAATAAAATTAATATTGGCCGCTTTACCAATCAGTTCAAACACCGTTCTAATCGGCACATTTTTTAACTCCAAGGTGATTGGTTTTTTGTAAGCGGTTTTAATCTGCGGTATAGCTGTTATTCTTTTATTCTGTTTACTCTCTATTTGTTCAAATAAGGCGCGTGCGCCTTGGTCATTGGCATCCTCCGCTAAGATTGACCTCAGTATATTCAAGGCTGAATCGTCATCATTTTTATCAAATGCAGATTTTGCATTCGTAAGCATCATGGTGTGATTTTGCAATAGATTTAATTGACGTAAACCATCTTGCGCACGCTGATTATCTGGCGCCAAGGCTAATACCTGTTGGTATGCAGCCTCTGCATCACTTAATTGATTGAGCTTACTTTTATCATCAGCCGCTTTAAGCAAAGCGTTAATTTGAGAAGATTGTTGTATCTTGAGCATGGTGCGATATTGCGCATTCTCTGGGTATGACTTCACTAGTTGTTGCAACTTAGCAATGCCCGCAGCACTATCGCCCTTTGCTATCAGCTGATTCGCCTCCTCGTAAGCTTGGCTGTCTTGCGCTTGCATATTATTACTTACTGGCTCTTGCGTGGCATTTAAGCTCGCACAGCTAGTGAGCAAGATTAAAAAAGCTAACATTAAAATAAACTTGGCTGACACCGAGCCCTGCATACCACTATTATTCAAACTATTTAAATTCAACTGTTTGCTCCAATTTGCATCTGTACTTCCATTTTTAGGGGGATGTATTTAAGTGTCATTGTTGGTGGCGTAATGGCTTTAACTGTCCAAGTATCCTCAATCACATCACCAGATTTCACCGCATGACTTTTTTCACCATCAATCAAAAACACCACCAATGCACCGTCTTCGACAACTTTTCCTGCATAAACAAATGGATTTTCTGGCAAGGCGATTGCAGGTTTGATATTCATCTCTGGGTTATTTTCTGTGGCTAAAGGAGTAAAAATGTTTTTTGGCACGTCATGGTCTGGTGATCGTTGAAGTAAGTAATCAACAAGCGTTGGCACAGGTGGGCTAATTTGTTTGGCTGCTTCAACATCGGCTTTACTTAACGCTACCGAATTTTCATCTCTTGCTACCACTAGCTCGTCAGTTTCTTTCTGCTGAGAAACCCACACAGTGGCCGCCAGCGTGAATATCAAAGCCAACAAAACACCGTATTTTTTGATCAATGCCATAGTCGCTACTATTGCGCTTTTTGCAGATATAAAGTGAACTGAATTTGCGCATCCACTAAATCTGTCACGATGTCTTCGCGTTTTAAACTAATGTCATTGAGCGCAATGGACGGCAAAGTATTTAGCACTTGATTGATAAACTGCCGAATTTGCATATAGCTACCCGTCAATGGCAATTTAATTTGGTACTGAATGAGCGGCGATGCTGAAAGCGGTTGCTCATATTCCACCTTATTGATGACCAATCCATTATCGGTAGCCACACGAAGAATCTCACTAATCTTGCTATTCGCTTCAGTTTGGGTGGGTAGCACATCATAAAAAATTCTGGCAATATCTGATGCATCATTACTATTGCGATTGCTAATATTCTGTTTTGGGCTAGCGTTAACCGCGGTCATTTTCATTTGTAACTGTTGCAACTGCTGTGCTTTAGGCTGTGCAAAAATGATGAGATAACTCAAGCTGCCAATAATGAGCGCAAGCCCCACCAAGCCTTGCCAGCCTAACCTTTGCCAGAAAAGTTGTCGCAGCTTGTATTTAAAGACTTGAATCAAGTGATTAGGTCGCAAAGCTAAATTTAGACTTTCCATGCCGCCCCAATCACAAATCTAATCGCCTTCTTACCACTAATATCAGTCGCTTCTTGTGACTGTAATACCACCTCTTTTAGTGCATTTTGTTGCGCTAGCTCGCTCACATAACGCATCATGCTCTCGGTATTTAGCGCCACGGCGGTAATATGCAACGTGCGTTGTTTAGCGTTAGGTTCTAAGGTTAGCAATTTAACGTCCACACTATCTACAGCTTCCAGCGACTTAAATAATGCTGGCCACGGCAATACAATTTCTTTAATCGCGGCATTCACCGCGGTGATTTCATCATGCTTTACCGCATACTCTTTAGCATTGATTGGCGACAGAGAGCGATTCAAGCGCGGCTTATTCGTCGCTTCTAAGCGTTGCCGCAGATCAAGTTGCAACAGCTCAGTTTCACTTGATAGCTGATGACAATACAAAAAAAGCGCAATACTCAACACATTGCCTATCACCAATAATGAGGTCGCGAGCATGTCTATTTTGCGTGTCATCAACGCATGATTTAAGCCGATGTGATTCATGTCAGCGCCAAACTTTGCGCACTAAGCACTTGCTGACTTTGCATATCAAATTGATGTGGTAGCACTTTAATGGCTTTATTATTCACTAGCGTTAAAAGCTGATTCCTTTGATATTCCGGCCAGTACACCAGCACAGGCAATTCATTGGTCATATTGCCACTCACCATTTCACGCTGAATTAATGCCGACACTTGCGCAGAAATATCCGTTTCTATCGCAACGTTTTTAACTAAACGCCAGCCACCCTCAATCAATAACGTTAAACATAAGCGCTCACTTTGAATGGCAACCAACCAAAAACTAAGTGGTTTTTTCTGTTTTTTTACTTCACTAACCGTTTGATTAATGGCCAGCATTAATTGCGGATAAACCGCACTTAACGTCATATTTTCTGCATTAAAGACATCATGCAAGGCTTGCAACAAACCATGATGAATACCGCTGGCGATGGCTGGGTGGCCATAGCTAGGTTCGCTCATACGCAAATCCCAAGTTTTGGCGGCTTCACCATAAGCTAAACTAAAGCAATGTTGCATGTAGGCTTTACGTTCAGCTTCAACAGCCAGTTCTGCATTCCAAGGGATGACTGTGTATCGTGCAAACTGATTAGAGACAATGGCGATTGGTATCGTGTTTTGCCACTTTTTATCAGCTAACACTTGTTTGAGATGTTGCATTAATGCGCCCCACGCTTGAGATTCATTCACGTTATCTGTGACAGCCTGAGGCAGTTCTATCACTTGCTTATAAAGGATTTGTTGCTTTAGCCCAAAACGTACTGGCCTAGTAATACGCAGAAGTACTATGCACTGTGGATAAACAAACACCCATAGCTCATCTTTGAATAATGATTTAAACCAATGAAGTAACACGGTTAATCTCCTGTAATGTGGTTTCACCACGTTTTACTAAATCCAGCGCAGCTTCTCGCATACTGCGTGTGCCATTGGCACTAGCAGCTTCTTTTACTTTTCTGACAGGCTCTCGTGTGACAATGAGTTCACGTATCACATCGTTAAAGCACAACAACTCTGCAATGGCTTTACGGCCTTTATAGCCAGTGCCATGACACTGGCCGCAACCCTGACCTTTTTTGAAATTAAAACTCGCCGCTTGTTGTTGCGTGAGACCAGACTTGGCTATCAGTGCCGCCTCTGGTACATCTGCAACCGTGCAATGTGCACAATTGATACGCACTAAACGCTGCGCCATGATGCCGTTAATGGCAGAAACAAAACTGTAGGGGTCTACCTGCATATTAGTGAAGCGGCCAATCACATCAAACACGCTATTGGCGTGTACTGTGGTGAGTACCAAATGCCCTGTGAGGGCAGATTGCACGGCAATTTGCGCTGTTTCTGCATCACGAATTTCACCCACCATGATTTTGTCAGGATCGTGTCGAAGAATTGACCGTAAACCACGTGCAAAGGTGAGGCCTTTTTTCTCATTCACGGGAATTTGCAATACGCCTGGCAATTGATACTCCACGGGGTCTTCAATGGTGACAATTTTGTCTTCACCATTGTTAATTTCAGAAAGAATGCCGTATAAAGTCGTAGTCTTACCACTACCAGTTGGGCCCGTTACCAGCAACATGCCGTAGGGTTCTTCGGCTAGCAAGCGAAAGCGTGCCATGATGTCTGGCTCGAAACCTAGCGTTTCTAAACTTAAACCTTTGGCTTCATCACTTAAAGCTTTACGGTCTAAAATTCGCAAAACGGCATCTTCGCCAAACACACTAGGCATGATAGACACACGCAAATCAACTTCTCGTGCATTCACTTGACCTTCACTGCCCGTGACCAAAACCTTAAAGCGTCCATCTTGCGGAACACGCCTTTCAGCAATATCGAGTTCCGACATCACTTTAATGCGCGAAATTGCTTGCTCAGCTTGGGCAATCCCTTGAATACCTCCCTCAAAACTCAATACACCATCTATGCGATATTTCACCGTAAGACCATGTGCATCAGTCTCCATGTGAATATCACTCGCACCCGCTTTAAGTGCGTCATAAAGTGTTGAGCGTACAAACTTCACCACAGGGCTGGTATCTTCACTGATTGAACGTAAAGAAATATCCTCAATGCCGTTTTGTGTCGTTTGCGAATCTAGGTGCTCAGAAGTTAAGCCATCCATCGCACGCATACTGGTTTCGTGATGCGCTAAAAATGCGTTCAAGTCTTTGTAATGCACCAAACCCCAAATCACGGGCTGATGAATCATTAAGTCAATTTTACTTTGCAGGTGACTATCAAAAGGATTGGCATGTAGTAAATACAAGCCATTTTCATTGTTTCGCAATGCAATGCAGCTATATTTGCTTGCATCGGCAAAGGTCAGCAACTCAAAATCTGGCGTCATGGTGTGTAGCTGCAACATGTCAAAAGCAGGGTAATGCATCAACTGCCCCAGTGCTACAACAAACGCCTCTGGGCTTAAGCCTGAGGTTTCTTCCAGCGCCTCTAGCAAAGGCTGCTTGGTTTCACTGGCGATAGTTTTGGCACGATTCACCTGTTCAATAGTGAGTGTATTGTCAGCATGAATAGCGCTTTTATGATGTGCATTAATCGCCACAACATTTTCAAACTCTGCTTTTTTAAGTAACCCCATCACTGAATGCTCCCAGCTAACTCAAAAATTGGCATATACATCAGCACCACGACTAAACCCACAACTAAGCCGATGATGATCATCAATGCAGGTTCTAATAACTTGGTTAACCATTCCACCACACGGGAAATTTCTTCATCATAAAATGCGCCTATGCGCTCCATCATGTCGCCCATTTGCCCAGTGCGTTCGCCCACGCGCAACATGCGAATGGAAATAGAAGTAGTCATACCATGTTGCTCCATTGCAGCAGACATCGGTTTGCCTTCACGCACATCGACAATTACCTTGTCTAACTTGCTACGTAATAAGGGCTGTAATAGTGAAGACACCATGCCCATGGCTGTGACCAATGGAATTCCACCACGCAGTAGCATGCCCAACGTACGATAAAATCTTGCCAGCTGATAAATGCGCATGGCCTCACCCAGCGCTGGAATCTGCCACACTTTACGCATAATGGCAGCGCGCACGCTGGGCCTACTTAGCGTAAAACCTAGCAAAGCCACTGATGCAATAAACGTGGCGAATACTTCTCTACCATGCTCTTGCAGCAAACGCCCCCAACTTAACAATAGTTGCGACATCCACGGTAAATCTGCACCCGTACTTTCATAGATCGTGCTGAACTTAGGTACGACATAACCTAATAGAAACAGCACAACCAAACCACCTACCACCAAAAGCAATACGGGGTATATTGAAGCAGTAACAATCTTTTTACGCACAGCATCAATCTGCGTTTGATAGGTAACATGTCGTGCTAAGGCTTGCACCATGTCACCTGTCCGTTCGCTAGAGCGAATCAACGCCACATACAAAGGGCTGAATACTTGCGGCTCTTTTTCTAGCGCCGCAGAAAAAGGCAAGCCTTCATACAAAGCCGCCATCACTTGATTCAATACCGCTTTTGATTCGGCTTGCTGCTCTTTTTCAGCTAAGGCTTCTATTGCCTCTACCAAACTTAAACCTGATTCCAACAACGCCAATAGCTCTTGGCTAAATAGCATTAAATTGAACTTAGATTTTGCTGACTTAGTGCTGAGTAGATTGCCAAATGACAACCCAACAGATTGAATGTTTAACACACTAAAACCTTGCTGCTCCGCCACTGTGCGTGCTTGGGCAGCGTTGCTAGCTTCAAGTACCAACAAACTGACCGACTCACCTTGCGCAATTTTTAACGCAAATTTCACGAGTCCTCTCCCTCTTCTAGGGGGAGGGCTAGGGGAGACACTCCAAACCAATGTGCAATTTCTGACGAGTTCCCTCCCTCTTTTAGGGGGAGGGTTAGGGTGGGGCTAAACATCAGCAAGTGGATAAAAAGCGGCATGAGACAACCATTGCACCCCCATCCTAACCTTCCCCCTCCATGGGGAAGGCATAAAATAGAAGTTAACTTATTTGCTGCAGTCAGCATCCAGTTATTCCCAATTCGCAATATCTGCCGCATCAGCTTTACCGCCACTCTGACCATCACTACCCAGTGACCACAAGTCATATTCACCATGCTCACCTGGCATTTTGTATTCATAAAACTTATCCCACGGGTCAATAGGCACTTTTTTTACTAAATAAGGGCCATTCCATTTAGGCTCATTCGCTGGTGCTAAATTAAGTGAAATCAGGCCATTCTCGGTACTGGGATAATGCCCCGTATCCAACTTATATTGGTCCAAGGCTTTACCTAAAGAATCAATCTGCGCCTTTGCAGTTTTAACTTTAGATTTATCAATCTGTGCAAAATACTTAGGGCCTACGTAGCCAGCCAATAAACCGATAATCACCATCACCACTAATAGTTCAAGCAAGGTAAAACCTTTAATTTTATTTAATTGCATTATTCCATCCTGTGATGTTTCAATTTTTAGCACTAAGCCATGTAGGAGCGGCTTGCAGCCGCGAACAACCAAACTTCGCGACTACAAAGCCTGCCCCAGTTGATGCTTTTGATACGGGGTCGCTCCTACAAAAATCACGCATTCATTATTCTCATCTGCACAAAATGATGCTCTTTTAAAGAGTCACCTCTAATACTTACCTACCACTGCACCCACTGGCGCTAAACCAGGCACACTAATCTCTAGTGGGGTTTGTCCATTTTGTCCTGTCGTGCGCAACCTAATAGCACCTTCTAATTCCGCAGGCTCAATCGCTTCACAACTCGTTTTAATGTAAAACATAGCGGTCATTTTTCTTGTTACGCCATCTGGGTCATTCACATTAATATCTGTGGTGAAATCTACCCAGTTATCACTTACCGCAGCAGCTTGACTATCGGTCATAACTTTATCTTTAGCAGGCGCATTTTTCAGTGAGGGTAAATCTGCATCACCTTTGGCATGGCGTACTGAGGTAAATGTTCTGCCAGCTCTAAATAAGGCTTCAGGCAAGCCATATTCTTTGTGCGGCTCTGGCTTAAAAAAATAAGCGATCGCCACTGGCTTCCCTGCAAAACCTGCACGGGCAATATCATTAATCTCCCAAGTTTGACCATTCGCTAACTTGGCGTCTTTCATCAAAATATGTGTGCCATATATGCATTCTTTAGTGGCTTTATTACGCCAAATGGTATCGGTCAACGTGGCAAACTCTTCGCCGCTATTGGCGTACGGCTCTGGGATTGAAACCCCCCGTGAAATCATGCCAGCCATATCAAAACCTTCTAACGGACCATTCATGGGGCTAGTAAGTAATTTTTCGCTGCTAACAGCGCATGTATTGTTAGCTGTATTTTTGCTATTACCGATGTCTGGCGCAGCTGAGTCTTTTAAACCAAAATCACCCGTGGTGTTACAAAGCACATAAGCCGCATTTGCAAAACCAGTAGCAGGTAAATCTACAAAACCTTCTGCGGCATTTGCACTCACTTGCATGATCAAAAACAACATCACAAATTTAAAAGCATTCAACATTTCGTTACCTCTATATAAAAGCTTAAAGTGGCAAGGGCGTTACACCCCTGCCATTTACTCCAAAACTAGCTTCTAGTTAAATTTAGAAATTAGCATTTGCTAAATTACGTGTTTGACCAGAGGTCAAAATAGTCACCCATGGCTGAGTTTCCTGACCTGCTTGACGAATACGAATGGTGTTACTAGTAGTAGAAACAGTACCGTCACAAGCCGCTTGCACATACATCACCGGGCTGTTCTGCGAAGTAGTACCGTCTTCATCTACACCACCTGTGTTATCCAACATAAAATCTACCCAGTTAGTGCGGATTGCTGAAGTTTGTTGTGCAGCAGTTGGCACAATAGTACTTGGCGATAAAGTCTGGCCTACACCGTTAATCTCAGTACCTGCAGCAGGAACAGTCGGTCCATTGATGGGGCGATGTACAAATCCAGTAAATGGATTGTTTGTTGGATTACCCAATGCATCTAACTCTGGCTGCATTTGCACTGAGGTAAATGAACGGCCTACACGGAAAATAGGTGAATCAGTAATAGAAGTATAATAGTAGCCAGCACTCACGGTAGGCGTTGTGCTAAAGCCACCCAATACAACGTCATTAGCTTCAAAGCGTTGACTACCAGCTAATTGTGGGTTGTAGTCAAAAGTGCCACTCGTGGCAAAATCTATATACTTTGCAAATACACACTGTGTACTACCTGCATTACGCCATGTACGTTGACCTAAAGTTCCCAATGTTTCAGCGTTAGCTGTAATTGCAGAGGTCACTCTTGCAGCAACTGCTGTTGCAATGGTTGAAACAGGTGAGGTTGATAAAGTTCGAGCGCCACCTGGGAAAACTGCGCAAGTGTTATTTGAGCCAGCACTAGGCGCTGTATAGCTGCCTGAACCATAGTTGCCTGTTGTGTTGCAAAGCTGCCAGCCTGTAGTACCTGCTGGTTGGTTTGCACCAGCAGCCACTGCTACACCTGCTGTTGGCAATGTCACTAAGCCTGTTGCCATTGCCTGTACTGAAACAAAACTTAATGCGCCTAATACCGCTAACTTCAATTTAACGTTTTTCATTTAAATTTCCTTTTACGCTACAATAAGCAGGCATTTGTGGCTGCCTGCAACACCCATTCACCCAAATCAGCTAAAGCGCCTTGTAAGTTCTTAGGTTGGTTCGAGTTGAATACGCCAAGAGGCAGTTCACAAATGCCTCTCTTATATTATTTACTTCCTAAATCAAAATCATAAGTCAAGCTTACATAGGCAGATCTTGGCGCACCTGGCGCTAAGAAGGTGGTACTTTGCCAATCATTACTGTTATAGTTAAAGCCACCCGCGCCAATAGCGCCGTTAATACTGGGTGAAAACGCGTTAATGCCCAAACGACCAGCACTGTAGTATTCACGATTGAATACATTGCTGACTTGTAGCCCAGCAGTTAAGCCTTTGGTGATTTTGTAGGTAGTGTTGAAGTTGAATACGGCATAGCCAGGCACTTTGCCAGGAAAGCGAGAACTTGGTCTTGTATAGCCAATGGTGCAAGAGCTATCAGCATATTCAATATCCCCATCTTTAATTGAGGATCCTGCTGTACCACAACTATACACAGGGTTACTTGCCCCGGCTTGGTGCTTATTGTTTTCATTACCACGTATAAAGCTATCTGAATGCATCACAGCCGTCAGGCCAACGGTCCAGTCTTGGGTTAAATCGTAGGTGAATGTAGCGTTAAGGTTATGTAAGGGCACACCTGGCATACGGTTGCCTGGGTGAACGCGAATTTGCTGGTATCCAGTAGGCCTAGCATATAACGAATCACTTTGCCCCACATTACCTGCACTGCTGTTATTCGGACTAGCAACACTAAAGCTCTCTTGAAAAGTAGCATCGGTGAGTGAGTAGTTCAACCTAAAGCCCGCCTTACCTGATTTGCCTTGCAAACCCATTTCTAAACCACGGCGGCGAGTTTTACCAATGTTTTGAAAAAAGCTACGGTCTGGGGTGAACGATACAAAATAAATATCATCTTTTAAGTCTGTGTTGTAAACCGCGGCATTCCATTGAATATCTGGGGTTAAATAGCCACGTGCGCCAAATTCCATAGTTTGTGAACGCACTTGTTTTAAATAAGGGTCGCCAGACAAAGTGCTGGGCAAGCTACAAAAGCGACGCTCTTGCAAGCTTCGCGGCCTAAACGCAGTGGGCGTAATTCCATCAGCTGCAAATGTTACCGGCACTAGCGTTCCATCATAGGCACAACCTAACTCAATTACGCTTGGCGTACGTGCCCCTTGGTTCCAATTACCATATACATTGAGCGTTTCATAGGGCTGCCATGTTGCACCTAGGCTTGGATTAAATGAACGGTAGGTAAATTTCTCGGTTTCGCCTTTGCCAATTGCACCTAAACCTTGTGCACGCTCTAATGAAAATGGCACGTACTCTGCTGCAGGACATTCATCTGCGGTCACTGTGCCATCATTATTTAAGTCTTTACATAATTGAAAGCTTTCGATAAAGTTTTTAAAAGCGGTTGGCCCAAGCAAGCCCAAATAGTTATTAATCGCCAGCTCATTTTTCATATTGGTGACGTTATAGCGGGCTGCGCCAGTAAAGTTCCACGCTTTCACTGGCGACCAAGTGTCACTCAAATACACACTTTTGGTCACGCTATTACCTGAAAAGTCATTTAATCCAAACTTAGTACTGGCCGCTGCAAACTCATAGCCAATATTAGCGGGGTCTAAATAGGCTTTGCGCTTATTATCAAACAAGCCTAAATACTGACCACTGGTATAGCTGGCATCAGCGGCGTCTACTGACGCCCCTATCATGAGTTTATGGTGTTCTAAATTCCAGTTAAGTTGTACTGCGCCACCATCGGTGGTTTGGTCAATTTCAGTTTCTGTAATTAATGCGGTAGGTGTACCTTCTACATAGCCTGCACATTGCCCAGCGATGCCAGTGGGAGACTCAGAGGCTGTGCAGTCTGCACCATTACGCTCAATGGGTTGCCCTGTGATTGGATCACGTACTAATATTCCAGCAGGCTTACCCAACCCATAGTTGCTGCCTGGGAAAGTCGCGGGGAGATCAGCAATAAATATTGCGTTATAGCTTATATAGTTAGTAAAGCCATTTGCGTCAGTGAAAGTTCCGCTTGGACCAGATACTGTGTAAAAAGCATCTCGGCTTTGAACTGGGAAATATTTATCTAATAACTTTTCAGTCTGTCCAATTGCATTGCGACTCAGCCATATCTCACGTGCTTTACGCTTCCAATCTTCGCTGGGACCTGCAGTTGGAACAGCATTTGGGTTGGTGGTCCAACTTGGAGCTGTATATAAATAGTTACCTTTAACATCAAAATAATCTTGTGTACCTTGATTGGCAAAAAGCGCTGTATTAAAGTTTGTACCGACTGCAAGGTTGTTAATATCAAAGGCAGGATTGTCAATATAGTTTCCAGTATTTGTTCCATCGTCGATGTAAGCAGCGTTTCCACTAGTATCCAAGTAGCTACCTAATGCATCAACTGCTACATTTAAAATATTAGATTGGCTTAAATCAGGATCTGGCAAGCCATCATTATCTAGATCTGGATAACTGGTAGTTAACTGCTCGCCTGCTAATGGCCTTCGTGTTGCACCACCACTGATGTTTTCATTCACATCGCCTGTTCTTGAATTACGCTTACTTTTGCGCTTATACACTTGCCCTGTAATATTGAACGTCTCTGAAACATCCCACTGACCTGTGAACTGAAACTGTAGTAGCTTGTTCTTGGTTTCATCGGCGCTGGTAAATACTTGGCTGCGGTCTTGTTGCGCCATTTCTGTGGGTAGCAAGCCATTACCTGTGAGTTTATTTCCTGCGTACAATGCGGATAAACCAAACTGCAGGTTCTCGTTACGCCACTCGGCCTTACCAAATACTTGGTTCACCTTGCTTGGCGAGTCATCACGCCAGCCATCTTCGCCAAAAAGGTTAAATGCCGCAAAGCCAGCTACCACGCCATTATTACCGCCAATGGAGCCTTGAAACTGTTTACGGTTAAATGAGCCGCCTAGCGCTTCTACACTGCCTTCTTCTGCATCAAATCCGCTTTTGGTGCGCATGGTAATCGCGCCGCCTAATGTGCCTAGCCCAAAGATAGGGTTTGAACCAGGAATTAAATCAATACCTGCCAGCGCGTTGAGTGGCAGCATGTCCCAGTTCACCACATCGCCGAATGGCTCATTCACGCGTATGCCGTCTAAAAACACTGAAAGACCTTGGGCTGTACCTAGCTGCGGGCTTGCTGTGAACCCTCTATAGGTGACATCCATTTGAAACGGGTTGCTTTGGTAGTCATTCACGTTCACCGATTGCAGCTTGCTGTTCATTAATTCGGTGAGGCTGATTGCGTGAGATTCTTTAATTTCTTTGGCGCTAATGCTTTGTATATTGCCGGGGATTTCTTCTTTGGTAAGCGCTAAACCTGGTAGTGGGCCTATTTGGTAAAAGCGTTTGGCGCGTACATTCACGGTTTTTAATTCAATCTCTACAGGTTTGTCTATCGGTTTACCTTGGCTATCTGTTTTGCCTGTGCCTGCTTGATTCGTGTTCTTAACTTCTGCCGAAAGTAGCGTTTTCTTTGTGGCGCCGTACTGACTGGCAATCGAGGGAACGTCTATCTTTTTTTCTTTGCTGGATGGTTCACCAGTCACACTTTCAATAGAGTTAGCTTCTGGGGCGTTTAAGTCTTGCGCGTAAGCTGTTTGTGCACACATCAACAATACAACGAGCGCGATTGGTTTAAGTTTTAAGTTTAAAAGAGGTTGAGCTGGTTGATGCTGATTATGCATGATTAGGTTGTTCCCACTAAGGTTGCTTGAGCTTAAAATTGATGTAAGTTTTTGTAAGCTAGCGAATGTAAACCTTTGTGAAAATTTGCGTAAGAGAGAGATTCCCGTGAATATATGGGAGTTTCTCCTGATATGAATTAGGATTAAATTACCATGAATATTAAAGAATAAAAGTCTTTAATATTCATTAAGTTAAGTATTTATGAAGCGCGTGGAGAAAGTAATTATTTTGTTAAAAATTGAAGATATTGATCAAAATATTATGATTTATTTGTCAATTTTCAGTATTGAGTTGATGCTATTTCTACTCTGAGATAACACCGTGTCGTATCGCTAGTCGTACCAGTTCTACGGCATTGGTAATACCTAACTTTTGTCTAAGCGCGGTCTGATAGTTCGCGGCTGTTTTTTGACTAATCTGAAGATTATTGGCAATGTCATCAATGCCCACACCTTCCGCTAATAGTCTGAATACTTCAAACTCTCTTGAGGATAGTCGTTCGATTGGGTCTGGCGAGCCTGAGATTGATCGCATCACAATTTTTTGCGCGATACTTGCGCTAATGTAAGTTTTGCCCGCTGCAACCTCACGTACTGCAAGCAACAGATCATCAGCGAGACTTGATTTAGCCACATAGCCACGCGCCCCAGAAGAAAGTGCTTGCGTGGCAAAAGCGGCATTTTCATGCATAGTAAAAATCACTACTTTTGCCTTTGGTGCCACGCTTAATATTCTACGTAAAGCTTCTAAGCCGCCTATGCCTGGCATGGATAAATCCATCACTAACACATCTGATTGAAAATCACCGTATATCAGACATGCTTGCTCGCCGCTATCAGCTTCTGCCACCACATCAATATCGCCACCAAGTTCTAATAATCTACGTAACCCTGAGCGCACTACATTATGATCATCGGCCAATATCACTCGGATTTTTTCTGTGATTAAATGATTGGTCATTTTGGCACCTTGATATTCATGAGCAAGTTCACACCAACTACTACTCCAGAGCCTAAGCTTGAAGTCAGCTGAAACAATCCACCAAGCCCTTCTACGCGTTCACGCATACCCGCCAAGCCAAAGCCTTGCGAGGTAAGTTGCGTATCAAAACCATGGCCATTATCTTTGACCAGTATTTTTAAATAGTCAGCTTGAGGTTCAATTTTAATGGTCACCAAACGCGCATTTGCATGCTTGGTAATGTTAGTTAAACACTCTTGCACAATGCGATACGCCGTGATGGCAATGGTTTCATTGAGGTTGTTGCCCAATTGGCTAGAAATATTAATGCTCACGTTTATACCGCGGTTACGCTGCCGCCATGTTTCTATAAGCTCATGTAGGGAGGCGCTCAAACCTAGCTCATCAATCATGGCTGGCCTTAGTCGCTGCAACATTGCGCGTACAATTTCCATCATCTGCATCGCTACAGCACTAATTGCCATGGCACTTTCTTGAGCGACCGAAATATTATCTGTTTTTAAAATGACTGATGCATCAATATTGATTGCCGTTAAATGCTGGCCTATTTCATCATGCAAATCATGTGAAATGTTCTTACGCTCATCTTCTTGCAAGCGAATGATTTGCTGCGTTAGTCGATGGTTATTCATGGTGCTATTTTCTAATGTTTGCGCCATTGCATTAAATTTACTGCTCACGTTGGATAACTCAGGCAAAGAAAATGCGGGTAAGCGCGCTTGTAGATTGCCGTGCTCCAGCTGGGTCAGCGCATTAAGAATCTTCTTTAGTGGGCGTAATGCACGATCAACCGCCCAATACACCATGCCATTGACCATTAAAAAGAATAATATCCCCAAGCTCAATTGGCCAATCGTGTCATGCCATATTTCGGCAATTTCATAGGAGGGGTCGGGGGTAATTACTAGCTCACCTAGAATACGGTTATTGACAATAATCGGCCTATGCGTTGACTTTAATGAAGTTGAGATTCTACCCATGAAATGTTCAAACCAATCTGGTGGTATATTTGCATTACTACTGATTGGCGGGCGGTTGCTATCACGCAGTCGCCCATAAGAATCAAAAAATTCGATACGCAGATGGCGAACATTATCTAAACTTTGCAGGCGAAAAATGGAGATTTTATCGTCTGTATTACTATTCGCCCATTCGTAATCAGAAGTGTAGTGTGACACTTCAGCATCTAATAAATGCAGCGCTAATACCGTTGTAGAATCAACTTCCGCGCGAATATCTTCCTGTGCATTATCAATCATCATTCCTGCACCAATCAGCATGACCAGAGCCAGCATGAAGGTAATAATTAAATTGATGCGGATTTTTAAATTCATATTTTGTGTTTTAATTTTGCTAGCCTTAACCTACTTGAAACCTTTGTACGAGCCAAAGAATTGAGTTTTGTAATAAAAATCTTAAATTACTGTCATTCCCGCGTAGGCGGGAATCTAGGCGACGTGAATTTCAGTATTACATGCTTCTACAACCATGCATGACCGCCATCTAAACTGGATTCCCGCCTACGCGGGAATGACGAATATTGGATAGTTTTACTCAAAACAACGTGCCAAATCGACTCATACAAAGCGCTCTTTTTTATGTTGAGAGCCTTAATCCATCAGCTAAGCTTGAGTTGGGACAAGTAAGAGGCTATTCCAGCTTGAAATCTACAGGAATAGTCAGTTTGAATTCTCGACCTTTAAATTTAGCGGGTACTGGCAATTCATTCAGGCTTTTTCTCACCATTTCTAACGCTTGATCATCAAGCGACTTTTGACCTGTTGATTTTTCTATGGTCACACTCGTTGTTTTACCTTCAGCTGAAAATCGCACTAAAACCTTACCTGAGCCTTGGTAGCCGCGACGAATGGCGATGGCTGGGTATTGTTTGTAGCGTTCGCACAGCCTTTGTAAATTGCTGCCAAAGTCATCCCACACGTCGCTATCAACCCACGTGCTAGTGGATGCGGATGAACTTACAGCGTTACTGGGCACACTACTAGCCGCAGGTGCAGCAGTTTCTTTTGTTTGTGTTTCTGGTGCTGCTACAGGGCTTGGCTGAGTAGGTACTGTCGCAGGCTTAGGAATATCGGGGACAGTATATTGATTAGCAACTTGCTCGGTACGCTCAGCCGCTAATACTGGCACTGCCACCGCTTGCGTTTTAGGTGTAGGTTTTGGCTGAATATCTTTAACCACCTCGGGTTTAACTACTTCTGGCTTCGCAACTTGTGAAGGTGGCGGAGGAGGAGGTGCCTCTTGAAGTTCTGCCAAAATAGTGATCGGCGGTTTAGTCTTAACCGCTTCTAACCAAGGCAGTGCGCGCATAATGGCAAAATGCATCAGCAGCGAAAAAATTAAAGCCAACCCAAAAAGTAGGTGATTAGACGCTTGCTGCGTATCAAGCAACTTGCTTCTCATAGTTTGATTATTTAGCGAGGGGTTATTAAGCGACGCGTTGTTTAATGTCAGATTGGTCAATTTTTAGCCAATCTACAACTATTGAACAGTGGGGGTTGCAGCTGGTATTGCACTATCAGGCAACATCACAAAGGTAAATTTAGTAACACCTGAGCGCTGAATTTGCGCCATTGCTTTAGCCACTTCACGATAAGCAACTTTTTCATCTGCCATAATTTGTACTTGCAGATCGCCTTGCGTATTGCGCTTTTTAAGTTCAGTTTCTAGATTGCTTGCAGGGATCTTAATTTGGTCTATATAAACATCTGCCGCTGAGGTAATACTGACTTTCACGTCATTCATTTTTTGTAATGAAGTTGTCGCTGCAACCTTAGGTAACTTGACTGCGACCGAGTTCATTAATAATGGCGCAGTTACAATAAACACTGTGAGCAACACCAGCATCACATCGACTAATGGCGTCACATTGATTTCGCTCATCATGCCGCCCTCTGAACCATAATTGTCCATGGACATGATTAATCTACCTTGTAGTCTGATTGTTTAGCGAGTATCTGTAAGCGCTCAGAAAAATGATCCATATCAGCCGCAGCTAGGCGAGATTGGCGTAAAAAGTAGTTATAAGCCAACACCGCAGGAATGGCCGTCGCAATGCCCATGGCGGTTGCAATAAGTGCTTCACCAATCGGGCCAGCGACCACATCTAGGCCCGCAGACCCTGAGGCAGAAATACCTTTAAGAGCGTGCATAATGCCCCATACCGTGCCAAATAAGCCAATGAATGGGGCAGTTGAGCCTATACTGGCTAACACTGCTAAACCACTTTCTAAGCGCGTTTGTTGATTATGGCGCTCTTGGCGTAATGATTGGCGCAACATATCTTGATATGCATTGGTATCTAATGACGCGTCTTTATTCCATGTCTTGAGATTGGCCATCACTTTATTATTTAAGCTGCTCAAAGAGCCTTTTGCAATTTCTAACATATTTGACAATTTAGTCAGACGTGTTACCTCACTCAAACTGGCCAAGACTTGATTGTTTGCTTTTTTAACCTGCCAAAACATATAGCATTTTACAATTAGAATAGTCCAAGTCAGGATAGATAATCCCGCTAAAAAGTAGAGTACAAAATCAACAATATCTGGCACTTTATCCATAAGTCATTTCTTTAAGTAGGTTAAGTTAATGTTTTCACCTTTGGTAATAATGCTTAACTCATCAAGGCTAGTTCAATATAAGCGACAAATATGCCAACCAACTTAGAAATGACATAATTGATTGATTATTAAGAATAATTGAAATTTACATTCAATTTATTTGAATTTTATAGACTTAGCATTGGTTGCCTATAACCAATAACTGGTTGCTACTGACCAATAGTTGGCTATAGGTGACCCCTGTTGAAAAAAGTGGACACTTTTTATCGTATAAAATGACGAAAAG
>NZ_JAQSDC010000030.1 GCF_029945705.1 Methylotenera sp.
AAAGTATCAGCAAAAAACCTTAGCAAGTGTGGCAGTTTGTTAGACCATTACAACACTCTTAATGGATGCAATAGACTTGCCTGATAGTTCATGTCTTAACCAGAAGTCCACTCGGTATGCCTCAGCGCTAGCATGCTTTTTGTGACAAGTAACTTCTAACTTGTATCGTTCCAGCAAGTCTTTGAGTAATACTTTGTTGTTAGCTTTTATTAGATGATTAGTGCTACCACTATCAATGTCAGACTCAATCTTCCTAGCCCACGCGATAGCCTCTGCATAACTTTTAAATGACTTTGATTGGTCAGGGTAACCAGAGAGCTGAACTCGTGCCTGCCATGAATTAGAACGCTTGCGAAATGTAGCCATAAACTTCTCCAAAAAGGACAAGAGAAGGACAAACAGCTTACATGCAAGATAGCAGCCATTAATTAGCGCGCTAACATGTTGATACTTAAGGGGATGTTTGGGGTGGCTGATGGGGCTCGAACCCACGACAACAGGAATCACAATCCTGGACTCTACCAACTGAGCTACAGCCACCATAGAGACTTTTACATACTGGTCTGCCCGACAGGAATCGAACCTGTAACCCCCAGCTTAGAAGGCTGGTGCTCTATCCGGTTGAGCTACGGGCAGATTGTGGTTACAAGGCTTTATATTTGCGTATAAAGTTTTCGGGCTGACTTTTATCTTGACTTGCTGAACTGACTAAGCACTTCAACAAGTTAAAATTTGGTCGGCGTGGAGAGATTCGAACTCCCGACATCCTGCTCCCAAAGCAGGCGCGCTACCAGGCTACGCTACACGCCGAAGGGCAGAAATATACTGCAAACCGAGCTGAAGGTCAAATCTATTATGATAAAATGTTACTTTATTTTTAATGTCGCTTAAAAAGTAAGCAAAATAAACTCTAATGACCGCTCAAATAATTGATGGCAAAGCCATTGCTGAAAATCTTCTAAACTCGATTAAAGAACGCATCAATAATCGCTTACAAGCAAACAAACGCGCACCTGGTTTGGCTGTAATAGTTCTTGGTACAGACCCTGCATCTGGCATCTATGTACGTAACAAACGCTTGGCTTGTGAAAAGGTCGGCATTCGCTCTATTGCTTACGATCTACCAGATTCAACTTCTGAAGCTGAACTACTTACTTTAATTGAGCAATTGAATCAAGACGATACCATTGATGGCATTCTCGTACAGTCGCCTTTACCACCTCAAATTAAAGATGAACATATTATTGAGCGCATCAGCCCCAATAAGGATGTTGATGGCTTTCATCCTTACAACATCGGCAGGCTAGCGGTTCGCCAACCCACGTTGCGCTCTTGCACGCCTTTTGGTGTCATTAAAATGCTGCAAGCTAGCAATATAGAGCTAATGGGCTTGGATGCGCTAGTGGTAGGCGTATCGAATCACGTAGGCCGCCCTATGGCATTAGAGTTGTTGCTTGCGGGTTGTACCGTGACTAGCTGCCATCGGCATACTAAAGATTTAGCTAAAATGATTCAGCAAGCGGATTTGATTGTAGCTGCCGCAGGAAAACCTGGGTTGATACAAGGCGCTTGGATTAAACCTGGCGCCATCGTCATTGATATTGGTATTAATCGACTGGCTGATGGCAGCATTGCTGGCGACGTTGACTTTAAAGCGGCAAAGGAGCGTGCAGGCTACATTTCACCTGTACCGGGTGGCGTTGGTCCAATGACGGTTGCCACTTTGATGGAAAACACACTATTAGCGCTAGAGCTAAATGAAGCAAAACTTTAATATCCTGTGTTAAGTTATTTAGCAAATAATTCAATGAATTAGGCTAATTTTGCATCAAAGCTAGTTTCAGTGTACACTCACGCGCTTAATTTTATAAAGCATAATTCTTAGGTAGTTTTCTTAAGCAACTCTTTTTAAGTTTTTTGAGGCACACCATGGCAGAAGTTATTACTAAACATTTCACCCCTTACCAGCCAAAGGCTGACGAACAGTATATGAGCAAACCACAGCTCAATCACTTTCGTAAGATTTTGAATGACTGGAAAGCAGAACTAAGCCATGAACTTGATCGCACCGTGCATACGATGCAAGATGAAGTCACGATGTTTGCGGACCCTAACGACCGCGCAAGCCAAGAGTCAGACATGACTTTAGAGTTGCGCAACCGCGACCGCGAACGTAAACTTATCAAGAAAATTGACGAGACTTTACGCAATATTGATAGCGATGAATATGGCTATTGCGAAGGTTGCGGCATTGAAATCGGTCTAAAACGCCTCGAAGCGCGCCCTACAGCGACACTTTGCATTGACTGCAAAACTCTAGATGAGATGCGCGAGAGACAAGTGGCTAAATAATTAAGTTGCTTAATTTAGCATATAACAAAAGCCCGACTAGTCGGGCTTTTTGTTAAACACTTACCAATTTTTATTCGTCAGCTTCTGATTCTGATTTAGCTTCGGCAGCTGGCGCCTCAATCAAAGCCTTCATGCTTAAACGCACGCGGCCTTTTTCATCAGCTTCAACTACTTTAACTTTAACAATATCGCCCTCTTTTAAGAAGTCACTCACAGCATTAACACGCTGATGTGCAATTTGTGAAATGTGCAACAAGCCATCTTTACCAGGAATTAGTGACACGATCGCACCAAAATCAAGTAACTTAAGCACAGTACCTTCATAGACATTACCGATTTCAACTTCAGCAGTAATCTCAGCAATGCGGCGTTGCGCTTCAGCACCTTGCTCTGAACTTGTGCATGCAATTTTCACTGTACCGTCTTCAGTAATATCAATGCTAGTACCTGTTTCTTCAGTTAAGGCACGAATCACCGCGCCACCTTTACCGATCACATCACGGATTTTTTCAGGGTTGATTTTCATTACGATAATGCGTGGTGCAAACGCTGACATTTCAGTATTTGCGCTGCTCATTGCCGTTTTCATGATACCTAAAATGTGTGCACGGCCTTCTTTAGCTTGCGCTAAAGCCACTTGCATAATTTGTGCAGTAATCCCTGTGATTTTGATGTCCATTTGTAGTGCAGTAATACCATCTTCTGTACCCGCTACTTTAAAGTCCATATCACCTAGGTGATCTTCGTCACCTAAAATATCAGTCAACACCGCAACGCGGTTGCCTTCTTTAATCAAGCCCATGGCGATACCAGCCACCAATGATTTCATAGGCACGCCTGCATCCATCAACGCTAAACAGCCACCACAAACAGACGCCATTGAGCTAGAACCGTTCGATTCTGTAATTTCAGACACTACACGCATGGTGTAATCGAAATCCGATTGATCTGGCAATGCTGCGATTAATGAACGTTTTGCTAAGCGACCATGACCGATTTCGCGGCGCTTTGGTGTACCTACGCGACCTGTTTCACCAGTCGCGTACGGAGGCATGTTGTAGTGCAACATAAAGCGGTCTTTAAACTCGCCTTGAAGCGCATCAATCACTTGCTCATCACGACCTGTACCAAGCGTTGCAACCACCAAAGCTTGTGTTTCACCGCGTGTGAACAATGCAGAGCCATGAGTACGCGGCAATACGCCTGTACGGATGCTGATTGGACGTACCGTGCGTGTATCACGGCCATCAATACGTGGCTCGCCATTTAAAATTTGGCTACGTACTGTTTTAGCTTCTAAATTAAAGATTTCATTTTTAATTTTGTTAGCTTCGGTCGTTGAAGTTTCTTCAGTAATTAACGTGCTTAATACGCGGCTAGTAATTTCTGACAACTTAGCTGAACGCGCACCTTTTGCTTTGATTTGAAATGCCGCATTAATATCTGCGGCAGCTAAATCAGCTACTTTTGCGATTAACGCTGTATCTGGTTCTGGAGCAACCCAATCCCAAGCATCTTTACCAGCTTCAGCAGCTAGCTCAGCAATCATTTTGATTACCGCTTGCATTTGCTCGTGACCGAACACCACCGCGCCTAGCATCACTTCTTCTGAAAGCTCTTTCGCTTCAGATTCAACCATCATTACCGCTGTTTCAGTAGCAGCTACAACTAAGTCCAACTCAGTTTCTGCTAATTGTGCTTTTGTTGGGTTCAATACATATTCGTCATTGATATAACCAACACGTGCCGCACCTAGTGGGCCGAAGAATGGAATACCTGATAACGACATTGCGGCAGAAGCACCAATAATCGCTGGAATATCTGCATCAATTTCTGGATCTGATGACAATACAGTCGCTACAACTTGCACTTCGTTGTAGAACGCTTCTGGGAATAATGGACGTAATGGACGATCGATTAAACGGCTTGTCAGTGTTTCTTTTTCTGAAGGACGGCCTTCGCGTTTGAAAAAGCCACCTGGGATTTTACCTGCAGCATACGTTTTTTCCATGTAATCTACTGTTAACGGGAAAAAGTCTTGACCTGCTTTTACTTCTGATTTACTTGTAACGGCTACCAATACCACCGTATCGCCGTAGCTCACCATCACAGCCGCATCGGCTTGACGTGAGATTTCACCTGTTTCAAGTGTGAGCGTATGCGCACCGTATTGAATACTTTTAGTTACTTTATTAAACATTATTTTTTCCTTTGTCTTTTCAATAAGCGCTTATTCACTACCCAATAAGCGCTGGTTTTTCTTAGTCAATTTAAAACGTACTGTGATATTTTTTGGCTTTGTATTTCAGCCATGAAAAAAGCCGACGCATATCACCATGCAATCGGCTTTCTTTACAATTACAAAAGCGAGCTAAATATTAACAAGAAGTCACTTTTATAAAAATTACTTACGCAAGCTTAAACGCGCAATCAAATCTTGATAACGAGCTGCATCTTTACGTTTTAAATAATCCAACAAGCTACGACGTTGACTTACTAAAGCCAATAAACCGCGACGTGAGTGGTTATCTTTTTTGTTAGACTTAAAATGCTCTGTTAAGTAGGTAATGCGGCTAGTTAAAAGTGCAACTTGCACTTCTGGGCTAGCGGTATCATTTGGAGCACGTTGATATTCTTTAACGATTTTTGCTGTATCTAAAGCTGTAGTTGCCATTTTTTTTCCTAATAATTAGCGTCAATGCAAAAGTAGAAACCCCACTAAAGCATTCATTTACAAAATGAACTGAGCATTCTAAAGATAAATCTATGATTTATCAAGTAGTTTTGTATATTTATGGACTCTCAGCTTAATTTTCGAGATGCCTTATTAGGCGTTTCGGCGCGATTTTTCCATCATCCGACAACTCACCCAGCCCTAAAAAAGTTTGCTGCTCACTATATAGCCGCAGCAAACCTTTGGGCACCACGCCACTCCTCCATACGCCCTGACCTTGCTGCAGGTAAAACACGCTATTATCATCTAAGGTAATCGCTGGTAAATGCTGCACGGCGCTGTCTTCAGGCAGCAAAGCGGCTTCTCTTTGCTCTAGCGTCATGGCTTCTAATTGTTCTAAGGTGATAGTTTGGGCTATTTTGTAGTCAGCCGTGGCTGTTCTGCGCAAACCAATTAAATGCGCGCCGCAACCCAATTGCTTACCAATATCTTCTGCCAAGGTGCGTATGTAGGTGCCTTTTGTGCAAGTCACGGTAATGATCGCTTCATCCTGCTTAAAGTCTTCAACCGCAATATGATGAATAGTAATCAAGCGAGCTTTGCGCTCTATTTCTATGCCAGCACGTGCGTATTCATACATCGCTTTGCCTTCATGCTTTAAAGCAGAAAACATTGGAGGAATTTGGCTGATTTCACCGAGAAACTGCTGGCACGCTTGTTCAAATTGCATTTGGCTAACATTCACAGTTTGCGTTGTCAGCACCTCGCCTTCCGCATCACCAGTATTAGTAGTAATGCCTAGCTTTAAAGTCGCTACGTAGGTTTTGTCCGCATCAGTCAGGTAATGCGCAAATTTTGTGGCCTCACCAAAGCAAAGCGGCAGCAAGCCTGTCGCCAATGGATCTAGCGTGCCTGTGTGCCCAGCTTTTGCGGCTTGATATAGCCATTTGGCTTTTTGTAGGGCTTGGTTGCTAGAAAAACCGATTGGCTTATCCAGTAGCAACACGCCGTTTACATTTCGTTTTGTTCTTTTAAACTGCAAGAATCTCGCCTCTGCTGGCTAGCGTGTTTAGAATTATTTGTTATCTTTTGCTGGGATATTGTCTGGATTGGTCGCAAGCGCTTCATCAATCAGTTTTGACATCATCATGCCATTATCAATTGAGGCATCATAGACAAAATGCAGTTGCGGAACCGTGCGAAGTAACATGCGTTTAGCCACTTGCGTTCTTAAGAAGCCTGCTGACTTTTCAAGACCTTGCTGCAAGCTATCACTGGCTTTACTCGCACTGTAAAAAATCTTCGCGTGCGCCATATCACCAGTGACTTCAACTGCAGTAATCGTGACCATTTTCACGCGCGGATCTTTTACTTCAAATTGCAGCAAATCAGCGAGTTCACGCTGCATTTGCTCTGCAACTCGATGGCTTCTTGAAAAGTCTTTTGCCATTATAGAGTACGTGCTACTTCAACGATTTCATATACTTCTAAGATGTCGCCAACTTCAATATCATTAAAGTTTTTCAATGACAAGCCACACTCAAAGTTGTTCTTAACCTCTTTAACGTCATCTTTAAAGCGCTTGAGTGAATCTAATTCGCCAGTATGAATAATCACGTTATTACGTAATACACGCACTCTTGAAGTACGTTTAATCATACCATCCTGTACATAACAACCAGCAATAGCGCCAATCTTAGAGATGCGGAATACTTCACGAATCTCCACAGTACCAATCATACTTTCTCTTTGCTCTGGCGCTAACATACCGCCTAAAGCGGCTTTAATTTCGTCAACAGCCTCGTAGATAATATTGTAGTAACGTACATCTATGCCTAGCGTTTCTATCAATTTACGTGCGCCTGAATCTGCACGAACGTTAAAGCCTATCAATACGGCTTTTGATGCTGCTGCCAAGTTAACATCTGACTCGCTAATTGCACCTACACCAGTGTGAATAACATTGACGCGCACCTCAGAAGTTGAAAGTTTTTGTAAGCTTGTTGCCAAAGCTTCGTATGAACCTTGTACATCAGATTTAATAATCAAGCCCAGCGTTTGCAAGTTGCCATCGCCCATTTGCTCGAACATATTTTCGAGTTTAGCAGCTTGTTGTTTGGCTAATTTCACATCACGGAATTTACCTTGACGGAAGTTGGCGATTTCTCGTGCTTTGCGCTCATCGTTAAGCACAATCATTTCTTCACCAGCACTTGGCACGTCTGACAAACCTTGAATTTCTACCGGCATTGATGGGCCAGCCTCTTGAATTTCATTACCTGACTCATCCAGCATCGCACGTACTTTACCAAACGTAGTCCCTGCTAATACCATATCACCGCGTTTAAGCGTTCCAGAGGTCACTAAAATAGTTGCAACTGAACCACGCCCTTTATCTAGACGACCTTCAATCACCAAGCCTTTAGCTGGCGTGTTTTTAGGTGCCTGAAGCTCTAAAACCTCAGCTTGTAAAAGTACAGCTTCTAAAAGCTCATCAATCCCTTTACCTGTTTTGGCTGAAACTTCTCTGAACATGACTTCGCCACCAAAATCTTCTGGCACAACTTCTTGAGCGACTAGTTCCATTTTCACGCGTTCTGGTTCTGCACCAGGTTTATCAATTTTATTGATTGCAACCACTAATGGCACACCTGCAGCCTTAGCATGGTGAATCGCTTCAATAGTTTGTGGCATCACGCCATCATCCGCAGAAACCACTAAAATTACCACATCGGTCGCTTTAGCACCGCGAGCACGCATAGCCGTAAACGCTTCATGGCCTGGTGTATCTAGGAAAGTCACCATACCGCGCGGTGTTTCAACGTGATAAGCACCAATGTGCTGCGTAATACCACCCGCTTCGCCCGAAGCCACACGGCTACGACGAATATAATCGAGCAATGAAGTTTTACCATGGTCAACGTGACCCATCACAGTCACTACTGGTGGGCGAGTTTCCATCACTGCCGCGGCATGTTCCGCCTCTTCAACAAAAGTATCTGGATCGTTTGGCGCTGCAGCAGCGGCTTTATGACCCATTTCTTCTACAATAATAATGGCTGTTTCTTGGTCTAGCACTTGGTTAATAGTCACCATCATGCCCATACCCATCAGCGTTTTAATCACTTCACCTGATTTAACCGCCATTTTGTGCGCCAATTCAGCAACCGTAATGGTTTCTGGCACTAGCACCTCATAAATAATTGCTTCAGTTGGTGCTGTAAAACCATGTTGCGCATCATCATCTTGATGTCTATTTTTGCCTTTAGGTGCGCGCCAGCCTGGTTTACCCGCAGTAGTATCACCACGTGTTTTTAGACCGCGCTTTTTATTCTCCGCATCTGTCCATTCTTTGTTATTGCCTTTGCCTTTTTTCGCTTCTTTCGTTGCTGCAGCTGGCTTAGCTGCACCTTCTTTAGCGACAGGCTTATGTAATGTACCTTCAGATAGTTTTGCTGCTTTTACTTTAGCAGCTTCGGCTTCGGCCAGCTTTCTAGCTTCTTCATCTATGCGACGTTGCGCCATTTCTGCTTTTTTGCGCTTATCTTCCGCCTGAATGGCCGCCAATGCTGAGTGACGTCTCGCTTCATTTTCACGCAAGGCAATTTCATCTGCGCCCAACAAGTCTTTACGGCTAATCGTTTTAATCACAGGCTCGGCAACGACAGGTTTTTCTATCGCCGGTTCTGGAGCAACTTCAGCAACAATGGCTTCTTCCACAATCACTTCTGCAACTGGAACTACCTCTTCAACGACTGGCACTTCAACAACAACTTCAACAGGTGCGATTACTTCAACTATCGGTTCAGGTGCTTGCTCTTCGGCTAAAACCTCTTCTACAGGCGCAGCTAATTCAGACTCATCATGCTGTTCAATCACGCGTTTTTTACGCACTTCAACTTGAATCGTACGCGCCTTACCCGTGTTATCAGTTTTCTTGATCTCTGTACTGGATTTACGCATTAAAGTAATTTTATTTTTCGGCGCAAGCGTACCGTGCTCTTTACGGAGGTGATCTAACAGCGCTGTTTTATCATCTTCACTTAGATAATCTTCAGCCGCTGATTTTTTTACACCTGCGCTATTGAGCTGTTCTAATAACAACGCTGTTGGCAGCTTTAATTCGCCAGCAAATTGTTCTACGGTTGTTTGTGCCATCTTGTTACTCCAGTATTCTTGTCTAAGCTTTATTGCCTAGCTCTACCACTATTACTTTTATTGATTACTATGTTTAAATAAACCCAAATGGTCTACTTAAAACCTACGCGCTTACTTAAACCAAAATTGCTTATTTAAACCAAGGTGCGCGAGCTGTCATGATTAATGTTTTTGCACGTTCTGCATCCATGCCTGTTAGCTCTTCTAACTCATCTACCGCTAACTCAGCTAAATCGTCCATGGTTGCCACACCTTTAGATGCCAATAAATGTGCAGTTTCAGCGTCCATGCCTTCCATCGTCAACAAATCTTCAGAAGCCTCTTCAACTTTTTCTTCTTTAGCAATCGCTTCTGTTAGTAAGGCTGCACGAGCACGTTTACGTAGCTCTTCAATGGTATCTTCATCAAACGCTTCGATTTCGTTCATTTCAGCCAATGGCACATATGCAATTTCTTCTAAAGTGCTGAAACCTTCTTGCACTAGAATCTCCGCTACTTCAGCATCCACATCTAATTTATCCATGAACAACTGGCTTACACCAGCAAATTCATCTTGGTTTTTCTGTGCAGCTTGATCAACCGTCAGAATATTTAATGTCCAACCAGTTAATTCTGAAGCCAAACGTACGTTTTGACCATTACGGCCAATTGCCAAGGCTAATTGCTCTTCATCCACCACAACATCCATACTGTGCGCATCTTCATCAACCACAATGCTAGAAACTTCAGCAGGCGACATGGCGTTAATCACAAATTGTGCTGGCTCCATAGACCACAATACAATATCCACACGCTCGCCAGCCAATTCGCCAGTCACCGCTTGCACACGTGAACCGCGCATACCTACGCAAGTACCTACTGGGTCAATGCGTTGATCGTTACTTTTTACTGCGATTTTTGAACGCAGACCAGGATCACGCGCCGCAGCACGAATTTCTAGCAAACCTTCTTCAATTTCTGGCACTTCCAACTCAAATAAACGCACTAAGAAATCAGGCGTAATTCTTGAAAGTATTAATTGAGGGCCACGACCACCACGTTCAATGCGTGAAAGAAATGCACGCACACGGTCACCTACACGAAGATTCTCTTTAGGAATCATTTGCTCACGTGGCAATAATGATTCAATACGACCTACTTCAATAATCGCATTGCCTTTTTCCATACGTTTAATCACGCCTGTGACTAATTTTTCATCACGCGCTAAAAAGTCTTCTAAAATTTGCTCGCGCTCAGCTTCACGCACTTTTTGCAAAATGACTTGTTTAGCAGCTTGCGCGCCAATACGTCCAAACTCAATGCTTTCTAATGGCTCTTCGTAATACTCGCCAATATTCAAACCTTTAGCGTTGTCGCTTTCTTCATCGATTTGATAAGCTGAGTTTTCTAGCAAGTCATATTCAACATACTGCCAGCGTCTGAATGTTTCATATTCGCCACTTTCGCGATCGATAGCAACGCGCACATCGGCATCATCATGATGTTTTTTCTTGGTGGCTGAAGCCAAGGCAAGCTCTAGTGCAGTAAAAATAACCTCTTTACTCACATTTTTTTCGTGTGCTAGTGCATCTACCAATAATAAAATTTCACGACTCATCATCTATCTCCGACTATAAATTGCAGATTAACTGCTTTATTTCACTAAATTCTTATCAAACGATTTATTTAACCTACCCTTAACACTCGCCTTTAACGCCAGCCTTAAAATACTGGGTTCAAACGCGCTTTATCAATATTACTCAAGGCCATTTTATACACAACACCATCAAACTCAATTAAGACTTGGCCATCTTGCACACCTTTAATAAAACCTAAAAAAGTCTTACGCGGCAAGGTTGTTTCCGTTGCGTTTGCGCTTTCATCTTTTATACCAACACGTAACTTAATCTGCGCTCGCTCGCCAGTAAATCTAATGAAATCAGCTTCTTTTTTCAGTACGCGATCCATGCCTGGTGACGAAACTTCCAAACGATCGTAATCAATATCATTTTCCACCGCCAACAAGTTACCCAGCTGATTACTCACCAAGCTGCAATCATCAATATTGACGCTGTCTTTATTATCCGCTGGGTTTAACTTATCAATAAAAACACGCAACAATTTACCGCGATTTGAAATCTCTAAATCAACAAGTTCATAGCCTAATTGGCTTACCGATGTCTCTATCAAGGTATGCAGATCTTGCATGTTTATTAAACCCCTATCCCTACCGCAACCTTACTAACTCATGCGTAAGTCGCAGAAACAAAAAATGGGCACAAAGCCCATCAAAAAAATTCTTCCATATTATACCTATCAATTCAATGAATTGGAATTAGAACTCGCAAATACCAAGCCCAAAAGTGACTTTATTCTCAATTACACCGATTTATATTCTTTTTGATTATAAACTTATAAAAATCAATTCTTTTTAATTATTTAAAATACTTCTTATAGTGCTGATATTCGCTTTTTACTTAATTTGATTTGAGGTTAACCACATGTCACATATTCACAACTCAACCAACATTAGCAGAGATGTAGTGCAAGAAATCTTACAAGCCGTAGATGCGCTCAAGCGCGGATCTGGTTTTGGTTCAATAGAAATCGTGCTGCATGAAGGACGTGTGACACAAATTGAAAAACGCGAGAAGTTTAGATTTTCTAATAGCGAGAATCTAGAGAGCAAAAGAGTTACGCCTTCTATACCAGTAGCGGCAAAATAAAAAAACTTAAAGCAACAAAGGGGCTGACCAGCAGGCTGGAAGCTTTATGCCAGGAGATTAAAATGCAATTCAAATATACAAAATTTGCCGCCATACTCATTGCCAGCGGTATTATTTCTTTACCAATCACAGCTAGCGCTAACGATAGTACTGAGCTTGAAGAGCTTCGTAACTTAGTACAAGAATTAAGCCAACAAGTAAAAGTGCTGGCACGTAAAGGTGAGATAGTCGAAGAAGATACTGCTGCGGCAAAGAAAACAACACCAGTAGTTAAAGCCAGTGCAAGTGGGTTTGGTTTAGAGTCTGCTGACGGCAAGAACTCAATCAAGCTAGGTGGATTGGTGCAATATGATTACCGCAGTTTTGATAGCGGTGCAAATGATGTGCGTAACCGCAGCGACGCGCGTGCAGGAACTTTAGATGCCGTAACAGGTTTTCACGATGCTAATGACACATGGTTGGCACGTCGTTTGCGCCCAAATATTCAAGGTACATTATTTGGCAAATACGACTATCGCTTTCAAGAGGAGTTTGCGGGCGGCAGTGCCTCAGTAGTAGATGCCTATATCGACGGACGTTTTGACCCAGCATTTAAAGTACGTGTAGGTAAATATAAACCATTTGTAGGCCTTGAGCGATTGCAAGCTGGTGGCGATATTAAGTTTATTGAGCGCAGCTATGTTTCAAACAATATCTTACCCAATCGCGACCAAGGTATTTCGGTTTATGGTGACGTTCTAGATAGCAAATTAAGCTATGCGCTTGGCTTTAATAATGGCGTAGTGGACGGCGGAAACGCAAGCACTGGTTCAGAGTTTGATAGTGATAAAGAGTACACAGCGCGTTTATTTGCCACGCCATTTAAAGATGAAACCAATGCATTAGCCGGCCTAGGCTTTGGTATTGCAGCGACTTATACAAATGCAACTGCTGAAAAAAATCTAAATTTCACAGATACAACTGCAGCGGATGGCACGCGTAACGGCCTACCTAGTTATGTGACTAATGGTCAACAGACCTTCTTTAGATACAGTTCTGCAGCCATTGCTGACGGTAAACGTTTGCGTGTTGCACCACAGGCTTATTACTACAACGGTCCATTTGGTGTGATTGCCGAATATGCCAGAGTTTCGCAAGAGGTTAGCTTGGCTGGCGGCGGTTCACCTGCGGCAGGCGGCGCAGCTGCAACGGCATTAGGTACAGCACAAACAACAACACTAGCAGGCTCAAATAAAACACTTAACAACAATGCATGGCAAATTGCCGCCACTTATTTATTAACAGGTGAAGATTCATCATTCAAAGGCGTGAAGCCAAAAAATGATTTTGACTTTGATAAAGGTGGCTGGGGCGCTTGGGAGTTAGCACTGCGTTACAGTGAGTTAAGTGTTGATAGCGATACGTTCAAAAACCAATCTGGTCAGCTGGCTGGTCAAACTGGCGCAGATGCAACACCAACATTGGCGCAAGCTTACGCTGACCCTACCTTTAGTGCGAAAAAGGCTAAAACTTGGACGGCTGGTGTCAATTGGTATCTGAATTCAAATGCAAAAATCGTATTGAATTATGAACAAACAGCTTTTGAAGGTGGTGCAGGCACCGGACCAGCTTACAACGCGGTCACTGGCGCTAGTAACGGCTATAACGCAAGCACGAATAAAGTGAAAGATCGTGAAGATGAGCGTGCACTATTTGCGCGTTTTCAAGTGGCATTCTAACAAGAACTTAGCCTCATGATAATTTGTATATTACGCAAACCATCATAGACAAAAGAAAGGAAAACACGATGGAATGCAATTGTTTACCTACAACAAATACGACTAATACAGCTTAACGAGTTACCCAAAAAATAAGGATTCACTATGAAAAAATCACTTTTAGCCATTGCACTACTTTCAATAGCATTTGGCGCAGCGGCGCCAACTTTGGCATCCGCAAAAGATATTACTTTACTCAATGTTTCATACGACCCAACGCGCGAACTTTACCAAGATTTTAATGCGGCATTTAGCAAATATTGGTTAACAAAAACTGGCGACAAAGTCACAGTTAAAGCCTCACACGGCGGCTCTGGCAAACAAGCACGTGCAATTGTTGATGGCCTAGATGCTGACGTGGCAACACTGGCGCTGGCTTACGATGTTGATCAGCTTTACGATAAAGCTAAGTTGATTCCAAAAGATTGGCAAAAGCGCTTGGCACATAACAGCTCGCCTTATACTTCGACCATTGTACTGCTTGTACGTAAAGGCAACCCTAAAGGCATTAAGGATTGGGATGACTTAACAAAACCAGGTGTATCTGTGATTACCCCAAACCCAAAAACATCAGGTGGCGCACGTTGGAATTACTTAGCTGCATGGGCATATGCACAGAAGAAAAATGGTGGTGATGAAGTTAAAACTAAAGAATTCATTGCTAAATTGTTTAAAAATGTACCTGTGCTTGATACTGGCGCACGTGGATCAACCACTACTTTTGTAGAGCGCGGCATTGGTGATGTGTTAATTGCTTGGGAAAACGAGGCATTCTTAGCGCAAAAAGAATTGGGTCAAAAAGATGGTGGAAAGTCAAAATACGAAATCGTTGTGCCATCAGTGTCAATTTTAGCTGAGCCGCCAGTGACTGTGGTTGATAAGTACGCCAAAAAGCACGGTACCGAAGCTGTTGCCAAAGCATATCTTGATTATTTATATACTGAAGAGGGTCAAGAAATTGCGGCTAAAAACTACTATCGTCCAACTTTAGCTTCTGTCGCTAAAAAATACGAGGCGCAGTTTCCTAAAATCAATTTAGTGAAAATTGATGATGATTTTGGTGGTTGGCAAGTGGCTCAGAAAAAGCACTTCTCTGACGGCGGTACATTTGATCAGATTTATCAAAAATAAGTCACTCGATTATCAATTGCGAGATTTTTAATCGCAAGGCCTTTGAGGTATTCATCATGAGTGCTTTGAGGTCTTGCGAAAATAATTGTATATTGATGTCTTTCAACTTTTGTATCTGTCATCGGTACAAAAGTTATTATTCATTAAGGAGTTCTTATGTCTAGTTGGTTTGAAGATAATGCACAATCTATCGGCAATACGCCGTTAGTTAGGCTGAATCGCATTACCGATGGCGCAGGAGCGACTGTATTGGCAAAAATAGAGGGTCGCAACCCAGCTTACTCGGTTAAATGCCGCATTGGCGCTGCCATGATTTGGGATGCTGAACAACGCGGTTTATTAGGCGCTGGCAAAGAAATTGTAGAGCCTACTAGCGGCAATACGGGCATTGCTTTAGCCTTTGTTGCGGCTGCACGTGGTATTCCGCTAACACTGACCATGCCAGAAACGATGAGCATAGAGCGCCGTAAACTATTGGTCGCTTATGGGGCAAAATTAGTGCTCACTGAAGGCGCAAAAGGCATGAGTGGTGCCATTGCAAAAGCGGAAGAAATCGCTGCATCAGACCCTACCCGCTACGTATTGCTTCAGCAATTTAAAAACCCGGCTAACCCAGCGATTCATGAAAAGACAACAGGGCCAGAAATTTGGAGCGCAACCGATGGCAATGTTGACATCTTTGTTGCAGGTGTAGGGACAGGCGGTACGATAACAGGGGTTTCACGGTATATTAAAAATACTCAAAACAAGAAAATTTTGACGGTGGCCGTTGAGCCGGCATCAAGCCCAGTGCTCAGCCAGCATCGCGCAGGCGAGGCAATCAAGCCCGCTCCGCATAAGATTCAAGGGATAGGTGCTGGCTTTGTACCAGCAAACCTTGATTTATCTGTTGTGGATGACATCGCGCAAGTGACTAATGAAGAAGCCATTCTCTATGCACAGCGCATGGCGCGTGAAGAAGGTATTTTATGTGGAATTTCATGTGGCGCAGCAGTAGCAGTGGCCGTGCGCTATGCAAAACTCCCAGTAAATTCGGGCAAAACGATTGTGGTCATACTGCCAGATTCAGGCGAGCGCTATTTAAGCACCATTTTGTTTGATGGCTTATTTGATGCACAAGGTTTAGCCGTTTAATTGGTTTAAGGTGAAGGCCGCTAATGCCTAAAATCAAGCGGCAGCATAGCTCTCCCCCAAGTTAAACTAGATTAAAGTTTAAACAATCTTAAAGTCGTCTGGCTAATCCACACGGGCTGCCAGACTTTTTTCATGCTCAATTCCAATATGTCCTAGGATGATCAAACTAGGGTGAGTAAAACTTCAGACCAATTTAAATTATCCGAGACATTGCTGCAAAGCCTGTCATTACCGGCATAGAAACGCAAAATCAATTAGAGATAGCTATTGAATCAGGTGGCACTTTGTTTCAAGGCTATTTCTTAGCCAAGCATGTGACCGCTAAAGAATTGCAACCATCGGCATTATTTAAACGTAACGCTTCGATTAGCAATACCAATAAACTCACAGCCGCTTAATGCTATTTAGCTATAAAGTTATAGGTAAACAGTATTTTTAACTTATTAAGATCCCTGTTAAATTGACGGCCGTTCTCACATAAATTTGCATGACTACTTGATTGAATAATATGTCCACTAATAAGTATATCCTTCCTGGTTTTAACCTGTCTCTAGGCTACACGATACTGTATCTTAGCTTGATAGTATTGATTCCCTTATCAGCCGCATTCATTAAAACGGCTGAGTTAAGTTTTAGTGAATTTTGGGAAGTGGTTTCTGCACCGCGAGTCGTCGCATCTTACAAGTTAACCTTCGGTGCCTCGCTAATTGCTGCGTTAATTAACGCCATATTTGGGCTACTAACGGCTTGGGTATTAGTACGCTATAAGTTTCCTGGTAAAAAAATCCTCGATGCTTTAGTAGATTTACCGTTCGCACTCCCCACTGCTGTCGCTGGTATTACCTTGGCTACCATATATTCTGCACACGGCTGGATTGGTGCTTGGTTAGAACCTCACGGCATCAAGGTAGCATCTACACCACTAGGCGTGATTGTTGCACTAACTTTTATTGGCTTACCCTTTGTTGTACGCACCGTGCAACCTGTATTAGAAGACTTAGAAGCAGAAACAGAAGAAGCAGCCGCTAGCTTGGGTGCTAATCGCTGGCAGGCTTTCTCTAAAATTGTATTCCCTGCGATATGGCCAGCACTGCTTACTGGCTTCTCTTTAGCTTTTGCTAGAGCAATCGGTGAGTATGGCTCAGTTATTTTCATTGCAGGTAACCTGCCTTTTGTATCTGAGATCACTCCACTCATCATCTATATTAAGTTAGATGAGCACGAATATGCGCAGGCCACCGCTGTGGCGGTTGTGATGTTAGTGATTTCATTCTTACTTTTGTTTGCAATTAACGGCTTGCAGTGGTGGCTTAACCGTCGCAATACCAGCTCACACTAAAAGTATTAGTCATTACTCGAGAACACTATGTCAATTATTACAGCTACAGATACTATTGCTAAATCACAATACAGCCATTACAACAACAAAGTGGCCATCAGCCGAGCGACTTCTGAGCCAGCTTTCGTACGCCGCTTGTTGATTTCTATTGTTCTGCTATTTCTAGGTGTATTTTTAATCGTGCCTTTACTGGCTGTCTTTACAGAAGCCTTACGTCATGGCTTTGCAACTTACTTTGCAGCCATATCAGATGCGAATGCGCTAGCAGCAATGAAGCTGACCTTAATCGCAGCGCTTATTGCGGTACCACTTAATGTGGTATTTGGTGTTTCTGCAGCTTGGGCAATTGCCAAATTTGAATTTAAAGGTAAAAGCATCCTCATCACACTGATTGACTTGCCATTCGCCGTATCACCTGTGATAGCTGGTTTAATCTATATCTTAATCTTTGGTATGCAAGGTTGGTTTGGCTCATACCTGTTTGACCATGACATCAAAATCATCTTTGCTATTCCAGGCATCGTATTAGCCACCATTTTTGTCACATTTCCATTTGTTGCACGCGAGTTAATACCATTAATGCAAGCACAGGGTAAAGATGAGGAAGAAGCTGGCCTTGTTTTAGGGGCATCAGGTTGGCAAATCCTTTGGCGAATCACGTACCCAAATATCAAATGGGGCTTGCTCTACGGCGTCATCTTAACCAACGCACGCGCCATGGGTGAATTTGGCGCAGTTTCTGCTGTGTCTGGGCACATTATTGGTATGACCAACACCCTACCTTTACATGTAGAAATTCTTTACGCCGACCATCAATTAGCAGCTGCTTTTGCTGTTGCTTCACTACTAGCGTTACTTGCGATTGTCACACTGATACTCAAAACCTTTATCGAATGGCGTGTGGCACAAAACGCAATCCACAACGAAAGCATCTAAATATTTAAACTTAAATAACAAACATTGAATCAATTGGAATGAATCTATGAGTATCGAAATACGTAACATCAAAAAGAATTTTGGCAGCTTTAGCGCCCTGAATGATATTAGCTTGGATGTGCCTAGCGGTGAGCTAGTCGCATTACTTGGACCTTCAGGTTGCGGTAAAACTACACTATTAAGAATCATTGCGGGACTCGAAACACCAGAGTCAGGTAGTATTCATTTTCATGGTGAAGATGCCACTGCAAGACAAGTGCGCGAACGTCAAGTAGGCTTTGTATTTCAGCACTACGCCTTGTTCCGCCACATGACTGTGTTTGAGAATGTCGCTTTCGGCTTACGCGTTCGACCTAAAGAAACGCGTCCATATGATGCAGAAATTAAAAGACGCGTGCATGAATTACTTGAACTTGTGCAGCTTGACTGGCTATCAGATCGCTATCCACCACAATTGTCTGGTGGACAGCGACAACGTATCGCTTTAGCTCGTGCCTTAGCCGTTGAACCTAAGGTTTTATTGCTAGATGAACCGTTTGGTGCTTTGGATGCAAAAGTGCGTAAAGAGCTTCGTCGCTGGTTACGTCGCTTACATGATGAGCTTCACATTACCAGCATCTTTGTAACACATGACCAAGACGAAGCCCTAGAGGTATCTGACCGTGTAGTGGTGATTAACAAAGGTAATATCGAACAAATAGGTTCGCCACAAGAGGTTTACAATCACCCTGCTACACCGTTTGTATATCAATTCTTAGGTAATGTGAACCAATTCAATAGCCACGTGCATCTAGGCGAGGCGAAAATTGGCGACATTCACGTAAAGGTAGATGCGCATGAAGGCACACAGAACAGTACTGCAATCGCTTATGTTCGCCCGCATGACATTGAAGTTCATAAAGAGCGTCATGGCACTGCTCCAAGCTTTGAAGCTACCATTAGCTATATCCATGCTATTGGGCCATTGGTGAGGTTAGAGCTACAACCAACAGATAAATCAGAGTTAGTGGAAGCTGAGCTAACACAAGAACGTTTTCGTGAACTCAACATCATTCAAGGTGAGAACGTATTTGTGTACCCAAGAAATGTGCGGATATTCTTAGATGAAGGCAGCGGCATAAAACTTACTCAGGGCTAATTGTAGTGCAATGATATTACTCACCCTGCCGTCCCCCAGGGGGCATTATTTTGGTTTGAGTAAGCCTGACACTGTCTATCTTGTACTTGAAGAAG
>NZ_JAQSDC010000031.1 GCF_029945705.1 Methylotenera sp.
TCAAAGCCCAGCTTTTTTAGCATCAGTTATTAGCCATTAAAATTAAAGAGTGACCACCCTACAAAGTTGGTCTATCTTTTGCTTAGTCATAGTATCATCATTGAAAAGTCGTTTAGATAAACACTAAATTCAATATAACTATGACTCAAATTTTAATGGCTTAAACTTAATGGTTCAACCAACACCCTATCATTTTTCTGGCTTAGAGCATCTAGCAACCGCCATCATATTGTTAGACGAAAGTCGTCGCGTGGTGTATATCAACCCTGGTGCAGAAATCATATTTGCCTTTAGTGCAACGCACGTGACTGGCATGCTGATTAGCGATGTGTTCCCTGATTGCGAAATTTTAATGTCCGCTATTAAAAATGCCATTCAGCAACAAAGCCCATTTCGCGAGCATGAATTTACCATCACCACCAATCGCCATAATTCATTTGCGGTCACTTGTACGGCAACGCCTATTGATTCACCTAAGGCATGCTTAATCCTTGAGTTTCAGCAAATGGATGCGCAACTTCGCATCGCGCGTGAAGAACGCATGTTGATTCAACAGCAAGCCAATGCCGAGTTATTGCGTAACCTAGCGCATGAAATTCGCAATCCACTTGGCGGGCTACGCGGCGCTGCACAATTGCTAGAACATGAATTACCATCGCCAAGCTTACGTGAATATACGCAAGTGATTATTAAAGAGGCTGATCGGCTGCAATCACTCATGGATAGATTGCTGATACCGCATCGTGCACCAAAATATCAACCGACCAATATTCATGAAGTGCTTGAGCGTGTGCGTAGTTTGTTATTAGCCGAAACACCCAAAACCGTGCTGATTAAACGTGACTATGATTTAAGCCTACCTGAACTCATTGGCGACCGCGAAAAACTCATTCAGGCGGTGCTTAACATTGCACGCAATGCTGTTCAAGCCATGCAGTCTAACAATACCTCTGGCAGCCAAATTACCTTTAGAACACGTGCAGAACGCCAAGTAACATTAGCGAGAAAACGCTACCGCGTCGCGATTAAGTTAGAAATCACCGATAACGGTCCGGGTATTCCTGCCGACATTCGCGACCGTATTTTTTACCCATTGGTGTCAGGGAGCGAAGGTGGCTCTGGCCTAGGCTTAACGCTTGCGCAAACTTTTATCACCCAACATCACGGCATGATTGAATGCGAAAGCGTACCGGGCAATACCTGCTTTACGATTCTATTACCGATTGAAACTACGGCAATAAAGCCGGCAGCAAATAAATAATAAACAACATTCGCGGCTACAAGCCGCTCCTACTTGCCCTGTTTGTAGGAGCGGCTTGTAGCCGCGAAATACTAGGATATAAAATGAAACCAATCTGGATCATCGACGACGACAAATCTATACGCTGGGTGTTTGAAAAAGCACTAGCACGCACGGATTTAGAATTTAAAACCTTTTCTTCTGTCGCAGAAGCGCTCAATGCCTTAGAGCGAGAACAACCACAAGTCGTGGTCAGTGATATACGCATGCCAAATGGTTCTGGCTTGGATTTTCTGAGCGAAATCAAACAAAAGTATCCTGATATTCCAGTCATCATTATGACCGCCTATTCTGACTTAGAAAGCGCAGTAGCCGCCTTTCAAGGGGGTGCATTTGAGTACCTAGCCAAGCCTTTTGACGTCGATCAGGCGATTGATGTCATTAAGCGTGCGGTAGACGAAAGTACAAGGCAAGCACCCGAGAGCACTGCCATTGAAGCTACTCCTGAGATTATTGGCCAAGCACCTGCCATGCAAGAGGTTTTTAGGGCCATAGGCCGATTAAGTAGGTCGCATGCAACAGTGTTAATCAATGGTGAATCTGGTAGCGGTAAAGAGCTTGTAGCGCGGGCTTTGCATCGCCATAGCCCAAGAGGGGAAAAGCCATTTATTGCCATTAACACTGCAGCTATTCCAAAAGATTTGCTTGAGTCTGAACTATTTGGTCACGAGCGTGGCGCGTTTACAGGCGCACAAGCGGCGAGACGCGGCAGATTCGAACAAGCCGATACTGGCACACTGTTTTTAGATGAAATTGGCGACATGCCGCCAGACCTACAAACACGACTTTTACGTGTATTGAGTGATGGGCAGTTCTACCGCGTTGGCGGGCATCAACCCATTAAAGTGAATGTACGCATTATCGCCGCAACCCATCAAGACTTAGAAGAACGTGTTAAGAACGGCTTATTCCGTGAAGATTTGTTTCACCGCTTAAATGTCATTCGCTTAAGATTACCTGCACTACGCGAGCGTAGAGAAGATATACCTTTATTGATAAAGCATTTCTTACAACACAGCGCCACTGAGCTTGGTGTAGAGACAAAACAACCTTCAGCGGCAGCACTTAAATATCTAAGCGCAGTCAACTGGAGCGGCAATGTGCGCCAACTAGAAAACGTATGCCATTGGCTGACTGTCATGGCACCAGGTCAAAATATTGATATTGCAGACCTACCACCAGAACTTAAAGAAGACAGCAGCAAATCAAACGCAGCACTTTCATGGCAAGATGCACTAGCCGCAGAAGTAATGGATGCGCTGACTAGGGATGAGCAAAACATACTAGAAACTCGCACCAATATATTTGAAAAAATATTAATCATTAAAGCGCTAGAGCATACCCATGGTAGACGCATAGAAGCAGCCAACCAATTAGGCATGGGACGCAATACGCTTACACGTAAGATTCAAGAATTAGGAATTGAAGAATAATGTAGGAGGCAACCGTAAAGGTTGTCTCCGTGGAATATATGTGCTGAAGCACATTATTCACACGCGAACGCCCTCGTGCCGAATAGCGACGGTGGCCTATTATGCTACATTGTTTTTCGCGACGAGGACGTCGCTCCTACAGATGACACTTACACGTAAGATTCAAGAGTTGGGAATTGAAGAGCAATTATTAGGTATAGAGAAATAATTGTAGGAGGGGCTTGCAGCCCCGAAAGAAACGGTAGATTTTTGTACTGCGCTTCGCAGCTACAAGCCGCTCCTACAAAAACAAAGCAAAAAAACGGCATCCGAAGATGCCGTTTTTATTTATAACTTTAAACTACAACAGGGTTAACCCTGCCTTATCCTAGAAGAATAAGATTGCGCCTAAAGAAACAGTTTTTGCTTTGCTTGTTGTTGCTAAACCAGTACCTTTAGCATCCACTTCATCTTTAGCATCTGAGTATTCAGCTACTAAGTTTAAGTGTTTTGTTAAAGGATGATATGCACCAATTGTCCACATTTCGTTTGAAGCATTACCTTGGTTTACATCGCCACCTAGACCTGTTGTATCAATGTTTGAAACACCCCAGCTAACGCCCAATTTAGTGCCTACATTTGGAATCGTGTAAGTAGCTTGAACATAGCCACCATCAGAATCACGCTCATTGAACAATGAATCTAAACCGCTTGAGAATTGGTATTGATTACCGATACCAGAACCAGTGAAGTAGTAACCAGTCAAACCAAATCCAGCAACATTTACTGTAGCGCCGATATCAACTGCTTCGCCACGTGCACTTTGTGTAGCTGTTTTAAGTTTTTGTGTAATACCAGAAACCCAAACTTTACCAGCGAAGTCGCCAGCCCAAGCATATGAAGCTTTACCTTCAAATGCTGGTGAAGCGCCACCTGCTTCAGTAGAAGCACCGTTAGATGCATAGTTGCTACCTGTACCATTAGCATTCCAACCTTGAGTTACACCAGCTGTGAAGCTGAAGCCATTCCAGTTTGGTGATGTGTATGCAGCTTGGTTTTTCCAATCAGCATAGATATAGCCTGTACCAATACGGCCTAATGTAGTTGTACCGTTTAATGTACCAGCACCTGAACCAACGCCTAACAATGTCATATCATTCAAGATAGCATCTGAAGCGAAAATGCCTAGATCTTTACCTAATTTGATAGAACCCCATGAAGCATCACCGAATGTCAAGAATTGTTGACGATTTTCGTTACCACCACCACCTGATAATGATGAAGTTGTAGCAGCACCTGGCTGCATGCTGATTGTGAAACCAACATCTAAATCGTTTTGGCGTGTTTTACCAGAAACTGTTAGGTAGTTAGGTAATAAACCAGTAGTGATATTTGATTTTGTTTTAGCGCCGTTGTTGTTTGCACCACCAGTTAATGCTGAACCATTATCGCCTGTGTGACGAGTTGATGTGTAGTACATGTTTACAACACCACCGATATCTAAAGTCCAATCGCCAGCTGGAATCATGATGCCAGCGTTTGCGCTTGAAGCTGCAGCTAATAGAGCTGAAGCAACTGCTAATTTAATTGTGTTATTCATATGAATCTCCTAATTATGTAATGCTATTTTTATTACTAAATAACCTCGCTATTACCAAATCATAACTGACTTAAGATAATAGCAAGAGAGTTTGCAAACTCTCTCAATGGGACTATGTTTAAAATCGTCATTAAGAAGGTGAATGAGAGTATGCCTAAAGCATTTAGGCTAAACAACTAATTATTGGTGTTTTTGTCACATTTGTTTACATTTGTTGTAAATCTGCAACATTTTGGGTCGTAGGAGGCACATCCTCGTGCCGATTATGTTATTGAAGGACGCGGATAATTTCCAATAAATGCCGCATCGCATTGATTCATAGGTTTTTCGCGACGAGGGCGTCGCTCCTACGGTTAAAGCCATATTGCATCCCAATGTGGGTAATCGCCAACGCGTTTCACCAAACCTGCTCTTACTGGATTTGCAATGATATACCTTGCTATTGTTTGAATATCTTCTTCTTTGCGTGTTGCATGATCGTAATATCCAGCTTGCCAAATAGATTGGCCAATCGCTCGTGAACTGAGTGACTTTAGACTTTGCACTGTTTTTGATAGACTTTTGATTTGATTTAATTGAAACAACCAATGTATATGGTCCGGCATGATGACAAAAGCCAAGGTATTTGTGTATCCCATATCGTCCGAAGCTTTAATTTGCATCGTTAAATCTCTCGCATGTTGAAAAACTTTGAAAATAGGCGTTCTATTAAGCGTTGCGGTTGTTATGTGATAAATTTGATTGGATTGCGATACTCGCCCCCTGCGTAGATCTTTTTGGTGTGGGGTGCTGCCAAGTGCTGTTTGTGCAGCATTATTGTTCATTTTGTTATTCATGCCCTATACATTGTAGGAGCGACGCCCTCGTCGCGATATTTCTCATAAACACGTGTTTCGCGACGAGGGCGTCGCTCCTACAAATACTCTTCTACCGTAAATAATTTACGATGCTCTCTAATTGCAAAGCGATCTGTCATTCCTGCAATGTAGTCTGCTACGGCACGGGCTTTGTCTGTTTCCGCTGATAGTTGAAATTCATTGGGTAGTAGCCCAGTATTTTCAAAAAAAGCTTCAAAAAGCTCACGCACAATGCGTGCAGCTTTTGCGCTCATGCGGTTTACCTTGTAGTGGTGATATAAGTTTTTGCGTAAAAATTGTTTGAGCTTTTGATTTTGCTCTGCAACTTGGCTGCTGAAGCCAATTAACTGTGGCAGCTGACGTATATCACTGATACTTTTAGCTTGTGATTGCGCGATATTTTCAGCGCTATGCGTGCATAAATCAACCACCAAGGTATTAATCATGCGGCGTACTGTTTCGTGTATGAGTCGTTTTTGCTCTAACTTTGGGTATTTAGCTTTGACTATTGCTAAGTTATTGGCAAACAATTCAACTTTTGCAAGTTGATCTACGGTAATTAAGCCTGAGCGCAGCCCATCGTCAATGTCATGATTGTTATAGGCAATTTCATCTGCAAAGTTAGTGAGTTGCGCTTCTAAGCTTGGGCTGGTTTTATCTAAAAATCGCTGACCTACATCGCCCAATAACTTTGCATTTTTGATTGAGCAATGTTTGAGGATGCCTTCTCGCACTTCAAACGTAAGATTTAGACCGTCGAACTCCGCGTAACGCTGTTCTAGCTTTTCAACCACTCTTAATGATTGTAAATTGTGTTCAAAGCCGCCGAAGTCACGCATGCATGCATTTAGTGCATCCTGTCCTGCGTGGCCAAATGGCGTATGACCTAAATCATGCGCCAATGCGATTGCTTCTGTTAAGTCTTCATGCAGATTAAGCGTACGGGCAATGCCACGCGCCATTTGCGCAACTTCCAGACTATGCGTTAATCTTGTACGGAATAAATCGCCTTCATGATTCACAAAAACTTGCGTTTTGTATTCTAGCCGACGAAAGGCTGTGGAATGAATGATGCGATCACGGTCACGCTGAAAGGCGTTACGCGTTTCTGAGGCTGGTTCGTCAAAATGACGCCCTATTGTTTCTTCGGGATTTGCAGCATAAGGCGCAAGGTTATTCATTAGGATTAATATTTTCCATTTTTTGACATTAATTTTCTCTAATACTTTATATCGCCAACGTCTCTTTTAGCTTTTCCGCATCATAGTCACTAGTGATAATTGACTTACCAATGCCTTGCTGCAATATCAACCTAATTTTGCCATTTTCTACTTTTTTATCTAATGCCATTAAATCTAGATACTTTCCCACACCTAAGCTTGGCGGTACTATTGGTAAGTTTGCGGATTCAAAACTATTTTTAATTCTTGCCACTTCAAGCTCACTTAACCAGCCCATGCGTTTGGACAAGTCTGCTGCCATTACAGTGCCTGCTGCAACGCCCTCACCATGCAGCCACACACCATATCCCATTGCATTTTCAATGGCATGCCCGAAAGTATGACCTAAATTTAGCAAGGCGCGCTCACCTTGTTCATGCTCGTCTTTGGCAACAACATCTGCTTTATTTTGGCATGAACGATAAATGGCATAGCTGAGCGCTTGCTCATCCAATTGCATCAAACTGCTCATATTAATTTCTAGCCAATCAAAGAAATCAGCATCACGAATTAATCCATACTTAATAACCTCAGCAACTCCTGCCGAAAATTCTCTTGGAGGTAGTGTTTGTAGCGTATCAATATCCGCCAAAACCAACTGCGGCTGATAAAAGGCACCAATCATATTTTTACCAAGCGGGTGATTAATGCCAGTTTTTCCTCCAACAGATGAATCTACTTGGGATAGCAATGTAGTAGGAACCTGAATAAATGGTACGCCGCGCAGATAGGTAGCAGCAGCATAGCCCGTTAAATCGCCAATCACCCCACCACCAAGCGCAATTAATGTGGTGCTTCGTTCACAGCGATTTTTTAGTAAGGCATCATAAATGACATTGAGCGTTTCCGAATTTTTATAGACTTCGCCGTCGTGTAATACAATTGTGATGACAGTGACGCCCGCATCTTGCAGAGTGTTGCTTAATTGCTCCAAATACAATGGAGCAACGGTTGTATTAGTCACAATAGCCACATGTTTACGCTTGAGGTGAGGCAGTATTAAGGTTGCATCTGCAAGCAGATTGCGCCCGATGTGTATTGGATAACTTCTATTAGCTAGCTCTACTTTAAGTGTTTGCATTTTTATTTCTGATATTTATGTAAATGTGAATTGATTGTTAGCTTTTAAGTGTCTACTTTATGGGTTCTTTATGACTAGTTTCTTTAATCAAATGCTCAATATAATTAGTAATTTCATTGGCAGACTGAGCGCCAGTATCAACGATATAATCTGCTAATGCAGAGTATATTGGGTCGCGATCGATATATAACTGCTCTAGTTTCTGCTTAATATTGCCACCTTGAAGTAATGGGCGGGATTTATCATTGCGTGTTCTAAGCCACAAGTCATGCACACTTGCTCGTAAATAAACAACCTTACCATTATTTTTCAGTAACTCACGATTTTCAGGCAGTAAGACCGCGCCTCCGCCAGTAGCCATCACTATATTTTCGAGCTGGCATAGCTCTTCAATTGCAGTTGTCTCACGTTTGCGGAATCCGTCCACACCCTCTAATTCAAATATAAGAGGGATTTTAACGCCGGTTTTGCGTTCTATTTCATGATCAGAATCATAAAACACCATACCCAATTGCTTAGCGATTAATCGACCGATTGTGGTTTTACCTGCACCCATCAGACCTATAAAATATATATTGCTAGACTTACTATTCATCACCGCCACCCATCATGCATAAAAAATGCCCATCACAAGTATGATGGGCATTTTAAGGCAAACTAAGTAATCTGTCAGATTAAGGTTAATTTATTTAACCGCAGAATTCAAAACCTCCAATTACTGCAAGCTCAAGCTTTCGTCCATAATTCTTGGTGTAATGAATATAAGCAACTCTTGCTTGTCATTCTGACTAGTTCTCTTTTTGAACAAATTACCCAAAACAGGCAAGTCTCCAAAGAACGGGACTTTCTCTACATCATTACGAACAGTTTGTTCGAATATACCACCGAGCACTGCCGTTTCACCGTTGCCGACAAGCACCTGAGTATTAATGTTTTGCGTTTCAATTGATGGCACCCCACTAAATACCTGACCTACTCGATCTTTCTTAACATCGAGCTCCATAATAATTTTATCATCCGGCGTAATTTGTGGGGTTACTTCCAGACTCAATACTGCAGATTTAAATGACACTGTTGCAGCACCACTGCTGCTCGCTTCGAGATATGGAATCTCAGTACCTGCGGCAATTTTAGCCTTATGTTGGTTTGCTGTAGTTACTCGGGGGCTTGATACAATTTTTCCTCGCCCATCTGACTCCATAGCGGTCAACTCCATATTGAGTAGTAAACCAGCAGCAGAACTATATATACTATAGGCTAACGATCCTGTTGCATTTGCAACGGCTAAGTTTGACATGAGATCTGGCTGACCATCTGAGCTGGTCAATACAGAGCCCCCCGTTGAGTTTGTCTGAATTGAGCCATTATGCGTTCCCTGCGTTATCGTTGTAACTCCATTCGTGGTGGTAACAGTCGTCGGTCTATTACCTAAAGAACCACTTATCGTACTTGCTGTACTACCAGTCTTTCCTGATTGTGTAACACCAAGCCTAGCTCCCAAAGCCTTGCTATATTTATCATCAGCGATTACCAATCTAGACTCAATCATTACCTGCTTAACAGCAATATCAACCTTACTAATAATTGCTTGTACCTGTTCAAGATATTTAGATGTGTCTTGTACAAAAACAGTATTTGTACGTGGATCTAGTACAGCACTCCCCCGTTTAGATAAAATTTTCTGCTTTGGATCACTTAATATTTCTTTTAATGACTCAGCCTTCATATATTTTAAAGTAAACACCTCAGTACGAACTGGCTCCAAATCATCGATTTGCTGGCTAGCTTCAAGTTTCTGCTTTTCCTTTGCTGCAACCTCTTCAGCAGGCGCTACTAAAATAACATTGCCTGTTTTGCGCATCGATAGACCTTTACTTTGAGTAATAATGTCTAGTGCTTGATCCCATGGAACATCTTTTAAACGTAAAGTTAAGTTACCCGTGACAGTATCGCTTGTAATAATATTCAAGCCTGTAAAATCAGCGATTACTTGCAATACTGAACGGACTTCTATATTTTGGAAGTTCAATGAGAGCTTCTCACCTGCATAGCCAGGTTTAGCTCCACGTACAAGCTTGTTTGGGTCTTCAACAACTTGGCGTACGTCGATAATGAATTTTTTATCTGCCTGATAAGCTGATTGCTCCCAATTACCTTTGGGTTCAATTACCATTTGCCCATTCTTACCGTGTTTCATTGTGTCAACATAAATGACTGGTGTATTAAAGTTGGTCACATTTAATCTACGTTGCAGGTTGGCTGGAACATCCGTATTCAGAAAATCGACAACGATTGTTTTACCTTTCTGCTTAATATTAATGCCAGCTGAAGCAGATGATAAGTCTACAATAATGCGACCTTCACCATTTTTACCCCTGGCAAAATCCACATTGTTAATTGCAAACTGTTGTTGGCCTAGTGTTGGCTCAGAAAATTTTGTTTCTACACCAGCATTTGCACTCGCTTCGTTAGCTTGCAGCACTATTGTTACATCGTTACCATTCATGGTGGTGTTGTAACCTACATTTTTAGATAGATTTAACACCATGCGAGTGCGTTCTTTAGCCTGTGCAAGCATAATACTTTTAAGTGAACCTTGATCAGCTTGAATATTAGTTTTAGCAGTGCCGTTCGCTACACCAGGGAAGTCTAAGGCAATACGTGCTGGACTATTCAATGTAAACCCTGCAGGTGCATTTGTAAGCGGTATTGTGGTTTTGATATGAATAGCTACCCGGCCACCAGGCAAAGATGAAAAATCCACACTTTCTATTTTATTTTTAAGGTTGGATTGCTCTTCAGCTAACGATACGCCTGAAATTATTACTAGCCCCAACAGTAAAAAAACCTGTGAAAATTTGCTTACCCATGTGTTGTTTTTCATTGTCTCACCTTAAATTTCCAATTACTTTAAATAGGGGTTTCTATTAAATCGCTAACTACTCTTGCAATGGCAAATTAGAAACTCGCTCTATCCAATCCCCTGAAAGATCATCTTGCACAATCTCTTTTAATTCAACTTCACTATCAGTAATTTTTGTCACCATGCCAAAATTTTGACCTACGTAATTACCTATTTTAACTTGTTGCACACCATTATCTGGCGTTAACAACAAAGCATAAGTAAGTTTAACTTTTGACAACTGACCAACGTATTTAATACTCTCAAGCGGATACGCTTCCATAGGCTCTTTAGGCCGATTCATATTGGGTTGTAAAACACTATTTGCATTCGATGCCTTGCGTGCACGAAACGGATCGCTTAACTTGCCATCTGCATTATATTGCAGAGCAAGATACGGCTTTACCTCTGGAAGTGGTTTGATTTTTGGCCGCATGTCTTTAGCGGCGTTTTTAATAAAGCTATCCAAATCATCGCCATCACCACCACTACATGCAGCTAAGCTAAGGCATAACAGACAAGCTAATGAAATTTTTAACCACATACTATGTGTTGGTTTTCGCTTTAATCGCAGATTCGCATGATTCATCAAATTTTCCCAACTGCTTTTATTTTCGCCTCATTTTGTTTTTTAGTTGCAAGCTCATCTGCATCCAAATATCTGTAAGTTCTGGCAGTAGCTTCCATAACCAATATTGCATCTGCATTACTTGATTTAACATCTTTACCAGCGTTAACCGAAATGTCGTTCAATGTCACGATGCGTGATAATTTAGAGATATCGGTGGCAAATGCACCTAAATCATGATAAGTACCAAGTACTTTAATAGAGATTGGCATTTCCGCATAAAACTCTGCTTGTGTTTCTTGACCAGGTTTAAAGAGTTCAAATTCTAAACCGCGCCCTAAACCAGCCTGATTAATATCTGTTAGCAATCCATCCATTTGAGACTTGTCAGGCAACTGCTTTAATAATGCGCCAAAGGTTTTTTCAATCTCCACCATTTGCTGTTTGTAGCCTGCCAAATTGACTGCTTGTGCTTGCTTATCAAGAAAAACTTTTCGCAACTCTTCCTCTTTTGCCTTTGCTGTATCAAGCGAAGTAAAAGCATCAGTCCATAAAAAATAGTAGCCCAAAGCCAAAATAACTACAAATATGAACCCAAGCAATACAGCTTTAACTGCGGCTGGCAAGCTACCTGCATTATTGAAATCTATATTATTAAAATCATCTAACTTCATGATTAATTTCCACCTTTAGCTGGTTTTTCATCAGTCTCGACTTTAGGAACTTTAATATTCACATTCAATGCAAATGCGTTTTGTTTCAACGTATTAACAATCACAGATTTAATTTCAACTAGACTAGGTGACTCCATCCAATTTGAGGTGGATAGATTTCTCACCAAAGTAGCAACACGCGCATTGGTATCAGCTACGCCTTCTATTGAAATCACATTACCTTGCTGCTTAATGCTTTTAAGATACATACCCTCTGGCAACTGCCTACTCAGTTCATCTAGCACAACCACCGCTTGACTTCGGTTGGTTTGCAAATTCTCAACCACTTGCTTGCGCTCTAGCATAGTACTGATTTGATCTTTCAGATCTTTAATATCAGCAATTTCTTTATCCAGCTTCACAATCGCTGTATCTAAGCGCGCATTACGCTCTGCCTGCGCATCTATTTTTGCATTGATGTATGTGTAGCCCAAAAAGATAATCACTGAGGCAGCAATTGCTGAGAACAATGCCATTAAACCGAACTCACGCTGACGTGCTTCACGTCTAATTTGGCGATGCGGTAGCAGGTTGACGCGTATCATACCGTTACCCCCCTCATCGCAAGACCGCAGGCAATTAGCAGGGCGGGTGCATCAGTAGCTGCCTGCTGCTGCTTAAGTCTAGTATTAATTGTCATACTCTGGAATGGGTTGGCGACAATCGTATTAACTTGCGTTCGATCTTGCACAACTACATCAATCGCTGGAATCGCTGCGCAACCACCTGCCAACACAATATGGTCGATACGATTGTATTGTGTTGAGCTAGTGAAAAACTGTAATGCCCTTGCGACTTCCATGGCAAGCGTCTGCATAAAAGGTTGCAATACTTCACTATCATAACTTTCAGGCAAGCCGCCTTTGCGCTTAGCAATTTCCGCTTCTTCTAATGACAAGCCAAAACGTCGTTGAATTTCTTGAGTGAGCTGACCACCACCAAAACTTTGCTCTCTGGTGTAAACAGACTTATTATCGTGCAACACATTAATATGCATCATTGATGCGCCTATGTCGATGATAATCACGGTTTGTTCACGACCCGCGTTAGGAAGCTGACTTGATACTATAGAGTAAGCAGCTTCTGTAGCATAGTTTTCAACATCCATGACCGTGACTTTAAGCCCAGCGCCTTCGGCAGCGGCAACACGATCTTCAATTTTCTCCTTACGAGACGCAGCAATCAAAACTTCTACTTCATCTGGATTATTTGGTGCAGCACCAAGCACCTGAAAGTCAATATTCACTTCGTCTAAAGAGAATGGAATGTATTGATTAGCTTCCGCTTCCACTTGCGCCTCCATGTCCTCCTCACGAAGGTCGGCAGCCATTAATACTTTTTTGCTAATCACCGCAGAAGCGGGCAAGGCGAGCGCTACTCGTTTCTCACGAGATCCCAAAAGTTTCCATGCCTGCTTGATAGCATCCGCTACCTTTTCAAGGTCACCCACATTCCCATCAACCATAGCTTCTTTGGCTAAGGGTGCAGTAGAGTATCCCTCAAGCTTATAGCCGCCGCGACCATCATCTGATAATTCCACCATCTTAATAGAAGTAGAACTGATGTCGATTCCAATCAGTGGCGGGGTCTTTTCTTTAAAAAAGTTGAATTTCAAACTGAAATTCCCTTTCTGGGTTCGTTAGTTACGTTCATTTCTAATAATTTACATTAAATCCTATCAACAACTTTAAGCCCTGTAAAGCAATTTATTTTATTGGTCAAATTTATTGTGGATTTAATTAACACTTTTTAACGCTTTATTTTATTGTTTATTAGCAAGGTGCGGCATAGCAATTTATAATAGTGTCGATTCTAACCATTGAAATTGTAAACTTCATGACTCCTACAAAATGGTGGCACTACGTTTTACTAGCTATATTCGTTGGCGGCTTATCTGTTGTAGCACTGGTTGCTATTGCTGCTGCTATTATTTACCCGTCACTCCCTTCGCTTGATGCGCTCACTAATTACCAACCCAAACTTCCTTTACGCGTTTACTCTGAAGATGGCTATTTAATTGGTGAGTTTGGTGAAGAGCGCCGCGCATTTATTAATATCGACCAAGTTCCACAAAACCTTAAAGATGCAGTGTTAGCCATTGAGGATCGTCGTTTTTATCAGCACAACGGTATTGATACTACGGGGATTCTAAGAGCGATTAAGAATAATGTTTCTGGCAGATCACACGAAGGTGCAAGCACCATCACGATGCAAGTAGCCAAAAACTTTTTCACGGTTCCCAATGGCAAACGTACGCTGATTACCAAGATCAATGAAGCGCTACTGGCGATTAAAATTGAACATAGCTTAAGCAAAGATAAGATACTCGAGCTTTATATCAACCAGATTTATTTAGGTCAGCGTGCTTATGGCTTTGCGGCCGCCTCACAAGTCTATTATGGAAAAACGCTTGATAAACTAAATCTTGCAGAAACGGCTCTGCTGGCTGGTCTGCCTAAAGCGCCATCCAACTACAATCCGTTTACCAATCCAAAACGCTCAATGGGGCGCCAGCAAGAAGTTTTGCACGACATGTTTCGCTTTGGGTTTTTAAAGGAGAGCGATTATCAAGCTGCGCTTAAGCAGCCTTTGCGTTTTAAAGTAACAAAGCAATCTCGTGACTTGTCTGCTGATTATGTGGCCGAAAGCGTTAGAGACACGTTATATACACAATATCAAGATGAAATTTACAGTAGCGGCCTGAATGTTTACACCACCATCCTTAAAGCAAACCAAGAGGCTGCGAATGCTGCAGTGCGAGAAGGTGTTTTAGATTACGACCTTCGCCACGGTTATCGTGGTCCAGAAAAAGTATTCGATATTGCATCATTGCCAATACCGGAGTACTCAGCTAAAAATAAAAAGAGTGCGCTTGATATAGCGCTTGATGACTTTGAAGTATTTAACGGCTTTATCCCTGCAATCATCACTAGCGTATCACCCAAGTCTGTTGAAGCGCATACCAAAAGTGGCGAAGATATTGTGATTACAGACAAGGGCTTAGCCTTTGTCGATAAAATGCTGCATGACAAAGATCCAACTAAGCGCTTATTGAAAGAAGGTGCGGTCATCCGTGTGATCAAAAATGATGACACATGGCGCATCGTGCAGCTTCCACAGGTTGAATCTGCATTAATAGCGCTTGATCCAGAAAATGGTGCAATACGCGCACTTGTTGGCGGCTTTGATTTCAATCAGAGTAAGTTTAATCACGTCACTCAAGCATGGCGTCAGCCAGGTTCAAGCTTCAAGCCGTTTATTTACTCTGCTGCTTTAGAAAAAGGTTACACGCCAGCAACGATTGTAGAAGATGCCCCGTTAAATTTTTCAGCGGCTCAAACAGGCGATAAAGAATGGTCACCACAGAACTATGAGAATTCATTTGAGGGGCCAATCAGCTTAAGAAAAGCATTAGCACATTCGGTCAACACGGTTGCAATTCGCGTACTACAAAATATTGGCCCGGAGTATGCGCAAAGCTATATTACCCGTTTTGGTTTTGAAGCTAAAAAACACCCAGCCTACCTCACTATGGCGCTAGGCGCTGGTTCAGCAACACCATGGCAAATGGCGAGTGCTTACGCAGTATTTGCCAATGGTGGTTACCGCGTTAAACCAAATTTGATTTCTAAAATTGTAGATCAACATGGCAAAGTGATTTCCAGAACGGTTTTTGACCATGCCAGCAATGGCGCACCGCGTGTGATTGATAGCCGAAATGCCTTCATCATGAACTCTATGATGCAAAGCGTGATACGCAACGGTACTGCCGCCAAAGCACTAAAACTAGGTCGTAGTGATATTGCTGGTAAAACGGGAACAACCAATGACCATATAGATGCTTGGTTTGCAGGTTATAGTCCCAAACAAGTGGCTATAGCATGGGTAGGGTTTGACTCACCAAGACCATTAGGTAGAGGTGAAACTGGCGCTGCTGCTGCATTACCAATATGGATTAAATATATGGCAGCTGCATTAAAAGGCACGCCTGAAATGGCAATGCGTATGCCTGATGGCGTGGTTGCTATGAATGTAGACCCGACAACAGGTACGCGGGATGATAGCGGCATTACCGAATACTTTTATCATGAAAACCCGCCACCATTAGTTGAGAGTCTTCCTCCACTTTTAGGTGATGAGCTAAATTCAGATGACTTAACATCATCCAATCCAAATCAGGCCCAGCAGATGATGCAACCTGAACCCACAATAGCACCAAACACTAATCCCGCTGCAATTTCTAAACCTTCAGCACCAATACCTAGCAATCTAGACCAAAAGCAGGGTTTATCACAAAGTCCTAACAATGCTGCTAATCCAGCCATGGTAAAACCTATACCTACTTCTGAACCTAAGCACCAGCAAAGAAGTAGAGACTTGCAGAATGCTGCAGCTAGACTTTTAAGTGGTCACTAAAATCCCTCATGGCCAAAGAAAACCTTCAGCAATTACGACAGCTCATTGCTCAATCAGCCGCCAGAATGATGGCGGAAGACGGCATTTCAGATTACGCCTATGCAAAGAAAAAAGCAGGGCGACAAATAGGCACCTCAGATAACGATGTACTGCCTTCAAACGCAGAAATTGAAGAAGAGCTCAAACTCTACAATGCATTGTTTCTAAGTGATGAGCAGCCAGGAAACCTACGTGAACTACGTAAAAATGCGTTGTTTACCATGAAGTTATTAGAAAAATTCAACCCCTATTTAACGGGTTCAGTATTGGATGGCACGGCTGGCTTGGGCTCAGAAACACATATTCATTTGTTTGCAGACAGTTTAAAAGAAGTAGAAATGTTTCTGCTAAACCAAGACATTCCGTTTGAAACCAATGAAAAATCTTACCGTGTACTCAACGATGGGAAACGCGACAAAAAAGGTGATCACCGTAAAAAAGTACCCGTTTTTTCACTCGAGATGTCAACGGGCGTCATTAAATTAAGTGTGTTTGAAGTGGATGAAATAAGAGTTGCAACCAAACGTAGCGCTGATGGAAGCAACGCAGAGCGCGCAAATATCGAAGATGTGAAAGCCTTATTAGCTTAACTTCAGCGCGGCGATTCATTCGCCAAAGCTTTTTGATTGAGAACAACCCAACCCCACATTACTATTCTTGGCCTTGTTAATTATTGCCATGCTTGGCATGCCAGTTCCGCATCGTTTGATTGCAAGCCTCCACCTCACTTAACAATGAAGCGGAAACATTACACAGACTTATTGTTTCAATGTGATATCCAGTTGTAGTGTCTATGACAGCAGGTCGCGAAGTTGGCGATGAGCAAGCGCCTTTGCTTTGATCACGTAGCTCATTTAATACAAGCAGTCGCAGCCTTAGCGCCTGAATATCTTTATTTGCCGCTACAACGCCACCCTCTACGCCGATTTCTGCTAATAAATCAGCGAGTTCATCTCGTAGTGCGATGGACTTTGATAGCGCTGCATCAAGTTTTGTCGAAGAAGCCGCTTTCTTGTTCAACTCAACTTTAGGCGCAGGCTGTGCAACTTCAGGCAGACTAATCGTTCCCGCTACTGCCGTCTGTGCTGCAGCGTTATCTTGCATGATGGGAGCAGATGCTGGTGCAGCTATCACTGCTGACATTTGAGCTTCTTTTGCTAATGGTGCTACCGCCTGCTGAGCGGCAGGCAATGAAGACTTTTCTTTGCGAGGCGCGGTGACTTTATTTAATTTTTTTTGTACGGTTTTTTCAGTGTTAGTCTCTGTTGTAGCAAGTTGATCTACAGAATCAGCAGAGACATCTACAGACCTTCTCTCAGCAGGCTCACTGGGCGTTGCCACTTTTAGCATCGTATCATCAGGCAGCTGGTGCCAAAATACAACAACGACCAACACTGTAGCCACCGCGCTTCCAATACCCGTGATATGCCAGCTTGAGCCGAACCATTCATGCCAAACGTTATACAGGCGTGTTAGCCACGTTTCATGGGTTTGCTTCAAGGCACTATCAGCATAAGCCAACACTGCTTTTTGTGTCGCATCACTTGGCATTAGCTCGCTATCGGGCGCATGCTTAAGTGCTTGCTGTAAATGCTGATCTTGCAAACTCATGAAGTCGTATCCGCTTCCAAAATAGGCTGCAAATGTGCGCCCATACATAAACGCAGTTTGTACAAAGCATAGCGTAATCGGCTTTTAACCGTTTCAAACTCAGTGTTTAGTACCTGCGTTATTTCATCTAAACTCAAACCATCCTCATGGTGCAACAAAAATGCGGCGCGCTGCAACGCAGGCAAACCCTCTAAACAATGCAAAAGCTGCTGACCCGCTTTGCGCCAAAAGGCTTGCTGTTCAGGCTGCTCCGCACTGGATGCTGGCCATAATTGCCACGCTGTTTCACTATCCTCATCCAACCAACTTTCATCCGCAGAAACCTCACGCCCGCTTTTACGCAAAATATCCACCGCTCGATGGTGCGCCAAAGTATAAAGCCAAGTCTTAAAGGCCACCCCATCACGTGGTTGCCAACTATCACGCGCATCCACCATTCGCATCCAAGTATCTTGAAAAACCTCATCTACCTGCGCCACTAGACCAATACCCAACACGCGACGCAAATACCGATAAAGCGGCTTTTCATGTCGCGTATATAAAGTACGAAAAGCCTTGCCATCACCTGAGCAAAATTTGCGCATTAAAATATCATCAGAAACTAAAGTATCGCTCATGTAACAAGTGTGTCATTAGGAAGTTAAACGGTCAATGTGTTGGGATGGGGTTAAAACAACTTTACATTAACCAAAAAAGATTAAACAAGATAACTCAATAAATGTGTTTTATCTAAAATTAGATGCCCTGAGAGGCCCATGAATATTGGCTTACAGAGCAGTTGTTTTACACTTTCAAGAAACCCAACGGTAAAATATTAGGAACTTTTTCTACTTGCAGCGCACTAAAATTTTCATTTTAAATTTTACTCTGTATAATATTTAAGCATTAGTGGCCCAAAACTCTAATAGTTTTAGGGGCTGTCCTAGATAACTAGCCCATATGTTTCTTAACCCATTGTTTTAT
>NZ_JAQSDC010000032.1 GCF_029945705.1 Methylotenera sp.
CAAGCTTTAACCTTACATCGTTAATTTGTTGTATATAGTCTTTTTGCTGTTCTTCCAATTTTTGAATTACTAAAGATTGCTTTTCAAAATACTTTTCGCTGGATTGATTTATAGTTGTTAATTGATCAGAGTTTAATTTCCATCGTGAGGTCAGCTCGAATAACAGCTTTTCTGTTTGGTTTTGTACGTTAGCTAGTTCTTCGCTGTATTGCACTTTGGTTCTTAGTAGCTCATTCTGAGAACGCTCATTTAACTTATCATTATGTGTTATAAATGAACTCACAATAAAAGCATAAACATTTTCTGATGGTAAGCGTCCCTCTTGTATCCCGTGATCTATATAGTGAGTAAAGGAATCTACACCTGCAGCTGCTACATCTGGGTTTTTTTCTAAGTACCAATTAGCATCAAATGCGCTCTGTAGAATATCACTATCATATGATGCTATATTTTTTAGCAAGTCATTTAATTTGGCATTTTTACTATTTAGCTCTTGCGTAATATTGTCTTTTTGAAGAGATATGTTATCAAGTAAATGTAAACCTGTTTCAAGCCTACTGAATTCAATACACCATGCTTCTATTTTTTCATTAAGTTCTGCATTGTTGATAGGATTCCTATTAACTGCATAATCTAATAGCTGTGAGTAGACTTCAAAAGCAAGTGGTGGGCAAGCTGAATCTAACTTTAGTTCGTTAATATTATATTTGGAGTGCCTTAATGATGGTTCTAAAAAACTGTTGTTATAAACCTCTAACTCGTGAGGGATTATAGTTAACTTTAGCGTGCTAGAAATATAGTCTATATTTTTTATTGGGCTTTCTAGGAAATTATCATAGTCGATAAAAACCTCTTTGTTTTCATTTTTTATGGAATTTAAGGCAGTAAGAATATGACTCAACCATAGTAGATATGTCCTTTCATGACTAAAATTAGAGCGCTTTGATAATGATTTAGCCACGCTAAGTGGGTTACGTATAACCATTAAGTAACTAACATCAAATGAAGATTGTTTAAAGACCGCTTGCCAGAACGGCAATAGCTTTGTAACTCTCGGATCTTTAATCCCAAATAAATCTGAATTAGATGTTTTGTTACGTAATAAATCTATGGCGCGTAAGAAGTAACCTTTTTCTTTTAGTTGATTTACATCAACTGAGGATATAGGAGTTAACGAGTGCCAATCTAGACCTAGCGATTGCAAGATTTCGATATTAAGGATATTTATGTCTGCATCTTCAAAATAACCTTTATCATTATCACCCACAACAGGAGGGAGCAACTTGTCACCTAACTCTACACCCAGCACATTGAGCGCCCGCGTAATGACACTGGTGCCACTTCTATGCATCCCTAATACAACGATTAAACGTTTAGCTTGGGGTTTCAAGCAAATACCTCAGCTTCAATCAAGCTTTTACCCACAGTATCTTTGGCTGATACTAAAGGTGCATCGCTCACCATCCAATCAATTGCTAAATTTGCATCATCCCATTTAATACAACGCTCAAATGCTGGGGCGTAATAATCTGTGGTTTTATATAAAAACTCTGCTGTTTCTGATAGCGTTACAAAGCCATGGGCAAAGCCCTCTGGCACCCATAGTTGGCGTTTGTTTTCTGCACTTAATATTTCACCAACCCATTGCCCAAACGTGGGTGAATTTTTGCGTATATCTACCGCCACGTCAAACACCTCGCCCTGCACTACTCGCACTAGTTTGCCTTGCGGTTGTTGAATTTGATAGTGCAAACCGCGCAATACGTTTTTAGTTGATTTTGAGTGATTATCTTGTACGAAGCTCACTTTTTTACCAATTGCTTCTTCAAATTTGGCTTGATTAAAGCTTTCAAAAAAGAAGCCTCTGTCATCACTAAACACTATGGGTTCTAGTAAAACAACATTAGGAATAGCAAGGCGGGTCACTTTCATTAAAAAATATCCTCTTTTAAAATTTGCATCAGGTATTTTCCATAACCATTTTTAGTGAGGGGTTGCGCTAGTTGCTCTAGCTGTTTGGCATCTATCCAGTGCTGCCTAAAAGCAATCTCTTCTGGGCAGGCTACTTTTAAACCTTGGCGGTTTTCTAGTGTGGCAATAAACTGCCCTGCTTCTAGCAGAGATTCATGTGTGCCTGTATCTAGCCATGCATAGCCTCGCCCCATAATTTCCACATTAAGTTGGCTTTTTTCTAGATACAATCGATTTAAATCAGTAATTTCAAGCTCACCTCTTGGTGAAGGCTTAAGGTTCTTAGCAAGCTCTACTACTTGATTGTCGTAAAAATATAAACCTGTCACTGCATAGTTTGATTTAGGCTGTGCTGGTTTTTCTTCTAATGATAATACTTTGCCTGTGGCATCAAACTCAGCCACACCGTAGCGTTCAGGGTCATGCACATGATAAGCAAATACGCTTGCGCCTTCTGTGCGTTGCATGGCGCTACTTAATAGTTGATTAAAATGATGTCCGTAAAAAATATTATCCCCAAGCACTAATGCACTTGGGCTATCCCCAATAAAATCTTCACCAATAATAAAAGCTTGTGCAAGACCATCCGGCGAATTTTGCACTGCATATTGTAAATTGAGACCCCATTTTTCACCATTGCCTAATAGCTGTTCAAAGCGTGGTGTATCTTGTGGTGTTGATATAATTAAAATATCTCTTATTCCTGCCAGCATGAGAGTGCTTAATGGATAATAGATCATTGGTTTGTCGTACACTGGTAGCAACTGCTTGCTTATTGCAAGAGTTGCAGGGTGTAAGCGAGAGCCAGAACCACCCGCAAGAATAATGCCTTTACGATTTATCATTTTTATTATTTACTCCACCGTTAATATTTAGACATTTTTTAATATTTAAAGAATTTCATTAAGCATGCGTGCAACGCCTTGTTGCCAATTTGGCAGCTCTAGATTAAACGCATTTTTAAACTTAGTTGTATTTAGCCGCGAGTTATATGGTCGCGTTGCTGGTGTAGGAAACGCTGATGTAAGCACTGGGTCAATCGCATCCACATTAACTTTTAACACCGCTCCCGCTTGTTGAGCTTGATTAATTACAAATTTAGCGTAGCCATACCAAGTGGTTTCCCCACTTGCAGCCAAGTGATAAATACCTGATAGCTTTGGATTGCTTTCGATACTTCGAATAGCATGGGAAGTACTGTCCGCAAGCAACTCTGCACCTGTTGGTGCGCCGAATTGATCACTAATTACAGTAAGGCGATCACGCTCTTTAGCTAGGCGTAGCATAGTTTTGGCAAAGTTTGCACCGCGTGCGGCATATACCCAACTTGTGCGAAAAATAAGGTATTGAGTACATGCAGCCGCTATTAGCTGCTCACCTTCTAATTTAGTTTGACCGTATATATTAAGTGGCTTTTGTATATCACTCTCCACCCATGGCTGCTCTCCACCGCCGTCGAACACATAATCAGTAGAGTAATGTACAAAGCACGCGCCAATTTTTTCCGCCGCTTTTGCTAACACTTCAGGCGCTAATGCGTTAACAAGCCTTGCTAATTCAGGCTCACTCTCGGCTTTGTCTACCGCAGTATAAGCCGCCGCATTGACAATATAATCAGGACGGACTTGATCAACTGTATCAGCCAAACCCTGTAAATTAGTGAAATCACCACAGTAGTCAGTACTATCAGTACCCAAAGCAACCACTTCACCCAACACAGCTAAACTGCGTTGTAACTCCCAACCTACTTGGCCATTTTTACCCAATAATAATATTTTCATATTTAATTATTTCGCATTTGATTTATCAACGGCTGAGTATTGCGTTTGCACCCAATCTCGATAAACACCTGTTGTAATATTAGTTACCCAATCTTGATTGTCCAAATACCATTGCACCGTTTTTTTAATCCCTGTTTCAAATGTTTCTACAGGTTTCCAGCCTAATTCACGTTCAATTTTGCTTGCATCAATTGCATAGCGTTTATCATGCCCCGGTCTATCTTTCACATAAGTGATTTGCTTAGCGTAAGACTCGCCATCTGTTCGTGGTTGCAATTCATCCAAAATGGCACATAAGGTATTTACTACCTCTAAGTTGGGGTTTTCATTCCAACCACCTACGTTGTAAACCTCACCAACCGCGCCTGCTTCAAGTACGCGTCTAATAGCACTGCAATGGTCTTTTACGTATAACCAATCACGTATTTGTTGGCCATCCCCATAAATTGGTAGTGATTTGCCAGCTAACGCATTGTGTATAACTAACGGAATAAGCTTTTCTGGGAAGTGATAAGGTCCGTAATTATTAGAGCAGTTGGTTGTTAATACAGGCAAACCGTAAGTATGATGATAAGCACGTACCAAATGATCACTTGCCGCCTTACTGGCTGAGTAAGGGCTATTTGGTTCATACTGATGCTTTTCAGTAAATGCAGGCTCGTCTGCCCCAAGTGACCCATATACTTCATCTGTAGATACGTGTAAAAATCTAAAATCTTGTTTTTCTTTTTCAGGTAGCGAATTCCAGTAAGTGCGTACAGCTTCTAACAAATGAAATGTACCCACAATATTGGTTTGAATAAAATCTTCTGGACCATGAATAGAACGATCCACATGAGACTCTGCTGCAAAGTTAACAACAGCTCTAGGCTTATGTTCAGATAGAAGCTTGGTTAAAAGAGCGCTATCTCCAATGTCGCCATGCACAAAGATATGCTTATCATTGCCCTGTAAACCCGCTAAATTTTGCAAGTTGCCTGCATAAGTAAGCTTATCTAAATTTACTACAGCTTCATTATTAGTTTCAAACCAATCTAAAACAAAATTTGAGCCTATAAACCCAGCGGCACCTGTAACCAATATCATTTTTAACCTTTTTTACTATTATTTATAAACTTCAATTTGCACTACTGTGGTAAAAAGTTAATGCGCCTTCAATTTCATCAAACTGATACAATTTTCCGTCAACTAGCACAGCGGCATGCTGACAGTGATGTCTAACGTAATCTTCATTATGAGAAACGATTACCATCGCTCTATCTTTACGCTTCTCAAACAATTCAATATGGCACTTTTCATGAAAGCGGCTATCTCCCACTGCAACAATCTCATCAATCAAAAAACAATCAAACTCTACTGCCATTGAAATAGCAAAAGCTAAGCGAGCGCTCATACCTGATGAATATTTCTTTACAGGTTCATATAAATATTCACCCAATACAGAAAACTCTTTTACAAACTCAATAGCAGGTTCTATCGGCTTGTTATAAACCCTACAAATAAACTTTAAATTATCTATACCTGTTAAGCTACCTTGAAAAGCGCCACTAAAAGCTAATGGCCAAGAAATACTCATTCCACGATTCACGACCCCATGAGAGGGCAGCTCCGCCCCACTCAGTAAGCGAATTAAAGTAGATTTACCCGCACCGTTTCTACCTAAAATGCCTAACTTTTCACCTTTAGCAACACTTAAATTAATGTCGTGAAGTACAGTGCGCTTACCTAGCCTGGTATCGTATATTTTTGTTACATTCTCCAACCGTATCATTATTGCTCTAACCGCCTACCTGTTTCTCTCACCAAAGCTAAGCCTAAAAAGGTCATCACAATATTAACTAATAAAAGGTATATGGGGTCTTCATGCGTTCTTACAGCTGCGCCAAAAAAACCATGGCGAATCATTTCTGTGCCATGCACCATTGGAACTAAAAGCATTAGCTTTTGTGCGGATGTAGGAAACCAATCAACTAAGAAAGCCGCCCCAGATAGCGGAAACATTAAGTAAGTCATAATATGCCATACTCGCTCAACCATTTCTGAACGCTCAGATGCAGCACCTACGATTAAACTTAATGCTACAGCGAACCATGCTAGTAAAAACCAACCAATCGCCACAACAAGCACATCATCAGGTAAATTCATCCAACCAATTGAAGAGAATGTCAAAGTTAGCACAATTAATGATGTGCTTGCCCCTGCTATTTCTAAAATCAACCTTGATATATAAATGTCTATAACACGTACATTGCGGTGGTGCATTAGGCTTAAATTTGGACCAATTGCACCTACAACTCTGTTACTACAATTTCGCCATAAAAGAATTGATGAATAACCAGTCACTGCAAAAGCTGCAATTGTATAACCACTACCATGTGTCAGCTTCAGCATTGTCCATAAGGTAGTCACGCCCAATGTAAACAACATTGGTTCTAAAAAAAGCCACATGAAACCTATGTTATGTCTCCCGTAACGCGTAATAATTTCACGCATTAAAAGTGCAAAAATTACGCGCCTTTGAATTACAAACGAGCGTGCTAAAGAAGTTGTGCTATTCACATTCATTGATAGACCATTAGTCTTTGTGCTCACGCACGCCTGCTAATAAAATACTTAAAATCCCCCAAGCAATTAAGCCTAACACTAGTGTGGCAATAATTGACCTTAACCTACGTGGCTCTGCTGGATAGTCAGGTTTGCTTGGTTGTGATATGCGCTCTAGATATAGTTGTTTTCTTATCGCTTCATTGCGAGCTGACTCTAGCGATGCCATAGCAATAGCTAGCTGTTTATCAGCAAACTCACGTTCTAATTGCAAGCGCTGATACTCTGCAGCTTTACTTGAGAATGACTTTTCACCCCCTGTCACTTGATTCATTTGTAGAGAAATTTCATGCTCTAGTAACTCTACTTGTTTTTGCAAAGCTGGTATTTGTGGATTGTCTTTGGTGAAACTCGTCAGTTGCATGAGCTGCGATTTTGTTAAGAGTAACTGTTCTTGCAACTTTGAAATTTGCTGCAATTGAATTGCAGATTGCTTTTCAGGATCTATCACGCCTTTTTTATTGCGGTAAGTTGATAGCGCTAGTGCTGCCACCTTAGCCTTAACTGCAGCTCCCTCAACTTCACCGGTCGCAAATTTAATCATATCGCGGCGGCCGTTTTCATTGAGCTGATTGACCAACACTTCACTCATAATGAGTAGTGCTTTATTCATTTTATAAGCGTCGTCAGCAGTAAATGCTCGTACAGTAAGCGTAGTGATAGATGAGCTAGAATCAAGCTGACTATCTACCATTTTTTTGTAATAGCGGTGCAATGCTTCAAAGCTATCATCAGTATCTAGACCTGCAAACCTACTGACACGATCTACATTTTTATTAGAGAAAGCCTTACGGATAGACATGTAATCATCTAACTTTTGTAGCGCATCACGCGACAGTACAAAGTCTTTTACTATGTAACTATCATCTTGAGAATGGGAAAAGCCAGAACCTTTTAGTAGCGAACCTAATGGAGAAGCAGATTGCTTCTCTGGGCTACGGACCACAAATTGCGACTCTGAAATAAATACGTCAGATGCAATAAAACCATAGTAAATAATAGCAATAGTTGTGGGGAAAACAACTGTAGATACAAATAGCCAATTGATGCGTGATATATATCTTTTAATGGGTAGTCCTAAGTGATCAGATTTAGTATTTTTGGGTATTTCTATCATTCTTTATTCCATATTTATTTTGGCTAATAATAAGCCGATAACACTTTCGATACCGTTTACTCAAGCAATTACCAGCTTGGCATTAAGCCGCGTAAAAGTATTTTTATAGCAAAATTTGTTCATCCACCATAATGAATGAAAGTTTAAGGTGTATTTCACGAGAAACTGACTACAGGAAAAAGCCTGCTGTGGCACATAAAATAACTGGAGTCAATTTGTTCATTTTTTTTGAATTATACGCACTGCATTTTTGATTATACTTGATATAACCCTTTTATTACAAAGGCATTACCACACAACAAAAATTTACAGGTATTATCAATTTATAAAAACAAAAAATATGAATCAAAAGTGACTCAAAATATTCTACCTAGATAAAACGGCTATTCGTAAAGTTATGTGTATTAGTGATTAATTTGTATTGACAGCCCGCCTTATTAATCTATACTTAAAATATATACTAAATGGGAGTTTGTTATGAGAACAGCCAAACTATTTCAGAACGGTCAAAGTCAGGCAGTGCGGTTGCCGAAGGATTTTCGATTTGAAGGTGATGAGGTCATCATCAAGCGTTCAGGTAATGCTGTGGTATTGATTCCTGCCAATCATTCCTGGGACGTGCTTGCTGAAAGCTTAGATAAGTTCAGTGCGGATTTTATGGCTGATCGCAATCAGCCTGAATCACAAATCCGCGAGGATTTGTTTGCATGAAGTTGATGTTAGATACTAATATTTGCATCGCCATTATCAAGAAAAAGCCGAGAGACATCCTGCAAAAGTTTAGTGCTTATCAAATCGGTGATATTTGCATTTCATCCGTAACACTGGCTGAGTTAAGGTATGGCGTTGCCAAGAGTCAGTTTAAGGAAAAAAATCAGGCTGCGCTAGATGAGTTTATTCTGCCCTTAGAAGTGGTAGATTTTGATGAGCCAGCCACTGAGTACTATGGAACACTGCGCGCGACACTGGAAAAACAAGGCATTCCAATTGGCCCATTAGATACGATGATAGGTGCACATGCTTTAAGCCTAAATGTAACGCTGGTATCAAACAATACCAAAGAGTTTAGTCGCATAACAGGCATTAAGCTGGTTGATTGGATTAGCTGTTAATTTAGCTAATACACAAAACTTTACGAATACCCGATAAAACGCTTAAATTCACTCTGTCCAAATCAAACCACTATGTGAATCTGGAATATTAAGCCGCTTATAAAAATTACCATTTAACTGCGTGCTGCCAATTAAATTAAGTTGGAAATTTTCTTTTAACTTGCAGCCACTCTCAATCTTATCGGCCAGTGTGGATTTAACTTACCAGACCTTTATCATGTCAGCTAAAAAACCATCGTCAATTCGACCTTTACTATCACGAATGACTGTTATTTTAGCCGCTTCAATGCGATCAATTACTTCCTGAGGTCTTGATACGCCACAGATGCTTCGACCAAATTTACAGAGCGCATTGTTATCTGGGTAATTTTTAGACTTATTCATACCAAGCGCCATTGTGCGATCGATAATATTCATGCCAGTTCTAGGATTAGTGCTCTGATAGACTGATGTAGTGACTACGTCATAAATTGGAGAAAGCTTAACTTCTGCACCAGGATGCTCATAAATCAACGAAAAATTCTTAAGGTGTGCATCTCCATTTTTCACTAAAACCGACAGTGCCACATACTCAAAATACCGATGCAAACTTTCAGTTGAGTTACTGCCACATAAAGAAGCGATGATGCGCCCAACTCCCTCGTAGCTTCCATGATACTTATCGTCAGCGGAGGTATTGGTTAATGCGCACATATCTTCCATACCCAGTCGATTTCCGCTATCTGTGATATCGAATCTCCTTAAAATAAAAAGACCGTTATCTTCACTTAACCAAAATTCAGGCGCGCTAATTCCTGCCTCTATGGCAACAGACATACACATAAACTCATTTTCAGCAAGATGCGGGTAATCATCACCAGCCGATTTTACGATCAAATCTGGCGTTACCGCTGTTGCCTTGTCAATGACGGGGGAATTAAGGTTTTTATCAGCCACCAAAACTTTAGGTTGAAATCCAGAGATGCCTGAATCAAAATATGTATCTACCAGATAATTAAACAGCTCCTCAGAGGCTGTTGATTTTACAAGGTCATCTAGGCTAACCGTGGATTTTTTGGATTCAACCATGTCACTAGGGTCAATATAACTAAGTCGTCCAATTTGATGTTTACCTGTGATCTTTAATAGCGACATATCGTCGAGCTTGGCGACCTTCCCGAATCTATTTTTTAGGGAGTCTAACAAATAGCCTTCTGGTTTATTCATAGCAAATACAGAGAACAAACCGCCTCCACTATAGCTTTCAGCACGCATCGGCATACTAAGAGATACCTCGGCATGTTTTTCGCTGTTGGTGTAATTAAATGAGAATCTAGCTTCTTTGCTTAAAAATCCAGACGCGCCTTGCGGCGTTACCACTTGAAGCGATTTGATCTTATCAAGATTCATTAAGCAAATCCCCAAGCTTCGTATAATCTGGCCTAATAGGCTTTAACTCCATACAGAAATTAAGTGCCATTAAAATTTTAAATAGGCTGGTGATGTTAGCATCCTCACCTTTTTCAATGCTAATGATTGTTTGACGTCTCATATTGGCTTTTTGAGCCAACTGATCTTGAGTAAGTTTGAGAAGCTTTCTTTCTCTTCTAATGGCTAAACCCATGTCCTGCAGATTGAGAATATGATTGTCCATGACACACATTAAATGTATTAGATATCGAACATTTTATGTGTATTTATATTAAATGTAAACAATAATATACATTTATACACGACTCATACGCAAATTTTACACTCTACAAAAAAATAATGGTGAGTTAAACTAGCTCCACAAAATCCCTGCGTGTGTATCTGCAATATCCAGTCGCTTGTAGAAGTTGCCATTTAACTGAGTGCGACTAATCAAATAGTGCTGGAAACTGCTATATAGTTTTTGATCTATGAGATGCAATGGCGCCTGTTGCCAGAATTGATTAACCGCGCCCTGAAATGTTAATCCAGATATATTGTATAGCGCTCTGCCACAAACCTTGACTGGCAGAGCGTGAGCAAGTGCAGAAAGCCCAACCGTACTGTTCACCACAACCACACCACGTGTATGATTAAACAATGTAGGTAAATGTTGATCATGAATGTAGAACACCCTATTCTCAACGCCATTTAACCGTGCAAATTTTGTTATGCATTTTGCGTAATCATGGTAACCCCTATCTAAAGGATGATGTTTAATAACTAGCAGCGTTTCATTAGGTGCATGCATGGCAAACGAATGCATAGTGGAATGAATAAAATCTTTAACTGACGCAAAGTGTGAATGAAAGTAAATTTGCGCATCGTTATGCACCTGCAATGGCACGAGAAAATAATTACCGTCATGGTTGCTGAGTAGATTTTTCAATACATTTCGCTCGGCATGGGCGTAGTACCTTTTTCGCCAAAATGCGCGTACCCAATATAATCCTTCAAGCAAATTAAGTGGGCGGTGATGCTGATAATGCCAGTAGATTGGCCATAACAGCGTACATGCCAGATAGTAGAGCATTGCCCAACACGCTGCATAAGAAAATGTCTGGCCAACTTCTAAGGCTTTAGGTAACTCCGTAGCTTCATGTTCTTGATAATACTCCATTTCTCTTGGCAACAAAGAGTTGTCGTTAGTGCCAAAGAGTTCTAATGTAATGTAATCAGGTCGTATATAACCTTCTTCAAAAACGCCTATTTCAACCCCCCGTAACTGAGCAATTTCATGAGCAACACGATGATGTGGCCTACAATCACCAAATAGCATTACTACATCAATACTATAACGGATGAGAAGCTGATCAAAAAAATCAGGCCAATCATCTGCTATTCCACGAAAAGAGATGGCATTAGTAGGGTAAAAAAGCCAATCCCCACCATTGAAGTTTACTTTGTGAACGTGTGCGCCATGGGATTCTAAATCGCGCGCTAGGCGACGGAAAAATGGCCCAACTGGTCCTTGTAACAGAAGTACATTTTTACCATTAAAGGCGTCAATCCCAGCTTTAATCATTACTAATGAGCAAGGCGACCTTCGCCATCCTGAAGAAAAATGGCATCTGGGAATGTCTCAGATAAGGCATTTAGTGCTGCGTAGGCCGTGGCCAGATTGATGTGGCTCAGCACCATGACCACATACCTGTCATTGCTTCAATCTTCACGTAGCGTTTTGCTCGTTGAAGTGGGGATCGGAAGAGTAAAGCTGATTGCTTAAGCCCTAAGCGATCAGCAACGATGGGGTATCTTCGGGATAAGGATGACGAATGCAACAAAAGCTTAAATATAACCATATATCCTTTTTAGTAAATTTACTATTAGCTTCTACAGGTAGGCGTTTAATCAATTACGAGAAATTTAACGAGGTATGTACAGTGCCCTGCATTTCTTTGTCCCATTTGCAATGGGGGGAGTGATTACTCAAAAATATTGTATAACATCTAGTAGATTTAAATCAATCGGGTATCCGTATTTTGTGATTGATGTAAATCAGAAAATACGTTTTTGCTATTAAAACTAAAACGGCTTAACCAGTCGATTACTTACAGGAGGGCTGTTCCATTCTCGCTTCCTATTGAATTGACCTCGGCCAGGAGTCTCGCCTGCAGCGATTGCTTCTTTTTCGGCTCTGATCATGATAGCCTCAGCATCTTCAATCAAGCCGCGATCCTCAAGCTCCTGCAGAAATGGACGCGTTGTCATCATAAAAGTATGTCCAAATGGATCAGCGGTCCGCATAAACTTGTCATCTTCTGATACAAGTAGAGCATATTCGCCGCCATCTGTTTCATCTTCGTATTTGTTAATTATACGGCGAATGGATTCATCTCCAGGATCGACGTTCACGTCAAGCATCTTTTCTAAATTCTCTGGGACTCCCGTCTCAACCTCTTCAATGCCCTTTCCCATGTGGTTTTTAATGAATGCAAGTGCCTTTATGTTTCCTGAAAATTGCTCTCCGTTGCGCAGCTCCAAAATTACCATGTCAGATATATAAACAGGAATCTTCGGAACAAGTAACAGACCAAGTCCGTCACCATACGCCAGCGTCTTTAACGGTCCAGCATCTACAATGACAATACCACACTTCACGCTGATGCCTTGTTTAGCATTTCGCCAAAGTGCTTCTTCATAACCTCAGCCTCCTTAAGAGATAACCTTGGCAGAGGAAAGCCAGCTTTAAGTGTTAGCGACTGAAGAGCTACCTCATCTTCCATATGAAGCAATTTAACAGCTTTTTTTGCTGTCAACTGACCAAGAGAATATTGAAGCAGTATCTCGAAATTTCCCGTCATCGGAGAGCTTTCATTCTGAACAAACCCATCAAGAAGATTACGGATAATTGCATTGACCGATGTGCCAGCCTTGGCTGCCATAACCTTGGCATCAGTGAGTAAATCATCTGGGATTGCTACAGTAAAGTTTGACATGATATCTTTCCTTAATACGAAAGAGTGTATTATACGTAATACCGTATAATTAGTCAAGCGCTACACTGTTACTGTTGATATCAATCATGGAATACGGATACCCAATCAATCTAAATGTTTACCTTACACGTAATGAAGTGTTAAAAGCTTTGACGTAGCCTTTCTGGATGATTATGAGTGGTGATCATGCATAAGGAATTAAATAAAATTCAAGACATAATTCAGAATAGGTATCCTGTTGATTTAACTGGCTTTGTGCATCAGAGAAATAGTTGTGCTTCTAAACCAGTAAAAAAAATCACTTAAGTTCGTTGCGTTAATCGAATTTTGACACCATTTTCTGGGCGTATCGTTACTCGCCCTACCGCATGTGGCACATGCTCAGTAACAGTATGTATTTTATATCGCCTTACTAAGCTTGCTAAAATTAAAATTGCTTCTTGAATTGCAAATGTCTGGCCTGTACAAACTCGCGGACCCTTGCTAAATGGAATATAGGCGCATTTTTCAGACTCTTTACCCTCAACTGTATCAAATCGCTCAGGCTCAAAATTATGCGCATTTTTCCAATAATCTTCATTACGCTGAATTAGCCACGGTGAAATGACTAAGGCTGCCCCAGCTTTTATTTCCTTATCACGCATACAATGATTTTCAGTAGCTTCTCTTGTAAAAAACCCCACAGGAGGGTAAAGGCGCAGCGCTTCTTTAAATACATTATTGACTGTGCTCAGTTTTTTTATATGCTCAAACTCTAGTGATTGCCCATTTGTCACTGCTTGAATTTCTTCATACATTTTCATCTGTAAATCTGGGCAGTTGGAAATTAAATACATAGACCATGTAAGTGCGCTCGCTGAAGTTTCATGTCCAGCAAGAAACAACATGCATATCTGATCAACCATTTCATCATAACTAAAGCTATCTTGGTCTTCAGGATCAACTGCCTCCATAATGCCAGCTAAAATATCGTTATGTTGGTGTGCATTTTCATCATCCTTTTCGCGATAGCGCTTAGCTATTACATCGGCAATCACTGGACGAATTTTATTTGCGGCTAGATTACTCGCTCTTTTAGCAAAGAATGAGGGTAACCAATATATCTTTAGCATAAAAGCTCGCTGGGCTTGTCGCTGAAATTCGTTAAAAGCTTTAAAAGTCAACTCTGCACTAGCAGCATCTAATTTTTGTGAAAGTATAGTGCGAAAAATAATGTCCGCAGTAATATGCGTCATTTCAGTATCAATTTCAAAAGCTTTGTCGTTTGCCTGACTATCTAGTCGATTTAGCATGTCAGCTATTGCATCTATCATCAAAGGGAATACGAGTTTGAGTCGCGCCTGACCAAATCCAGCATCCACCAAACGACGTTGTCTTTCCCATACTTTACCATTGGTTGTAAATATGCTGTTACCAAGAAGCGGCTTAAGAATTTGGTGCATGATCCAATGTTTAGGATATTTTTTTGGTTCATCAACTAGAATACGCTTAATAAGACTTGGATCATTCACCATAAACACTTCTAAACCTGGCTGCTTAATCTGCCCCATTTTCATTCTATAACTTTTTTCAAATAGCACTTCTAACCAAGAGCGACTACCACGAATGAAGCGCAAGATGAATGATGTTTTATTTTTATGCGGCTTTGGGTAGGATGGTTGAAAAGTCATATAGTTACTTTATTAATGGTTATTCTGAAAAGCACAAACGACTAGACCCTGCCGTTAACAGGAAATAATCATAATCGGTTTGATATTCACTCGACATTAAGTACTGGAAATGCAGGCGCAATTTATTACGCTTAAGGCGTTTATATTGTTCAGGTGAAAACATCTTAAAAGGCCGCACAATCTGTTGCTTAGGCCACCTTACCATAGAGGAATCAATACCTGATGCCTTAATGGGGTCAACTTGAGAAAAGCAAAGTGCATCTGCACGTGCCACCATGTCTAACCAGGCAACATCAGGATGCTCAGCCAAGGTTTTTAAGTCTTGTCGAAATGCCTCTGCAGTTGGGATTAGGCTTAGCAATGGAATGCATTGCCCCAAAGTGACCAGCGATAAATTAAGTTTTTCAGCCGACTTTTCTAATGCTCGCGCCACTACAGATACGGCGACGATACTGCCTACACTATGACCAATAACAATCACTTCGTCGCACGGTGAATTATTTTGATCTTGCACAATAATGTCTGCAAACGCTTCAATTCTTGCATTTAACTTATCAGGGGTAGATTCACCCCAAAAATATACAAATAGGTAAGTCCTAAGTAACCACAAGACACCAAGGCGATCTGCCAACTTCAATCCCATCCAGAAGTATGCAAGCATGGCAAGCAAACTCACCATAGCTGTAACCACTGGAGGAGCGTTTACATTTGCGACTAGAATTACCGAGATTCCACCAAAGATTATAGATAGCAGCGCAGTTATGAAAAGAAATGCTACTGGATATATTCCGCTATAGAAAGGCCCTCGGTAAAGTTTACGAATGCGCCCTAATGCGCCACAGGCTATAAATCTGGTATAGCCTTTAATGGTCAGAGCCACCAGCCTCAGACCATTTGTTTCCCAATGCTGACGAACTATGTCATCCCAGCCGAGAAATCGATAATCAGTATTGACTGCATGCTGGTGATAGTCGGATTTAATCGCCCATGAATGTTGATGAGATGAAACCTTATGACGAGGACCGACCTCAATATGGTTACCAGTCCTAGTGCCCTGCTTCAGCGCCTCATCCTTGTACAATCGATGATAAAACGAAGCACCCCTAGGATCGAACCCACCGATGTAATAGACCCTTCTTTTACTTACCGGCATCTTTTGTGCATTTGCAGCATCTTTAAGAAAATTATTCATTTGATGGTTCTGTGCTGCAAGCCTTTACTTAGCACAAGATCTACAATTGGCTGCTCGCGTTTGTTAGCACGATGACAATGGTCTTTTTGAAAATGGTCAGTAATCCAGATGACTCTTTTAGCCCATGACTGATGTCGCTCCCTCCATGCGTGAGAAGAAACAGACTCCCAGGCATGGCCGTTAAAAAGTGTTGCATTGACAAAATGATCCAGCGCCCTCACACCAGCACGCCCTCTGTCAGTTCTACCAAAAAACCCGACATATACGATTAGTACGTAACCTGATACAGCAAGCGGAACTATCGCTGTCATCAAAACAAACCCAGCCAGCCTTTCTTTTAACCCATCAAACATTTATAGATTCCATCAAATTATTTAATGAAGCAATTTTACCATTCAACATGTGTTGGCGCCGTTTTAAAACTAATGATTTCAAGACATACGTGCCGGCTGAATTTTGACCAAGTAATCCACGTATCCTGCTTAATTTATGAGCATCAATATTTTGTATGGGCTGATCATTAGCCAGATTTACGTGACGTTTTCTATTTTTGATCGTGCTTTTTTAAGGCTTTGTCACGCTAACACAAAAGCGAGGTAATCACATGGATAAAGTCAAGTTTTTGTTGGGCCTACTGATCGACGATGGCCTTGATGTCAAATTGAGTATGCGATGTGTGCATGATTACACTTGGCGTTATGATTTTGCTTTAGTGATTTTATGTAAACGCCCTGCTTGATCATGAGCTTCGGTTAACAGTTTATTCCAATCATCTGGCGGATGCCCGCTTTTTAGCATCTTGCTAAATAGCCGATATGCATCATTGCTGCTCTCGTAGGCTCTTTTCGTGTCCTCGTCGTTAACCCATACATATACAATTACTTTGCTTTGTGCATGGTAACGAAAGAACAAACGGTATTGCTGAAAGAATTTGGCGCGGAACCAATGCTTGTAATCATCGCCGATAGTATCGCCTTGTCTGCATTCAGCTCGGCTTGGTTCTTGTGGTATATCTTCGAATGCCAACTTTGCAATGGCGGCCAGTCGCTTGCTTGCGTTCTTATTTTGATAGTTGTCAGGATGCTTTTTCTTGAGAGATTCTACCTGTTGAATAAGTCCCTCAATCTGATTAATGAACAACGGATGCGCAAAGATCGTCCATCCATTAACGACCAGCTGGGGATCGCTCATTCGTCGTCAGCAGACAAAGGCTAATTAAGATTGACTTTAACATTGCCTGCTAATGATTGAATACGGCAAACCAAGCCACCGTCGATTGATTGAAGGTGCTGAGGATTGTTCGTGATGTCACGAGCAAGAAAGCCCAAGAAGTTACCAAGCACTGGGTCATCTTCCAAGGGATCAGCAGTGCGAGTTAACACAACATCACCACTAGGGCGAATCGTGAAGTGGATCTTGTCGCGCTTTTGTAATTTTAGTACTCGACGAACAGCTTCCGGCACCGTTGTTTGATATCGGTCAGTAAGAGTGGAATCAACTTCAAGTGTGGCGGTGTTCATAACATCTCCAGTTCGGTAGTTTTTTAAAATGGTAATGCATTTGCATTGCCATATCAATCAACGGTTAGTAACAACTCGCTCTCTAACCCTTGCCAATTTGTAATCGCTCAATTACAATAAAACATGTATATTATTAAACGCACCTTAGAATTCGATGCTTGGCTTAATAGCCTTAAAGATAACGTAACACGCATTCGGCTTGCGCGCAGACTTGATAAAGCGCAACGTGGCAACCTTGGTGACGTTAAGCCTGTAGGCGAAGGTGTTGTTGAAATGCGCGAGCATTTTGGGGCTGGCTGGCGTATGTATTTTATTCAGCATGGGGATGTGTTAATTGTCATGCTAGGTGGCGGCGATAAATCTAACCAAAGTGCTGATATTACGAAGTCAATTCAATTATCAAAAAATATTGAAGATTAAACCTAGAGGATAAAACCATGACCAACAAAATTAAAATTGCAGATTTACCAGAATTTGATATGGCGGAACATATTAAAACCGAAGCGGATATCGCTGCCTATCTTAATATCGTACTTGAAGAAGGCGATGCGTCAGAGCTTGCCCATGCACTTGGTATTATTGCTCGCGCAAAAGGCATGGCAGATATTGCACAAAAAAGCGGTATCACACGCGAGGCTCTATACAAAGCATTGCGTCCCAACGCACATCCCCGATTTGATACAGTGAACAAAGTAATGCATGCGATGGGGGTTAAACTGCATGCCTCAGTTTAGAAAAACTGTCCTGAACAACGGGGTCCACCCATCCAGAAATACGGAAAACGTGGTCAGTTCTAACGAAAAACGGGGTCAGCTCTAACATTTCAACATACCCTTAAGTCTCGCCTCGCACCCCCGCACCCCCGCACTGCGCGGCTTACTGTCATGTAGTGAACCCCAAAATGCTCACCAATCTCTGCCATTGTATAAGCGCCAGTCCGGTAAGCCTGAGCCATTGCCGTATCGCGATCTGGGTGGTGTGTCAGATATTCGTCCAGTGACAAGGCAACTGATTTTTGATGCGCCTTTGATACTTCGCGTAGCGTTTCGCCTTCACGGTATTGACTATGATGATTTTTCACAAATGCGTCATCGCCAAGCAATAGTGCGTATTACGGCTATCGTGACCGATCAAAACGGACTATCGTGACCAGTTGCG
>NZ_JAQSDC010000033.1 GCF_029945705.1 Methylotenera sp.
TCTTTTCGTCATTTTATACGATAAAAAGTGTCCACTTTTTTCAACAGGGGTCAATTCATCACTGTACAAGTTTGTGGACATAGATCCAGTTGAAATTAAAAATCAAAGTAATGCTAAAGCTAGCAATGATTTGTTATGGAAGATGCTAGCGCAGCGGTTGAAAGAACTAGAAACTCAGTCTAAATTACCAGATCGCTCAATACTTGCGAAGAACTTAAGGTTACTTGGTAAGCGCATTGGCCTTAACCAAGTCGATATGGAAGTGATCCGTTATTTGTCAGTATTAGCCGCTAATATCACCTTCAGGGAGGCTGTACAAACTTTTGAATTGTCATGTGGAACAGAGCAACTCAATGATGTTTTGAGCATCATGCTTGATGCCCCTAGAACTAAAATTGCAAAAGCACTTACAGCCAGTGGTTTATTGCGTACTAGCGGCTTAGTAAAGTTTGTTGCTGGTATTGAAAGCCTTGATGATAAGCTCCGTCTCCCCACTGGTTTTGTTGATGTCTTACTTACCCGCCATATCAATGTTGAAGCGATGCTTTCCTGCTTTTTTCAACAAGCACAACCCGCAAGTTTAACTTCCAATGACTTCCCGCATTTACATAAGGAATTTGAATTATTAGTCCCCTTGCTGCGTAATGCCCTGAAAAAACGTGTAGTAGGCGTGAATATTCTTATTTATGGTTTTCCTGGTGTTGGCAAAACGCAGTTTGCGCGTCTATTGTCTCAGTTAGCGGGTGCCAGTTTATTTGAAGTCAATTGTGTGGGTGAGGAGGGTGATGCGCTAAAGGGGAGTGAACGTTTTTCAGCGTATCAGCTTTGCCAAAGTATATTGACTGATAGTCGCGATGCTATGGTGATTTTTGATGAAATAGAGGATGTGTTTCCGAGAAGCTTGGGCTCGTACTTTATGGAGTTAAATGGGAATAGCAAGCAGCAAGCCGTGAACGGTAAAGCTTGGATCAATCACGTGCTTGAAAGTAATCCAGTACCAGCCATTTGGATCGGTAATGATGTGAGTAGTGTGGATGTTGCTTATTTGCGCAGGTTCTCATTTGCTTTAGATTTTCCACGGCCTGTGCGTGCGGTGCGCCGCGAAATTATTGGACAACATTTTGAAGCTTCACTGGTATCCACTGGTTGGTTAGATCAGCTGGCCGAGAGTGCACAACTCACGCCAGGACAAATTGAGATGACTGCACGCATTGTTAAAATGCGTGAACCTACTAGCAGTCATGAAGCTGAACATATGGCTGAAGCGATCCTGAATGGCAGTATGCAGGTTATTCATGGCAGTGTATTACCACGCGTTAGGCCTAGTACATTTCCGTACAGGCTTGATTGTGTCAGTGCGCAGCCTGAACCTGCACAAATTGTGGCTGGTTTGCAACATCATCGCCATGCAACGCTGTGTTTTTATGGTCCACCTGGCACTGGTAAAACCGCGCTAGCACGTCATATTGCCGAGCAACTTGATCAGCCACTGTTAATTAAACGCGCATCTGATTTGATGTCGAAATGGGTTGGTGATGCTGAGAAAAATATAGCCAACATGTTTATCGAAGCTGAGCGTGAAAATGCGGTACTTTTACTGGATGAAGCTGACAGCTTTCTCTCTGACCGTAGGGATGCAGCACATCGCTGGGAATTGACGGAAACCAATGAGCTGTTAACACGGATGGAGGAATTTGATGGTATTTTCATATGCACAACCAATCTCTTAGAAAGGCTAGATCCTGCTGCGTTACGACGCTTTTCTTTCAAAGTGAGCTTTGATTATGCCAATCAACAGCAACGCCAAACATTATTTGCTGATCTGCTTGCTGGTTTTGGGGTTGATAATGTTGAGTCAAGTAAACTCATTCAGCTTGAACAAATGAACCGTTTGACACCTGGTGATTTTGCCACTGTGGCTAGACAATACCAAGCCAGTGTTGATCAACCAGATGCGCATATACTGTTAACAGCACTCGAAACAGAGTGTAGTTTGAAAGGAAATGCGCAAGCAAGAATCGGTTTTATGGTTTGATGGAAACTTGGTAAAAAATCAATTTACCATGTTAAAACCGAATTAAGTTTAAATGCCAAGCTGATTGTATGTTTTCAAGGGCAAGCAAATCAGCAGTTTTCTAACATAGTGTTAGAAATTTCTTTGTTTTAACAGATATGTTAATTTTGTATTGCGTCACAATCACCTGACGGGTGAACTCCTGATACCACTGGCATTTCACACAACTCAAAAATACGGTTGCGATAGGCTGTTTCCAAGCATGCTGCGTCTGTGCAAATGTTTTTTGTTTTGCCCCATGCTAATTGGCTGCCTTTAAAGGTAAGCTTATCCACGCCATAAATCGAGTTGTTCATCCGATCCTTGTATGTCGCAGCGAGAAGACCATCAAGTTGGCTAAGAGTATTGGTGGTGCACGTTAGCTTCTCCGCTGTCGTCGATGCCTTATTGCAATCAAAACTTACCTTATACTTACCTAGAGTTTCTGCTTCAGTTGATTGTCCTGTAGGTAGCTGAACTGAATTTGTAGCAGCAGGTTGTTTTAGCCGACTTTCTGGAGTTACTTGAGTCTGTAATCCCGCAGTAGTCTGAGTGGCCACTGTTTGTGGAGCTGGTAATGATATAGGCGCTGCGGCTACGTCTTCTGATACTTCAAAAGTCAGCATAAACTGACCGTCAGTTCGATCTTCCAATTTAAACTTCACACCAGATTTCTCAGTATTGTTCATTACTATCGTGCCAAAACATACGCGCGTCTTGTTGCTTGGTTCAAAGGCAATCTCTCGAATCGATGTAACTTCAATCGCACTGAGATTAGCTGTTCGCGCAAACTGAGCGTTATCAAATGCATTTTTAAGGCTGTCTTTTGCATTACTACTGTCACATTTTGGCACGCTACCCTGTACTATTCTTTCTTGTTTTTCTTTAGCTGCTATCACATCCTCTTCAGCTTGTTTAGCTTGCTCTTGCTCACGAAGTGCCGCCTCTGCAGCTTTCTGTTCGGGAGATTTGAATGCATTCATAATTGCTCCTATAACCAGTAAAGCAACAATAGGGCACCTCTAAAAATACGATTTAATCGCACCATGTTAGATAGTGATGCAAT
>NZ_JAQSDC010000034.1 GCF_029945705.1 Methylotenera sp.
GCTCTTTCTCATGCCATCCTTATAACATTTTATGTGTTATCTAGGACAGCCCCTAAGTTTAATATTCAAATAGGCAGTTACGATAAATTAAATTTATCGTAACCATTAGAATGATATATTGGATTTAGTAAACTTAACTCTCTATAATCACTTTTACCAATTAAAAAGCAGTAAATTTTATTCAACCCACAAATAAGGAAAGAAACTATGTCATTAATTAATACACAAGTTCAACCATTTAAAGCACAAGCTTTTCATAATGGTCAATTTATTGAAGTGAGCGATGTAAGCATGAAAGGCAAATGGTCGGTAGTGATTTTTATGCCAGCTGCATTTACTTTTAACTGCCCTACAGAAGTTGAAGATGCTGCTGATAACTACGCAGAATTCCAAAAAGCGGGTGCTGAAGTATATATTGTTACCACTGATACACAGTTCTCACACAAAGTATGGCACGAAACTTCACCTGCAGTAGGTAAAGCAAAATTCCCACTAGTTGGCGACCCTACACACCAATTGACACGTGCATTCGACGTGCATATTGAAGAAGAAGGCCTAGCATTACGCGGTACTTTTGTGATTAATCCAGAAGGTGTGATTAAAACTGTAGAAATTCACAGTAACGAAATTGCACGTGATGTGAAAGAAACACTACGTAAATTAAAAGCAGCTCAATTTACAGCAGCTAACCCTGGTCAAGTTTGCCCAGCAAAATGGCAAGAAGGCGCTAAAACAATTACACCTTCACTAGATCTAGTAGGCAAAATCTAAGAAGTAAGTTTTAAGTAGTACGCAGTACGCTACACCTTTAAAACATCATTTAAAGGTGTAGTGCTTACAAAAGCATTATTCAAAAGATAGTGCTTTTTTATTTGCCAAAATAAGCGAATTTAGGAATAAAAAAAGGAATCATCATGGCACTAGAAGCAAATATCAAAACTCAATTACAAACCTATTTAGGTATGTTGCGCGAGCCTATCGAGCTTGTTGCATCATTAGATAACACCGCAGCTGCACAAGAGATGCGTGAGTTATTAGAAGAAATTACTAGCATGTCAGACAAAATCACGCTGACTAATGGCGATGATGCGCGTAAGCCATCATTTGCGGTGAAACGCGCTGCCATACATAAAAATGCAGCCCAATCCGTTGGTGTGCGCTTTGCTGGTATTCCTATGGGTCACGAATTTACTTCACTTGTATTAGCTTTGCTGCATACAGGCGACCACCCTATGAAATTGGAAGCTGAAAAAATTGCGCAAATTGCTGCGATTGAAGGCACGTTTCATTTTGAAACCTATATTTCTTTGAGTTGCCATAATTGCCCAGATGTGGTGCAAGCCATGAATATGATGGCCGTGATTAATCCCAACATCACCCACGTGATGATTGATGGTGCGTTGTATCAAGATGAAGTAAAGGCCAGAGAAATTATGTCTGTTCCAACCATGTATTTGAATGGTGAAGTGTTTGGCGCAGGCCGGATGGAGTTAGATGAAATTTTGCTCAAAATTGATACTGGTGCAGCCGCACGTGAAGCTAAAAAAATAGACGCGGCAGCACCTTATGATGTGTTGGTGGTTGGCGGCGGACCTGCAGGCGCCTCTGCTGCTATTTATGCCGCACGTAAAGGCATTAGAACGGGTATCGTCGCTGAGCGTTTTGGTGGTCAAGTAATGGATACACTAGGCATTGAAAACTTTATTTCTGTTAAAGAAACTGAAGGGCCTAAATTAGTGGCCGCTTTCGAAGAGCACGTTAAAAGTTACGATGTCGATATTATGAACTTGCAACGCGCGGTGAGTTTGTCTGAACCGGGTAAAGATGGCAATAAAAATACCGATTTAATCGAGCTGAAACTAGAAAGCGGCGGTACGCTTAAAAGTAAAGTGGTGATTCTAGCGACTGGCGCGCGTTGGCGCGAGCTGGGCGTTCCAGGTGAAAAGGAATACCGTGGCAAAGGTGTGGCGTATTGTCCGCATTGTGATGGCCCTTTGTTTAAAGGCAAGCCTGTTGCAGTGGTGGGTGGTGGTAACTCAGGAGTTGAAGCGGCGATTGATTTGGCAGGTTTTGTAGCACATGTCACTTTATTGCAGTTTGATACTGTGTTGAAAGCCGATGCTGTGTTACAGAAAAAACTACGCTCTTTGGCTAATGTTACTATTATTACCAGTGCGCAAACCACTGAAGTGACTGGCGATGGCACAAAAATGAATGGCTTAACTTACACCGATCGCGTCACTGGTGAAAGTAAACATTTAGTGCTTGATGCAGTATTTGTGCAAATTGGTTTGTTGCCTAATAGTGATTGGTTAAAAGGCACGGTCAATTTAAGCAAGTTTGGTGAGGTTGAAGTGAATCATCATAACGCCACTTCATTACCTGGCGTGTTTGCGGCGGGCGATGTGACTACGACACCTTATAAGCAGATTATTATTGCCATGGGTGAAGGTGCAAAAGCAGCTTTGGGTGCGTTTGACTATTTAATTAGGCAATAATATGGGTTGAGTTTTAACCATAAAAAATGGCGGATTATCCGCCATTTTTTATATACCTGTTTAGCTAAGCGTATTTAGAACGTTTCCCACGCATCACTGCTTGAGCCATTTTTGGCCACCAATTTAGGCGCAGGTCTTCTTGTTTCAGCTTGAATCTTTTTAACAGGAGCTCTTAAAGGACTATTACTATTACGGCGATCTGTTTGATAACTACTTTCTAGTTTAAAGCCACTCACAACATCGACTAAGCTATTAGCTTGCTCTACCAAGCTTTCAGCCGCTGCCGCAGCTTGTTCAACTAAAGCCGCATTCTGTTGTGTAGTTTCATCCATGCTCGTTACCGCTGCATTGACTTGGTCGATGCCTGCACTTTGCTCAACTGAAGCGGCTGTGATTTCACCCATGATGTCTGTGCCGCGTTGGACAGAGGCAACAATCTCTTGCATGGTTTTACCTGTAATGGTCTAATAAAATGCGACACAAGTTAAGAGATTATAATTACTTAACGG
>NZ_JAQSDC010000035.1 GCF_029945705.1 Methylotenera sp.
CAGGAAGAGCTTGTCTGAAGTGGTAGTGTCCACTTTATTCAACAGGGGTCATTAATAGCACAAAACCAATTGCTTCACTTGGGTGAAGTGGAGGGGGAATAAACAGATAAACACACAGAATAGTGCTTAAAACAGAAAATATATAGGCAACTAAGATGTTTGCTTTAGATTTGAACGAAATTGCAATTCCCCAAGGAGCGCAAATAAAAAGCGCAGGGTATAAAAAGACTTGAATTGCTTTAAATATATCCTTGGCTTCAACTGTTTCAGTGTGTGATGGGTACATGTTTGCATGCGTTATAAAAGCATAAATGATTATTGCTAAACTGATAAAGAATGACAAACAGATAGCTACTTTATAGTTCATTAATACCTTCTAACGTTTGACATAAGGGGCGCCGCAAGGCGTCCCGCTTAATGGATGGGTTAGCCCAAGGGGCCCCACCTTAAAATGATTGTAAAGATTGGTGCGCATTTGGAAAGTTGAATTCGACCTCAACATTATAAAAGTTACCAAAAAAATTAACAATTTTTGGGTCTTCACTTGGATCTAAAAAATCCATTATAACTTTAGCGTGCTTGGGCCCGTCGTACCTCTCTTGTACGTTAAATCCATCAACGTAGAACGTTGCAATTTCGCTTGGTGCGATTTGAGGAATAAGAACTGGCGTTTTAACCCAAGCATCTTTTGACATATATTTATCATCTAGGCCGAATTGGCTAGGACCTAAAAGATTTGCGTAGTGTATGCGAACGTTGCGCAATACGTTATTACCAGTGTTGTAGACTGACATTTCGTAGACAAATCTATCTTTATTGCTCGGTTCGATGCACACTCTCAGGTGCGGAAAATTTTCTCGTATATATATCATAGGGCTAACGTTTGAATTAAGGGGCGCCGTTAGGCGTCCCGCTTGAATGATGGGTTAGGGTTATTGCCATTTACCACTTGTGTATATCTCCGGTTTGAATTCTGGACAGCCATTACAAACCCATACCGATTGAATATCTAAAATTCGTTTTTCAGTAAGGTCAATTAAACAAGCATTAAGTGCATAGCTATGCTCATAGCCAGCTACTGTGCCAATTGAGAATTCACAGTGGGAATCTCTAAATTTAAGCCAGTCTTTTTGAGATTTTTGTAACAATTTCGGATCTGCTAAGGCAGAGTAAAGTTTTTTGTATAAATTATTGAGTTTTAGATCAACGACTCTATATTCATCAGCTAGGCACAAATTGTGTTGTTTTGATTGGAGAGCTTCACATTTATCAAGTTGAGGCTTGGCAAGATTCCATTCATTAACACCTAAAGCAAAAGCAGGCTTCATTAAACCTAAAAGTAGCATGGTGAAGATCACTTTTCTCATAAGAACCCTAACGTTTGACATAAGGGGCGTGCTTTAGCACGTCCCGCTTGATGGATGGGTTAGGTTTAAACACTTTTTGATTTTCTCCATGCGTTAAATCTTGAGTTAGCCTCAGCCACTAAACACCATTGTAACCAACCAATTGCGCCAGCTATGAATGTAGCAAAAACAGAACCATTAGGAACGATGTGAAATGAAAGTAAAGCTAAAGGAAGGCCAGTGAAAGTTAGACAAAGCTGCCCAGCTTTTGAGTCGCCATAACCAATAGCAGAAAGAAAAATGCAGAAGAAAACCCAAAGGCCATAAAACAGAGCAACTTTTTTTGTTATTGGGCTCATTCGCTCTTTAAACCTAACGTTTGAGTTAAGGGGCTGGCGGTAGCCAGTCCCGCTTGAACGATGGGTTAGACATGCGATGCTGGTGATTTTGGTTTCATTATTTCTGCAACCTCAGGAAGGATATATATCGTTTTTAATAACGTCTCCGCAATATCTAGTGCTGCCACTAGTTCTGTGGCTTTAGGTGCAACGATTTCATGGGCAGCAACATTACCCATAAACCTGTGGGCATGAAGAAAATCGACTTGCTTTTTTGATAAAAGACCTGAGTCTGCAAGCTCATCAATTCCTTTTGCTAGGGTTTTGGCCTTTGTTTTTTGCTCTATGCAAATAGACTCAATCAGTGCCCTCAGGCCGATAGCCGCTAAGATTAAGGCGTTGTGATTTAGCGCCTTTAATGTCTCCACATAGATGCGACGTGTCTTAGTTGGAAAGTTATCAAAGCCCTCCATAGGTGGACGACCTTCAGTTCTACTTGGAAAAAGAGTTTCAGTGGTATCTAACTGGCCTGTATATGGGTCAATGTCTTCTGTACATTCTGCGGTTCTACGGAAGGTAATTTCATCACATCCACAGCACTGTATAACTTGATTTGAATCCCACCAACGGATGTCGCCATCTTCAGTTTCACCAGAAGAGTCTTTTCTGAATAGAATTTCATGATTTGTAGGATGTTTGCAGGTACGGCAGAGTACTTTGACTTTTGTTGATTTGCTCACCATTGCTCCTGATTAAAATAAATGTCTAACGTGTATTAGCTATCCTAAATGATGAAATAAAATCCATCATGGATGCTTTTTGTTTAAATAAATTGTACAATAGTTTACTATTTTTCATATACTTATTACTATTTAGTACGTCCTAAAATTATATGGTTACTACATCAACTTCAGAAGATGCACCTAAGCTGCTTAATCTAGTGCGGAATAAAATTCGGCTTAAGCACTACAGTATTCGTACTGAACAAGCTTACGTGGATTGGATTAAACGCTATATTTTGCATTTTGGCAAGCGCCACCCAAGCGAGTTGGGTGCAGAGCAAGTGGAGCAGTTTTTAACTTATTTAGCGGTTGAAGGTAAGGTTGCCGCTAGTACGCAAAACCAAGCTAAAAGTGCATTAATATTTTTGTATAAAGAGGTGCTTGGGCAATTGCTGCCTTGGCTAGACGATATTGAGCATGCTAAAACACCCAAACGCTTGCCTGTGGTGCTCACCAAGCAAGAGGTTCAAGCGGTTTTGGGGGAGTTAAACAACACTAATCACCTGATTGTAAGTTTGCTTTACGGCACGGGCATGCGCATTTTAGAGGCGTTGCGTTTGCGGGTTAAAGACATTGATTTTGCACGTAAAGAGATTTTAATTCGCGATGGTAAAGGGTTTAAAGATAGGGTGACGATGTTGCCAACCTCTCTGGTGCAGCCCTTGCAGGCGCATCTAGCAAGAGTAAAAGCTTTGCACGAGCAAGATTTAGCCAAAGGTTATGGCGCGGTGTATATGCCGCAAGCCTTGGCTAAAAAATACCCTTATGCGGCCATAGATTGGTCGTGGCAGTATGTGTTTCCATCCGCCAAGTTGTCGATTGACCCGCGTAGCGTGAACGAAAGCGGGCAGGGCGTTACGCGCAGGCATCATGTGCAAGATCAAGCCATACAGCGTGCTGTGCGCCAAGCAGTGGTGAACGCAGGCATTACCAAACCTGCTACGCCGCATACTCTGCGCCATAGCTTTGCTACCCATTTGCTTGAAGGTGGTTACGATATTCGCACTGTGCAAGAATTGCTAGGGCATTCTGATGTGAAAACTACCATGATTTATACGCACGTACTTAATCGTGGTGGGCGCGGTGTGAGTAGTCCACTGGATGGTTTATAGGAGCGGCTTTTAGGTGCTAGTGATTGAACTCGCCAGCTAAGTAATACCAATGCCCATTTATGCGCTCAAACTGGCTTGTTTCATGTAGTCGCTCAGCTTTGCCTGCTATTTTGTAGCGTGCTACAAATTCGACAATTGCAGTTGTTTCACTTGTATTTTCAGCGTGCTTGATTTGTAAGCCAAGCCATTTAGTCGGTGGGTCTTCGGCTAAATTAAGTGTGGCAGGGCGCGTTGTAGAGTGCCAAGTGCTCAGCAGATACGCTTCAAGCTTAAATACAAATGCCGTGTAGCGCGAGCGCATAAGTGCCTCTGCGCTTGGTGCTGCCAAACCTTTGTGGAGAAGCTCGCAGCAAGTCTGGTAGGACTTGCCGCTTTCACAGGGGCATGGGTTAGTCATTTAAATTCATTAGAATTTGCCTACTAAACTGTAGTCAAGTTGAGACTAGGCGTGCTGACGAAGACAGTGCAATTAGCAAGGCTAGGAAGCGCAACGACGTATCGGCTTGAGTACAATTTAGTATTAATTGAGCTCACGCGTTTCTAAGAATTCTATATCAGGATAACGCTCTTGCGCCATTTGCAGGTTAACGCGGTTAGGGGCGAGATAAACGTACTCATCTGCACCATCCAGCGCTACATTGAAGCCGTACTTATCGGCAATGGCTTTTAAGTCAGCATCTTTGCCGCGTAGCCAACGCGCTGTGTAGCAATCATATGGTTCAAATACCATATCTACACTGTATTCATGTTCTAAGCGGTGCGAAACCACTTCAAATTGCAGCATGCCGACTGCGCCTAAAATCAAATCGTTACTTAAAAGCGGACGAAAGAGCTGCGCGGCGCCTTCTTCAGCCAATTGTTTTAGGCCAATTTGCAGTTGCTTCATTTTCATTGGGTTTTTAATACGGGCGCGGCGGAAAAACTCAGGTGCAAATGATGGAATGCCCGTGTATTTTAGATTTTCGCCTTCACTAAATGTGTCGCCCACTTTAATAGTACCGTGGTTTGGTATGCCGATAATGTCGCCTGAATACGCTTCGTCCATCGTAGTACGGTCTTGCGCCATAAAGGTAATGGCATTATTCACGGCAATTTGTTTATTGGTGCTCACTTGTTTAATTTTCATGCCACGCTCAAAACGGCCAGAACAGACGCGCAAAAAGGCAATACGGTCACGGTGTTTCGGGTCCATATTTGCTTGAATTTTGAACACAAAACCTGAGAATTTATTCTCGTCTGGTGGCACTGGGCGGGTTGCGGTGTTGCGTGCTAGTGGCGCAGGGGATAAGTCAACCACTGCGTCTAGCAAGGATTGCACGCCAAAGTTATTAATTGCAGAACCAAAATATACCGGTGTTTGCTTACCGCTTAAATAACGCTCTGCATCAAAGGCATGCGATGCGCCGCGTACTAATTCGACATCAATGCGCAATTCACCCGCCACATGGCCTAGCACCTCGTCTAAGCGCGGATTATCAAGCCCTTGAATGACTTCAGAAGTACCTTTTTCAGCTCGTGGATCAAAGAATGAAATAGTATCGGTATATAAATTGTAAACGCCTCTAAAGCCTTTACCCATGCCGATTGGCCAAGTCATAGGCGCGCATTCCATGCCTAGCGTGGTTTCAATTTCGTCGAGTAATTCAATCGGCTCGCGGCTTTCTCGGTCTAGTTTGTTAATGAAAGTAATAATTGGCGTATCGCGCATACGACAAACATTCAGCAGCTTGATGGTTTGCGCTTCCACGCCGTTAACAGCGTCAATCACCATCACGGCAGAATCGACAGCCGTTAATGTTCTATAAGTATCTTCAGAGAAGTCATCATGGCCTGGGGTATCTAGCAAATTCACCATGTGTTCACGGTAAGGGAACTGCATGACTGATGAAGTCACCGAAATACCACGTTGCTTTTCAAGTTCCATCCAGTCCGATGTCGCATGGCGAGAAGCCTTACGTCCACGTACTTCACCTGCCACTTGAATCGCGCCACCGAACCATAACAGTTTTTCAGTTAGCGTAGTTTTACCTGCATCGGGATGCGAAATAATGGCAAATGTGCGGCGGCGTTTAATTTCAAGCTGTAATGGAGTTGCGGGCGATGACATGGTGAACTTTAATCTTTGAAAAATGCTAAAACGACATTTTACCTTAAATTAGTGTTTAACTTATAGCTAGCTACTTTGGCACTGACGCTATAAAAATTTTATGGCTTGTCGATTGATTTAAACTCGCCTTCATGGGCAATTCGCGCTAAATCTAGCAGGTTAGTCGCGCCAGTTTTATGCATTACTTTTGACTTATGAATCTCTACAGTGCGGTGGCTAATGCCCAGTAGCCTCGCAATTTCTTTGTTAGAGTGACCTTGCACTGCAAGTGCCATCACATCACGCTCACGTTCGGTGAGCTCAGCCAAATGTGATTGCACACTTTGATGGCTGGCTCGTTCGGTTAGCATTTTTTCAGACTCTACGAGTGCGAATCGTACTGATGTCATGAGCCTTTCACGCGTGACAGGTTTGGTTAAAAAATCAACTGCACCCGCTTTGATTGCACGTACGCTCATCGGAATATCGCCATGCCCAGTGAGGAAAATGATGGGCAGTTGAAAGTGATGTTTTGTCAGCATCTCTTGTAGCAGCATGCCATCCATGCCACTCATGCGAATATCGACGATGGCACAGCCAAAGCGTTCAGTTTGAAAGCTTTCAAGAAAAGCTTCAGCACTCTCAAAAGTGCTCACTGCAAAGCCTTCCTGTACGACCATCAAGGTCAGTGAGTCGCGTATCGCAGGGTCATCATCAATAATAAAAATGGTGGCTTCAGTACTCATGATTTAACTTTCATGTTGCATTAAGTTAAAGTCGCAAAAGGTAAAGTAAAGTGAAACGTAGCGCCAGGTTTGTTGTTTTGTTCTAGCCAAAGTTGGCCGCCATTAGCCTCAGTCAGCGCGCGACTGATGGCAAGCCCCATACCAATACCTGTGGGCTTTGTGGTGAAAAATGGTTCAAAAATACGTTTGGCCGTTTCCGCATCTAAACCTGGGCCGCAATCTTGTATGGTCACGTGCGCCATATTAATTTCTTGATTAGTACGCACCGTAATTGAAATAGCTGAAGAGGGCACCGCTGCAACACGCATAGCTTCCACGGCATTTCTTAGTAAATTAACTAATATTTTGCGTACTTGAGTTTCATTACCTAACACTTCTGGCATTGCAGGTTCTAACGCGAGCAACGGACTAAAATCGCCGTAACCATCACCCTTGGCAATATTCAGTGCTTCTTTCAGCACATGGTTCAGCTCAAATCGTTCTGTTACCAGTTCGCCTTTTTGCATAAAAGCCAGTAATTCATGCAGACTTTTACCAGCTCGCTGCGCCTGCGCGACCGCGCCTTCAAGCGCGCGTTTGAGATTTTCAGGGTTAAAAGTGCTGCTATTAAGCGCATGCAAAGCCACTTCACTATAGGCAGAAATAGCTGCGAGTGGCTGGTTAAGTTCGTGTGCAATGGCTGATACGGTTTGAGAAGCCACTTGCTGTTTGAACAGAGTTTCCATTTCAGCCCGTTGCTCTTGCAGCGTTTTTTCTAGAATTTTTTGGTCAGTAATGTCTCTGGCAACTCCCAGCAGACGAGTAGCATGTCCATTCGTAAAGTGAATACGTCCCACGGTAGCTATCCAGCGCTCTACGCCATCGTTAGGGTTTATTACACGATAATCTACGCTGTATTCGCCATTACTGGCAGGGTCAATCGCGCGTTCAATCACGGTTTGCCTGGCTGCACGGTCATCGGGGTGTATGGCAGCCACGAACTTTTTATAAGAAACAGATTCCTCAGACTCTTCGCCCCAAATATCGCGCATACGCTCATCCCAATGAATGACGTTGTTGCGATAGTCAAAATCAAATACACCTAGTCCTGCGGCTTCTTTAGCTAAGCGCAACCGCTCTTCACTAATTTTTAATGCTTCTTCTACTTTTCTACGTTTATCTGCAATGTGTAATGTGGCTAATACAAAGTGCTGAGCACCCGTGCTTATCGGGCTTAAGCTAATATCAACCGCAATCTCACTGCCATCTCTGCGCAGTGCGACTAAATCACGACCTTTACCCATCGGGCGTTTTTCAGGATTTTTATAGTAGGAGTTTCTGTGTTGATGATGCTGGTTACGATAGCTTTTGGGCATTAAAGCCTCAATTTCGAGACCATTTATTTGTTCAAATGAGTAGTCTAGTAGCTCAAGTGCCACCGCGTTGGCTTGCACCACGTGACCAATATTATCTACCAGCAGCATCGCATCAGCTGCTGCATCAAACAGCGTTTGGACACTCAAGTTTGCTAAAAGTGAGTCTTTCATAATGGCGAGTCTTTAAATAAGCGGGTCAACTAATACCTCTATATTAAAAGTACTACATTTAAAGTGCTATACGTATCATTTAAGTCTACGATAAAAGATGAATCAATGTCTATCAATCAGTTCGCATATAAGGGTTAGCCCTTACGTGTTAGCACTCATTTACTCGCTTGAGCGACTGCTGTAAATTGCTCATATCGACGGTACACCCCCAAGCAACTACTGGTTGCAGAATCTCTCTTAAGATATGTACCGTCGATCCCTTTATATTTTTTAATTATATTTTTTAATGGAGGAATGATGGAAATTTCAACGGTAACTCAATTGCTTACAAAAAACCATATTCCTGTTTTCGGCATTGAATCTAAAGCTAAGCCTAGGAGTGAGGCTAAATCTAAAAAGGCGTCTAATATCACAAGCAAAGTGCTAGTTGCAGAATCAGCCTACTACAAGGCAGAGGCAAGAGGCTTTGAATCAGGCCATGAGCTAGAGGATTGGCTAGCCGCTGAGGCGGAGGTGGCACAATGAACAACGCAGCTCAAGTTGAATATATAGACTACTCAACGGCTGGTAGAGAAAATGCTTGTTTGTGCCGTAGTGAGCAAGAAACTGCGGTGTTAATGCTTTACGAAAACGGTACCATACGCGAATGCAACCAAGCGGCTGCAGAGTTATTAGATTGCATTCCGAGCAAGCTTACTTGGCAGCATATCTCTACTATCATGCCGCAATTAACGGAAGCCACTTTGATGCAGGGCGAAAAAATTAACCCGCACTTACGTTTTCTTTCACACATAGGTTACGGTTTTGAGGTGATTGCTTTAAGCGGCGTGCATTTTGCATGTGCTTTGTTCTTTAATGAAGTTGAGAATTTCGGACACCATTGTCTACGCCTAATTTTACGGCCAATTTCTGAAGATTTAACCGCATCTTAGTACTCGCGCTAAAGACTAAACACATTCACCGCGCCACCGCCTGGCGCAGCGTTCCACTTAGTTAACTCTCGGTAAGCCCCTGCAGCGCCAGCGCCGTCTGAGTCTTCCGTAAGCCCTAAATTAATGGCAATGCCAGCCCACCCGCCAATACCAGACATGACACCTACATATTGCTTACCTTTAATTGCGTAAGTAAATGGATTGCCAATGACGCCTGAACCTACCTGAAATTGCCATAGACTTTTACCAGATTTAGCATCCACAGCCTTAAACCATCTATCCAATGTGCCGTAAAATACTAGGTCAGCACCTGTGACCATTGCGCCACTCCAAATAGAGTATGGCTCTTTGTTGTACCATGCAGACTTACCAATTAGTCCATTCCATGCCATAAAGCCGCCTGTCACGCCATCTGGCCCTGGATGCATAGTCAGCCCTGCACCTACCCAAGGTTGGCCTGCGGTATATTTAGCTTCCACCACATCGTAATCCATACATAAATGATTTAGCGGCACATAAAATAATTTTGTTTTTGGTGAGTACGCGGCTGGCTGTTGGTCTTTTACACCGAGGGCAGCGGGGCAGACATTTTTAGTCGTAGTATCTTGGTGCGCAGAATATTTGGGGTCTTTTTGCGGAATGCCTGTTTTTAAATCCACACTGGTTGCCCAGTTCACAAACGGGTGCATTTTCTCTGCGACTAGCAAGCTGCCATTGGTGCGGTCAAACGTGTAGCCAAAACCATTGCGGTCAAAATGGGTTGCGAGTTTTTTGTGATTCGCATCCCACAAAATCACCTCATTGATGCCGTCATAATCCCACTCGTCATGCGGCGTCATTTGGTAGCCCCATTTTGCCATGCCTGTATCAAGGTCGCGGGCGAAAATGGTCATCGCCCATTTGTTATCACCAGGCCGCACATCAGCATTCCAAACCGATGGATTGCCTGTGCCGTAATACATGAGATTTAGTTTAGGGTCATAAGAGAAATAGCCCCACACAGGGCCGCCGCCATGTTGCCAGCCATCTTGGTTTGCTTGCGGTTTCAGCCAAGTTCTCACGCCTAAATCAGCCTCTGGGAATTTGAGTTGCTCTTTTGTCAGCGCTTTAAACGAGCCATCTTCTTTGTTGCCGCCATTCACATCTTGGTAAGTAGATAAAGCTGAGTAGTGCGGGTTCGCTTCATTAAAGCCAGTGCCAATCAGCGCCTCGCTATCGGGGCCTGTGCTGTAAGCTTTCCAAGCTAAGGAGCCGTCTTTGATATTGTAAGCCGCAATAAAACAACGCACACCATATTCACCACCACTACAGCCTGTGATCACTTTGTCTTTCATCACGTGTGGTGCGTTGGTATTACTCGCACCAGTTTTAATGTCGTTCACCTTGGTTTGCCAAATCAGCTTGCCAGTTTTTGCATCTAGCGCGACCAATATGCCATCATTCTGCTGCAAAAAAATCTTGCCATCGCCATAGCCCAAGCCACGATTTACCGTGTCGCAACATAGTAATGCCTGTGTTTGCGGATCTTGTTTTGGAAAATAAGACCATAGTATTTTTTGGTTATTATTAAGGTCGAGCGCATAAATATTATTGGGGAAAGCCGTATGCACATACATTGTGCTGCCCAAAACAATTGGCGAGCCTTCATGACCGCGATTAACCCCAGTAGAGAATGTCCAAGCCAACTTAAGCTTATTAATGTTCTTTGCTTGAATTTGATGCAAGTCGCTATAGCCTGTATTGGCGTAATCTTTGCGCGGATGCACCCATTGATTGTCATCTTGAGTGAGTTTTTGTAACTCACCATTTGCGTAGGCGGGGGCAATTAATAGGCTAAATAAGCCTAAAAAACTTAGGCTATTGCGTGAAAATGGTGGCATGAGATTTTGAGTTCTATTTCCGCATTAAAAAGAAGGCTGCCAGTATTAGTGCAATCAATACGAGCAAGCCTTCCATGGTTTTCAGTGCTTTATTTTAATCTAGCTATTTAACGACTTCTTTGAGTTGATCCAAAATCGCTGGATTATCCAGTGTAGAAATATCCGAAGTGATTTCTTCGCCTTTGGCTAAACTACGCAACAGTCTACGCATGATTTTGCCAGAACGCGTTTTTGGCAAATTATCACCAAAACGAATTTCATCTGGCTTAGCAATAGGGCCGATTTCTTTACCCACCCAATCACGCAATTGTGCGACGATTTTTTTCAGCTCTTCACCTTCAGGACGTGCGCCTTTTAGCACCACATAAGCAACAACAGACTCACCTTTTATATCATGCGGTTTACCTACCACAGCCGCTTCTGCTACCAATGGGTTTGAAACCAATGCTGATTCAATTTCCATGGTGCCTAAACGGTGGCCTGAAACATTGAGAACGTCATCAATACGACCCATAATTGTGAAATTGCCTGTTTTAGCATCACGCACTGCGCCATCACCTGCTAGGTAAATTGTGCCGCCTAAATCGATAGGGTAGTAGCTAGATTTATAACGCTCTGGGTCGTTATAAATGGTGCGTATCATTGAAGGCCAAGGTTTTTTAATGACTAATAAGCCACCTGTACCCCAAGGCACGTCTTTACCTGTTTCATCCACCACATCAATATCAATACCTGGGAAAGGTAATGTGCATGAGCCTGGCACTAACGCTGTAGCCCCTGGCAATGGCGTAATCACATGGCCACCAGTTTCTGTTTGCCAGAAAGTATCAACAATTGGGCAATGGCTTCCACCTACGTTTTCGTAATACCACATCCAGGCCTCTGGGTTAATCGGTTCACCTACAGAGCCAAGCAGACGCAAGCTGCTTAAATCGTAGTGCTTAGGATGAGTACTGGCGGTTGTTTCAGCCGCTTTAATGAGCGAGCGAATGGCCGTAGGGGCTGTGTAAAAAATCGATACCTTATGTTTCTGAATCATTTGCCAGAAACGACCCGCATCAGGGTAGGTTGGAATACCTTCAAATACAACTTGCGTCACGCCCATGGCAAGCGGGCCGTAAGCCACATATGTATGACCTGTAATCCAACCCACGTCAGCCGTACACCAAAATATGTCATTGCCTTTTACGTCGAATGTCCAGCGCATGCTGTTCATGGCATGTAATAAATAACCTGCAGAAGAGTGCTGCACGCCTTTAGGTTTGCCTGTGCTGCCTGAGGTATAAAGTAAAAATAGCGGATGTTCTGCACTTAACATGACTGGTTCGCAGGTATCTGCTTGCCCAGCAATTAAGTCGTGCCACCAAATATTATTGGCATTCCCGTTTTGATTCCAGTCAATCTCTTGCCCAGTTTTTTTCAAGACCACCACATTTTTAATCGACTCACAGCCACCCATGGCGATGCCTTCATCTACCGCAGATTTTAGTGGTAGCGATTTGCCACCGCGGAACTGACCATCAGAAGTAATCACGGCAACTGCGCCAGCATCAATAATGCGCTCGTTCAGGCTTTTAGCGGAGAAGCCGCCGAATACGACTGAGTGTGTTAAGCCTAAGCGCGCACAAGCTTGCATCGCTACCACGGCATCGATACCCATCGGCAAGTAAATAATAACGCGGTCGCCAACGGTAAGGTTCAGCTTTTTTAAGCCATTCGCAAATTGGCAAACGCGATGATATAGCTCTTTAAATGTGACGTTAATCACAGTGCCGTCATCGGCTTCAAATATAATGGCGATTTTATTAGGGATAGTATTGAGGTGTTTATCTAGGCAATTGGCTGAAACGTTTAGTTCGCCGTCTTCAAACCATTTGTAAAAAGGTGCGTTATCTTCGTTCAGTGTTTTAGTGAAGGGCTTGTTCCACACTAAAAGCTCGCGTGCCAATTTCGCCCAAAAACCTTGATAATCGTCGGTTGCCTCTTTGCATAAAGCGTTGTAGGCTGACATACCAGAGACGTTGGCATTTTTTACAAAATCTGTGCTTGGTTCAAATACGCGATTTTCATGAAGAACTGACTCGATTGACATACTTAAAACTCCCTTTAAATCACTTTGATCTATTTATAATTGGTCTATATTAAATTGTTCTATTAAATGATTGTGACGACATTAAAACATCATATTACCTTAAAAAACCTATGATAACACTTGATATGATTCTATCAGAAAACCGCATGAAATCTAGCTGTGAAGCCTATGTGCAGCATGCTGTTGCATGCAGCCCATTTGTTGCAAAGTTGTTTACAAAAGATGCTGATTTGCTGACTGATTTGTTAGTAAACCTTCATCAAGAGTATCAGTTAAGTGAGATGCAAAGTTTTTTAGCCCGTCAAAATATTGTTGATGAAACATCCTTAAAGCAGGCTTTAAGGCGTTTGCGTCAGCAGGTGATGGCGAAAATCATCGTGCGTGATTTAAATGGTTTGGCAGATTTAATGGAAGTGATGCGCACGACATCTAACCTTGCTGAATGTGCTATTAATACCTCGATTGATTACTTGTATACTTGGCTAGTAGAGACTTTTGGTCAGCCTGAAGACAGCGAAGGTGTTCCGCAAAAATTTATCGTCATTGGTATGGGTAAGCTTGGTGGCGGCGAACTTAATGTTTCCTCTGATATTGATTTAATTTTTGCGTATGCATCAGAAGGTGAAACCACTGGCGAAAAATCTATTAGTAATCAAGATTTCTTTACGCGATTAGCAAAAAAATTAATTGCTGCCATTGACGAAATTACTGAAGATGGCTTTGTTTTTAGAGTGGATATGCGTTTAAGACCTTTTGGCGGCGAGGGCGCTTTAGTTAGCAATCTAGATGCATTAGAAGAGTATTACCAAAATAACGGTCGAGAGTGGGAGCGCTACGCCTGGATAAAAGGCCGAGAAGTCACAGGTGGCTCGCAAGTAACTAAGTTGCTAAAACCATTTGTTTTTCGTAAGTATTTGGATTTTGGCGCTTTTGCCAGCATGCGCGATTTGAAAATCCAAATTCAGCGCGATGTGAACAGCAAAGGCATGCACGACAATATCAAACTTGGTCGTGGCGGTATTCGCGAGATTGAATTTATTGCCCAAGTGTTTCAACTGATTCGTGGTGGGCAAGATACAAGTTTGCAAGTGAAAGCTACACTTTCAGTTTTAGAGTTATTGAAAAATAAAGGTTTGTTGCCTGAAAAAGCCGTCATTGAGCTAAGTGAGGCTTATATTTTCTTGCGTAATTTAGAGCATAGATTGATGTATGTGGATGATGCGCAAACGCAAGAGTTGCCTAAATCGGATGAGGCTAAAGCGCGCATAGCTAAAGCCATGTGGTTTGCAGATTGGGAGGAATTTTTAGCCAAATTAAATGCCTATCGCCAGCAAGTGCAGCAACATTTTGATGAGACTTTTAGCGATGCTAATGCGACCCAAGGTGCGCTAGAAATAGAAAAATCTATTTGGAACGGCACTATAGCCGAGCAAGAATCAGCACCTGCTTTGCAAAAATTAGGGTTTATTGAAGCCCAAGAAACATTACGCCGATTGAGTACCCTGCACCAAAGCAGCCGTTACTATCAGTTGCCTGAACTCAGCCGCCAACGATTTGATGCATTAATGCCCTTGGTCATTTCGCAGTCAGCAGAAATGCCAAACGCCGATACAACGCTGATGCGACTGATTGATTTGCTAGAAAGTATCTGTCGTCGTGCCAGTTATTTGGCTCTATTGGCCGAGCATCCGCAAACCATGCAGCTGCTGGTTAAATTATGTAGTAGCAGCCCATGGCTGACCAATTACTTGGTGCAACACCCCATACTTTTAGATGAGCTTTTAGACACACGCACACTCTATGCGGCACCAGATTTTGCTCACTTACATGCAGATTTACTCGCACGTTTGGCTGAAGTGGAAGGTGATGTTGAGCGCCAGATGGACGTATTCCGCCACTTTAAACATGCCAATATTTTCCGCTTTGCCGCGCAAGATATTAATGGTGAGTTAAGCCCAGAAAAGTTGTCCGATTATTTGAGTGAGCTAGCTGACTTGGTGATGAGCGTGAGCCTAGATGTGATTTGGTCAAACGTGCAAGGTAAACATCTTGACGTGCCAAAATTCGCCGTAATTGGTTATGGAAAACTCGGTGGAAAAGAGCTAGGTTACGCTTCTGATCTAGATATTATCTTCTTGTATGATGACGAATCATCCGAAGCAGGCGAGGTTTATGCGCGCTTCGCACAGCGAATTAATAACTGGTTTAACAGCTTAACTTCAGCGGGCTTGTTGTACGAAACCGATATGCAGTTGCGCCCAGATGGCAACAGCGGCTTGCTAGTGAGTAGCGTCACAGCTTTTAAAGAGTATCAAATGCAAAAAGCGTGGGTGTGGGAACACCAAGCCATTACTCGCGCACGGTTTGTAGCGGGGGATAAAAAAATAGGCGAAGCCTTTGACGCAATTCGTATTGAAGTGATGACGCAACAGCGCGACCTATTTCAGCTGAAAACAGAAGTGCAATCCATGCGCGAAAAAATGCGCTCAGCACAACATATCGAAGCGAATATGTTTGACATTAAACACAGTGTTGGCGGCATTATTGATGTGGAATTTTTAGTGCAATATTTGGTGTTGGGATACGCAAAACAACACCCGCAACTCACAGGCAATATTGGCAATATCGGCTTGTTAAGGCTGTTAGCTTCACTCAATATTATCGACTCAGATTTGGCTGATAAAGTCGTATTAGCCTACCGCGATTATCGCCATACTCAACACATGTTAAAGCTACAAGGCGCAGCACATTTAAGGGTGGAGTTGTCGTCAGTGAGTGAGCATGCGACAGCGGTAAAAGCTTTATGGAAAAAGGTTTTTGCTGATTAAATATTAGCGTTGGCTAAAAACATATGCTCTGCGAGCCGCATGGATATTGGCTTGTAGGATATCGATGTCAAGTTGCGCTGCGCCGTAAGCTTTGTAACTTACTGCAGATTGGGTTGTGCTCTTAATCTGAAGTGTTTTAAGTACTTGTTTAATGCGCTTGAAATTAAATCCAGATCTGAACTTGAAATCTCATCCTGAGCAAGTTGCAAGATCTCTATACTGGCTAAACTCCCAAAATAGCTGGCATGCTTTAATATATTTAGGATATCTTCTTTTTTGTGATTTTGTTGGATAAAACCGTTATCTTGATGATTCAAATTGGCTGAATATCCTGAGTGAGTATAGCTATTCATAGCCTTTAGTGATTTTGACATGCTCTCAAATTCAGTATTTTCATAATCAGGCAAACTTGAAACCATCTTAATCATTTCGTTCATCTTAATGTCTAAACGATTTTTATTATAGTCATTTATTTTTTTATCGGAAGCTAACCTTAATATCCATACCCCACGTAAAAATGAATCAAATTGCACTCGTAATAAAGCAAAAGCCGAACTGTAATAAGATTTTTCTATCAACAATAAAATGCTTACATGATGATCCTGAGCGAGTTGAAGGCAACCTGCTCCTAGCTTCGTGCGGTCATTTGATACAAGGGTTAAGCCATCCGTCGCCTTCCATAAGACATTCAGCAACTCTTTATCATTCGATAAATTAATTTCCACTATAAATTGCTTATTTTCTTGATTTCATTTTGTCATAATTATCAAGTGATAAGTCTGCCATACACTGGTGCATAGCGGATTTCTTTCTTGAGTACTCAGCATCATTAAGATTATTTTTGTTTAAATATGTATTACGATCGTAATTACATTTTGAGATTAATTCCTCTTCTAACGCAGGTGAATATGTACCTAAATCAGCCAAATCATCATAAGTCAACCAGTAAGCATCATTAGAAGGTCGGCTCATCATTGCATCTGTTAACTTTCTTGGCACCAAATTGTAATCAAGGTAATCACGCACTTTTCTCATTACTGGGTATTATGGCCCATCGTGACCAGTAAAAACGGTCCAACGTGACCGCTGAT
>NZ_JAQSDC010000036.1 GCF_029945705.1 Methylotenera sp.
TAGCCACACATAGTCTCAGTTTGCAAAATTATGGTGGATTTTTAGAGATGCCCAAAAGTCTATCAGCGCATATTAAATGCTAAAAGCCATGAAATTATTCTAGAGATTTTTAACGAACCAATAGCTGAGAACGAATTTTCTAATTGGTCAATGGGGTTCTGTTACGCCCCAATCAGTGTTATACAAAAATTATCTCAAGAAAAATGGTTAAACGACTCAATGAGTTTGCAAACTAAAAAATACAAATCTCACGGTTTAGAAATGTTAAAAACGTTTTGGAACAGCATGAACGCGAACCCAGCCATTTAAAAGTCGCCCATGTTAAAACTGTATCGCACGGGCATTAAAACGGCTCACGCATCACCATGATATTAAAACAAGTTTACAAGGCATTTGCACGAACCAATTTAAAAATCAAAATGGATTCCCGCGTACGCGAGAATGACGGGGTTTGCGAGGTTTTTAGATTTAACAAGCAACGGTGAAAATTCAACGCTTTAACGCTTTTAAACTTAAATCTCCTGCTACCGCGCCTGTTTTGCTGTGTTTCATGGGAGTTTTCGGCAAGCGGCTGTTTGAGCCAAATGATTTTTTTGGCGAGTTTCCGCTTGACGCCCATGAAGCACTGCAAAACAGGAATCAAGCGGTAGGGAGTAGCTTTTTCTTTGGTTACTTTCTTTTGGCTAAACAAAAGAAAGTAACTCGCCAGTCGCGCGAGAGCGACTTCTTACATACGGTGCGATGCCTTTTTGTTATTGCACCCTGCGCTTGCTAATAGCAAAATCTAAACTAAGCTTACTGCGCACCGAACTTCTTCAAAATAGAAATAATCTTATCTTTGGAGCCGTAAAAGTAGTCCTCAGGTATTGAATTAACCAGTTCTAATGAAGTCATTCCATTGCGATTTTTGATGTTTGGATTTGCACCACTTTCGAGCAAAATTTCTACTATATCTGGATTTTTGCTGCCTATTGCAAGTTCGAGTGAGCTAACTAAAATTGGCGGATTTTTATTTGATAAACTCTTCATAATGTCGAACTTAGTATTAACATTCAATCCTTTGTTAACTAAAAATCTTAAGTTTTCTAAGTTTTTATTCTTATTTCTCAATTTCCCATAATTCACGCTAGCGTGTTCATCATTCTGTCGTGCTATGTCATAAGCAGCAAAGGGACTTGAATTTAGAAAATCAATATCACTCTTATTTCCTCTGTAATTTTTCAAATGAATATCGCAAAGCGCAGGACTATAAGGCAAATAAAAATTAATATACCTCATCCAATATGGTATTTTTAACTGACTATTAGCTGTATTTAACAATCTCGCGCCGTAGTGTGTGCAATCTGTAATTCGACTGATACTTTCTCTTGGCAAGCCATAAAAGAAGAGCGCAGCATAAACTGCCGTTACAACAATCATCAAGGCAAAAAATACAGTTGTAAACTTTTTCATCTAAAACTTTTCAACCACCGCGCCGCATCCATCGCAAAATAAGTCAAAATCCCATCTGCACCAGCCCGTTTAAACGCTAACAAACTCTCCATCACACAAGCCTTTTCATCCAACCAGCCATTTTGCGCAGCGGCTTTCAACATGGCATACTCCCCACTCACTTGGTAAGCAAAGGTTGGCACACCAAACTCATCTTTCACGCGTCGCACAATATCCAAATACGGCATGCCTGGTTTCACCATCACCATGTCTGCACCTTCTGAAATATCGAGCGCAACTTCCTGCATCGCCTCGTCGCTATTAGCTGGATCCATTTGATAAGTATATTTATTACCTGAACCTAAATTGCCCGCAGAACCTACTGCATCTCTAAAAGGACCGTAAAACGCAGACGCGTATTTGGCTGAATAAGCCAGAATTTTGGTGTGAATGTTACGTGTGCTTTCTAGCGCCTCGCGAATTTGACCAATTCGACCATCCATCATGTCACTAGGTGCGACAATATCCGCCCCAGCATTAGCGTGAGAAATAGCTTGTTTCACTAGCACTTCAATGGTTTCGTCATTCATCACATAGCCAGAGTCATCTATCAAGCCATCTTGACCATGTGTGGTGAATGGATCTAAAGCCACATCGGTCATTACGCCGAGTTGCGGGAATGCGGCTTTTAATGCCATCACAGCGCGTTGCGCCAAGCCTTCTGGGTTGTAAGCTTCAGCGGCATCTAAGCTTTTAAATTTGCTATCCACCACGGGGAATAATGCAATAAGCGGAATGCCAAGTTCTACACATTTAGCAGCCGTTTTGAGTAAAACATCAATGCTTTGACGTTTAACACCCGGCATAGAAGCGACTTCTTCTGTGCGATTTTCACCATCTAACACGAATACTGGGTAGATTAAATCATTGGTCGTTAACACATTTTCACGCATCATTCGGCGTGAAAAATCATCTTTACGCATACGGCGTGGGCGGGAATAGGGATAGCTCATTTTGGTTACCTCAGTGATATAACTTTATACTCCCTCCCCATTTTAAGGGAGAGGGTTGGGGTGGGGGTAAAACGGTGAAACTTATCATGTTCTACCCCCATCCTAGCCTTCCCCCTTGAATGGGGAAGGACTCTCTTATAATTATCCAAATACTCTAGCTAGCTCGGCACCTGGGTCTGGTTGACGCATAAACGCTTCGCCCACTAAGAACGCATGCACATCGTTATCGCGCATTAACTTCACGTCTTCTGGGGTAAAAATACCCGATTCAGTGACCACAAAGCGGTCTTCTGGCAACACTTTTAATAAGTCTAAAGTCGTTTGCAGTGTTACATCAAAAGTGCGCAGATTACGATTATTGATGCCAATTAAAGGAGTATCTAACTGCAAAGCGAGTTCAAGCTCATCAGCATCGTGCACTTCTACCAACACTGCCATGCCTAAATCATGTGCGAGTTGTTCTAAAGCGCGCATTTGCTTAACTTCAAGCGCGGCTACAATCAGCAAAATACAATCTGCTCCCATTGACCGTGCTTCAAATACTTGGTATGGGTCTATCATAAAGTCTTTACGCAAAACTGGCAGCTTGCATGCTTTACGTGCTTGTTTTAAATAATCTGCGCTGCCTTGAAAATACTCAACGTCAGTAAGCACTGACAAACACGCCGCGCCGCCTTTTTCATAGCTTTTAGCGATTTCGGCAGGATTAAAATCTTCACGAATAATGCCTTTTGAGGGGCTGGCTTTTTTAATTTCAGCAATCACCGCAGGTTTGTTAGCACTAACTTTTTTAAAGATGCTTCCCACAAAATCACGCGGATCGCCTTGCGCTTCGGCCTGCTTTTGCAGCTCGGCCAAGCTTACAAGGCCTTTGCTAGCTTCAACCTCTTCACGTTTAGTGGCTAAAATTTTGTTTAATATATCACTCATATTTTTTTCCGTTATGTTCTAACCAACCAGCCGCATGATTGCCGCGTGGGTCTTTATGTGTCCAATGCACTGTGCCGCCCTTAGGGGTGTAAATGTACTCACCTTTAAAGCTCACTGTATCGCCCTCGTGAAGATCATCCACACGTTGTGCCAAATCAATATTATGTGCGATTAAAATCGTAATGTCGTCACTGACTTTCAGCAAAAACTTTTGGTGCTGTAAGCCCTTAGTGTCATCTTTTAACACCTTAACTACAATGCCACTGCCTTGTACTTGCGGTAGATTGCGATGCGCGCTGTAGGCTTCAACAATTGCGCCAGCATCCATATTAGCAGATGAAGCAACTGGTATTGACTCAAGCGATTGTGGGTTATTTGGTGCGTGGCAAGCGGAAAAACTTAGTGCTAACCAAATTGCTAATAATATTAAAAACTGCTTTTTCATTGCATTATTTCCCTTTTGCTGTCATTCCCGTGAAAACGGGAATCCATTTTGACTTTGGTATTTAAACCTAACATGGATTCCCGTTTTCACGGGAATGACGGATAGTAAATAATTTTAAGTTTTTCGCAAAAGCATTAAGCTGCTCTCAACGCATTTAATTTAGCTAGCGCTAACCCACTATCAATCACGTCACGCGCTTTATTGATGCCACTTTGCAAGCTATCTACAACGCCAGCCACATAAATGGCAGCACCTGCATTTAATAAAACAATGTCACGAGCAGCGCCTTGCTTACCGTCTAGAACCTCTAAAATCATCGCTTTTGATTCTTCAGCGTTTTTCACTTGTATGGTGTTTAAGTCATGTATTGGCATATCAAACTGGTTGGGGTTAATGGTGTATTGATTAATTGCACCGTCTTTTAACTCGGCCACATAAGTGTCACCAGTAAACGAAATTTCATCCATACCGTCAGCGCCGTGCACAACCATGACGTGCGTGCTGCCTAAGCGTTGCAATACTTGCGCAAGTAGCAGTGTAAGGTCTTTATGAAACACTCCCATCACTTGCCGTTTAGCGCCCGCAGGGTTAGTCATCGGGCCAAGCAAGTTGAACAGGGTGCGAATACCCATCTCACGACGTACAGGCGCGGCGTGCTTCATGGCGCTATGATGATTGGGGGCGAACATAAAACCAATGCCAATGCTATCCACGCACTTAGCCACTTGTTCGGGTGTTAAGTTAACGTTCACACCTAAAACTTCCAACACATCTGCACTGCCACAAGTGGACGAAACAGAACGTCCACCATGTTTGGCTACTTTTGCACCCGCCGCTGCGGCGACAAAAGCACACACCGTTGATACGTTAAAGGTTTGAATGCCATCGCCACCTGTGCCGCAAGTATCAATCAAGTGGCTTGTGTCGTTAATTGTGACTTTAGTTGAAAGGTCACGCATGACTTTAGCGGCGGCAGAGATTTCATCCACCGTTTCGCCTTTCATGCGTAAGCCCATCAGCAGGCTAGAAATTTGCACCGCAGTTAACTCGCCAGACATCATCATCCGCATGATTTCTAGCATTTGCGCATGGGTAAAGTGCTTGCGATCCAGTAGTTGCTGCAAGGCTTCTTTGAAGGTGATATCGATTGTCTGTCCTTCAGCCATCACTTTTCCTTCAAGAAGTTATCCAGCAACTCGTGGCCGTATTCCGTGAGGATAGACTCTGGGTGGAATTGCACGCCTTCTACCCGCAAAGTTTTATGACGCACGCCCATAATTTCGCCATCGTCAGTCCATGCGGTGATTTCTAGGCAATCGGGTATGGTTTCTTTTTCTATCACAAGCGAATGGTAACGCGTTGCGGTGTAAGGGTTAGGCAGGTCTTTAAACACGCCAATATTTTTATGATGTATCAATGAAGTTTTACCATGCATCAAAGTTTTAGCTTTGATAATGCACCCGCCAAAAGCTTGACCGATACTTTGGTGCCCTAAACAAACACCTAGCAATGGAATTTTGCCTGCGAATTCTTTAATGAGTGGCACACTAATACCCGCCTCATTTGGCGTGCATGGGCCAGGTGAAATAACGATATGGTCAGGTTTAAGTGAGGCGACCTTTGCTAAATCAATTTCATCATTGCGATACACCTGAACGTCTTGCCCTAACTCGCCCAAATACTGCACCAAGTTATAAGTGAAGGAGTCGTAATTATCTATCATAAGTAACATATTAATTCCCTGCTTTCGGTGCCGCTTCTAGGTTCGAGTCTAAACCGGCTTGGACTAATTCAGCCGCACGTAGCACTGCTTTGGCTTTGTTCTGGGTTTCTTCCCACTCCGAGAGTGGCACGGAATCCGCCACGATGCCAGCACCCGCTTGCACGTAGAGCATCTTATTTTTAATCACGCCAGTTCTAATGGCAATTGCCACATCCATGTCACCATTAAAGCCCAAATAACCCACCGCACCAGCATATATGCCGCGTTTGCTTGGTTCTAGCTCATCAATAATTTCCATTGCGCGTACTTTTGGCGCACCGCTTACCGTACCTGCAGGGAATGTTGCTTTAATCACATCAATCGCGTCCATGCCAGCTTTGAGCTTGCCTTCTACGTTGCTAACGATATGCATCACGTGTGAATAGCGCTCGATCATCATATTGTCGGTAACTTTTACACTACCAGTTTGCGCAACGCGACCGACATCGTTACGGCCTAAATCCATTAGTTGCACATGCTCTGCACGCTCTTTAGGGTCGGCTAACAGTTCTACCGCAAGCGCTAAATCTTGCTCACGGGTTTTGCCGCGCGGACGCGTACCTGCAATCGGTCTTGCCGTGACAGTACCATTTTCTAAACGCACTAAAATCTCAGGGGAAGCGCCGACCACATGGTGATCGCCCATATCGTAATAGAACATATAAGGTGATGGATTTAAGCTGCGTAAAGCACGATATAAACTTAATGGCGGCGCGGTAAATTTTTGCGACATGCGTTGTGACAACACCACTTGCATAATGTCGCCATCTAAAATGTATTGTTGGGCTTTTTTAACCGCGGCTTTGAAATTATCTTCACCAAACTCTGAAACGGCTACTGAAGATTCTGATGGACTTGATTGTGGAATCGTTACATTTTTTCGCAACATTTTACCTAGTTCATTCAAGCGATTGAGCGCTGTCTCGTAAGCATTTTCTTGATCAGTATTGGCGTAAACAATGAAATATAGCTTGCTGCTTAGGTTATCAACAACGGCAATTTCTTCAGATACCATGAGCAACACATCAGGCACATTAATCGCATCTGGCTTTTGCACGCCAGCTAAACGTTTTTCAATATAGCGCACAGTTTCATAGCCGAAATAGCCTGCCAAGCCACCAGTAAAACGCGGCAAACCTTCATAAGGCGGCGTTTTGTAGCGCGCTTGAAAGCTTTTAACAAAGTCTAATGGGTTGGTATTTTCGACTGTTTCAACCACGACATTATTTTCGAGCACTTGTACTTGATTATCGTGCGCTACGATACGTATTTTAGCTGGCAAGCCAATAATCGAGTAGCGGCCAAAACGCTCGCCGCCTTGTACGGATTCAAGTAGATATGAAAAAGGTTGATTGGCTAATTTCAGATACAGCGACAAAGGCGTATCTAAATCAGCAAAGGTTTCCAGCACTAGCGGGATGCGGTTAAATCCTTTTGCTGCTAGAGCATCGAATGCTGTTTTGTTAATTGTGGTAAACATGATGTAAAAATCTTTCTAATAATTTTCTAATATTTGCGACTTCACTTTTGCGGTTTTGCTCGACCGCATTGGCTACATTTCGCCTGTTGGTTGCTGGCAAGGTCGGCTCAGCTTCGCCAAGAGCCACGCCAGCTTAGAAAATCATTTTCAAAAGTCATCATATTTATTCTGTTCGTTAAGCAATTAAGCCAAAAGTGTTACTAAATCTTGTGAAACTAATTCGGTTAAGTCGGCAATCATTGCATCGACTTTAGACTCGTCAATTAACCGTCCCTGATTATAACCGTAAGGCACGGTAACAATAAAGCAACCTGCCGCATGGGCCGCTGCAATATCAGTTTCTGAGTCGCCGACTAACATCGCCTCAAAAGTATGAACGTCTAGCTTTGCGCAAATATGCTGCAATTGCATAGGGTTAGGTTTCTTTTTTGGCAAACTATCGCCAGACACTACTATCTCGAAAAAATCTGCCAAACCGCTTTTTTGCAACAACGGCAAAGTGAATTTTTCTGGTTTATTAGTCACACAAGCCAGCTTCAAGCCTTTATCACGCAAGGCCTGCAGGCCTTCCACTACGCCATCATACGGCTTACTATTGCTTACATTATTTGCATAATGAGAAAAAAACGACTTCTCAGCTTGAGCAAATAACGCCGCATCAGGTTCATCGTTCAAGCGACTAATCTCCAACTGGCTATTCAAGCAGCGCTTAATCAGTACAGCAGCGCCTTCACCTATATAACTTTCAACTTGCTTCTCAGGCAGCGCTGGCCGATTTAAATCAGCCAGCATTGAGTTGATTGCCGATGCGATTTCTGGCGCACTGTGGACTAGTGTGCCGTCGAGATCTAGCATGACGGCTTTTACTTTAAACATGGGCAGTCAACTTAAATGCTAAAGATAATTGAGCTTTTAAACAGTGGCCAATGCCGCGCGCATTTCGCCCACTACAGTGTTGTAACGGTTTTTATCGCTATCGTTACCTTTTGTGAAAATCGCGCTACCCGCTACAAATGTATCAGCACCTGCACGAGCGATTTCAGCGATATTTTGCGCATTTACGCCACCATCTACCTCTAACCAAATTTGACGGCCTGTTTTTTCGTAGTAAGCATCAATTCTAGCGCGAGCTAATTTCAATTTTTCCAATGTTTCTGGAATGAATTTTTGACCACCAAAGCCAGGGTTCACTGACATCAATAAAATCATATCGACTTTATCCATCACGTGGTCTAAGTAGCTTAATGAAGTTGCTGGGTTAAATACCAAGCCTGATTTACAGCCCAAGTCACGTACCATTGCCAAGCTGCGGTCGATATGATCAGAAGCTTCTGGGTGAAATGTAATGATGTTCGCGCCCGCTTTAGCAAAGTCAGGAATGATACGATCCACTGGTTTTACCATTAAATGCACATCAATCAATGCGCCGGCTTTTTGCGAAATTTCACGAATCGCATCACAAACTAAAGGACCAATCGTCAAGTTAGGCACGTAGTGATTATCCATCACATCGAAATGCACCAAATCTGTACCGGATGTGATCACATCTTCAATTTCTTGACCTAATTTAGCAAAGTTTGCAGAAAGAATACTAGGGGCAATTCTAAAAGTTTTATCCATGACGAAAATCCAAAAGTCCAAAAAATTAAGTAATAAGTCGTTATTTTAACGCGATTTTACACTTTTTGGATATGTGCCTTGCTTAACATAAGCCAATACATCAAAATTACGCTTCTAAGGATACTTGTATCAATACAAGTTTCTAAATGAGACAAGGCGCTAGCAAAAAATAATGACGTGGCATATAGATTGATATGTAAGGAATTATTTTTGGTCAGCAACGCAGTATAATGACGAAAATTGTATTGATACAAGCATCCTTATGCAGCTATATGTAATCGGCGTCAATCACACGACCGCACCCGTTCAGATTCGAGAAAATGTCGCTTTTACCAGCGAACATCTAGGTAGCGCCTTGCGTGAGCTCACCTCGCACGATGCGACTGAAGCGGCGATTCTATCTACATGCAACCGTACAGAACTCTATTGCAGCGCAGAAAATCCCGAAAAACCACTGCAATGGCTATCGCAATACCATAAGCTAGATAGCTCCATTATTCAGCCTTACATTTACACACTACCCAATGATGAAGCGGTAAAACATGCGTTCAGAGTCGCATCAGGGCTTGATAGCATGGTGTTAGGCGAAGCACAGATTTTGGGACAATTTAAGCAGTCTGTTAAAATCGCTCAAGATGCAGGCACACTTGGCACTTTATTACACAAGCTATTTCAACGCACGTTTGAAGTGGCAAAAGAAGTGCGCACTAACACAGACATTGGTGCAAACTCCATTTCAATGTCCGCGGCTGCAGTCAAGCTGGCTCAACGTATTTTTGGCGACATCAGCCAGCAAAAAGTGTTGTTTATTGGCGCAGGCGAAATGATAGAGCTATGTGCCGACCACTTTGCCGCACAAAAACCTAAAAGCATCATGGTCGCCAACCGAACCCTAGAACGCGGTACGGCTTTGGCAGAGAAAATTTCTGCGCAAGGTATTAAAGCGCAAGCAATCTTGCTAAACGATCTGCCTGAACGCTTTGCCGAATTTGATATTGTGATTACCAGCACGGCCAGCCAATTGCCAATTGTAGGTTTAGGTATGGTAGAAAGCGCGATTAAAGCCCGTCGCCATCGTCCAATTTTCATGGTCGATTTAGCCGTACCACGCGACATTGAAGCAGAAGTTGCACAGCTAGATGACGTATTCTTATATACCGTTGATGACCTTGCGCAAGTGGTGACTGATGGCATGGCGAACCGTCAAGAAGCGGCTGTGGATGCTGAAGTAATTGTGACCGCACGCGTGGAAAATTTTATGCAGTGGATGAAGAAGCGCGATGCCGTGCCAACCATAAAAGCATTGCGCGACCAAGCAGAAGCCACTCGTCAAATGGAGTTAGAAAAGGCAATCAAGCTCATTCAAAAAGGTGAAAGCGCAGAAAAAGTCTTAGAAGCACTAAGTAATGCGCTCACCAACAAATTCTTACACGCGCCAAGCCATGCGTTGAATCGAGCGCATGGGGATGAGCATGCCAAGCTGGAAGATGTCATTAAACAGCTCTATCTAACTAAAAGTTAGCCACCTTAAATGCCTAATACATACTTAAATTACCGTCATTTCCGCGCAGGCGGGAATCTAGTCGATGTGAATTTCAGTATTACATGCTTCTACAACTAGGCATGACCGCCATCTAAACTGGATTCCCGCCTACGCGGGAATGACGGATTTTTGATAGATTTACTCAAAGCAACGCGTAAAACTGATGCATGCAAAGCGCTCTAACTAGATCTCGCCATACTCAGAATGACAGAGTTTGAAGCATTTAGGGTTAAAATAGCCCAAATCGAAATCCACCATAAAAACATATTACAAAGAATCACCCTATGAAACCTAGCATGATTAGAAAACTCGCCACATTGAGCGAGCGTTTAGAAGAAATCAATCGCCTCATGAGTTCTGAGGGCGTGACTAACAATATGGACAATTATAGAAAACTCACTCAAGAACATGCGGAAATCACGCCGATTGTTGAGCAATATCATCTGTATGAGCAAGCTGAGGCTGATATGGCTGAAGCACAAAAAATGTTGAGCGACCCTGACATGAAAGAGTTTGCTCAAGAAGAAATTGAAGCTGGAAAAGAAAAATCGGAGCAAGTTGAAAAAGCACTGCAATTACTACTTTTGCCAAAAGATCCTAATGATGATAAAAACCTGTTTTTAGAGATTCGCGCAGGTACAGGCGGCGATGAATCTGGCTTGTTTTGTGGCGACCTGTTTAGAATGTATTCTAGATACGCAGAAAAACAAAAGTGGAAAGTCGACATCATGTCTGCCAACGAAAGTGAAGTGGGCGGCTACAAAGAAATTATTGTCAAAATTGAAGGCTATGGCGCGTACTCCAAACTCAAATTTGAGTCAGGCGGACACCGCGTACAACGTGTGCCAGATACCGAAACACAAGGTCGCATTCATACCAGCGCCTGCACGGTAGCGGTGCTGCCAGAAGCAGATGAAGTTAGCGATGTAGTCATCAACCCTGCCGATATTCGCATTGATACTTACCGCGCCAGTGGTGCGGGTGGTCAGCACATTAACAAAACCGACTCCGCAGTACGTATTACCCATGCGCCTACAGGTATCGTGGTGGAATGCCAAGAAGGTCGCAGTCAGCACGCCAACAAAGCACAAGCCATGGCCGTACTCGCCGCACGTATTAAAGCTAAACAAGTGGATGAACAAAATAGCAAAATAGCCAGTGAGCGTAAAAGTTTAATTGGTTCAGGCGACCGCTCAGAACGCATCCGCACTTACAACTACCCGCAAGGCCGCATTACCGACCATCGTATTAACCTGACACTGTATAAAATTGATGCGATTACCGAAGGTGATATGGATGAATTGATTGGTGCATTAGCGGCCGAGCATCAGGCTGATTTGTTGGCAAGCTTGGGTGAGGATAACTAAGGAATATTGCTATGCTTGATAGCCTGTACGGAAAAACTTTTCTAATTCTAGGTAGTCAATTAGGATTGACTTGGTTAGTAAGTCTAGCGGCTATATCTATATTCCGAAATCTCTTTTGGTCACAAACCAGCTGGGTTTCAGGCTCAATTGATGTTAATGGAACCTTAGACTTGGAACTCGACTGGGAGGTAATAAAACCTTATTTCTATAGTCTGCTTGTAGTAGATATACTTGTATTTTTAGCACTACTTTTTCACGGCACATCTAATCCAATTATAGGAATACCTCTTTTTTACCTATGGTCAATTATTACAGGTATTGAACTAGCTTTGTGTCTCATCGATGTAGATGAAAACCTTGGTGGGCAGATACTTGGATTAACTGCGCTTATCACCTTCGCTGCTGGACTTATTGGTGCAAAGTCAGGTATAGACTTTTCATTTCTTGGTAAGGGGCTATTTATATCCTTACTACTATTAATCGTTTTTGGCTTAATCCGCATATTTTTTTCTATTCCGCGCTGGATTCAGCGTATGGGCGCCCTTGCTGGAGTGGTTATTTTTACTGGATATTTATTGTACGATTTTCAGCGACTTAGTTTATTAAATGAAAATATAGCCTCGAATAGCTGGTCAACTGCAATTAGAGTTTCGATAAGCATCTATCTAGACATTATTAATCTTTTTTTAGATTTACTAGACTTAATAAGCAAGTAGAACTCGTAGGTCAGAATACGCATAGCTATTGACGCCCTACAAAACCTAAAACCAAGCTGTTATCATCGCGTTAATGATAAACCCACAAACCGTTAAAAATACCCTGACTTCTGCCGCCGCACTTTTAAATAATGATGAGGCTACGCTAGAAGCGCAATTACTCTTACAACACGTGTTAAATGTAAACCGTGCATGGCTGATTGCGCATTCGGACGATGCCCTACAAGCCAATACTCTAGCGACTTTTGAGGCGTTACTTAAAAGAAGATTAAGCGGCGAACCGATTGCTTATATTTTAGGCGTTCGTGAGTTTTACGGTTTAGATTTAATGGTAACGCCTGATACCTTGATTCCACGCCCTGATACTGAAACGCTGGTGGAGGCTGCACTGGATAAAATTAATAGTCCGTCATTCCCGCGAAAGCGGGAATCCATTGGCATTTCAGAAGGTCAAATTCTTAAAGTGGATTCCCGCTTTCGCGGGCATGACGGTGCAGAAAATAGTGATGCTGATTTATCTGGATTGAGTGTTCTAGACCTCGGCACTGGCACTGGTGCTATCGCACTAGCCATTGCTAAAAACCGTCCGCAAGCTTTTGTAACAGCGGTAGATGCCTCCGAAGCCGCTTTAGAAGTTGCAAAAAAAAATGCTCAAAATCTCAACATCCCTAACGTGCAATTTATTTTAAGCAATTGGTTTGATGCATTTTCAACTGAAAAATTTGACCTTATAGTAAGTAACCCGCCCTACATCGAGCAAGATGATGCGCATTTAAACCAAGGAGACTTACGCTTTGAACCGATGAGCGCATTAGCTTCTGGTGTGGATGGTTTAGATGATATTCGCCAAATTGTGAGCAACTGTCTAGTTTACTTAAAACCACAAGGCTGGCTGATGTTGGAGCATGGCTATAATCAGGCGTTACAGGTTGCAGATTTAATGGCAGATGCGGGTTTAACTAATATTGAAACGATTAAAGATTTAGGTAACAATGACCGCGTGACTATTGGTAAAAATCCTTTAATTGTTAGTACACATTGGGATTAGTACTGAAATTAACAGCTCGACTAACACTTTGATAGAAATTTTTTTTAATAAAATAATCAATAAAAAATTAGAGAATAATAATGATAAACAATATTCGCCTCGCCATTCGTAACGATTTAGAAGCCCCTGCCGAAACGCGCACATTTGGCTCTGGTTGGCTCAGCGGCGTTGCGGCTTTAGTGATTGGGATTGCTGGTTTATTTTTAATGCTGAGTTCGCAATACTCTGCATTTTTCTCGACCAAAGAGCTTGGTGGTTTATACAAACTGCCTTATTTAAATTTAATCATCCAAATACTATTGGGCATTGGCTATGCCTTAGCTTGCGTCAACATGATGCTAAGACGTAACAGAGTGCTTGGTTTTAGCGCGATAGCTGTGGTATTTCTAGCCACGATTATTGGTGAAATGAGTTCTGGCGCGCTTGGCGTCACGGATACAACTGGCGCAGATCCAAATGCAACGCACTTAGCCTCGCTTGGTTTAGATTGGTTTGTGTTGAATATACTATTCACAGGCTTGCTTTTTGTGCCATTAGAAAAAATATTCGGCCGCCTTAATCAACCACTTTTCAGAACTGAATGGCGTGAAGATTTATTCTATTTCTTGCTAGGCAGCTTACTAGTACAAAGCTTGGCATTCCTCACACTGGCACCTTCTATGACAATTTTGCAGCACACTAGCAATTGGGCTGAATTTAGGCAGATGATGGCAAGTCAGCCATTATGGCTACAAGTAATTGAAATCATGTTTCTCACTGATTTTGTGCAATATTGGTTTCATCGCGCATTCCACCAAATCCCATTCCTATGGGGTTTTCATGCGGTGCATCACTCGGCTAAATATATGGATTGGCTGGCGGGTTCGCGCATGCATATCGTCGAAATTGTTGGCTTGCGTTCTATGACGATTATTCCTATGTATGCGCTAGGTTTTGCTGAAAACGCGCTGCATATTTATATTTTTCTAGTGTATCTCAATGCCACCTTTATTCACGCCAACGTGCGTTTTAATGTGGAATGGCTTAAACCTTTCATCGTCACGCCGCGCTTTCACCACTGGCATCATGGCATTGAAAAAGAAGCAATAGATGTGAATTTTTCTATTCACTTTCCACTGATTGATCGATTATTTGGCACTTATTATATGCCGCCAAAACAATGGCCTAGCGGCTACGGAGTGGGCGGACACCCAGTGCCAAATGGTTATTGGCAGCAGTTTTGCTATCCATTTAAACGCAAAGTCTAAATTGACGGGCGGTAACAAAAGCCCTCAATTTAGGTTTTCAGTATAGGTTTTTCAGTTGCACATAATTATCGGCTGATGCCATTAAACCTGCGATTTCTTCTTGTGTTAATGCGCGGATTTTCTTAGCAGGGCGACCCACATATAAATAGCCGCTTTCCAACACTTTACCTTCTGGCACAAGGCTACCCGCGGCTAGCAATACGTTCTTTTGCACCACGGCTTTGTCCATTACGATACTGCCCATACCAATCAAACAAGCGTCTTCAATGGTACAGCCATGCAAAATCACCGTATGCCCTATCGTGACATTATCGCCAATGATTAAGGGTGAGCCTTGCGGATCAGCGCTAGATTTGTGGTTTACATGCAGCATGCTTAAATCTTGGATATTGGTATTTTTGCCAATGCGGATAAAATTCACATCACCGCGTATCACTGCACTAGGCCACACTGAGCTATTTTCGCCTATGCTCACTTCACCAATAATGGTAGCGGATTCGTGCACATAGGCGTTGTTGGCCAATTGCGGTGTTTGATTCTGGAATGTTTGAATGTTTCGCACGATTGATCTCAATTAAAAATAAATTCATCTAAAGCCTAAAGTGCGGTGTTTATTTGCCGTAAACGCTAATGAGGCTCAAAAGGCCGATACTTTAATTTAACCTTTATAAAGGATAAAACGATGATTTCAGAGAATAATTCTCTCTCACTTTTAGCTTATACCAGTATAGCTAACCATTACATGTCACACCAAGAATTGATTGATTTACTTGCCGTATGTCGTGAAAATAACAGTCATGCAGATGTAACTGGCATGCTGCTTTACTTAGAGGGTTGTTTTTTTCAGGTATTAGAAGGCGAGCACGATAAAATTGAGGCGCTTTATGAAAAAATTTCTAAAGACAAGCGACACCATAGTGTGATGAAGCTGACTTTTGAGCCACTAGTTGAAAGAGGCTTTGCGAATTGGACGATGGGCTACCAGAGCGTCACTAGGGAGGAGTTGGCAGAAATTACGGGGCTCACTGACTTCTTAGATACTGAAAATACTGGCTTTCATGGCATGGAAACGACACGCGCACTCAAACTGATTGAATGCTTTCGCGATGGACGGTGGATTCGCAAAGATTTAACGCAATATAAGCCTATTAGCATAGGCGCTTAATACGTAGCTGCTTAATATGTGGCGGCTTAAAACAGACCTCGAGATTGAGCAATGTGATATTTATCAAACGCCATAGTATAATTGGCGCATGTCAGAAAATAACAATACCACAGGCTCAGTAGGGATCGTTGCTCCTCAAACCGCACATTTCAATACACTACTCACGCTTAAAAGCGGAGCTGTACTACCTGAACTTGACCTCGTTTACGAAACCTACGGCACGTTAAATGCAGATAAATCAAACGCGGTTTTAATCTGCCATGCGCTTTCTGGCACGCATCACGTAGCTGGAAAATATACTGAAAATGATAAATATCCAGGTTGGTGGGACAATTTAGTTGGCCCGAACAAGCCTTTAGACACGAATAAATTTTTCGTCATTGGACTCAACAACCTTGGTGGCTGTCACGGCAGCACTGGGCCAGTCAGCATCAATCCTGAGACCAATCAACAATGGGGTTCACAATTTCCTATCGTGACAGTTGAAGATTGGGTTAAGTCTCAAGCGTTATTAGCGGATTACTTAGGTATTGAGCAATTAGCTGCAGTCATTGGCGGTAGCCTTGGTGGTATGCAAGCCCTGCAATGGACTATTGCTTACCCAGAGCGTGTACGTCATGCTTTGGTCATCGCCTCTGCACCCAACCTTACGGCACAAAACATAGCGTTTAACGAAGTGGCTCGCCAAGCCATTATTACTGACCCTGAATTTCATGGTGGCGATTATTACGCACACAATGTATTACCACGCCGCGGCCTACGAATCGCGCGTATGCTTGGTCACATTACCTATTTAAGTGACGATGCGATGGGCGCTAAATTTGGTCGTAAACTTAAAGGTGACATTAAATACAGTTTTGATGCTGAGTTTGAAATGGAGTCATACCTGCGTTATCAAGGTGATAAATTTGCGGGTGAGTTTGATGCCAACACTTATCTGCGCATGACGCGGGCTTTAGATTATTACGACCCTGCGCTCAATTTCGATGGTGATTTAAGCGCCGCTTTAAACAAAGTCACTGCAAAATTCTTAGTGGTTTCTTTTACCAGTGATTGGCGCTTCTCACCTGCGCGCTCACGTGAAATTGTAAAAGCACTGCTCGACAACGAACGCACGGTCAGTTATGCAGAAGTCACCGCTGCGCATGGTCATGATGCATTCTTAATGCCAGACGCGCATTACCACAACATTTTGCGCGCTTATTTAAATAGTATTGAAGTTGGTATTCACCATGCAAAATAATGTAAATATTACAAATTCAACGCAAGAGTTCAGACAAGACTTTGCAATTATCTCTGGCTGGGTGAAGTTTGGCTCAAAAGTGCTCGATTTAGGCTGTGGCGATGGTGCATTATTACAATTTTTACGTAGCGGCTTGGAAGTAAAAGGTTACGGCGTAGAAAAAGATGATGCCAATTGGTTGGCATGTATGAATAATGGCGTCAATGTTATTCAAATGGATTTGGAAGATGGGTTGTCAGGCTTTGAGTGCCAATCCTTTGATACAGTCATTCTGTCGCAAACACTGCAAGCCATGCACAATACAGAACGAATTGTGTTGGAGATGTTACGTGTTGGTCGCGAAGTGATTGTCACTTTTCCTAACTTTGGCTATTGGCGCAACCGCATACAGATTCTCACGGGCAATATGCCTGTGTCTAAAATATTGCCATATCAGTGGTTTGATACGCCTAACGTACACCTTTGCACGATTAATGATTTTGACCAATTTTGTAAAAATCACAAAATTTCAGTGCTAGAGCGCAAAGTGATTACTGATGGCAATCAAATAGATTTTATGCCTAACTTCTTAGGCAATTTGGCTATTTATCGCTTGAAAGCTAATTACTTGAAGGCCAATTGATAGTGCAGCAAAACGCCGCTCAGCCGAGCATCTGGCAATCGATTTTCACTAAAAGAATGTTGGCCTGCGTGTTCTTGGGCTTTACGTCTGGCTTGCCTTTATATTTGCTTTTGCAACTACTACCTGCGTGGTTACGCTCTGAAGGCATGAATCTCAAAACGATTGCCGCATTTGCATTTATACAACTGCCATACTCATGGAAGTTTGTATGGGCGCCACTGATGGATCGATACAACCTTATTCCACCGCTTGGTCGCAGACGCAGTTGGATGCTCATTACGCAAGTCGCACTTTTTATTAGCATGGTGGCTTACGGCTTTTATGAGCCAAAGCTCAGCATCACTACTATTGCTGTTATTTCAACGCTGATTGCGTTTTTCTCCGCCAGCCAAGACATAGTGATTGATGCTTTTAGGCGCGAAATTTTAAGCGACCATGAGTTAGGGCTTGGTAATAGCATCCATGTGAACGCATACCGAATTGCAGGTTTAGTGCCAGGTTCACTTGGGCTGATTTTGGCAGACCACTTGCCTTGGTCATCTGTGTTTTGGATTGTTGCGCTGTTTATGTTGCCGGGCATTATCATGACTCTGGTGATCAAAGAATCGAATAAGATTGCTGCGCCAAAAACACTGTACGCCTCAGTAGTTGAGCCCTTTCATGAATTTATTACGCGCCAAGGCTGGCAAAGCGCGTTATTAATTTTGGTATTTATTTTGCTCTACAAACTAGGCGACAGCATGGCAACCGCCCTTGCCACGCCATTTTATTTAGACATGCATTTTACAAAAAGTGACATTGGCGCCATTGCAAAAGGCAGTGGCTTAGTCTTGCAAATTGCAGGCGCTTTTGTGGGCGGCTTGTGGATGCTAAAACTAGGAATAAATCGAGCCTTGTGGGTGTTTGGTATTGCACAAGCTGTGACTATTTTAGGCTTTGCTTGGCTAGCCCACGCAGGGCCTTTTGATGTCATTGGTGCAGCTGAACGCAGCATGCTTGCTATTGTGATTGGTGCAGAAGCCTTTGGCGTCGGCTTAGGCACCGCCGCATATGTGGCCTATATGGCGCGCGAAACTAACCCCATTTATACCGCCACGCAACTCGCTTTATTTACCAGCTTATCTGCCGTACCACGCTCAGTGTTTAACGCACTAACAGGCGGCATGGTAGAAAATTTAGGGTGGGAGAATTTCTTTTATGTTTGTACATTCTTAGCTATTCCTGGCATGGTACTTTTGTTAAAAGTAGCGCCTTGGCAAGCGGCTAAAGTAAATGATTAGTCCTTCATTCCGTGCTTACCACGGAATCCAGCGGTATATTATCCAATTGTAAGTAATACCTCAAGTTAGCAAGCCTTGCTGAAGACACTTGATTCCGACCTGCGTTGGAATGACGGTATAAAAAATTTTGTAAGTTTTCTGCGATAACTCCGACCAACTCCTAGTAATCACAAAAAAGGAGTTTGACCATGCGCCTTATCACCAAAGTAGCATTCACTTTAAGCTTAGTTAACCTTGTCTGCCAGCCCGCAATCGCTGCAGAATGTAGCGCCAAAAGCGGCGCAGCAACAGTACCCTTACTCGAGCTATATACCTCAGAAGGTTGCAGCAGCTGCCCACCAGCAGATAAGTGGTTAAGTGATTTAAAGCCAGACACTAAAAAAATCATTCCGCTCGCTTTTCACGTAGATTATTGGGATTACATAGGCTGGAAAGATAGATTCTCTAAGGCAGAATACTCCGATCGTCAACGTAGAACTGCCGCGTTTGCAGGCGCTGGTTTTGTCTATACCCCGCAATTTGTATTAAGCGGTCGTGACATGAAAGGCGCAGATACCTCGCGTTTAAACCAAGCGGTTTCTGCCAGCCAAAAACTAGCCTCGCGTGCCAATTTAAGTCTTGATGCAATGACACAGGCGAACGGTGAAATCACACTCAAAGCCACTGCACAGGCGGTTAACCCCGCAGACATTAACAATGCAGATATTTTTGTGGCAATCTATGAAAACAAATTAGTCAGCCAAGTGAATGCAGGTGAAAACAACGGCCGCGAGCTAAAACATGATTACGTGGTGCGTGATTTATTAGGCGCTTATCAACTGAGTAATAAAAATGAGTTTGCAAAAACCATAACCTTAAAACCTGAGTGGAAAGGCAGACAAGCAGGCGCTGTGATATTTGTGCAAAATTCAAAAAATGGTGAGATTTTGCAAAGCTTACAGTTGCCATTTTGTAGCTAAATTTAGAGCAATCAACTAGCTCATCAAAATTTGAGGTGAGCAAAAATTGATACCAATTTAAGATAGAATATGGCTCTACCCTTAATATAGTAACGTTACGTGAACACCGAGCACCCTCAAAAAGGCATTTTATTCATCTGTGCCGCCGTGTTTCTCTTTGCAAGTAGTGATGCACTCTCAAAATACCTCACCAATTTTTACCCTGTGGTGATGGTGCTATGGGTGAGGTATGTGGTGCATGTTTCACTAATGTTAGTCGCATTAAGGCCACCATCATTAAAGTCATTAATCGCCACTCAAAATCCCAAGCTACAGATTATTCGTGGCTTATGCATGGTGAACACCAACTTAATGTTTATCAGTGCCTTACACTATATTCCACTAGCGGAAGGCACCGCGATTATTTACCTCAGTCCGTTAATAGTCACGGCGTTGTCGGCTCCACTTTTAGGTGAGCACATTGCACGTATACAGTGGATTGCGGTAGCCATCGGCTTTATCGGCGTGTTATTCATCGTACGCCCTGGTGGCAGCATGTTCCACCCAGTCGCTTTGCTGGCCTTAGGTGCTGCTCTCTCGTTCAGCGTGTATCAAATCATTACCAGAAAACTTAACTTTACTGACAGCTCAAGTACCACAAACTTTATCAGCGGACTAGTGAGCACCTTGGTCACTAGCTTGTTGCTGCCTTTTTTCTGGAAAACACCCTCCCTATATTTTGCATTATTGATGGTGATATTAGGTGTATCCGCACTCGTCAGCCACTTATGGATGACCAAAGCCTACCAATACGCAAAACCCTCCACACTTGCGCCTTTTTCATACATGCAGCTATTATTTGCAGGCTTAATCGGCTATGTCTTTTTTAACCAATTACCAGATTTCTTAGGATTGATTGGCATGCTGGTGATTGTGGCGGGCGGGTTGGTGGTGTTTAGTAAAATTAGTTACAAAAAATAAGGTAGAAAAAGCTGTGCTATCTAGCCTAAGCACAACAAGCACTCAGCATACTCAAAAAAGGGGAAATTAAGCGTTTAGCTATGATGCAAACTTAATTAAGGTGACCTTACAAATTAGCCCATTTTCTAACCAGCCAGCTAGATATTGTGCCGCAGTTGCCATGGCTTGCTCCTCATCCATTTCAACTTCCAGGTTAGCGCAAATTTCTCCAAAGGTTGCTCCCATCACCGCCATATTTAAGGCAATAACTTCCATTTCTGTTGTCAGCCTAAATTGTGAATTGAAATTCTTTCGCCAAATGAGCCATGATTGATAAGTGCTTTCTTGCGCTGGCTTTGGTGGCATTTCTTCTACTTCGAGCGCTTGCCAAATCGGTATTGTGTTCCAACGGGTACGGACGAATTTGATGGCGGGTTGAAATTTAAAACTTAGCGCATCCCAGTTTTCTGGCGGAATGGCGGAAAGTTCTTGCAGACTTAATTCCGGAACATCTTCCGCATCAAAAGCAAGTGATAGCGCCGATTCAAAATCCGCCATCTCAGCGGCGACAGGGTGCTGCGCTAATGTAGTGAGTAAGTACTCGCGCATCTCACTACCATACCAGCGTAAGTTTCTATAAGTAGAAGGGTAAGCAGTAATATATTCACGGGCAATCTTATTAAACAACACGTCGCCTAACAAGGCTTTTAGCTGAGGGTAAGCAGTAGCGAGCGCTTCTATAATGCGAAGTCGATAGGCATCGTGGTAAATACTAAGGCGCTTTTTCGCACCTACTTTGTTGTCGTCAATCATCGCTTTTATGAAACTTGAGCTTTTAACATCATCTAATAAATAGGCCTGAAAATCAGCTTGAAGTTTAGCTAGTTGGGTCATGCTGCTGCTCTGAGTACGTTGGCTGATAGGTCACGTGCGATTTGCAGCTCTTGCACTAGTACATCTAATTCTGGAATGTTGTCATCACGCTCTATCATGGTAGAAACGTCTCCAATTTTAGAAATTGCGTAGCCATATAACTCCCACACTGGATCTATGATGGGCGCATCATGAGTATCAATAATATAATCGCCATTATTTTGATGCCCAGCTAAATGTATTTGCTGGACTCTCTGTTGAGGAATGCCGTCAATAAATGCTTTTGCGTCAAATTGATGGTTGTAGCTGCTGACGTAAATATTGTTGACGTCTAATAACAATAGGCAATCGGCTTGCTCACAAATGAGAGAGATGAACTCCCACTCACTCATGTTGGAATCTACATAACTCGCGTAGCTAGAAACATTTTCCAGTAAAATTTGGCGGCCTAGATAATCTTGCACAATCTTCACACGCTCGGCTACGTGTTTGGCGGTTTCTTCGGTGTAAGGTAATGGCAATAAGTCATGAATGTTTTGACCGTGTATGCCAGTCCAGCATAGATGGTCAGAAATCCATGCGGGCTGAATTCTATCGGCTAGTTTTTTTAAGTCTTTTAAATACGTTAGGTCGAATGGCTCTGTAGAACCAATTGATAGTGATACCCCGTGCATCACCACTGGATAATCTGCACGAATACGGTCTAAAAAATTAAGCGGCAAACCGCCTGGTATCATGTAATTTTCAGAGAGTGCTTCAAACCAATCCACCTGCGGCTTGGTGTCTAAAATAGCATTGTAGTGCTCTGTTCGTAAGCCAAGACCAAAACCTAAAGCGGGTAAATTGTTACGCATATTGATCTCAAATAGTCACGTAATTTATAAATAGCAAATTGAGCATGGCATGCCACCATCACCATGCTCAGCTCGACTACTAAACTAAATGACCGCCTTTAGCATCACAATCAGCGCCTGTTAAAGCTAAGTGACCCTGACCCTTACACTCGTTTTGACCCTTGCATGCGTTTGCAGCAGTTTTGCATGAGCCTTGGCCTTTACAAGCATTGGCTGCAGTTTTACAAGAATTATGCCCTTTGCATGCATTGCCAGCAGTTTTACAATCGCTAGTGCCTTTACATGAGTTTACGCCTACACATGCGCCCACTGTGCTATTAGCCGCTGTATTAGTGCCTGCGCCGGTTGCTGCACAGCCTGCTAAGATAAGTGCCGCGGCGCCAATCGCCAATAGTGCACCGCGACGAGTTTTTGATGTTTCAATAGACATGATGATTCCTTCCAAATTGATGATAAAAAGCTTCCATCTCAAGTTTTCTAGACTTCTGAATTTATTGAAGCCTAACAAAATCAATTAGAAACGTAGCGTATTTAATTACGTGAGATTGCATAATTTAGATGCATCATGCGCCACACTCAATTTAGTCGTAGTGAATAATCAGTCCTTACAAAATAATTCAAAAAAATTTATATCCTCAGTTGCTATGCTAAATACTCAATAATTAAAGGCGCATGATCGCTAAAGCGCTCAGCTTTATAAATACTGGTTGAAACCGCTTTTGCCGCAGTTGCTGGCGTAGCAATTTGATAATCAATACGCCAACCAACATTTTTCGCCCAAGCCTGTCCGCGGTTGCTCCACCATGTATAGCTTTCATCTGTGGTATCGGGGTGTAGGGTTCGGTAAACATCCACCCAGCCCACCTCATCAAATAACGTAGTTAGCCAAGTGCGTTCTTCTGGCAAAAATCCTGAGTTTTTCTTGTTGCCTTTGTAGTTTTTAAGGTCAGCCTCTTTGTGTGCGATGTTCCAATCGCCACAAACAATGACTTCACGACCACTACTTATCAGCGCTTGCATGTGCAACATAAAGCGCGTCATGACGCTAAATTTGAAGGCTTGGCGCTCCTCTCCGCTAGAGCCGCTTGGTAAATACAGCGAAATTACGCTTAAATTACCAAACTGGCATTCTAAATAACGGCCTTCGCTATCAATATCTTGCACGTCATTATTAGAGCCGCCTAAACCTTCAATCACGGCATCTGGCTTGGTTTTACAATAAATACCAACGCCGCTGTAGCCTTTTTTCTCAGCATAATGAAAATAGCCGTAATAACCAGCAGGGTTAAGCATTTCTGGTGTCATATCGGCTTCTTGTGCTTTAATTTCTTGCATACAAACGACGTCAGCATTTTGTGTTTGCAGCCAAGTTTGTACGCCTTTATTTGTTGCGGAGCGTATGCCATTCAGGTTTAGCGATATAATCTTCAAAACTTAATTCCTTAATATAATTATCTAGAACATGAGCACGAAACATACAATTGAGCAGTCTGACCAATTCAGACAAGAGTTTATCGCATTTGCCATTAAAAAAGAGGTTTTACGCTTTGGTGAATTTACAACTAAAGCGGGTCGCCTAAGCCCCTATTTTTTTAATGCCGGTTTGTTTAATGATGGCGAAAGTTTGATGAAACTTGGCGAATTTTATGCGGCCGCCATTAAAAATTCGGGCATAGAGTTTGATATGCTTTTTGGCCCAGCTTACAAAGGTATTACGCTAGCGGCAAGTATTGCCATTGCATTTGCCAAAGATGGTCACAATGTGCCATACGCTTACAATCGTAAAGAAGCCAAAGATCATGGCGAAGGCGGTGTGATTGTTGGAAGCCCACTAAAAGGTCGGGTTCTTATCATCGATGACGTAATTTCGGCAGGCACGTCAGTGAGGGAGTCTGTTGACCTTATTCGCCAGAATGGCGCTATTGCTTGCGGCGTGGCTATTGCCATAGACAGGCAAGAAAAGGGTTTGGGCGAGCTATCAGCGGTGCAAGAAGTCATTAAAAATAATGAAATACCAGTCTGTGCAATCGCTAATTTGAATGACTTATTGACCTATCTAGAGAATCAAAATGATATGGCACAAAATTTGCTACTGGATAAAGTCATGTCGTATCGCCAAATGTATGGCGTTATTTAATTAATTTAAGGTTGAAAACAGCGCCTTAAGAATTGGTCAAAAATGGTGAGAAAGAAGCTTTAACTTTATAAAATGAGACCGTTAGCTGAAATTAACTCACTTTGTGCCGACAAGGCTAGACTTGATTATTCGAGTTCAGCCTTATTTGCTTTGTTTTTTTCTGGCTTACTGATACTGACTAGCTATTCGCATCTGGCGCATGCAGATGGCAGCAAAATCGTGAAATGGAAAGACGCAAGTGGCGTCACTCATTATGGCGACAAGATGCCAGCGCAAGAATCAGGTCGTAGTAATAGTGTGTTAAATAATCACGGTACCGTAATTAAAACAAATGAATCTTTTAACCCTAAAGATAACACTCAAGAAGCCGAAAAACTTTCAACAGAACAACAAAGGCAAGACAAGGCTTTGTTAGCGTCTTATTCCTCTGTAGAAGAAATTGATATGGCGGAAAAACGTAACTTAAAGAGTGACGAAACGGCTTTACTCACTTTAAATCAAAATCAAGAAGAAACTAAAAAGTTACTGGCGAATATTTACGCGAAATTTTCTGGAAAAAAAATGCCCAGTCAAGCCGCAGAAGATGCTCAGAATTATCAAAACCAAATGATAAAAACAAAATCACAAATTGTTGCCGTGCAAAATAGTATTGCTCAAACAAAAACTCGTTTTAATCAATATCGATCTAGGTATGTTGAGCTAAAACCACAATAAAGCGCACGTAAAAAAACAACCATAAGCTTCTAATAAAAAAGCCGCCAATGCCCGAAACTTTCTCGTCACTGGCGGCAATTTACTTTATAGCCACTGAATTTTTAACTTACAGGTCTAGCTTAGCTTTTTCTTCAAAATGTCGTTCACTTGCGCTGGGTTGGCTTTACCTTTTGAGGCTTTCATGGCTTGCCCTACTAAAGCATTAAACGCTTTTTCTTTACCCGCTTTAAACTCTTCAACCATGGCAGCATTTGCGGCTAAGACTTCGTCAATAATCGCTTCAATTGCGCCGCTGTCGGACTCTTGTTTTAGGCCTTTTGCCGCGATAATTTCATCAATGAAAGATAAGCTAGCTGTTATCGTAACTGTACTAATAGCGCTTGCAGAAAGACTTGTCCACATTTCCTCAAAAGCCACTTTAGCGCCATTATTAGCCAGCGTTCCATCTTGCAAGCGTTTCAATAGGCTAGCTAAAGCCAACGATGATATATTAGATTTAGAAATATCTATACCAGTCTCATTTAGCTTTGCTGTCAAAGCCCCCATAATCCAGTTAGCCGCTTGTTTTGCATCAGCACCTGCATCAACGGTTGCGACAAAATAATTGGCTAAATCTCGTGAGGTGGTCAGCGCGTTTGCATCGTAGCTAGACAATGCATATTGCGCTTCAAAGCGTGCTTTCATCGCTTCTGGCAACTCTGGCATCTTTGCTCTTACCGCATCTTTATCTGCCTCTGAAATGACTAATGGTAATAAATCTGGGTCTGGAAAATAACGGTAATCGTTCGCCTCTTCTTTGCTACGCATAGCTTTGGTTTCGCCCGTATCTGGGTTAAATAGCACAGTAGCTTGTTGGATTGTTCCACCATCTTCTAGCGTTTCGATTTGCCAACGTGTTTCATACTCAATGGCTTGCGTCATGAATTTGAATGAGTTCAGGTTTTTAATCTCGCGGCGCGTACCTAGCTTTTCTGTGCCTTTAGGGCGCACAGATACGTTGACATCACAGCGGAAACTACCTTCTTGCATATTGCCATCGCAAATGCCTATCCATTGCACCAGTTCGTGCAATTTTTTGGCATACGCCACAGCTTCAGCCGCAGAGCGCATATCTGGCTCAGTCACGATTTCTAACAAGGGCGTACCCGCGCGGTTTAAATCAATACCACTCATGCCTTCAACAGCACCATGGACAGACTTACCAGCATCTTCTTCCAAATGCGCGCGCGTGATATTCACCACTTTTTCATACGCTGCATTTTTACCTACCGCAGGCACTTGCATGGTGACCGCGCCTTTGCCAACCACAGGCAACTCAAACTGACTGATTTGATAACCTTTTGGTAAGTCAGGGTAAAAATAATTTTTACGTGCAAATACAGAGCGCGGCGCAATATGGGCATTAATCGCTAGGCCGAATTTAATAGCACACTGCACGGCTTCCTTATTCAACACTGGCAACACACCTGGCAAGGCAATACTCACTTCACAAGCCTGCGTATTAGGCTCTGCACCATACTTAATGGATGCACCAGAAAAAATCTTAGTATTTGTTTTTAGTTGGGTGTGAGTTTCTAGCCCAATGACGACTTCCCATTCCATGCTTTACTCCAAACCTGCTGGCATACGGGTATGCCAATCTGTCACTTGTTGATATTGATGCGCCACATTCAACATACGTGCCTCATCAAAATAATTACCGATAATTTGCAAACCAACGGGCAACGATACACCATCGTCACTTTGGGCAAACCCAGCAGGTATACTCATGCCCGGCAATCCAGCTAAATTAGTAGAGATGGTATATATATCTTGCAGGTACATGGCGACTGGATCATCCACTTTTTCACCTGCTTTAAACGCAGTGGATGGCGCAGCTGGTCCCATAATCACATCGCATTTTTTGAAAGCTTCAACAAAGTCTTGCGCGATTAAACGGCGAATTTGTTGGGCTTTTAAATAGTAAGCATCATAATAACCTGCGCTTAACACATAAGTACCAATCAAGATACGGCGCTTCACTTCCGCGCCAAAACCTTCAGCGCGACTCTTGTTATACATGTCCATCAAATCAGTGTACTCAGCAGCGCGATGGCCATAGCGCACACCGTCGTAGCGCGACAAGTTACTTGAAGCTTCAGCGGGTGCCAACACATAATAAACAGGAATCGATAAGCCAGTATTAGGTAATGAAATATCAATAATTTCAGCACCCAATTTTTTGTATTCGGCAATCGCCGCTTCAATCACTTTGCCTACATCGGCATCTAAACCTTCGGAGAAATATTCTTTTGGCAGACCAACTTTTAAGCCTTGTAACGGCTTGGCTAAATCGCGGGTGTAATCTTCTTTTTCACGATTCAAGCTAGTTGAATCGCGCTCATCAAAACCTGCCATCACATTCATCATCAGCGCGCAGTCTTCTGCACTTTTTGCCATTGGGCCCGCTTGGTCTAATGATGATGCAAAGGCAATCATACCGAAGCGTGACACTGCGCCATAAGTTGGTTTTAACCCAGTAAAGCCACACAATGAAGCTGGTTGACGAATTGAACCACCAGTGTCTGTACCTGTTGCAGCTGCACACAGTCTTGCAGCTACCGCCGCTGCGCTACCGCCGCTGCTGCCGCCTGGCACACGGTCAAAACTCCAAGGGTTTTTTACACCACCGAAATAAGAAGTTTCATTCGATGAACCCATCGCGAACTCATCCATATTGGTTTTGCCTAAATTCACCGCACCTGCAGCATCAAACTGGGTGATGATATGCGCATCGTATGGTGCAATAAAATTGGCAAGCATTTTAGAACCGCAAGTGGTCTGCCAGCCTTTTGCACAAAAAATGTCTTTTTGCGCGATTGGTATACCCGTTAACGGGGCGACATTGCCAGCAGCGATGCGCGCATCGGCTGCTTTGGCCTGTGCCAAGGTTTTGGTTTCGTCTAGAGAAATATAGGCATTAATACTGGGGTTGTATTGCTGAATTCTATCTAGAAAAGTTTGTGTCAATTCAACACTAGAAATTTTCTTCGCTTGGAGCATCTCGCCCAGCTGTTTTAGGCTGCTGTTAATCATATTCAAGTCTTATTTTAAAGTCTTATATTTAAGTGTTTACTCAATTACTTTAGGTACCAGATACAAACCACCTGCTACCGCTGGCTCTGCTGAGCCATTGCCAAGTGCAGGTGCGTTTTTCTGAAATTCTTCGCGCAGATTCGCTTTAGTGACGACATCGTCACGCAAACGCTGGCTTAAATCTTGAGAATGCGACATAGGCTCAATACCCGTGGTATCTACAGCTTGCATTTGCTCAATCAGACTAAGGATCCCTGTCAGCTTAGTGAGCGTAGCCGCGGCGTCACTTTCGCTCACTTCAATGCGCGCTAAATGTGCAACTTTTTTGATGTCTTCAATGCTTAATGCCATGTTTCATTAACCCGAAATTTAGTTAGACTATTTTAATGTTCAAAATGAGTCACTTGTTATGACTTCTCTTTGTAATTAAGTTGCAATCACATCTTAATTTTCAACGTAATATGCGGTATTATACCTGCAATTTACTGACGTCTTAATTGCGCTTTAACATTTACTTCGCGCCACAAATCGTCATCTTGCATCAAATCACAGGATAAACACAATGTTCGGTTTTATAACTAGCTATTTTTCAAACGATCTTGCTATTGACTTGGGTACAGCAAACACGCTGATTTACTCTCGCGGCAAAGGCATCGTTTTAGATGAACCTTCAGTGGTTGCCATTCGCCTAGAAGGCGGCCCAGGCGGCAAAAAAATTCTACTGGCTGTAGGTGCTGAAGCCAAAGGCATGCTGGGCCGTGCGCCAGCAAATATTCAAGCGATTCGCCCGATGAAAGATGGCGTGATTGCAGACTTTACTATTACCGAGCAAATGCTCAAATACTTTATTCGCCGCGTGCATGACGCACGTTGGTTTTCACCAAGCCCACGCATTATTATCTGTGTACCAGTCGGCTCCACTCAAGTAGAACGTCGTGCGATTAAAGAATCTGCGGAGCGTGCTGGTGCTAAACAGGTATTCTTAATTGAAGAGCCAATGGCAGCCGCGATTGGTGCTGGCATGCCAGTTTCAGAAGCAACTGGCTCTATGGTGGTGGATATTGGTGGCGGCACTACTGAAGTGGGGGTTATTTCACTTGGCGGTATTGTTTATGCGAAGTCTGAACGCGTTGGAGGTGATAAATTCGACCAAGCGATTATTGATTATATTCGCCGCAATTATGGCATGCAAATTTCTGAGCCTACTGCTGAAAACATCAAAAAAACCATTGGTTCAGCTTTCCCAGGTTCGGCCGTGTTAGAAATGGAAGTCACTGGTCGTAACCTTGCAGAAGGTTTGCCACGTAAATTTACCATTTCTAGCAATGAAATTTTAGAAGCGTTAACTGAACCATTGAATGCAATCGTTGGCGCGGTAAAATCAGCGTTAGAACAAACCCCACCAGAGCTAGGCGCTGACATTGCAGAAAAAGGCATGGTATTAACAGGCGGCGGCGCTTTATTGCGTGATTTAGATAGATTACTAGTAGAAGAAACTGGTTTGCCTGTCATCGTAGCTGAAGATCCTCTAACCTGCGTAGCACGTGGTTGTGGCCAAGCTTTAGAAGAAATGGATAAACTAGGCAGTATCTTTGCTTACGAATAATAACGACTGAATAGCCTGCGTGATGAAGTAAATTTAGGCCGTGCTACACGGCCTAAATCATATAAGAAGTTAAACTTCTACCTTAAAGAGAAATTGAATATCGCTTAACCAATGGCACTCCGCTTTAATCACAGACTCGAGCAACAATCCGCCCCAGCATTTTTTGTGCGCGGTCCAAGTCCGCTTGCGCGCTTGGCTTTTTTCTCAGCGCTTTCGCTAGCATTAATGGCGGCGGATTCTCGCTTTGAATATCTCAACAGCGTGCGCCAGAATCTACAAGCGCTATTGCACCCTTTGCAACTACTGGCCAATGCGCCATCAAGGCTTTATCGCGATACTACTGAATACTTTTCAACGCATGAGTATTTACTGAGCGAAAATCGAAAATTAAAACAAAACGCACTTAAGCAAGCGGTAGAACTGCAAAAGCTCAATACACTTGAACTTGAAAACAATAACCTTCGCCAATTGTTACAAACCAACAAATCAATCGTTGAGACCAGTGTAGCGGCTGAAATTATGCACGTAGGGCGCGATTTATTTACTAAGAAAATCATCGTGAATCGTGGTGCATCCCATAACATCGCAGCAGGCGAAGCTGTGGTGGATGCGACAGGTGTGATTGGTCAAGTGACGCGTATTTACCCACTGAGCAGCGAGGTCACGCTCATTACAGATAAATCATTAGCCATTCCAATACAAGTCGAACGTAATGGTTTGCGTGCGATTGCATTTGGGCATGGCCGCGACAATACCTTGGATTTACCATACCTACCAACCAATGTAGACATTCAACGTGGCGACAAATTAGTGACATCAGGCATCGATGGAGTTTATCCCGCAGGGCTAGCTGTTGCAACTGTTTCGCAGATTGAAATTACACCAGACTCACCATTTGCACGCATTATTTGCGTACCGACGGGTGGCGTAGAAAATCATAAACAAGTACTTTTAGTTAGCATTCCACACGCAGTAGCCCCTGTTGAAACCGAGATAATTACGCTAATCAAACCAGATGCAAAAAACAAAAAATCTGAAATTAAACCCATACCGATAAAACCAATAGTAGCTAAACCTGAAATGACAAAACCTGCTGCAATTAAAGTTGAACCAGCCAAGCCAAAACTTGCATCAGAAACAAAGCCAATATTAGCCACCCCTCCCAACAACACGAGCAAGCCACATGCCGCCGAGTAAGCTCAAATCTATCTACCTATCGCTAATAATAGCGTTCGTTTTTCTACTGCTACCATGGTCTGGATTTGCACTGAAAATACGTCCAGATTTTATATTGTTGGCCATTATTTTTTGGTTAATACGTGCGCCTAATTTATGTAATGTAGGCACAGCTTGGTTTTTAGGTCTTTTTGTAGATTTAGCCACGGGTGGAATATTTGGCCAATTTGCTTTGGCTTATACTATTACGGCCTTTTTTGCGGTGACCTATCAGCGCCGCCTAGTATTGTTTAATCATACGCAGCAATTATTTTATGTATTTTTGCTATTGATGATTTCGCAGATTGTATTGCTCATCATTAAGACATTCTCTGGTGCAGATGCTTTAGGTTGGAGTTATTTCTTACCAAGTATTCTTGGCGTTTTATTATGGAGAGTTGCTGTCATTTTTGGCTTGAATACGGGCGGTCGCTCGCGTGGGACTTAACAATCTCATGGCTGGCATTTAACTATGCGCGCTGAACTGAAGAACTTTCAGCACGAACAATATTACTTTAAGCTGAGATTAGGCTTCACAGGTTTTGTTGTAATAGCGCTATTTGGCGTGCTAGCGCTACGTTTCTCTTATTTGCAAATCAAGCAATATAAACACTATCAAACGTTGGCTGAAAATAATCGCATTTCACTCGTGCCAATTGTGCCTAACCGTGGTTTGATTCTAGATAAGAATGGCGTGGTCCTTGCCCATAACTTTTTCGTCTACACTTTAGAAATCACCCCATCCAAGGTAGATGATCTGGAAAAAACTATTTCCGAAGTCAGTAAGTTGGTAGAAGTCAGCTCATTAGACCGAAAGCGCTTTAACAAACTTAGAGAAGAAAGCCGCAATTTTGAAAGTGTACCTATTCGTACGCACTTAAATGAAGTTGAAGCTGCCAGTTTTGCGGTTAACCACTATCGATTCCCAGGAGTGGAAATCAAGTCGCGATTATTTAGGCACTACCCACTAGGCAAGCTAGGCGCGCACATGGTGGGGTACATAGGACGCATCAACGATAAAGATTTAGAGAGTCTTGAAAAAAATGGCGATCTTTCTAACTACAAAGGCTCTGACCATGTAGGCAAAAGCGGCATAGAGCAGTTTTATGAACGCCAACTGCATGGCACCACAGGGTTTCAACAAGTAGAAATTGATGCTGATGGTCGTGCAGTGCGAGTATTATCAAGCACACCACCTGTGCCTGGCAGCAACCTTGTTTTAACGATTGATAGCAAAATTCAAGAGATTGCTGAAACTGCTTTTGGTGAACATCGCGGTGCATTAGTCGCCATTAACCCAAAAACGGGTGAAGTACTGAGCTACGTTAGCCAGCCGACTTTTGACCCCAATATGTTTGTAGATGGCATTGATGTGGAAAATTGGAGGCTACTCAATGACTCTTTAGATAAGCCACTGATTAATCGACCCATACGCGGCATTTATCCGCCAGGCTCTACTTTCAAGCCCTTTGTTGCAATGGCTGGGCTAGAAAATGACAAACGCGTTCCACCTTTTAGCATCAGCGATCCCGGTTACTTTACTTTAGCCAATAGTGTGCATAAATATAGAGACTGGAAACCCACAGGTCACGGCATGGTAGACATGCAGCGCGCCATCACAATATCTTGTGACACTTTTTTCTATGGTCTAGCATTGGAATTAGGGATTGATAAACTGACAGACTTTGTCAGACACTTTAACTTTGGCAGGAAAACTGGCATAGACATTCAAGGTGAAAATGCAGGGCTATTACCAACACCAGAGTGGAAAATGCGGCGCTTTAAACAGCCTTGGTATCAGGGCGAGACCGTCATAGTTGGTATCGGTCAAGGCTACACCTTGGTGACACCTTTGCAGCTAGCGCAAGCCACGGCGACATTGGCAAACAATGGTGTGGCTATGAAACCGCATTTAGTCGCAAAGATTCAAAAAGCCATTAGCAATGAAACGCAAACGCTACCATTAGTCGTGCAAGATACTATTCCACTAAAACCTGAAAATATTGATATTGTTAAACGTGGCATGATTGCGGTAACGCAACCTGGCGGTACCGCAGCCGCCGTGGGTGCAAATGCGCCATATGCCATTGCTGCAAAAACAGGTACAGCTCAAGTGATTGGTATCAAACAAAATGCAAAATATAATGCTAGTAGCATTGATGAACGCCATCGCGACCATGCTTTATTTATAGCCTACGCTCCAGCTGAAGACCCGACAATCGCGATTGCGGTCATTGTAGAAAATGGTAATCACGGCGGCACCACAGCAGGACCAATCGCCAGAAAAGTAATGGATTACTATCTATTAGGTAAAATACCTGTGCCTGAACAAGCCAAGGATGATAAAAAAGTACCGACAAAACCACCTAATAATGCATTAGGTGCAGCGGCAACTCAACCAGTGCCAGAAGAAGAATTGCATGATTAGTAAACTGTTAAAGCAATTTCTCAAACACATCGACCCATTCCTCATGGTGTGTTTGTTTTTCACCTTAATGGTAGGTTTATTCGTGCTGTATAGCGCATCTGGGCAAAGTGTTGCTCGCATATACGGGCAAGGCATTAACATCGTGGTTGCCTTAAGCTTTATGTGGATAGCAGCCAATATTGCGCCAAACCAACTAGAGCGTGTTGCACTTCCACTTTATATTTTTGGCGTACTGCTATTAATCGCAGTCGCACTATTTGGCTCGATTAGTCACGGTGCACAGCGCTGGCTTAACCTAGGTTTTACTAAAATTCAACCGTCTGAAATTATGCGAATTGCCATGCCAATGATGCTTGCTTGGTATTTTTCTAAGCAAGAAGGTAAACCTAAAATGGCCGATTTTGCCATAGGCGGTTTATTATTATTAGTACCTGTCGCTTTAATTATGAAACAGCCTGATTTAGGCACATCATTGCTGATTACTGCATCAGGCTTTTATGTGTTATTTTTAGCGGGATTAAGCTGGAGATTACTATTGGGTAGCGCAGTATTATTTGCCGCATCTACGCCAATTTTGTGGTCGATGTTGCATGATTATCAACGTAAGCGTATCGAAATTTTACTAGACCCTACACAAGACCCACTTGGCGCTGGTTACCATACCATACAAGCTATTATTGCAATTGGCTCAGGAGGCACCGCGGGTAAAGGCTGGCTAAACGGCACGCAAGCTCAGTTAGACTTTTTACCAGAACGTACAACTGACTTTATTTTTGCTGTATTCGGTGAAGAGTTCGGATTATTAGGTAATTTATTGCTCCTGCTATTATTTACTTTGATTATTCTACGTGGATTAGTCATTGCATCTCAGGCGCAGAGCACTTTTGCAAGGCTATTAGCAGGTAGCATCACGCTTACCTTTTTTACTTATGCATTTGTGAATATGGGCATGGTGAGCGGCATTTTACCCGTGGTAGGTGTACCATTGCCGTTAATTAGCTATGGTGGAACTTCCATGGTAACGCTATGCCTTAGCTTAGGCATTTTAATGAGCATACATACCCACAAAAAATTGGTAGCCACTTAATGAATTTCAATATTTCAAACCATCAATTGATGCGTTCTCCCTTATTAATACTGGTAATTACCGCACTGTTGGCGGCTTGCGGACAGAATCCGCCGCTCAAATCTGCCACTAAAGCGCCTACCGCTTCTACACCAACAAAACAAACACCAACCTCACCGAACAACGAATCAAGCAATAAACCAGCAACAACACCTGAACCTAAACCAGGCTCAGGCGGCTATTACCTCGATGATGGTCCAGGTGAAAATGCCCCAGCGAATATAGATAGCATTCCGGGTGCTACATTAAAAACGGAGCAGCCTTACAAACGTTCAAATAAGCCATACTTGGCATTGGGTCAGCAATACACGCCCATGACTAGCTACGTGCCTTATAAAAAACAAGGCATTGCTTCTTGGTATGGTAAACGCTTCCATGGCAAAAAAACTTCAACAGGTGAAGTGTATGACATGTACGCCATGACTGCCGCACATACTGTCTGGCCGATTCCTAGCTACGCAAAGGTCACTAACACAGCCAATGGTCGCTCCGTCATCGTGCGCATTAATGATAGAGGGCCATTTAAACGGGATCGTCTTATCGATTTATCTTACGCTGCCGCTTATCAATTGCGCTTAATTAAACAAGGCAGTGGCTTGGTTGAAGTAGAAACGATAGATACGAGCCCTGAGGCTTTGCGTAAAATTTCGACTGATGCACCAATACAAACAGCTGCCGCGCCTCAGAATCTATCTTCTGAAAGCACACCGCCAAGCAATGTCTCCCCTATGGCTCAAAATGCTGCGATTGAAGCAGCGCCTGCAATAACGACAACTGCTACCAGCACACTAAGCTCACAATTCTATGTTCAGGTAGGTGCTTTTAAGAATGAAGCGAATGGTGATCTATTACAGAAAAAAATCCAAAGTTTAGATCTGGGCGAAAATGTAGGGGTAGCTAACGTGTATAATAGTGGTCTGTATCGCGTAAAACTTGGGCCATATACCAGTAAATCTGAAGCCGACGTTTCGGCTGCAAACATCCGCAGACAATTAAACATTGCCGCACGTGTCACTAATTAATCAATCAAATCATCAAAACATAATTACATGCAAAAACTGACTTCAACTCCATTAAAAAATATTTTATGTGCTTTTGTGCTTAGCACAACTGCGCTGGCTCTTTCTTCAGTAGCTCAGGCTGAAAGTGCGCAAATTGCGCCGCCACCAAACCTGGCGGTTAAGGCCTATTTACTTAAAGATTTTAATAGCAACTATGTGATCGCGTCACAAAATAGCAGTATGCGTATTGAGCCTGCGTCACTGACTAAAATCATGACTGCATATTTAAGCTTTAAAGCACTTAAAAATGGACACCTATCACTGACACAGACGCTACCAGTCAGCGAAAAAGCTTGGAAAGTTGAAGGTTCAAAAATGTTTATTGAACCTAACAAACCTGTCACTGTAGACGAACTTTTACACGGAATGATTATTCAATCCGGCAATGACTCCTCTATCGCACTAGCAGAAGGTATTGCAGGGACTGAGCCACAGTTTGCAGATATGATGAACAAAGAAGCCGCAAGATTGGGCATGAAAAATACGCATTATATGAATGCAACAGGCTTACCAGATGCTCAGCACTTCACTACAGCTGACGATTTGGCTACGCTTGCTACCGCACTGATACGTGACTTCCCAGACCAATATCAGCGTTTATATTCAATAAAAGAATATACCTATAACAAAATCACTCAGCCTAATCGCAATCGCTTATTATGGTCAGACCCTAATGTGGACGGCATGAAAACTGGCCATACTGAAACTGCAGGTTTTTGTTTAATTGCATCAGCAAAACGAGATGGTATTCGTCGAATTTCTGTAGTGCTAGGTGCGCCAACAGATTCGGCACGAGCAAGCGAAAGCCAAAAACTACTTAATTATGGTTTCCAATACTTTGATTCAAAATTAATCTACAAACAAGGACAAAGTATTAACCAGCTTAAAGTATGGAAAGGTGCTGAAAATCAAGTAGCTTCAACCGTCGCTAACGATTTGTATGTAACTGTTCCAAAGGGTGACTATGCGAACGTTAAAGCGGTTATGTCTAGCACTCAACCGTTGATTGCACCCATTAAAAAAGGTCAAGTAATCGGCACTGTGAAATTCACACTCAATGGCAAAACAATAGAAGAGCGCAGTTTAGTTGCCGCAAAATCTATTGATGGCGCAGGTATTTTAGGGCGCGCTTGGGATTCAATTAAACTATTAATGCAATAAGTATTACTGCAAATTTACTAGGCTAAACACCATGGCTGATATAGAACCTCACACCGCCCCCCCATTAATTGACTTCCCAAGTGACTTTCCAATTAAAGTCATGGGGAAGACGGAGAGCCAGTTTCCCGAGACTGTGATTTTGCTTATCCAAACAATAGTACCGACGTTCAACCCTGAAAATATTGAATCTAGGATAAGCTCTTCTGGTAAATATACCAGTCTCACCTGCACTGTGCATGTCGAGTCACAAGTGCAATTAGACGATATTTATCGTTTAATCAGTGCACACCCTTTAGTAAAATTTGCGCTTTAAAACTATCACATCATTTTTAAAGTAATTTCACCAGACTAAAACCAATGACTGTGCAGCCACCTTTCTTAATCAGGCAGCTAGGGCTTACTGATTTTGAAGCTACTTGGCATGCCATGCAAAAGTTTACCGCAGAACGCACCGCAAACACGCCAGATGAGCTTTGGTTGACTGAGCATTCGGTCGTGTATACGTTGGGGCTGAATCGTAAAAATGTGCGTTTACCCGTTCGAAATAATATTCCTTTGGTGCCAACTGACCGAGGTGGAAAAATCACTTATCACGGGCCTGGTCAGCTGATTATTTACGTGCTGTTTGACTTAAAACGTGGCAATCTAAACATCCGTAAACTGGTGAGTTTGCTCGAAAACTCTGTCATAGAACTACTCAACAATTTTGGCAAACAGGCCGTCTCAAAAGCTGATGCGCCAGGTGTATATGTTGAAGAGGCCAAAATAGCAGCGCTTGGATTACGCATCAAAAATAATTGCTGTTATCATGGCTTAAGTTTAAATATAAACATGGACTTATCGCCGTTCGATGCCATTGACCCATGTGGCTACGTGGGCTTAAAAGTCACGCAAACTAAAGCATTAGGCATCAACGCCAATGTAGAAACCATCAGTGAGTTGTTACTGAACATACTCATGACAAATCTTGGCTCACAAAATAATTTAGTAAATGGAAATACAAATGACTGACGTAAATACGTTAAATATTAAAATATCAAAAATAGCTGGTGTAAAAGAAATTGATAGTGCGAAAACCTCACGCATTCCTATCAAAATTATTCCAATGCCTATGCTGCGCAAGCCTGAGTGGATACGCATGAAAGCGCCTGATTCAGCACGCTACCAAGAAATTAAAAAGATTCTACGAGAGAATAATCTTCATACAGTATGTGAAGAAGCCAGTTGCCCAAATATCGGCGAATGCTTTAGTGGCGGTACTGCCACCTTTATGATTCTAGGTGACATTTGTACTCGCCGCTGCCCATTTTGTGATGTTGCACACGGCAAACCTCTGCCACCTGACGTAAATGAACCAGAGAACTTAGCGCGCACGATTGCACAAATGAAACTCAAGTACGTGGTGATTACTAGTGTGGATCGCGATGACTTAAAAGATGGCGGCGCGCAACACTTTGTAGATTGCATACAGGCTGTGCGTGCGCAATCACCCAATATTAAAATTGAGATCCTCGTTCCAGATTTTCGTGGTCGTTTAGATGTTGCGATGGAAATTCTGCGAAATGCGCCACCTGATGTGATGAATCACAATCTTGAGACCATTCCTCGCCTGTATAAACAAGCAAGACCAGGTTCAGACTATCAAAATTCATTACAGCTATTAAAAACCTTTGGCGAAATGTACCCAGAAGTCCCAACAAAATCGGGCTTAATGTTGGGTTTGGGTGAGACTGACGAAGAAATTTTAGAGGTCATGGCAGACTTACGTGCGCACAACGTCAGTATGCTAACCTTAGGTCAATACTTACAGCCTAGCGTGCATCACTTGCCTGTCATGCGCTATGTAGAACCTGCATCATTTGAAAAATTAAAAGAAAAAGCTGATGTGATGGGCTTTAATAATACGGCTAGTGGCCCCATGGTAAGAAGCAGTTATCACGCGGACGTTCAAGCACATGAAGTCATTTAAAAAGGCATACAAAAGCCTGTTCAAACGTCGCGATGATAAAGTAGCCTAAACTAGATACCGAAAAGAGATTCTATGGTTCCACACTTAACAACCGCGCTTAACGGCCCTTTACTCAGCTTAGAAAAAAGCATGCTCGATGCCATGCCAAAAATCGAACATTGGTTTCGCTCGCAATGGCTGGAGTATTCCTCACCGTTTTATGCCAGTGTAGATTTACGCAACTCAGGCTTTAAATTAGCCCCTGTCGATACCAACTTATTCCCTGGTGGCTTTAACAACCTTAATCCTGATTTCCTACCACTAAGCGTTCAAGCAGCGATGGTAGCGGTTGAGAAAGTCTGTCCAGAAGCGCATCGACTACTCATCATCCCTGAAAACCATACACGCAACACTTACTACCTACGCAATGTGGTTGAGCTTGTGAATATCATGAAACAAGCAGGTCTTGATGTAAGAGTTGGCTCTATTTCGCCTGAAATTACAGAACCTACCAAGTTAGAAACTCATGATGGCCATACGCTATTATTAGAACCCGTTGTTCGTGTAGGCAACCGCATTAAACTCGTCAACAATGAGCTTGGCGACTTTGATAGCTGTGCGATTTTGCTTAACAATGACCTATCTGCAGGTATTCCTGCCATTCTTGAAAATCTTGAACAGAATTTAATCCCACCGCTACACGCAGGCTGGAGCACGCGCCGTAAATCACAACACTTTTCTGCCTACAATCGTGTGGCAAGCGAGTTCTCTGCGCTACTTGGCATTGATGAGTGGTTATTAAACCCATATTTTGACACCTGTGGTGAAATTGATTTCCATGCGCGGACTGGTGAAGAGTGTCTGGCGCTTAAAGTAGAAGAGTTATTGGCAAAAATCAAAATTAAATACGCTCAATACGGTGTAACTCAAGAGCCATTTGTCATTGTAAAAGCCGATGCTGGTACTTACGGCATGGGCATTATGACGGTGAAGTCACCCGATGATGTACGAGATTTAAATCGTAAAGCTCGTAATAAAATGTCTGTGGTAAAAGAAGGTTTGCAAGTTTCAGAGGTGATTATTCAAGAAGGCGTTTATACGTTTGAGAGCATTAATGATGCTGTTGCAGAACCTGTGGTGTACATGATGGACCACTTTGTGATTGGTGGATTCTACCGTGTACATACAGGTCGTGGTGTGGATGAAAATCTCAATGCACCCGGTTCACAATTTGTACCATTAGCTTTTGAAAAACCTTGTAGCATGCCAGATTACGCAGGTGCGCCAGATGCTGCACCTAACCGCTTTTATGCTTACGGCGTTGTGGCGCGTTTGGCCTTATTAGCCGCCGCCATTGAGTTGCAAGAACAAGATCCGCTCAACCAGTAAAGCATGTGACTATGAGTATACAAACATGAAATTCAACTTCATTCTCGACCCGTTAGAGAGCCTCAAAAGTGCCAAAGATACTAGCTTAGCCATCATGCGAGAGGCAAGCATGCGCGGACATGAGTTGTTTGTCAGCATGCAGCATGAGCTATTTTTACGTGGTGCAACAGCAAGGATTAGTGCGAAAAAATTCACTTTTACTGAACAAATCTACACACTTGAAGAGGCTATAGAATATGCACCCGCAGACTTTGATGGCATTATCATGCGCAAAGACCCGCCATTTGATAATGAATATCTATACAGCACTTATTTACTTGAAATAGCCGCTAATCAGGGTGCAAAAATTTATAACAATCCAAGTGCAATTCGTAGTTGGAATGAAAAACTATCCGTTACCCGTTTTCCGCAATTTGCACCTGAGTTTTTAGTCACCGCTAATAATGGTTTAATCAGGGAGTTTTTAAATACTCACCAAGATATAGTCGTTAAACCGCTTGATGGCATGGGTGGCAGTAGCATATTTAGGTTAAATTTGACTGACCCCAATATCAGTGTGATACTAGAAATCATTACCGACTTTGGCAGCCGCACGATTATGGCACAGCGTTATTTACCAGCAATTTTGCAAGGCGATAAACGTATCATCTTGATTGATGGCATTCCTTTGCCCTATTCATTAGCACGCATTCCAAAAGCTGGTGAAACGCGTGGTAACTTGGCCGCAGGCGGCACAGGGGTTGCACAGTTACTAAGTGAACGTGATTTAGAAATCGCCACAACAGTAGGTAAGGTACTTAAAGCTGAAGGTTTTCTTTTAGTGGGTTTAGACGTAATTGGCGAGCATTTAACTGAAATTAATGTCACTAGCCCCACAGGCATGGTTGAAATCGCCAAGCAAACTAGCCACTTAACTGAGCCGTGCAACCCCGCTAGCATCATGGTGGACGCTTTGGAGCGGCATGCCGCATTTTAAATGCGCAAACCAAAAATTATCATTGCACTAGTTGCCTCCCTCGCATTTGGCGCTTATCTGCTCGCGCGCGAAGAGCCGCTTTACCACACGCAAAGTTATGTTTTTGGCACTTTAGTCGACATTAGTATTTATGGTGAAAATGCAGAGCGCGCAAGTTCACTTTCCAACCATATATTGCAAAACTTCCAAAGTCTGCATAACCGCTTACACGCATGGAAACCAACCGCTGAAGGCAAGCCAAGCGAGTTAGGTCAACTTAATTCGACATTTGAGCGCGGTCGAATGCTGAAAAATGTTAGCCCCGACCTAATAGCCATGCTAGCTGACGCAAAAGCGCTATCGATTAAATCACATGGTTTATTTAACCCCGCGATAGGCCATTTAATTGGCACTTGGGGCTTTCAGCGCGATGAATTTACTGCTGTGGATATTAATGACAGAATAATCAAAAAACTCGTCAAATCAGACCCAAGTATGAGTGACATCGTACTTGAAAACAATACGGCTTATAGTAAGAATTCAGCGGTAAAGCTTGACTTAGGCGGCTATGCAAAAGGCTATGCACTTGACCTTGCAGCTCAATATTTACGCAAACAGCATGTGAATAATGCACTGATTAACATAGGTGGCAACATTATTGCGATAGGCAAACATGGCGACAAGCCTTGGCGAGTAGGGATACAGCACCCCCGAGCGCCCACAGCCATTGCCACCATCGATTTACCCGATGGCTGGGCGGTAGGTACTTCTGGTGATTACCAACGCTATTTCATGCTAAATGGTAAGCGTTACTGCCATATCATAGATCCTCGTACAGGATATCCAACTCAACACACGCAATCAGTCACATTACTCGTGCCGCCACAACCAGCTAATCAAACGCAAGCAGGTGTATTGTCGGATGTGGCATCAAAACCTATTTTTATTGAGTCACCTCAAAACAGAAGCAAAGCAGCACAAGAGTTAGGTGTAGAAAACTATATGGTGATTGATGATCAAGCCAATATTTTTGTTTCTAAGAGTATGGTGACAAAACTCAATTGGCTAAGCCCTAATGTTAAATTTACCACGCTGCAATAACTTAATCTCGCAACTTAAATGCCTTACTCAAGAACTTCTGGCTGGTGACTGGTTGGTGCTGATAGTCAGCACCTTATGTGTCATTTATTTATTTCAAACCTTGTGGACTAATGAACATGCTACCAAAGTCCAAATCAGGTTAGGTGATCAAGTTTACGCAACCTACAGCCTAAACCAACAACGCGAAATTTATGTACATGGGAAATTAGGTGATGCAACCATCAGCATCGCACAAGGCAAAGCAAGGTTTGCGAAATCACCCTGTCATACGCAATACTGCGTGCATCAAGGCTGGTTAACTCACGCAGGACAAGCCGCAATTTGCCTACCAAACCAAATTAGTTTGGAGTTACTTGGTGAGAAAAAACCTTACGACACGCTTAATTATTAGCTCCAATACAGAGCAGCCACATTGAAAATCACGCAGATTCAGACCACTGAAGAAGACCACCGCATCGCTAAACTTGCAGCAATTGCAATTGTTTTGCATATGGTTGAAGCGGTTATTCCATCACCACTACCTGGTGTAAAACCTGGCATCGCTAATATAGTCACTTTATATGTGTTATACCAATATGGCTTTGCAACAGCAGCGTGGGTAAGCATTTTGCGTGTATTTGCCAGCAGCTTGTTACTCGGGCAGTTCTTATCCCCCACATTCGTACTAAGCTTAAGTGGCGCTTTATTAAGCCTATGTGTTTTATGGCTAGCGATGCACTTACCAAAGCGATGGTTTAGTCCAATCTCTTTAAGTATATTTGCAGCATTCGCACATATAGCAGGGCAGTTAATTGTTGTGCACTTATGGTTAATTCCAAATGCTGGGGTAAGTTATTTGATTCCTATCTTTGCTGTTGCGGCTTTATTTTTTGGCTTGATTAACGGTCTAATTACTCAGAGTCTTATTGAAAGTTAGGAAGCTAGAATTACTTATTTTCTAAAGTAATATCAATATAGCTATCTACTGCGACACCATTTTTTTTAGCTGGGATAAACGTTAGATTTTTAACTTGCTCCTCGACTTGAGAGTAGAAAAGTTGAGAGTCTCTATCCTTATTGAGGTTGACCACTCGGTCTACAATACCATTTTTACTAATAAAAACTCTTAACTGATAAACCTCTAATAGTTTACTTCCACTTAACATTGTTGGTTGTTCTATCCCGTGTATGGGAATTGCACTCATATCAACTTCACTAGATTTGTAATACTGTTTATTCGTAAGTTTATCTCCAGAATTAGAAGTATTTACCGTTGCATTATTTAACGGTAGACCATGCTCTATTATTTCAGGTTCTAACTGCACCTCTTGACTACGTTCGAACTGAGCATGTGTTTCTTCTTTATTTCTATCATGACCTGTAAGCTCTAACTCATTTTGTATAGATTGTGGTTTAGGCTGACTCAAAACTAAAAACCCAACTTGAAGTACGTCCGTACTCAAGTTGGGAGCTGTTAATTCAGCTTTTATATTATATTTAGATAAGTTACAGTTAATAAATTTTAAGTTCAAGACTAGAGCAACATGCATTAAAGCAGAGACAACTAAAGCAGTAAGTATCTTATCATTCATCAAGCAATTTAATGTTATTTAACTAATCAGATGAAGGAAGCTCTCGCCAATTTAGCAACTTGAATCCTGTTCCACTAGGCTGATTAATATCGATTTTCGTACCCTTACCAGTGTCATCACCTACCACAATGCCAGTGCTGTTTGGATTACCGTCCTCTCTCTCTGGAACTAATACTGAACCTCTCCCTGGACGCTTGATTGTATCTACGATTGAGCTACCACTTAAAATAACAGATTTACCCCCACCGTAAGTAAATGCATATACTTTGTAGAATCCTGACGGACTACATGCATCTCCACCTAAAGAGTTTGCAATGAATGCCACAACACCCGCAGAACTTACCATATCAATATTCACTCTATATGTTGAACCACTTTCACTACCTAAATCAATATAGTAACCCATCGGCTTTGTATTATCAGCAACTACACCAGTGGTAGCAAGCGTAGTTGTATTATCTACCATTTGGCTTCTGGTCACTGGGTATGAACCGTTAGCTGGCAATGTGCTAGAACTAAATGGTTGAGTCTGATTACCATCCAAAATAGCATAGAAAGATTGAGCTTGAGTATTATTCACATCACTATCAGCTAGAATACGACCTGTACCTACAAAAACATAACGCTTTGAAGTACTCTGATCAATTTCGATAAGAGGAGGAGTGGTAATTGGTTGACTCAAACCAAAAGCCGCTATCTTAGTTGGTGCTGGAATCGCACCAGTGCCAGATAAATCTAAACGCCAAACATTACCCAGAGCATCGCCTGCATAAGCAGCATCAGCCAATCCATTCCTATAGTCGCTCACAAATGCATTAGCATTTGCCAAGCCAGCATCGTTTGTCGTATCACCTTCTCCAGTTGAAATGCTTTCTAGTAAGGCGCCAGTTTTAGGATTTACTAAGAAAAAATAACCCTTACCATCTGTATTGTTATATCCAGAAGTTAATATTGCAGTCCAGCCATATTTTGCTGTTTTAACTACAACGGCCCTACCAAAGGTATAGCCCATATCTTTATGGGTAAACTCCCACAAAACTTTTGTCCTTAAACTAGCTTCGCTGGTAATGCCTGCGGGATTAGTTACATCCAATGCATAATATGCATTACCCCCCTTTCCTAAACCGCCAATTAACACTGAGTGCCAATCGCCAGTACATGCCGTATTTACGCCAGAACATGAAAAGTCTAAGTCATTAATTGCTGGTGTAGCATCTACAAAATATCTATGCTCATATGCAGGATTAGCAAGCACACCTATGCCATTATCATTAGGCGTATTCGTCGGACCTTTAATGACTGCATTTGGTACATAAGCAAATAACTCATCACCCCCAGTAGGCACGCCATTAAATGCATGTAACATACCATCGTTAGCGCCTACATAAGCTACAGTTGAGCGATTTGTATTTGCCAATTTAAATGCTACATATCCTGGATTAAATTCCTCTGTATACGGAGCGCGTGGTTTCCCAATTGCAACCACTTTTGAGTTAACTATATCGCCCAGCACACTTGTACGTACTCTAAAGCTTTTTGTACCTGACGAACCTGTATTGCTTGCATCGCCACGCAGAAAATCAACTGCACTAGCCTGGTCGGTAGTCACAGCTGAAAAATTTGATAACAAACTCGTTAAATTTGCTGATCTAAATGGAGTCCCTGTACAAGTTTGAGTGCCTGAAGTACCTGAAACACATGTTGATGTGGCGATTTTTCTAGCCGTACTCCAGCCTGTACCTATCACTTGTGCATCTAACTTATCTGAAGCATTCCAAGCGAAAGTTTCAACTGGGACACCGCTAGCGAATGTTACTGTGTTGCCTACCACATTTCCTGTCCAAGCATCAGCCTTGTAACCTGTAGCAAAACTCATACTTCCGGCTGAAATACTAGGATTAGTTACGGCAAAAGTATTCGAAGAGCCAGACAGCTTACTTAAAATATCCGCAAATGCTTTATCCAAACCAGCAATCATAACCGCTGGGTTATTTGCTCGATAGTAATTATCTGGGTCGCCATCATTATTCTTATCCCAAGTGGTGACGGCTGGCATTAGTGTGGCTGCGTTATAAGGATCAAAAGTACTTGGTACATCAAAACCACCAAATTTAGCTGCTAGATAAAATTGGTTAAAACGATTACCACCATCATTTCTAAAACCACTTTCCAACACATCTAACCAGTAAGTTGTGACAGTTTGTTTGCCTGCGAAGTCAGGGCGAATATCACGTGTATGTAAATCATAAGCTATACCTGCCATATAGTAACGAGCATTTCCAGCGCCTGTATTAAAGTTACTTAACGGTGCGGGGGTGCCTTGCAATACACCAACTCTATTAGTTGCAGTCGCTGCATTTAGGTTATTAACTAATGCCGTTGCGGCCGCCGACATATCTCCGTTGCCTAAGTCTGCTGTTACTTCTGCTGGCAATGCAGGTTCATCAGCTCCCCGAGAAGTGCTTCCTGGTACGTTAGCGTCATTCCAAGTATTGGTATCGCCAATACCAATAATAAAATTGGCTTGACATGAATACTTAATAGGGTCGTTCCATGCAGTTATGACTGGGAACCCATCAATCATAGCTGGGGTCAATCCGCTGGTGTAACTTGCCACATTACCTTTATTTCGATAATAGCGACTTGCCGTGTAAAACAACTCACTCACAGAGTCGTAAGTTTTATAAGTACCCGCAGTCAATCCAAATTTATTCAAATAATTAATTACACCACTATTAGCCACACCACTCGCTGCAGCATCTACTGGGTCAGGATTAGTGTTAAATATGCCTGTTGCAGCGTCCCATTCAGAGTTCGGGTTAATTGTATCAACTCCACCAGGAACAGCCACCAAAGGACCTACAGGCGCCATTTTGGCTCGCAATACTCCACCATCTCTAAGTTTATTGCCATCATTAAGATAACCGAATGCTGCAAAATTAAGTTTTTTTGAGTTTTTCTGAATTTGCCCTGTTGGCTTGTAATTTCCACCATACTGCGTACAGTTATCCTCTAGCAATCCTGCAACACACACATTTGCTCGAGCATAAAATTCATAGAGATTAGCACTTGGTGGGGCAATGGGTATAACAGCAACTGCAGTAGTACCTATTTCTACACCTGCATTACTTAAATTACCATTTTGGGTAATTCTAAATTTTTTGCCTAATCCATTAATCCTTAAATTTATAGATGTCCAAGTAAAAGGTGTGTATAAATTGGCGTTGGCAGCAATTGATGGGCTATTAACCCCCCCGCCTTGTCCTGACGCATAAGCTTTTTCTAGGACTGTCAAACCGGCAGTATCAACACTTCTATATCCACCTGACAAAGCTTTTCTTAAGGGGTCTATGGTCTGGGTTAATGCATAGTTAAGAAAATTACCACTCCATGCTGTATTTGCTGGGCATTGATGATTGACTGCATTAGCAACTCTAGGTTGAAAGTAACGTAGCTCTACGTTCACATCACCTTTATAGTCATAGCATTTTTTGTTATCAAAATAGCCAATGTAGTCAATTGCATTGCTATACGCCCCCTGATACGCTGACCCCAACGCAGTAGGAAACTCTGCAGAAATGGTGATAGCCACATTCCCCTGAACAGAATTTCCAGTTAATATCGGCTTATCGGCTAGATCAGTTGCAGCCATTGAGAGCAATGGTAGAGTCAAAGTAGAGAGTGCAAATAATTTTTTAATGTGTTTAAACATAAGATTCTCGATATAAACTAATTAAATAGTAAATGTTGATTGCATAAATGCTTCTGTATTTTTAGGACCTGTCGCGCGGATGCTAATACGATATATCACACCATCCGTTCCAGAAAGTTTATCTGGCATTTGAAGATTACCTCCTCCAGGGTCCGTATTAGCGGCACTAATTGTACAATTGGAAATTGAAATTGCACCTGTGGCCAGACACATGCGATCTATGACATAACGAATAGTTACGCCTGCACTGCTATAAGCTATATTGTTATTGGGCATCGTGCTGTCAAAGGTTGTTGTGTTTAATAATACGTTTGGAATACCTAAAGAGTTACCTGGTTGAATTGTTGCGTAATAGTTGTTACTACTTATGCTATCAACCTCTCTAGCAGAAATAATATTCAAAGCACCTGTCGTGAATTGAGCTTTGATTTCAGGTATGCTTCTTTCAGCTTGATTTACCACATCTCTTTTAAACGCCAAACTACCTGAAATTAAAAGATTTGTGTCAGTAGAACGAATTAAAGCAACACTTGCAATCAGCATAATTACTAAAGCAACTAGAGTAATAAAAAGCACTACTCCGGATTGCCTTCTAGCACTTGATAAATTGATTTTTTGTGAATTAGTCATGGTTTAGTTTTAAATGTAGTTTAGCTATTTCAACATCAAAGAATTACGTAATGGAATCACAGCTTCAAACGAACGATATCGGTAAGTTGTGGGATTTAAATTTACGGTAATAGGCAATGTTGTGTCACTAAATAGTTGTAATGTTGAAGCACTCACCGCTTGGCGCTCTAGCAAAGGGGTGCGCATTACAACGCCTATCTTTATTGCTTTAATTCTTTTTAAGGTTGCAGCTGCTGCTAGTGTGCCAGTTAACAAATTGGCAGCCGAGAATGTTCCTGTAGGTGCAACCCACGTTAATGAGGAGCTTGCCGGGATTGTGTCAACACCATATAGTGCATGTAGTTGATAAACACTATCTACATACACGCTAGGATTAGGAGATGCAGCAACTGCACTAGTTTGCCTAGCTTGCATTAGGTCATATCTCATTAAAGTATTATTTGCGCCAACTGCAAACATGTTTAGATTCGGTGATTGGCCCAAATTTATCGCCTGAGAGGTTGCTGTAAAGTCAGAAGCTGATCGAGAGTTTACGGTCGCGCTATAGTAACTACCCCCCAATGTCACATTACTACCGCCAGCAGCCGGGATAAAAGTTGATGCTACTTGCTGTACTAAGCAGGGCAAAATACTTGTTCCTGCATCTGCAAGTAGCAATACATCATTTGGGCGAATACCCGCCTGATTGACCAATTTAAGTGTAGCTGTAGTAGCTAAAGATGAAAAACCAGTTGGAGCCTCTCCTAGTCCAGCGTTCCCTGACATGGCAATAATGACATCTCCACCAGCACCTGCTGCACCATCATAAATAATCACCGGAGCAACCCTAATCGCCGAACCCACTGAAGCAAATGGTGCCGGAAAAGTAGTTGCAGGGGTTAGCTGACCACCACTCAACGCCATATCAAGTAGGCAGCCGAAAGTGTAATCCGCACCAACTTTATCACCACCGCTAGTAAATCCACTACCAGCGCTTCTGATTTGTTTGTCTAATTGATAGATAGCATAACTACCAGCTTGGTTAACATCATTTAATGAGGTGGTAGTTCTTTTTCTACCTTCATTTACATTCAAAACATTATAAACAACAAGTGACATGAGCAAGCCTATCACCAGACCAACCATAAGCTCGACTAAAGAGAACCCTTGCTGCTTAGATGCGTGCCGCTGTATCAAATGAGTGTTAAAAAAGATTTTCATTTAACTAAATCCCTAAGCTTTTGCTTTGTCACAATTTTGTAAAAAATTTCAGTAGACATTATTGTACAAACACACTAGTTTCGTACTTATTTAAGTTGTCTGTACTGAGCTTTGTAGGCGCCTTCCATGTGATGGTAACTGTGGCCACACCCGTGGCGTCAGAAACTACATTGCCAGTTGCTGGATAAGTGGCATTCGACAATATTGAATTCTGAACTTTTGCTTTCCAAGTCACAATGTCACCCGATATCGCGGTTGAAGCGACTGTGCTTGTTTTCTTTGCCCACATTTGTGAGACCATATCATTAGCTAAAATAGATGCAATCGCTCTATCTTGAGAACTCATTGAGTTTTGAGCAGCTATCGTCTGCATCCCAACCAAACCAAGCACACCAAAAGCAAAAAGTAGGATGGAAATAAGCACCTCTAATAGAACTGCACCTGAATTATTTTTCCCTAAATTGCGATACTTATTATTCATATCAACACCCATCTGCTGCAGTTGCTATAATTTTAGCTGGATCACACATCCTGACACTACCAGCGCTGGTAACCACTACTCGCAAAGGCCTTGTCCCTTTAGCATTTGAAACATTAAAATTAACCAGACTTGCGCTATTAACAAGCCTTCCTATGGAATTGAATCGTATTTCTGCAACATCTGCATTCACAACTACAGAGCCACCCTCACCATTTAAAACAGCCCCCTGCAAATATCCATTCGCATCTGCTTGAGTGGGTACAACAACTCGAATCCCCCAATTACTACCTGGTGAAGTAGCTACCGAAACCGCTGAAGGTTGAACATTAGTAACAAAAAAAGCGACCTGACGGCCTTTATTTACCGCTTCAGTTTGTGCTAAACGAATACCATTTTGTAATGACTCAGCGATTGTTCTAGTTTTAGAATCTTGAATCCAAGTATTAAAGCTTGGAATTGCGAATGCCGCGATTAAACCAAATACAGTTACTGCTACCATTAACTCAATTAAAGTAAAACCCAAATTATATTTATTAGTTTTCATATTATTCTTAGGTTTCGCAAAGTATTAACAAGTAGCACCTTTTTTCGTTAACCAACAATTTGCAGGTGCCGTCCCCCATCCAGACTTCACTGAAGTTGTAGCTTGAGTGTTAGCCTGATTGATCGTGTATGCAAAATTAGCCACAATGCCACTACCTGTAGCAGTAATTGTATAAGTAGTCGCAGTTAAATTAGAGCATGCAAAGCTAAACTTACCTGCATTAGCTATTGCCGCACATGGAGAAGTAAAACCACCTACTGTTTGATAATCGCGATTATCTTGGAAATGTTGTTCCATTCTAGCTCTTGTCGCCATAAGCGTGCTTGTTGCATCTGGCAAACTTGCTCGTATGACGTAATCTGTATATTGAGGTATAGCAATAGCAGCTAAAATACCTATGATAGCTACGGTAATCATCACCTCAATTAGTGTAAAACCAGATTCACAACGAATAGCTGATCTTTTAGGTTGAATCTTTTCTTTAAGACACATCTTATTTCCCCTTTTTACTTAAAGCTATCATCCTTATTTGCCTGGTCAATGTCTAGCTCTAACCGACAATCGGCATGCGGTAATGGATAGACGGCAATTAATTTGATTAAAATGCATTTCAATCGGGATGTAACACCAAGTGCAAAATCATGAAATATGACTATGCAAACCTTTATGTTAAAATTTAATTACTATTTAATAGCCTCAATAAAATTAATGAAAAAAAATACTGTCAATATACTACTGTTATTATCCGTGTGCTTTGCAATGAATGCCTGCGGCACTAAAGGTCCGTTGTATATTCCTGAACAGGAGTACCCCCAAGCAGCCCAAGCAAATAAATGACTTAGTTTTATTTTCTATTCACTTCCAACATAATTAATAAGCCAACCCGTGAACTCTTTTACACTCAAAAATAATACGCTACACATTGAAAACGTAGCACTATCCAGCATTGCAGATGAATTTAGTACGCCTTGCTATGTCTATTCAAAATCTGCGCTGACTAGGGCTTTTGAAAGCTTTAGTGCAGGCTTTAAAGGCAGTGACCACCTGGTATGCTTTGCGGTAAAAGCAAACCCTAGCTTAGCAATTTTAAATTTGTTTGCTAAGCTAGGTGCTGGTTTTGATATTGTTTCTGGTGGCGAGCTTGCGCGTGTTTTAGCTGCAGGTGGTAATCCTAAAAAAATCGTATTTTCTGGCGTGGGAAAAACGGAAGCGGAAATGCAAGCTGCGCTTAACGCTGGTATTTTTTGCTTCAATGTTGAATCTGCCAGTGAGTTGCAGCGTTTGAATGATGTGGCGAGCTTTATGGGTAAAGTTGCACCAATCTCGCTACGCGTAAACCCTAATGTGGATGCAAAGACACATCCTTACATTTCAACTGGTTTAAAAAATAATAAATTTGGTGTTGCTTATGAGGATGCATTAGATATCTATTTGCAAGCCTCAAAAATGAGTAACCTCGCCATTCATGGCGTGGATTGTCATATAGGCTCACAAATTACCGAGTTATCACCATTTTTAGATGCTTTTGACCGCGTATTAGCACTAGTCGATGCGTTGGCACAAAACGGCATAGTCATTCAGCACATTGATGCGGGTGGTGGTATTGGTATTTGTTATAACGATGAAACACCTCCTGAGTTCAACGTATTTGCCGCAGCTATGCGCGCGAAGCTTGGTAACCGTAATGTCAAACTAGTCTTTGAACCTGGTCGCGCTTTAGTGGGGAATGCAGGAGTACTACTGACTAAAGTTGAGTATTTAAAACACACTGAGTCAAAAAATTTCGCAATCGTAGATGCAGCTATGAACGACTTAATGCGCCCAGCTTTATACGATGCTTATCATGATATTAAAGCTGTACAGCCAAGAGAAGATGGTACAGAAGCACTCACCTACGAAATCGTTGGCCCTGTATGTGAAAGCGGTGACTTTCTTGGCCACGATAGAACGCTTGCACTAGTTGAGGGCGACGTGCTCGCCATTATGTCAGCAGGCGCTTATGGCATGAGCATGTCTAGCAATTACAACACTAGGCCTCGTGCGGCTGAAGTCATGGTTGATGGCGACCAATGCCACTTGATTAGAAAACGCGAACAGATTGCGGACTTATTTGCACTAGAACAGTGCCTGCCATAACCCTAAACGACTATTTATGTTGCACAAGCTATTCTCTGGGTGTAAATTTATGTTTAAGAGTATTCAACTCTTAAACATAAATTTAAAAACAGTTGCTTAGAATAGGGGAAAGTATGAAAAAAGTTCTTTTAGTTTTATCAGCACTATTTGCATTTGGCGCCATTTCTGCATACGCAGATGAAGCGTTACCTGAAATTGCTCCAGTTGATGAAGCGGCAGTTCCACCGCTTGATGCACCAGCGGCAGATGATAATAAATAGTTAAGCAAGCTGTTTTAAAATCAAAAAGCGAAGCATCACCTGCTTCGCTTTTTTATTGTTTTTACTTTAGATTGAATGCTTAGTCAAAAATCACAGTTTTATTCGCATACAACAAAATACGATTTTCAATATGCCAGCGCACAGCTTTGGATAATACGATACGCTCTAAATCTCGGCCTTTTTGAATCAAATCTTCAACTTGATCACGGTGCGAAATACGGTCAATATCTTGTTCGATAATTGGTCCTTCATCTAACACTTCAGTCACATAATGGCCTGTGGCGCCTATCAACTTAACGCCGCGTTCAAATGCACGATGATAAGGCCGCGCGCCGATAAATGCTGGCAAGAATGAATGATGGATATTAATAATTTGTTTAGGGTAGCGCGCTACAAAATCAGGCGACAATATTTGCATATAGCGTGCTAATACGATTAAATCAATTTCATATTGATCAAACAGGGCAAATTGCTGCGCTTCAGCTTCCGGCTTATTGTCTTTTCTAACTTCAATATAGTGAAAATCAACGCCGTAAAACTTAGCTAAGGCTTCGGTATCCCTATGATTACTAATAATCAATGGAATATCACATAACAACTCACCACTTTTATGACGGTGCAACAAATCAGCTAAACAATGGTCATATTGCGACACCATAATGGCAACGCGTAACGGTTTTTGTGAAAGTTTTAGCTGCCACTCCATGCTGAAGCGTTTTGCAATCTCAGTAAAGTGCTGCTCGAAGTCTGCTGGCAAAAGGCTAAAGCCTGCCAAATCCCACTCAACGCGCATGAGAAAAAGATTATTCTCTGCATCTTGATGCTGATCAGCGTGCAAAATATTGGCATTATGCTGATATAGAAAATCAGCGATGGCAGCAACAATCCCTTTGCTATCTGGGCAGGTAATTAATAGTGTTGCCGTATTTTTAGCGGCAGTGGTTTTTACAGCAATATTATTCATATTTCAGCATGCTTGAATTTTAAGCGCACCCTTATTTAGGTTAATATGTGCATTATACCTTAAGTGAATTTAATGATTAAAAAGTGTGTATGACAGATATCGATTCCAAAAACCAAATTTCAGCAGATGTAGTATTAGCAAACCCGCGTGGCTTTTGTGCAGGGGTTGATCGCGCGATTATTATTGTTGAACAAGCTCTCGAAAAATTTGGTGCGCCTATTTATGTTCGGCATGAGGTCGTCCACAATAAATTTGTGGTGGACGAACTTCGTAGCAAAGGCGCTGTGTTTGTTGAAGAGTTGGACGAAATTCCAACGGGTAGCACCGTCATTTTCAGTGCGCATGGTGTTTCAAAAGCCGTTCGTGCTGAGGCGGAATCTCGCGGGTTAAGCGCTTTTGATGCGACCTGCCCACTTGTGACGAAAGTACATATTGAAGTGGCTAAAATGCGCGCCGCCAATATGGAAATTGTGATGATTGGTCATAAAGGTCACCCTGAGGTCGAAGGCACTATGGGACAAGTGGAAGGTAGTGCTGGCATTTATTTAGTAGAAACGCCCGAAGACGTTGCTAATTTAACGGTTAAAAATCCATTAATGTTGGCTTACGTCACACAAACGACTCTGTCCATTGACGATGCATCTCTAGTCATAAACGCACTAAAAACTAAATTTCCAGAGATTAATGCGCCAAAAAGCGATGATATTTGCTATGCCACGCAAAATCGTCAAGATGCAGTAAAAATCATGGCAAGAGATTGTGATTTGGTGATTATTGTTGGTTCACCTAATAGCTCCAACTCAAACCGCTTACGTGAAGTGGCTGAGCATCAGGGGGTTGAAGCCTATATGATAGATAATGCCAGTTACTTAAAAGCAGAATGGCTTGTAGGCAAGAAAAAAATCGGCGTTTCCGCTGGCGCTTCCGCACCTGAAGTGCTGGTGAATGAAGTGATTGCTAAGTTGCAACAACTAGGCGCAAGTAACGTACAAGAATTACAAGGTGTGATTGAAAGTGTTGTATTCCAGCTACCTAAAAATTTAGTGCACGCACAGAAAACCCAATAACAAGCTACGCAACAAGCTGCTTTTATTCAATATGTTTAAAACCCCTATTTCCGCCTTGGTGCTGATTCACACTAAAGACTTGCAAGTACTCATTATGGAACGGGCGGATAAAGTAGGCTATTGGCAATCTGTCACTGGCAGCTTGGAGCAAGGTGAAACGCCAAGGCAAGCAGCGATTCGTGAGGTACAAGAAGAGACCGGCTTAAACGCAACTCAATTTGATTTGCAAGATTGGCAAGCCTCTAATGTATATGAAATTTATCCACATTGGCGGCATCGCTATGCGCCAGACGTGACTCACAACACTGAACACTTATTCGGTTTAGAACTTCCTTCACAGTTAGCTATCAAACTAGCACCCGATGAACACTTGCGCTATGAATGGGTTGACTGGCGAAAAGCTGCAAAACGCGTTTTTTCGTGGACGAATGTAGACGCATTAAGTAAATTAGGTGAACGACACGGCTTAAAGTTGTAAACTATCACATTGAATTAATTGCCTTATTAAGTAAAAAATCATGCAAACAGACACTATTAGCACCGAAAGTAAAAGCATTCCTATTAAGTTTGAGCGCTTTCAAGCGAGCGAAGACGCTGACTGTCAGCGCCGAATTATTGCCGCTAAAGAAAAGTTAGGTAAGCGCTTGGTGATTCTTGGTCACCATTACCAAAATGAAACTGTCTATCGCCATGCCGATTTCACAGGCGACTCACTAAAATTATCACGCTATTGCGAAACTTTAGATGCGGAATATATCGTGTTTTTAGGCGTACACTTTATGGCAGAAGTCGCTGACATTCTAAGCCGCCCAGACCAGATTGCTATTCTGCCAGACCTTGCAGCAGGCTGCTCTATGGCAGATATGGCAAACCTTGCCAAAGTTGAGCGCAGCTATCGCGAGCTAAGTAAAGTACTAGATTTTGATGAAACGATTACACCCGTCACTTACATTAACTCGGCCGCAGACCTGAAAGCGTTTTGTGGCGAGCATGGTGGCATTGTTTGCACCAGCACCAATGCGCCTAAAATCTTAGAGTGGAGTTTTAAGCAACGCGAAAAAGTATTGTTCTTCCCAGACCAAAATCTAGGTAGATGGTCAGGCTACAAAATGGGCATACCCCTTGATGAAATGCCGATTTGGGATCCAGATCAACCGATGGGTGGTTTGACTGAAGAGCAGATCAAAAAAGCGAAAATCCTGCTATGGAAAGGCCATTGCGCGGTGCATCAAATGTTCCGCCTACAGAATATTACCAAATTTCGTGCTGACCACCCTGATGGCATTGTGATTTCTCACCCTGAAGCACCATTTGAGGTATGCCAAAACTCTGATTATGTAGGCTCGACTGAATACATTCTCAAAACGGTTTCTGACGCACCCGCCAATACTAAATGGTTGGTTGGTACTGAACTAAACTTAGTGAATCGCTTAGCTGACCAAATGAAACCGCAAGGAAAGTTAGTGCAGTTTATGAGCCATGTTGTTTGTGAGTGCTCAACAATGGCTCGAATAGACCCTCAGCACTTGGCTTGGGTGCTGGAAAACTTGGTAGATGGTAATGTAGTAAATCAAATTAAGGTTCCCGCGCATGAAGCTAAACTTGCCAAATTAACGCTTGATAGAATGTTAGCGGCTTCTTAGTGGCTGAATGCGCCTTATGTGTTGCTACACCCCACGTCATCCTCTGGCAAGATGATTTCTGTCGTGTAGTGTTACTTAATGACGCTGATTATCCCGCCTATTGTCGCGTAGAGTTAATCGAACACATTAAAGAAATGACAGACCTAGCACCATCAAAGCGTGCCCGCGTGATGAAGACAGTGTTTGCAGTAGAGACGGCACTTAGAGAGATGTTTAATCCAGATAAAATCAACTTAGCCAGCTTGGGCAATAAAACACCGCATGTGCATTGGCATGTGATTCCACGGTTTGAAAATGACAAACATTTTCCAAACTCTCACTGGGGTGACGCTGTGCGTGATGGCAACGTTATTGCGCTTGATGAAGCTACAATTAAAAAGTTAGCGGAAAAAGTCAGCACACTCATCAACTGTGCATTAGACTCAACAGCTGCTTAAACCTAAATCGCAAGACGCTCCACCACTTTGCCATTGATTAAATGGCTTTCAATAATTTCATCTATGTCTTCATTATCGACAAAAGTGTACCAAATCGCTTGCGGGTAAATTACCAACAAAGGCCCTTCACCACAGCGGTCCAAGCAACCAGCGCGATTAATACGCACTTTGCCTTGACCACTTAACTTCAATTTTTTGACACGCGACTTCATATGGTCAAATGCTGCCTCTGCCCCTTTATCCATACAACAAGCCGCACCGTCAGCACGTTGATTGAGGCAGAAAAATACGTGGTGTTCAAAATAGTTGGTCATTTTAAAAAAATTTCTCACTCAAAATATAATGATTACCTAATTAATTCTGCTTCAAAATTGTAATAATCAAGAAAGAGAGCCGCAGACAGTACGATTAGTACGGCAAGGTGAATCTGACGCCAAGTATTGCAATTTTCAAGCAGAATTTACTCCGTAGCTAGACTATCTTCTTTAGTAAACGTCCAAGTACGCGTAATACTCACAATATCCACTTCTTTGTGCATATCATCGGGAAATCTAGAGTACGGTGCTGCGAGTTCTACAATGTGCTTGGCGGCTTCATCCAACACCTTATGACCTGAGCTACGATTGATTTCAATCGACTCAATCGAGCCATCGGCTTTAATCGACACGGTCAATTGCAATTGACCGTACATTTTCAGATTTTTAGCCGCTTCTGGATAATTTAGATTGCCTACTTTTTCTACCTTTTGACGCCATGATTCCACATAAAGTGCATCTCTGTATTTTTGCGCTCTGGCGCCGATAAATTTACGCTTTGGACGCTTTTGGTAGTCATCTTGCTGTTTAGCAATCAGCGCTTCTAACCTATCCATTTCTAATGCTGCGGCGGTTAAATCGCTCATATTTAGCTTTTTATTTGGGTTTTCTTGGTTACCCATATCAGCTTCTTTTGCAGCAGCTTTTTGTACTGGTGCGGAGTCTACTTTTTGGTTTGACTGCAATTGCGTCATTAACTCTTGCGCTTGCTTTTCTAACTCCGCGACATGCTTTTGCTCTTTTGTTTCTGCTGCGGTCATTTTTGCCGCTTTTTTGCCTGCTTTTACTTCAGCCACTGGCTTCAATGTAAACTCAGATTTTTGCAACTTAATAGCAGGTAATGCAGATTTCATTTTGCGATTTTGGTCAGTATTACCACCGCGATCTAAATCGGCTTGTGCCAATACATCGGCTTTATCTGGCTTAGTGAGCGTTTTAGCATTCACCAGCATCACTTCTAGTGTAGGTAATTTATCTTTGAATTTTTTAAGTTCAGGTTCGAAGTGAATGCTTAATATGACAGCGTGTACCAACAGTGAAATCCAAATAGCCATAGCCATCACGCTCATCGTTTGTACCTTAACGATAAGTGAATCTACCATGCCCGTTTGTTTTTTCTTTATGGGTTGAGCCAAGTTCTAATCTACCAAAATCTACAATTGAGATATCTATAATGTGAATAGCTTACTTAATGGCATCCAATATTTTTTGATGGACGCCACCAAAGCCGCCATTACTCATGACTAATACATAATCACCTGGTTTTGTGACCTTAGCAATGGCTGCCACCATCATATTTAAATCTTCATACACGGAAGCTTTGTCTTTTATGCTGGATAAGGCCTCGACCGCATCCCAACCTAAGTTTGCACCATAACAGAATACCAAATCAGCCTCTTTCAAACTGGCTGGTAAGGCACTTTTCATCACGCCTAACTTCATGGTATTAGAGCGCGGCTCTAATACGGCTAATATTCGCGCTTTACCCACTTTACTGCGCAAGCCTGCAACAGTGGTTTCAATTGCCGTTGGATGATGTGCAAAATCATCATAGACGGTAATGTCGTTCACCACGCCTTTGATTTCCATGCGGCGCTTCACATTTTTAAATTCACTCAACGCTTCAATCGCGATACAAGGCGCAACACCAACATGGCGCGCAGCGGCAATCACAGCAAGTGCATTCATTCGGTTATGCTCGCCGAGGATATCCCAGCTTAAATTACCCTGACGTTCACCTTTAAAGACCACATCAAAACGACCTTGTGCATCGACATTTTGAATTTCCCAGCCGTCATTCGCTTTTAATTCATCAGTACCAAAATACTCTAGGTTACTCCAGCAGCCTTTATCAATCACGCGCTGCAAGCTTTCCTGCTTGTTGCTTACCACTAAACCTTGTTGCGGAACAGTACGCACCAAATGATGGAATTGTTTTTCAATCGCCGCTAAATCGTCAAAAATATCCGCATGGTCAAATTCAAGGTTATTCAGCACCGCTGTACGTGGGCGGTAATGAACAAATTTAGAGCGTTTATCGAAGAAAGCCGTATCGTACTCATCGGCTTCAATCACAAAGAATGGCGATGTGCTCTTGTTATCCTGCTTGCTTTTCGATAAAGCAGGCGTTTGCGGCAAACGCGCAGAAACGCCAAAATTCTCAGGCACGCCACCTATCAAAAAGCCTGGCGCTAGACCTGCATATTCCAACACCCAAGCTAACATGGAGCTGGTTGTGGTTTTACCATGCGTACCTGCCACAGCAAGTACCCACTTACCTTGCAACACATTCTCCGCTAGCCATTGTGGGCCAGAAATATAAGGCAAACCTTGATTTAAAATCTCTTCCATTAAGGGATTACCACGTGAAACCACGTTACCAATCACATAAATATCAGGATTCAGCTTGGTTTGCTCAGGCGAAAAACCTTCAATCAGCTCAATACCTTGCGCCTCAAGCTGCGTGCTCATCGGCGGATAAACGTTCGCATCACAACCTGTGACGCGATGCCCCTCCTGCTTTGCCAGCACCGCAATGCCGCCCATGAATGTACCGCAAATACCTAAAATGTGAATATGCATCTACTTAGTAGTCCAATAAGGTTCTTCATTAAATTCTCTCAAATAAACTTCTCTATCATTTCTTATTAAGTTTTTAGCTCCGTCTATATTAAGGTGCTTTACATTTACTTCAAAGAAACCTCGTACGCTTGCAGTCACCCAGAAAAACTCCCCATAGCTATTTTTACAAACTCTATCTATATGTAAATCATAAAGATTTCCTCTGATATTAGCGGGCATATCTAAATGCAATATTATTTTTGCCGTTTTAGCGTCAAAACTGTATTTAACATCTTGATTGTCGAGCTTAAGCTCACAATATATGGCGTCAGCCTGCGCAGTAAATTTATTTAATTTTGGTCGATTAAAAATATATTCTTGTACCAAAATCATTAAAGCTACTAAGATTAAAAAAAACAATGAATACGCCATACTAGCCCTTGTTTTTACCTGCATATAAACAAAGAGAAATACAATAGGAGAAAAAACCATGAAGAGATATATGACATCTTGTTTTCTTCGTTCTTTTCTTTTTGAAGTTGGCGTGTTGCCAAATTTAAGTCCGAATCCTAAAACTACTCCGAGATAAGTAATAAAACATACAAAGCCTATCAAGAAATTAAGTAAAGATACTGTATGCAATTTCTACCCCAAATTTGGCGCCAACCAGCGCTCTAAATACTCTTTAGGCAAGTTTCTACGTTTTGCCATATCTTCTAATTGATCTGCGCCAATTTTATCTACACTGAAATATTTGGCATCTTTGTGCGCTAAATAAAAGCCTGAAACGGCGGCGGCGGGCTGCATAGCGAATGATTCCGTTAGCGTCATGCTGATTTCATCGCATTGCAACAGCTTGAACATATCAGGTTTTACCGTATGGTCTGGGCAAGCTGGGTAACCTGGCGCGGGTCGGATGCCTTGATATTGCTCTTTAATCAGCGCATCGACACCTAATTTTTCATCCGCAGCATAAGCCCAGAAGTCTGTACGAACACGTTCATGCATATATTCAGCGAAAGCTTCAGCCAACCTATCTGCTAAAGATTTGAACATAATGCCACTGTAGTCGTCATGCGCATCAATAAATCGTTTTTCGATTTTCTCTATGCCTAAACCTGCGGTAACTGCAAATAAGCCAACATAATCAGCAACACCTTTAGGGGCTACAAAATCACTTAAGCATTGGTTGGGGCGCGGCACGCCATCAATCACTGGTTTAACGCTTTGCTGGCGCATACCGTAGTAAGTGAATGCCACTTGATTGCGTGTTTCATCTGTATAGATTTCAATATCATCGTCATTCACAGTATTAGCAGGCATGATGGCAATCACGCCGTTTGCGCTTAACCAACGACCATCAATGATTTTTTTCAGCATGGCTTGCGCTTCGGCGAACACTTTAGTGGCAGCTTCGCCGACTACGTGATCACTCAAAATCGCGGGGTAAGCACCAGCCAAGTCCCAAGTTTGGAAGAAAGGTCCCCAATCGATGTATTTGGCAATAAGGCTTAAATCAATGTTTTTAAATACACGTCGGCCAATAAATTTCGGTTTAACTGGGGCATATTCATCTGCAAAACTCAAAGCCATTTTGTTTTTACGCGCATCTGCAAGCGTGAGTAAAGGGACACCTTTTTTATTGGCGTGTTGCATGCGTGCTTTTTCGTAATCAGCTTGAATTTCAGCTAAATAGGCGCCGCGTGTTTCTGGTGTAAGCAGATTTTGCATGACTGAAACTGAACGTGAGGCATCTGGCACATAGACAATTGGGCCATCGTAATGTGGCGCAATTTTCACTGCGGTATGCGCGCGTGAGGTAGTAGCGCCACCGATTAATAGCGGCATTTGCATGTCTTTAAAATACGGGTCACGCTGCATTTCTCTGGCGATGTAGGTCATTTCTTCTAAGCTTGGCGTAATCAAACCGCTCAAGCCAATAATATCGGCATTCTCAGCTTTTGCCATGGCTAGAATCTCAGCGGCTGGCACCATTACGCCCATGTTAACCACTTCAAAGTTATTGCACTGCAACACCACTGAGACAATGTTTTTGCCAATATCGTGTACATCGCCCTTAACGGTGGCGATGACCATTTTGCCTTTAGGCTTGGCGACGATCCCTGTGCGCTCTTCATCGGCCGCTTTTTCAGCCTCAATAAACGGTATTAAATGCGCTACCGCTTGCTTCATCACACGAGCGGATTTCACAACTTGCGGCAAGAACATTTTGCCTTGCCCAAATAAATCGCCCACCACGTTCATGCCCGACATGAGCGGACCTTCAATCACGTGAATAGGTCTGCCGCCACTGGCTTCAACCGCTGCGCGCGCCTCTTCAGTATCTTCTACAATAAATTCAGTAATGCCGTGCACCATGGCGTGCGCTAACCTTTTTTCAACTGGCACTGGGTTTTCTGGCGTGCCGCGCCACTCGAGCGTTGCGGCTTCTTTTTTACCGCCCGCCACCAATGATCCTGCTATTTCAATCAAGCGTTCTGTAGGCGCAAGTAGATTGTCAGGGTCAGTGATGCGGTTAAGCACCACATCTTCTACGCGTTCTTTTAACTCTGGCGCAAGGTCATCATAAACACCCATCATGCCTGCATTGACAATGCCCATGGTCATGCCCGCTTTAATAGCGTGGTATAAAAACACGGTATGAATCGCCTCACGCGCAGGGTCGTTGCCGCGGAAGCTAAAGCTCACATTCGACACGCCGCCTGAAATTTTGGCATGTGGCAGATTCTGCTTAATCCAACGCGTCGCTTCAATAAAATCTACCGCGTAATTGTTGTGTTCTTCAATACCCGTAGCAATGGCGAAAATATTCGGGTCAAAAATAATATCTTCTGGCGGAAAGTTCATGCCTACTAATAAATCATAAGCACGCTTACAGATTTCAATTTTACGGGCGTAAGTATCGGCTTGGCCTTTTTCATCAAACGCCATCACAATGACTGCGGCGCCGTAACGGCGACACAGTTTAGCTTGGCGCAAAAATTCCGCTTCGCCTTCTTTCATCGAGATTGAATTCACAATAGACTTGCCTTGCACGCACTTTAAACCTGCTTCAATCACAGACCATTTACTTGAGTCGATCATAATTGGCACACGTGCAATATCAGGCTCACTGGCGATTAAATTCAAGAAATGCGTCATGGCTTTAACGGCGTCCAGCATGCCTTCATCCATGTTGATGTCGATGACTTGCGCGCCATTTTCTACTTGCTGACGTGCCACACTCAGCGCTTCTTCATATTGCTCATTGATAATCATGCGCGCAAAGGCTTTAGAACCAGTCACGTTGGTACGCTCACCAACGTTCACGAATAAAGAATTCTCATCTATTACAAATGGCTCTAACCCAGCCAAACGCGTATTAGGTACGATGCTTGGTATTTGGCGTGGCGGAATGTCTTTAATGGCTTGATAAATTGCCGCAATATGCGGTGGCGTTGTGCCACAGCAACCACCCGCAATGTTTACAAAACCGCTGGTTGCGAATTCTTTGATAAGGCTTGAAGTCACGTCTGGCGTTTCATCAAAGCCCGTATCTGACATTGGATTCGGCAAGCCAGCATTTGGATAAATACAGACAAAAGTATCAGCAATCTTTGAAAGCTCTTCAGCATAAGGGCGCATTAAGGTTGCACCCAATGCACAATTTAAACCAATAGTGATTGGCTTGGCATGGCGTACTGAATTCCAAAAAGCAGTCACCGTTTGACCTGATAAAATACGACCTGATGCATCCGTGACGGTACCTGAAATCATAATCGGCCAAGTTTTACCTTGCTCTTCAAAAAACGAATCTATGGCAAATAGCGCGGCTTTACAGTTAAGCGTGTCGAATATGGTTTCGACCATTAAGATATCTGAGCCGCCTTCGACCAAGGCTCGCGCTTGCTCTAAGTAAGCGTTTACCAACTGGTCAAAACTCACATTACGTGCGGCAGGGTCATTTACATCTGGCGAAATGCTGGCAGTTTTAGGGGTTGGCCCCAGCGTACCCGCGACAAAGCGCGGTTTATCTGGCGTGCTGTATTTATCGCATGAAGCCTTGGCGAGCTTGGCCGCTTGCAAGTTCATTTCATACACAAGATGGGCCATGTGGTAATCATCTTGCGCAACGCTGGTCGCACCAAAGGTATTGGTTTCAATAATATCCGCACCTGCGGCTAGATATTTTTCGTGAATTTCTTGAATAACATGTGGTTGCGTTAAAGTAAGCAGCTCGTTATTACCCTTAACAAACAACTCACGCTCGCCTGCTGGCGCTTTGAAATCAGCGAAACGCTCACCGCGATAGTCAGCCTCAGTCAGCTTGTATTGCTGAATCATCGTACCCATCGCACCATCTAAAATTAAGATGCGTTGTTTAAGTAGGCTGCGCAGTTGTAGTTCAGTAGGGGATGTAGCTAGCATATTGTTTGCAATTAGTAATATTGGTTATGTTGAGCGTATTTTACCACGCTGACATCTTTTTAATCGCAGATGTCAGCGATACCTATGTTGAATCAATCAGCTCTATTTACTTCAAGCTTTAAAATGTGAGAATTGACTAGCATTGATTACTGAACGGCAGATTTATGTAGCATAATCTGCTCAATGTTTTCGTGCCCTTTTTGGTTGAGATAAGGCGCTAACGCTGCATACGGAATAAGACTGTTATAACTACCGCTGCCTGAGCCATAGTCAAGGTGTGTTCTCACGACCAGCCCCTTAGAACTTAACCCCAGAGACAGTCTATTAGGCTCATCAATCGAGTCACATGCATCATTCTCAGACTGGTCATTTTTAGTTAAGGGATTATTTTTCGCCTCCACACATGATGAATATGCAATATCATCATGACCATCGTCCGACTCAAATACTTTTTTACAAATAGTAAAGTTATCAAATTTACACGCCAGTTTTCTAAACCTCTCACTTGGTTGATAGTCTTTCCAAATTTTACTGTCAATATTAGAGGTCTTTACTTTTACATTTTTAAACCAACCCCATAGCTCCTCCTCTTTGCCTGTTTGTATATTGTAAGTAGTAAAGTTTTGCCAAAAATTGGGGTGTGCTCCTCCGCTGTACTCATCGCCTTCTTGGCGTATCGTCAGCCAATTTTCATCCCAATAGACAATGCTTTCTTTGATTGTTTCATCAGATGGATTTTGCCCATCCTTCAAATCCTGCCTGAAGTACAAGGTTGTTTCAATTTTTTTCTTTTGCTCCTGCTGATATTGTGCAGCGTTTTCGAACGTATCTGGTAATAAGGCCAGTTGGTATGAAATGGCTGTGTTGAGATCTTCAAATATCATCACTTGGTATGTTTTATCCATAACAAGCTTCTCTTGAATCTTTATTTTCTTGAGTAAGCTTGTAACGCGCGGCTGGTTAAAAGCATCATCGCAACCTTGATTTTCCAAATCATATCCGTTTTTGTTGGTTGGTTTCTTTGGTTTAGTTTTCAGCCTGCTCAAATCAATACGTTCTTTTTTGTTGCCTACCAGCTTATAACCAGTAATTTTACTATCCGTGATTTCATTAAGCTGCCAAATGACAGTTTTATCGTTTTGATAGTCTTCGAAATATTGACCCTTTTCGCTCAAGTGCAGGTATTTGCTAGCACCAGTTGTTAGTGGATAATAATAGCCAACAACATCTCCAGCCGTCCTTCCTGATTCAGGTTGTGCAAAACAAAACATTACGCTGGTATTGCCAATTTTACCGCGCAAAATAGGTTTTTCCTTTTGTTCTTGGCTCTGTGCAATTGAAGTTGCCAGCGCTAGTATAAACAATAAAACTAAAGTAAAGCGGGAGCGGTTCATAGGCAACATTTCATACACATCATTCACTTTCATCCCAACTAACCTTTTCTTATCACAGAGGTCATTGACACCAATCTTGAAACTATCAATGCCATGTACATTAAACCTACAAACATCTGAAAGGTGCCAATGACTTTTGCGATAGGATGTATTAATGAAATATCACCATAACCAGTACTAGATAATATGGAGAAACTCAGAAATATAAGCTCCACCCAAGTGCGCGGCTGATCTGGATTTAAGGTGCCTGTAATACTGCCTGGATAAAGCTGCTGGCAGACCGAATAAGCAAGCGCGAAACCCCAAGCTAACACGGTGAAAGTATTGGCTGCGGCAAACAACTCATCTCGCGTGAGTACATTGTCGTTAAACATATACATTACCAAGCCAACAGCTGTATAAAAGTAGACTGCACTTTCCATGCATTGTGCCCAAAGCAAATATTGTGCACTTCCGGTTGTGACATAGGCGATTGTTAACACTATGGCAGGCAATGCGAGTATCCACGCCATTCCATTAAACAATGGGCTACGATTCACCACCCAAACTGCTAAGGCTAATGCAGCCACGTTAAAACAGCTGAATATTGCTTGATGAAACTTTGTACCTTCCAACATCGGATGAATAGTCAAGCTGAGCACTTGCACTAATAGCAACCATGCGGATGGGTACTTTGCTAGCCTCTGTATTATGGTGTGTATATTCAAGAGCTGTATCTTTAAACGGCTTTATCGTATTTTCGATACTGCACGGCTTCTGCAATATGAACAGGCTTAATCTCATCATCCCCAGCCAAGTCGGCAATCGTACGGGCGACTTTTAATATGCGGTGATAAGCGCGTGCAGATAAACTTAATCGGCTTATTGCTTGTTTAAGCAACTGCATACCAGCTTCATCAGTCACACAATATTGTTCGATTTCTTTAGTGCCTAGTAAGTTATTTGGCTTTGCTTGCCTATCGAGCTGTTTCTCTCTAGCGCTTTCTACTCTTAATCTTATCGATTGTGAGTGTTCACTTACACTGGCTTTTGTGAGTTCATCTTCGCTTAACGCGGGCACTTCAATATGAATGTCAATGCGGTCTAATAATGGCCCTGAAATTTTAGCTTTGTAGCGCGACACTTGGTCTGGAGTACAGCGACATTTATTATTGTGATGCCCTAAATAACCACAAGGGCACGGATTCATGGCCGCGATTAACTGAAAATTTGCAGGGAAATCTGCTTGCCTTGCGGCACGCGAAATGGTGATTCGACCACTTTCTAACGGCTCGCGTAATACTTCCAGTACTTTGCGATCAAATTCGGGAAGTTCATCTAAAAACAATACGCCATGATGCGCTAAGCTAATCTCACCTGGTCGTGGAATTCCACCGCCGCCAACCAATGCTACTGCTGAAGCCGTGTGATGCGGCGCTCGATAAGGTCGGCGCTTCCAGTTTTCTAGTTTGTAATTGCCATTAAGCGATTGGATGGCTGCGGAATCTAAAGCCTCTGACTCTATCATTTCAGGCAAAATGCCAACAAAGCGCGATGCCAACATGCTTTTACCTGTGCCTGGCGGGCCACTCATAATCACACTATGTCCACCAGCCGCGGCAATTTCTAAAGCGCGCTTAGCCATGCTTTGCGCTTTTACATCACTAAAGTCGGGGTAATTCACTTCATGTACAAAGTCAGCTGATTCCAATTGCGTTAACGCCGTATGCCCACTCAAATGTGCACAAACTTCCAATAGTGAGTTCGCTGGATAAATAATGGCTTCTTTGACGAGCGCAGCCTCTGCCGCACTATTTTGAGGCAAAATAAATGCGCGCTTTTGGGGCATGCCTCCATTTTGAACCTGGCTATTATTTTGAGGCACATTTGCATCACGCATCATGCTTGATGTCATCGCCAGTGCACCACGAATCGGCCGCAATTCACCAGTTAACGCAAGTTCGCCAGCAAACTCATAACGGGACAATGGCTCAGTTGGAATTTGCCCACTTGCTGCCAATATGCCCAAAGCAATCGGCAAATCATAACGCCCACTCTCTTTGGGTAAGTCTGCGGGCGCTAAGTTTACAGTGATACGCCGCGCGGGAAACTCAAACTGAGCGGTCTGCAAAGCCGCACGCACACGATCTTTACTCTCTTTGACCTCAGCCTCGGGCAAACCAACAATCGTAAAGCTCGGCAAACCGTTCGCCAAATGTACCTCAACAACCACCTCAGGCGCATCCATGCCATTTAAAGCACGGCTATATAAAACCGCTAAACTCATTGCTGATGCTTTTGTAGCGACTCCAACTCAGCCAACTTTGCCTCTAACTGATTGAGTTTTGCGCGCGTGTTGCGTAGTACTTCCGCTTGCACATCAAACTCCTCGCGAGAAACTAGCTCCATTTTGGTGAGCGCGCTCTTTAATAGTGCATGAATATTTTTTTCTGCATCACCTAGGGGCGAGTCGTTAACTATGCCTTTGATTTTACTTGATATTTCATTTAATTTTTCTGTGTTAAACATAGTGATTCCTTATTTTCAAGCTCTAGTTTACAGGTTTTAACGGGTTAATACAAAAACAACAAATCATTAAAGCATTTGTATCAACTTGATTTTAATAGGGATTTTTCTTTTGGCACGCGCTTTGCTTATGTTATCTCGAATATTATTTATTCTTTACATTATCAAGGGGAAAGCAATATGCGTAAATCATTATTATCACTTGCAGTTTTAAGTGCATTATCTATTCCAGCATTATCATTTGCAGAAGATGCTGCACCAAGCGCTGAACCAGCATCACCACATACTTTTACTTACAATGTAGGTTTATATAGCCAATATGTATTTCGTGGATTAACTCAAACGGGTGAAAAACCAGCAATCCAAGGTGGTGTTGATTACGCACACTCAAGTGGCTTTTATGCTGGTACATGGGCTTCTAATATTAGTTGGTTAGAAGACAATAATACATACAGCAGATCAAGCCTTGAGTTAGATCTTTATGGTGGCTTTGCTAATACAATCGGTGACACTGGCGTTGGATACAATGTTGGTCTACTACAATATGTGTACCCAGGTGACAAAAAAGCTGGCTCCGTTCCGGCTGGCACTACAGAGATATACGGCAGTTTAAGTTACAAATGGCTAAGTGCTAAGGTATCAGTGATTGCTTCAGCAAATGGCTTTGGTGTCTCAAATGCAGATGGCACTTGGTATGCAGAGTTGAATGGAAACTATCCAATCGCTGAGACTGGAATTACTATTAACGGTCATATTGGCAGACAAGATTACTCTAGAACTGGTAATGAAATTTATAACTACACAGACTGGAAGCTTGGTGCTACAAAGGCGTGGAGTAATGGTGTTAACCTAGGTGCATATTATACTGACACAAATGCTCAGGCTTCTTCATACACATTAGCAGGTGAGAACATTGCTGATAACCAATTTGTAGTTTTCGTGCAAAAAACATTTTAATGTTATAACCTTGCAGTAGAAAATAGAGCGTATTTTCTACTGCATTATTCTACTCAACTAGGAGACACACATGAAATTTGTATCCGCAATTATCAAGCCATTTAAGCTTGACGAGGTGCGTGAAGCCCTTTCTAACATTGGGGTTCAAGGCATTACAGTAACGGAAGTAAAAGGTTTCGGCCGTCAAAAGGGTCACACTGAGTTGTATCGTGGCGCAGAATACGTGGTAGATTTTTTACCTAAAGTTAAACTGGAAGTTGCGATTGATGACAATTTACTTGACCAAGTGATTGAAGCGATAGAAAAATCAGCTGCTACAGGCAAAATCGGTGACGGTAAAATTTTCGTTACCAATTTAGAACAAGCAATTCGCATTCGCACCGGTGAAACCGGCGTTGAGGCTCTATAAGGGGATCATGATGAAAAAAATATTATCGATTTTTGCATTAGTCACAGCACTTGGATTAGGTTTTACATCTAATACATTTGCTGATGATATTGCCGTGCCAGCACCAGCAGCTGAAATGGCGGCTCCAGAAGCTGCGCCAGTGGCTGATACCGCAGCTGCGGCTCCAGTAGCAGCTGAAGCGGCACCTGCAGTTGCGGCAGCACCCGCACCTGTTCCAAATAAAGGTGACACAGCATGGATGTTACTAGCAACTATTTTAGTGACACTAATGGCAATCCCTGGTTTGGGCTTATTTTACGGTGGCTTAGTTCGCCAAAAAAATATGCTTTCAGTACTAATGCAAACTTTCATGATTTTCTCTTTTATGGGCGTGCTTTGGGCTATATACGGCTACAGTGTTGCGTTCACGGGTGGCAATCCATTCTTTGGCGGACTTGGTAAAGCATTCTTATTTGGCATTACGCCTGATTCAGTTGGCGCAACATTCAGCAAAGGGGTTGTGATTCCTGAGTTAGTATTCGTGGCTTTCCAATTGACGTTTGCGGCTATTACTCCAGCATTGATTATCGGTGCTTTTGCTGAACGTATGAAGTTCTCTGCAATCTTGGCATTTATGGTGTTGTGGTTCACATTCTCATACCTACCAATGGCTCACATGGTTTGGTATTGGGACGGTCCTGATGCTATTACTGATGCTAAATCACTTGAAACTGTTGTTGCTAACGCAGGCTGGTTATGGGCTAAAGGTGCACTAGACTTTGCGGGCGGTACTGTTGTTCATATTAATGCAGGTGTGGCAGGTTTAGTTGGCGCAATCATGGTTGGTAAACGTATCGGTTACGGTAAAGAATCTATGGCTCCTCATAGCTTGACCTTAACAATGGTAGGTGCTGCTTTACTATGGGTAGGTTGGTTCGGCTTCAACGCTGGCTCTAACTTAGAAGCTAACGGTTATGCAGCTTTAGCTTTAGTAAACACAATGATTGCAACTGGTGCGGCTACATTGTCATGGGCATTCTCTGAGTGGTTCATCAAAGGCAAACCTTCAATGCTAGGTGCAGCTTCTGGCGCGGTAGCTGGCTTGGTTGCAATTACACCAGCTTGCGGCTTCGTTGGTCCTATGGGTGCAATTGTTATCGGCCTACTTGTTTCACCAATTTGCTACTTCATGGTAGCTAAAGTGAAATACATGTTCGGTTATGATGATGCATTAGACGTATTTGGTGTACATGCTATTGGTGGTGTATTCGGTGCGTTAGCAACTGGTGTGCTTGTCAACCCAGCACTAGGCGGTATGGGTGTATATGACTACGTAGCAAACGCTGTAGGTACTTATGACTTTGCTGCTCAAATGACTGCACAAATTTACGCAGTGGTGACAGCAATCGTAGTTTCAGCAGTTGTATCATTCATTGCTTTCAAAATTGTGGATGTGTTAATCGGTCTACGTGTTTCTGAAGAATCTGAACGTGAAGGTTTAGATACTACTGAACATGGCGAACGTGCATATCATGCATAAGCAATAGGTATAGTTAGTTTGTAGTAATTTAAAAACGGGCACCTAGGTGCCCGTTTTTATTTATATCGCCTTAATAATTAACGCTAAATAAAAATACTTCAATAAAAGCACTTGACATATAAAACTAAATAACTAATTATGTAGTTATGAAGATAATCACAACGATTCCTGATGAATGGCAAAATATCGCGCACCTATTTATTGCACTTGGTGACGCGCATAGACAGCGCATTTTATTGGCGTTTGAAAAAGAAGAACGACTCAATATTATGCAAATCGCAGCGGCTTCAACATTAAGTCGAACAGCGGTGACACATCATCTTAAAATTCTGCATCAAAGCGGCGCACTGCAAAGTGAAAAAATTGGTAAAGAAGTCTATTTCTGGGTAAATAAAAGTCTAATGACTAGCGCTATAAAAGGCGTATTGCATTATATTGAAACCGAAATATAAATAATAAAAACGATAACGTATTACAACTAAGCTGGGAGAGCTGAAATGTTGGCCAAGATATTACGATTTATTTGCAAAATTCTGTTTCGCGTTCAAGTACGCGGTTTGGAGAATGTACCTGCAGAAAACAGGCTACTCATTGTCGCCAATCATGAATCCTTTTTAGATGGCCTACTACTCGGTTTGTTTTTACCTAAAAGAGCCACTTTTGTCGTGCATACTTCAGTGCTAAAGAAATGGACATTTAGACAAGCTTTACGCTTAACTCCGCATTTGGCGGTAGACCCAAGCAGCCCACTCGCCATGAAAAAAGTAATTAAATTACTAGAAACTGGCGAAAACGTAGTAATTTTCCCAGAGGGTCGCATCACTTTAACTGGCAACTTAATGAAGGTTTATGACGGCCCAGGTTTTGTTGCTGCAAAAACTGGTGCCTCTATTCTGCCTGTGCGCATTGACGGCGCGGCGGAGTCTTACTTTGGACGATTAACCAGTCATCATCCAAGGAGATTACTGCCAAAAGTCACACTCACGGTGATGCCAACCACAAGCATCGTCATGCCTAAAGCGACTAATTACGGCTTCCCTACAGGCAAGCAACGCCGCCGCATTGCGGGTGAAGGTATGCGTAGCGTTATGCAAAAGATGTTATTTCAGGCTCAAAAAAGCCGCACGTTATTTGAATCTTTTTTAGATGCCATCGATAAGTTTGGTAGTAACTACAAACTCATTGAAGATATGAATGAGACGGAAGAAACCTATCAAGACTTACTTAAAAAGAGTCTAGCGCTCGGCCGTATTGTGACTAAAGTGAGTAGCGCCAACGAAACCCTAGGCGTGCTGATGCCAAATATCACCAACACGGTTGCACTTATCTTAGGCATGAGTGCATTTAATCGCGTACCTGCCATGATTAACTATACTTCAGGCACGTCTGGCATGCAAAACGCATGTATCGCGGCCAATATCAAAACCATCATTACTTCACATAAGTTTATTGAAACGGCCAAGTTAGAAAGCGTGATTGCAGAGCTTAAAAACCTTAAAGTGCTATATTTAGAAGATTTACGCGCAGATTTTGGTGTGGTAGATCGTGCTTGGTTGGTGGGCTACGCTCTTCATTACCCACGTGCAGCCATGGAGGTGAATAAACCAGATGAACCTGCAGTGGTGCTATTTACATCAGGCTCGGAGGGCAAACCAAAAGGCGTTGTGCATTCGCATAAAAGCCTGCTGTCTAATATGTCGCAAATCATGGCTATTTTGGATTTTAGCCCAACAGACAAATTCATGATGGTGTTACCAATATTCCATGCTTTTGGTTTTACTGGTTCATTACTACCCGTACTCAACGGCATTAAACTTCATCTTTTCCCATCGCCGTTACAATATAAAGTGATTCCAGAAGTGATTTACGATCGTGGCTGTACCGTGTTCTTTGCCACCAGTACGTTCTTAGGTAACTACGCAAAATTCGCGCACCCTTACGATTTTTATAAACTTAGAATCGTGGTGGCAGGTGCAGAAAAACTCAATGACGAAGTACGCAAAACTTATACTGAAAAATTCGGCATTCGCATTTTAGAAGGTTATGGCGCCACAGAATGTGCACCAGTGCTTTCTGCGAATACACCAATGGCTAACTTAAACGGCAGTGTTGGGCAATTCGTACCAGGCTTGGAGCACAAACTTGAATCGATACCAGGTATTGAAACAGGCGGCTTGCTGCATGTAAAAGGCGAAAACGTTATGAAGGGTTATTATTTATTCGATAACCCAGGCGTACTGATTCCGCCTGAAGAGGGCTGGTACAACACGGGAGACATTGTAGAAGTTGACGCGCAAGGCTTTATACATATTAAAGGCCGTGTAAAACGTTTTGCCAAAGTGGCAGGGGAAATGGTATCACTTGAAGTGGTTGAGAAAATCGCATGCACAGCCGCACCAGAGCATCAACATGCAGCTAGTACGCAAAGCGATGTTCAGCGCGGTGAAAATATCATTCTATTTACTTCAGACCACGGATTAAAGCGCGAAGACTTACAAATAGTGGCTAAAAATCTAGGCAGCCCAGAAATTGCCATCGCCCGCAAAATAATTTATGTAGAAGAGTTACCCTTACTTGGCACAGGTAAAACAGATTACGTCACACTTAAAAAAATGGCAGAAGCCGCTTAAATAAGCACTCAATCGGGGACTTTCAATTGAAATATAATAAAATAAAACTCATAAAAATTGCGACTCCTAACAAAAGACTTTTTCATGTTGTAGGTCTATCGCTACTACTAGCTGCTCCTGCTTATGCTACCAATTCAATTGAAAATACAGCTAAACCAAAACCCACCAGCCTTATAAACCCCAATACTCAAAACCAACACTTAAATAACACATCATATTTTGAGCAAGACGCCCTGCAAGTATTAACCCTCATTGATAAATCAAAAAAACTGCGAGAACAGTTGCCTCACTTTGTGGATGAATCAAATCAGGCAATTAAAAAACATCATGGCGCATTGCCTTCAGCTTACGCCTTGCGCATGGCGAAAGCGCTTTCTGAGGCGCATGACTTACGCAATACCCTATTCAAACAAGCCTTATCACATCGAAGTGCGTTATATCGTGTAGATGACGAAATTGATGACAAAGCGCGTGTGGCTGAGATCGTTATTGCCATGTCAGCCGCAGTGACTTTGTTTGAAAATAGCAAAGAAGTGCATAATGCCTTGGATAACAATCATTTATTACGCAGCAAACTCAATGAAGGTTATCCAGAATTCGGCATCCCAGAAGGCTTTTATGACTCTTCAACCATACGCTCTAACAACCCTGAATATCGTAAAACGTTTAACGATGCTGTGCGTTTTTTTGCAGATAATAAATCTGAAATTGAACTGCAAATAAACCAAAGTTCACCGTCTATTCAATCGCTATATCGCGAAGTTGCGCAAAGCCCAATGATTAAAGGCTTAAAGGGCGGCAATGTATTTAAAGAGATTTTTTCTTTACCAGTGAAAGCCGCTGGCGGCGCGGTTGATTTGTCAGAGCGCGGTTTAAATAAAATCAAATTTACCAGCTCAAAAGTCGTCGGCAACACCATGGGAATAGTGCGCTGGCGCGCTGGCAAACTTAAAGATGATACCGTGATGTTAAAAAATATGCTGGCGCAATTACAGCCTGGCGATATTTTGCTAGAAAAAACACCGTTCACACTTACCGACAAAAGCATCCCAGGGCATTTTGGACATGCAGCTATTTACATAGGCACTGCCGATCAGTTGCGTGAAATGAATGCGCTGGATTTACCTGTTGTACAAAAGAATCTTGCTAAGATCACTGAAGGCCGCGGCGTGGTAGAAGCACTAAGAAATGGCGTTCAGCTCAATAAGCTACAAGATTTTATGAATGTAGATGACGTGGCGATTTTGCGCCCCAAACATCTTACATTGGCGGATAGATTAGAGGCCGTCACACTTGCATTGGGCAATTTAGGCAAGAAGTACGACTTTAATTTTGACGTTAATACCACCGATACTATCGTATGTTCAGAGCTGGTCTATATCGCCTATCCGCAAGTGGATTTTGTCACTAAAAATGTACTCGGCAGCTTTGCCATTACGCCAGACGATATTGCCCTACGCGCTGGTGCGACTGAGACTGACCCATTGCAACTGGTTTTATTTGGCCATGATGGCAAGCTAGTGTTTGACGATGGTAGCGACAGCAAGTTTGATGAGAATGGTTTAGCTTTATATGAAAAACTTGTAAAAGGTAAACCAATGCCTGACGAAGACCCTCGTCCCAGCGTGCGTGCGTCTTTTACTGGCTTTCTGTAAAGCTAGCCGTTTAATCTCAACACACATGAATCGTAGACAGTTCTTACTTAGCACAGCGGCACTAGGCCTATCAGGCAGTGCTGTTGCGAGTATTAGACTCTGGCCTGAGTCTGGGTTCACAAACCCATGCTTATCTGGCTTACCAGACGAATTAAAAAATCACCCGCTAATGACAAAAATTTGGACAGACATAGATGCAAGCCAAGTATGGGATTGCCATGCGCATATCATAGGCGCTGGGGATAGCGGCAGTGGCGCATGGTTTAACCCTAATATGGAAAGCTGGATGCACCCGATTTTGAAAGTGCAGAAAAACTTTTACATGAATGGTGGATGCATCGTTGAACATAATGAAGATGCTAGCTTTGTTACGCGGATGACCCAATTAGCAGGTGAAATGCCCAGCGGTTATAAAACCATGCTATTTGCTTTTGACTGGTTTCGCGATGAACAAGGTGTGGCTGATAGTAAAAGCTCTATATTTCATGTACCCAATGAATATGCAGCAAAAATCGCTAATCAATATCCACAGTATTTTGAATGGGTCGCTTCGATTCACCCATATCGCCCAGATGCTATTGATGCGCTAGAAAAGGCTCACAGCGAAGGCGCTCGTGCCATAAAATGGCTGCCAACGGGCATGAATATTGACCCAGCTTCGTCCAAATGCGCTAAGTTTTACCAAAAACTACATGATTTAGACATGCCAATTATTAGCCACACTGGTCGCGAAAGTGCAGTGAAAGTGGGTAATCAAGCTTTTGGCAATCCGTTAAAAATGCGCAAAGCGCTAGATTCTGGCGTACGCGTAGTACTCGCGCACTGCGCTAGTGATGGCTATGACGAGGACTTAGACCATCAGAATGTAACGGTAAAAAGTTTTGATTTATTTACCCGCATGATGGATACACCTGCTTATCAAAATTTAGTTTTTGGCGAAATTTCTGCCATCACCTTATTCAACCATGCATGGGTCATTAAGCCGCTTTTAGCGCGCACAGACTGGCATAGCCGCTTACTCAACGGCACTGATTATCCGTTACCCGCCATATTACCGCTCGTTTCTACCAAGCAGCTTTGCCGCGATGGCTTGCTGGAAGAGTCACATTTATTATTTCTGCAAACATTACGCAACTACAATCCACTCATGTTTGATTTTGCAGTGAAACGTTTAATGCAATGGCAAGGCGTAGGATTTTCAAAAGAGATTTTTGAAACAAGAAGAGTGTTTGATAAAAAACATACTAAAAATACTTAAGCAAATTCTCAAGTAGATTAAGGGGGCATCATGGAGTCATTGTTTTTAATGTTGGGATTATTAGGAATCGTTGTCGCAATCGGCGGCATAGCGGGATTTTTCTCACTATTCACCTCTAATAATAAAGACGCCAAGATTAGGGAGGTCGAGCTAGAAACCAGCAAGTTAAATCTTGAAATCACTCGATTAAGCACTCGACTGGATGCCCTGAAAAAAATCGTGGAAAGCCAGCAGCAGAACATAACGCTGCCAGTTGCTGCGCTTAAAACTGAAGCCCCTAGCATGGTCATTCATCCAGTGGCGGAGTCTTTTACTGAAACAAGTGTCGCAAACGCACCTACAGCCCAACAAACTAACACATCCAGCTTCATCACAAATCCTGATAGCGATATAACTGAGCAAGCTTTTGCTTCTGTAAACCCAAGCATTCAAGCAGCTAGTGTGCAAGAAACGCCTATTAAATCAGTTAGCACTTCGACCACAAATTCTGCTGCCCCAAGAACCATCACACGACCACCAATTAAACCCTTAGAACCTAACTTTATCGAGAAAGGCATTACTGCGGCAAAAAATTGGCTATTTGGCGGCAATACACTGGTGCGTTCTGGCATTGTCATTTTGTTCATCGGCATTAGCTTTTTACTAAAACTTGCGGTTGATAATGGCTTTATACCTATCGAGTTACGTTTAGCTGCTGTGGCTTTAAGCGGCATTGCTTTACTGGTTGTCGGCTGGCGCTTGCGTGATAAACGTACTGAGTATTCATGGGCTTTACAGGGTGGCGGCATTGGTATTTTATACCTCACGATTTTTGCCGCGTTAAAGCTGTATCAACTTATACCTGCAGGCGCGGCTTTTCCATTGCTAGTTGTAATCGCTTTCCTTTCAGCATTTATCGCTGTCAAACAATCAGCCATGCCACTCGCCGTACTGGGCTTTGCAGGTGGTTTCTTAGCGCCTGTATTGACATCAACAGGGCATGGTAGCCATGTGGGATTATTTAGCTATTACCTAGTGTTAAATCTGGCTATTGCCTATGTTGCATTACATAAAAGCTGGCGTCCGCTTAATGTGCTGGGCTGGGCTTTCACGTTTATCATTGGCACATTATGGGGTGCAAAAAGTTATGTGCCAGATAACTTTTCCACCACCGAACCATTCCTGATTATTTTCTTTTTGTTGTTTACTGGTATTGCGGTGTTATTCGCTCATCGCCAAGCAACTAAAGCGAGTGATTATGTGGATGCCACCTTGGTATTTGGCACACCATTAGTGGCATTTAGTTTGCAATATGCTTTGCTGAGAGACTCGCATTTTGGCCTTGCTTATAGCGCGTTAGCACTTGGTCTGTTCTACATTGGCTTAGCTTGGTGGGTGTTCAAACGTAAACTCGAAACACTTAAATTTTTGGGTGAATGCTTTTTAGCGCTCGGCATAGGTTTTATTACGCTTACTCTACCACTTGCTTTAGATGGGCGTTGGACGTCGGCCGCTTGGGCGGTTGAAGGTGTAGGCTTGCTGTGGGTGGGTTTACGTCAAAATCGCACTTTCCCAACATTATCAGGCTTGGCATTACAAATACTCGCGGCACTGGCCTTTATTAAGGGTTGGGGGTTAACTGGTTACACAGGTGTGACCAACCAGAATATGTATTTAGGTGTCGCCTTTATCGCGCTTTCTGGCTGGGCTTGCGGTGCGTTGTGGAATAAGTTGCGTCCTGAAAAATTCTCATTGCTGACTACAATATTGGCCTTGTGGGGCTGGTTATGGTGGGTTTCATCTGGCTTAACCGCAGTGGATGAGCTGTTAGCTAGTAATTATTTCATGCACGCAAGCCTCGCATTTATCGCCATCACTAGCGTGTTACTACCATTTGTTTCGCGCTTCTTTAGATGGGAAAAGCTTGCTAAATTAAGTCTGCTATTAATGCCAGCCATGACGATCTCGCTGCTTTGGGAGCTTTTCTTAGCTGCGTTTGATAGCAAACACCCATTTGCTTATTACGGTGCTTATAGTTGGCTGAGTAGTTTTGCCGCCTACATCTGGCTGATTAAGCGCGACCATATTCCAAATGGCTCGTTTCTTCGCGCTCCATTGTTATGGATAGGCGCAATTATAGGTGTCATGGAGTGGCAGTATCAGCTTGGTCTATATGTGCAAGAATCTAACGTATGGAAAGACATTGGTTGGGCAATTATTCCGATTACCATCGTATTAGGTATCACGCGCTGGCAGTTTGCTAAAAAAAGTACGCTCACAAGTGAGCAACTCCACAGCGCGCGAAATTGGGCTTGGATTGGCTGTGTGCCGATGGTTGCGTCACTTATCGCTTGGTTTATGTTCATGTCACTTAACTCCAGTGGCAACGCAGCGCCACTGCCTTATATACCGCTGATTAATCCGCTCGATATTACGTTGGCTACAGTCCTGCTATTGCTATTCATCTGGCATCGCGTTGTAAATACATACTTAGGCAAATTATCAAGCTTGATGCCTATAGTGCCAAGTGTGATGGGCTTTACCCTGCTCAACGGCATATTGTTGCGCACCTTGCATCATTGGGTAGGCACGCCATTTGAATGGGTGTCTATCTTTAATAACTCAACGGTACAAATGTCGTTCACCTTTTTGTGGGGCATTACTGCATTCGCACTCATGCTACTTGCGCATAAGCGTGGTCAACGCCAAATTTGGATTGTCGGCGCGGCCTTAATGGGCTTGGTAGTGGCTAAATTATTCCTGCTAGACTTATCGCAACACGGCTCGGTAGAACGCATTGCTTCATTCATTGGCGCAGGTTTGATGCTGCTGGTGATGGGTTATTTTGCACCATTGCCACCAGTCAAAAAGGCAATCAATGCTGATTAAAAGTAAAAATGTACTCAAAAAGGATACACCCATGAAAAACAATAAACTGATGATTACATGTTTGCTCGTTATGCTGACGCCATCTGCAATGGCCGCCAGTTTTAAGCTAGAAGCCAATGGTAACGAGCCGTTTTACCAAAGCAATATTAGCAAAGAGGTTTATCAATACACGCATAGCAGCACGCTGCAAGACCTGACTATTCAAAACGCATCAGGCGAACAAGTGCCTTATGCGCTGATTCCTTATGAAGACTTGCATCCGCAAACTACAACGCAGCAAGATAGCAAACCGCTGATTATTTATCCGATTAAAGAAAGTGCTCTAGACAACCCAAATGAATTGCGAATTCATCTACAGAAAAGCACGGGAAGCACTTCAATTGATATTGTTTCAAGCGATGACATAGCGAATGCTAGCAAAAATACCAACTCAATTTATCTGCTAGATGCTGGCAAAAAACATATGCCCTTAGAAACCATCTCGGTTGATTGGCAAGGCGTTGACGGCAAATTACTCACCTTAGAAGTGCTCACAAGTGAAGATTTACAAACCTGGTCGCATGCAGGTAACGCAGTATTACTTAAAACTAGCAATGCAAACAGCAGCATCTTACAAAATACCATTTCGCTCGATAGCCCAAGCGAAGCACGTTATTTACAAATTCGCGCCACTGAACCAAACAGTGCTAGCTTTAAGCTGACAAAAGCAAGTGCGGAATATAGCAAAGTACAAAGCATCGCTCCTAAGTTGGTGCTGCAAACTATTCAATTGATAGAACGCAGCGAAGACACTAAAAATGGTTTAGTGAATATTGATTTTGAATCTGCTGGGCATTTTCCTGCCAGTTATTTGCAAATCAAACTGCCGCAAAATAACACGATTACCAATGCAACCATTCAGGTGCGTAACAATACTAACGAGCCTTGGGAATATCTCACTACCGCATCAGTGTATCGCTTGATGCAACAAGGCAAAGCTTTCACTAGCCCAGACGTAGTTTTATCCCCAACTGTAGCGCGTTATTGGCGCTTGCAATTCAATCAGTCTAGCGGCGGCATCGGTTCAGAAAATCCGACATTATCTTTAGGTTGGTTGCCGTCAACAGTCGTATGGAACGCCCGCGGACAGGCGCCATTCACACTGCATGTGGGCGAAAAACCAAGTATTGTTAACAACCTTTCTATCACTAGCTTAATTCCAGATTACAAGATTGAAAAAGTTCAAGCGCTAGCTAATTCAAGCCTTACGATGGAAGTGAGTGCTAACAACGAAACAACTGAACAAGCCGCCAACACTTGGACTGCGCCTATCGATTACAAACGCTGGTTATTGTGGGGTGGTTTATTTTTAGGGGTATTGCTACTAGCTGGCATGGCATTCTCTTTACTTAAAACTGACACCAAAGAATAAGCGCGTGCATATAAAAGCATATAAAAGCATATAAAAACTAGAAAATAGGGATCTATCTATGAGCAATCAATTTACATTAATGAGTGAGCAGCGTTTTCGCCCATTCTTTTTTACACAGTTTTTAGGTGCATTTAACGATAATGTATTTAAAACCGCGCTCATTACCTTGGTCGCTTTTCATGCATCAAGCTTAAGTAGTATTGATGGCGCAACGCTTGCTACTTTGTTGCCAGGGTTGTTTATATTGCCATTCTTTTTGTTCTCCGCCACCGCAGGGCAAATCGCCGACAAGTTTGAAAAATCGCAAATCATTCGCTATGTAAAAGTATTTGAAATAGGCATTATGACCTTTGCCAGCGCTGGATTCTTTTTGCATAATATCTGGCTGCTCGCTGCCGCGCTATTCATGATGGGCATGCACTCAACAATTTTCGGCCCAGTAAAATATTCCTACCTGCCACAACACCTAAAAGCAACTGAGCTCATTGGCGGCAATGGCATGGTAGAAATGGGCAGTTTTGTGGCGATTTTATTAGGTCAAGTGCTAGGTGCTTCACTTGCCACTGTTGCACATCACGAGTTATTCACCAGCATCGCCATTATCACCATTGGCTTTTTAGGTTATTTTAGCAGCCGCGGTATACCCAACTCCCCTGCAGCAGATGCCAGTCTTAAAATCAATTGGAACCCCATCACCGAAACGGTAAAAAACGTTAAATTCATTTGGGCAGACCAAACCGTATGGCTAGCGATAGTTGGCATTTCTTGGTTCTGGTTTTACGGCGCGACTTTATTGGCGCAATTTCCCAACTTTGCCAAAGACATTTTGCTAGGCAATGAAAGTGTTTTTATTTTACTGCTCTCTGTTTTTTCAATCGGCATTGGCATTGGTTCACTGATGTGCGAAAAGCTATCTAAAGGCAAGTTAGAAGTAGGTTTAGTGGTATTCGGTGCCATTGGTCTCACACTATTTGGCATAGATTTATATTTGTCCAGCACCTACCTCCATGAAACCGTGAATCTTAAATCGATGTTCGATTACAAATCTTTCATCACTTACAGCCATGCCTACAACCCTGAGGTCTACAGCTTTAACCATGAGTCTTTAGCACGCTGGCGCTTGCTGGCGGATATTGCCTTAATAGGCTTCTTTGGCGGGCTTTATATCGTACCTCTTTACGCCTTAATTCAAACACGCGCTAAGAAAAGTCATCAATCACGCGTAATTGCTGCTAACAATATTATGAATGCTTTATTTATGGTCGTTTCAGCAGGCTTTTCTATATTGTTATTGGGAAAAGGTCTGAATATCCCGCAGTTATTTTTAGCCACCGCATTGCTTAATGTATTAGTGACTATCTACCTATGCATTCGCCAACCTGAATATTTCAAAACATTTATCGCATGGATTAAACGTTAACTAATACGGCGATGCAAAACAACACGCTCAAAACAATAGTCAGTTAATTAACCAAATTGCTTTCACGAATGAATAAAATTACATCTAAACTCATTGCCCCAACATTCTTGTTATTCAGCCTTAACACGCAAGCCAGCCCTACTCTAGCTATTGAAGATGGTTTACTCGGTCTTTACTCTGCCGAGAATATTGAAATCACCACTGGGCGATGCCAAGACTGCGCCACGATTCCACAAGCACGCTGGTATTTTAAAAAGGAACTTATCGCAGTACCTAAAAAAGGCGTGCCTATCGCAGGGTTTTCAAAAACAGCATTTAGTTTGCAAGAAGCCATAAACGAGCAAAATAATAATGCTTTACCACCTTTGATCTGGCTAGGCTCGCAGCATGTGATTCCACATGCAAGACTGAATGATAGCGGAACGATGCTGACTGAAGCATCAGGTTTAACCAGTCCATTTTCCATTATTGATAAAATTCCAAGTAATCTATCCTATTGGAATGACAGCACCTTACAGTTTTTTAAACAACGTGATGTCAGGTTGCGTGGCGAGTTAACCGACAAAGGTTTTATCGCGCGCACAGTTTGGCCACTTGATTTCAAAATTGATGCCAATGCAAATCTTAATGCATTGAAAGCTGATGAATCACTAAAAAGCTTAGTTCAATATGAAAATGGTGGCGCCAAAAGCGCGTACGAGAGCAGATTGCTGTGGGAGAAAACACCTGGCGTAGCAAAAGAAGTGGCAGGAAAAGCCGTACTCGCATTTATGCTGAACGGCGCACAAGGTGATGACGACGAAGCGCATGGCGGCCATTTTGCTGTTGTGACAGGCCGAATGGAAACTGATGGCAACTATTCGCGTTGGCTGGTAAATAACTATTACAACCTTGCCTCGAATAGCGAAAAAGGCATCATCGCAGGCGTTACGCCAATGGATAAATACTTGACCGACCTTAATAGCGGTCAAAACTTTTATCGCCCTTCTTATATGCTGGTTGCTGTACTTAAAAACGACAATGTACCTGCACAATTTCAGGCTACAACCAACCGCATTTATAACCAATTCTATCGTAACGATTTTGTTTATGACCACTCTCGCAACAACTGCGCAGGCGTCAGCATCGATACACTGAGAGCACTAGGGTGGAACATTCCAATGCGCGGAGTTGAAAGCCAACTTAAAGCCTCGGCAGCCTACTTTTATGTAGCGGCCACTGAGATGAGCTTAACAAAAGGTCGTGCGATTTATGATTATCTAAACACCGAAACTACGCGTCTTTTTCCAGCGGTTACATTTGATGCAATTGGCGAAGATTTATTATTAGGTGCCAATCAGTGGTCAAGAAAGCTTTACACCGACCACAACCCAACTACGCCTTTCATGCGCCAGATTGGCGAAGATATTGAAGCGATTTATTTTGTACGGATTCCGCAAATTCCTTCTAGCCGCGCCTTTGGCTTAGCACCTGTGTATAGCTTTGACCAATACCTGCAGCAAGCACCTGCTGACCGTAGCCAATGGAAAATTGTACCAACAACGCCAAATCCACTACCTGAAAGACTTAAAGATGGCGCGGCGTTAAAGCTACAATCACCATCATTGATCCCTCTACCAATAGCCGCTGTATTGATGTTTATTATGGGTGGATTGACTTGGCTAATCCGTAAACTGCTAAAGCGCAGAGCGAGAAATTAACTGTCAGCTAATTTAAATCTAATGAATTTCATTAGCTGTCATTCATGACTCTAGTCATTCCATTAATTCTCTACAGGCATATAGTAGCTAAACGTTAAGCAGCAATGCGATACGAAATTAATCTAAAAAGGAGAACTATTATGTGGACTACACCAGCTGCTACTGAAATGCGTTTCGGTTTTGAAGTTACAATGTACGTAATGAATAAATAGTTTCAAAATAAGCTTAGGCTTATGCAAAAAGGGTGCTTTATGCACCCTTTTTTATTTTCTACCGCTTGCGACTAATAAATCAAATTTACACTTATTTAATCACAAACTCTTTCGGTAAAAATACCCAAATCTTTCCAGATTGCTTCATGGCACCAGCTTTAGCACCTGCTTCATTGCCATCACCCCAATAAAAGTCAGCGCGCACGCCGCCTTTAATGGCACCGCCTGTATCTTGCGCCATCATAAAACGCTTTAATGGCTTGGCGCTATTGGGCTCGGTTGTAGATAAAAATACTGGGGCACCTAAAGGCACATATTTGGGGTCTATCGCCACAACGCGTTCACCCAGAATAGGCACGCCAAGCGCACCGAGCGGGCCTGGCAAACCTGCGGGTAGCTCTCTAAAGAACACATAACTTGGGTTGCTATTGAGTAATTCGCGAAGTTTAGTTGGGTTGTTGCGTGCCCAATTTTTAATGCCATTCATGGAGGCGTTGGCCATTGTTAGCTCACCGCGTTCCACCAGCAAGCGGCCGATAGAGTTGTAAGTCATGCCGTTTTGATCTGCATAGCCAACATGCACTTGCTCACCACTTTCTAGCTGTACGAGCCCTGAGCCTTGAACTTGCAAATAAAAAACATCGATGATGTCATCTATGTAGATAAACTCACGACCTTTTAACGGCGCCGCTTCTGACTCAATGTCAGCACGATTGTAATAAGGCACTAATTTATTACCTACCAAGCGACCACGTACGCGCTTGTATTTCAGTTCTGGAAACAAGCTATCTAATTCAACCGTTACCAAATCGGTGGGGACTTGATACAGAGGGTTGGCATATTTGGCGGACTTGAAACGGCTACCTTTGAGTATTGGCTCGTAATAGCCTGTAATTAATCCGCTATCTGTACCATCAATATTGGTCGTTCTATAGACAGAGAAATTTTGTTTGAAATACGCAAGAATGGCCTCTGAACTCGGCTTATTGGCTGTTTGATTATTGAGTTGTGTGGCGGCATTACAAACTTTTTGCCACATAGGTTTATTAATGAGGGCGCTGCAACTTTGCATCCAAGCTGGCCAAGATAAACTCAAATCAGATAAATTTTGTTTTGTTTGACCCAAACCGTCAACGTCTTCCCATAGCGCAGGTTTTAATAAACCGTAATCGGCAATTTTAGAATCAGCAGGCTTGATGTCTGAAGGTTTTGCGTCAATAGGCTTAGCTTCTATTACTGGCTTATCTGGTTCAATAATTTGCACAGGGCTGGTATCAGGCGCCTTAACAGGATTTTTATTTGGGCTACAGTCACATTTAGCGATTGGCTTTGTGGGCGGAGTTGCCTTTAAAGTTTTACTAGCGCAAGCAGTCAGCCCGCCGCTAATAAATGCGATCAAAATAAGTGTTGTAATTCTTTTTATCAATTGATTATTATCACTTTAGAGGCTAAACGAGAATTCAACACTAATGCAAAACTCTAGGCATATTAAGTACAAATGGCTGAATCTCAGCATCAAACTGCGTACCGTCATCTGCCACCATTTGATAAGTACCATGCATTTCACCCATGGGCGTACTTAACACAGTACCGCTGGTATATTCAAAATGCTCATTCGGATTCAATAAAGGCTGCGCGCCAACAACGCCTAAACCTTTGACTTCCTGCTGCTCACCATTCGCTTCTTTAATCACCCAATGACGACTAATCAGCTGCGCAGCCACGTTGCCAGTGTTAGCAATTTTAACGTGATAAGCAAAAGCGTAACGATTCCGTGCTATATCTGATTGATCTGCAAGAAATTCCGTTTCGACCGACACGGTGCATTCGTAATGCTTATCCGTGGTCATTTTGTCATCAAGCCTTCAGATGGAGAGCTTGGGCTTGCTGAATATAATTTTTTAGGCATACGCCCAGCCAAATACGCCTCACGTCCAGCTTGCACCGCTTTTTTCATGGCGGATGCCATCAAAACTGGATCACGCGCTGCGGCAATCGCTGTATTCATCAATACTCCTTGGCAACCAAGCTCCATAGCAATGGCTGCATCAGAAGCCGTACCCACGCCAGCATCCACCAGTACTGGAATTTGCGCATTAGCAATGATAATTTGTAGATTCCATGGATTTAAAATGCCCATGCCTGAACCAATCAAAGACGCTAATGGCATCACAGCGCAACAACCAATTTCTTCTAACTGTTTGGCAATGATAGGATCATCCGAACAATACACCATCACGTCAAAGCCATCTTTTACCAGTGTTTTAGCTGCAGCGAGTGTTTCTATCATATTCGGGTATAGCGTATTAGGATCGCCCAATACTTCTAGCTTCACCAATTTGTGACCATCTAGCAACTCTCTTGCTAGGCGCAATGTGCGCACAGCGTCATCAGCAGAATAGCAACCTGCGGTATTAGGTAGATAAGTGAATTCCTCTGGTGGCAAGAAATCCAGCAAAGAAGGCTCGCCAGCATTTTGGCCAATATTAGTACGGCGTATCGCCACCGTGATAATTTCTGCGCCACTCACATCAATCGCCGCGCGTGTTTGTGCAAAGTCTGCGTATTTACCAGTGCCCACTAACAAACGAGATTGATAGCTTTTACCTGCTATTTTTAATAGATCTAACAATTTAGTATCCTCTTTAACATGATAGTTAGTGGTTAACGCAGTGTTCTGGCTGAAATTCTAGCGACTATTTTGTCAGCGCTAGCCGCCACCTACCGCACCAACTATTTCCAACTTATCTCCATCGGTTAACTGCTTATCCGCAAACTGACTACGCGGCACTATTTCACCATTACATTCAATAGCAAGGCGTTTGCCTTCTAAATTAAGCTGGGCTACCAATTGCGCTACTGTGAAATTTTCCGCATCAAAACTGCGAGGCTTACCATTAATAATGAGTTGCATTGTGACTGACATCGCGTGAACTTTAGCAAGAAGTAATTATTGATGCGCCGCATAAATAATTACAATATAAAACATCATTTTACGAAATTAGTAGCTTATATAGCAAACCTTATCTCGACTATTTTCAGTAGCACTTTAATTTTCATAGTACTTTGAAAGTATTCAAGAATCCAAAATATATGGACTATGTATTAAAAAATAGTTCACAGCACAGCATCTCAAATACGATGCGGCCCCTATTAAGCAGTCGTGATGTCATTTTATTAATTTGCATGCCTCTCAAATTGCCATGTTATTCAACATCATCCTTACCTTAATGAATTTCATCGTTGTACAATAGCAAAATTATTTTTTTACACGATCATTTAGAAGGTAAGCAATGAAAGTTCAAAGCCAAATCGCAGACATCAATACCCCAACAGGTGTGATGCGCACGTATATTCATCGCCCTGTCGGCGGCAAACCTAGTGCTGGTGGCAAATTTCCTACCATTTTATTTTATTCAGAAATTTTTCAGCAAACTGGTCCGATTGAAAGCGCAGCTAAAATCATCGCTAGTCATGGTTATGTAGTGCTGGTACCAGAAGTATTTCATGAGTTAAATCCTATTGGCACTGTTCTGGCATATGACGATGCTGGTCGCGATAAAGGCAATGCAGACAAAGCTGCCAAAGATGTGCAAGGTTATGACACAGATAACCAAGCAATGATTGCCTATATCAAACAACAAGATTGGTATGACGGCAACATTGGCGCAATGGGCTTTTGTATCGGTGGTCACTTAGCTTTCCGCGCTGCCTTACAACCAGAAATCAAAAGTACCGCTTGTTTCTATGCAACCGATTTACACTCAATGACTATTCCAAATAAACCAGGTCAGCACAGCATGGAACGCCTGAGCGACATTACTGGCGAGCTGTTGATGATTTGGGGCAAGCAAGATACGCACATTCCAACTGCTGGACGTACGCAGGTCTACAACAAGTTAACTGAAGCTAACCTCACATTTACTTGGCATGAGTTCAATGCACAACATGCCTTTATGCGTGATGGCGATGAGCGCTACGATGCGCAGACTGCCATACTATGCTATCAATTAGCGCTGAATCTATTCAGCAGAACAATGTAATCAAACTTTAACTTTTAAAAAGCGTTTGTTTCGCCGTATCGCGGATTGCCGCGACGGCTGGATGATCAAAACGCCGCTCAACTGAGATGGCGTAGTAATAATCTTGCACCTCTTCAGTTTTGCCAAGTTCAACCACCCCATACTGCCGCTCAATTTCCGATGCAATGACTGAAGGCGCCATAAAAATACCGATACCTGCCTGACCAAAAGCCTTCATCAACGCACTGTCGTCAAATTCCCCAACAATTTGTGGGCGTATGCGCTTCGTATCAAACCAGCGCATTAACCTGCCTCGCATCATCGTATCTAAACTAGGCACTAATAAGGGCGCATGACTCAAACTGGCAGGGAAGCCTTCTCTGTACTTTGCCGCCAATGTGGGTGTCGCAAAAAAACTGATGCCACATTCACCGAGTTTATGATTATCAGCTTTGATATCCAATTGCTCAGGCATAGGTCTATCTGACAGCACTAAATCTAAACGATGTATGGCTAAATCGCCCAGCAACTTATCTAACTTATCTTCTCTGCAGATAATTTTTATCGGCTCATTCAGCGTCATCGCTGGCGCAAGTAAACGGTAAACGATTGATTTAGGCATCACATCGGCAATACCCACTCTAAAAGTGGCCACTTGTTTCACGGTACCGCCACTTAGCGCTTGCTCCATCTCCGCACCTATTTCAAAAATCTCATCCGCGTAAGATAAAGCTAAACGACCTGTTTCTGTCAGTTCTAGCCCACGGCCAACACGCTTAAACAATGTCGCTTCCAACGAAGTTTCCAACAATCCAATTTGACCGCTAAGCGTTTGTGGGGTGAGGTCAAGCTGCTCACTAGCACGGGCGATGCTGCCAGCGCGCGCCACTTGCCAAAAATAATTCAATTGTTTGTAGTTCAACATAATAGGTCAACCATCAGTTTTTTACGAGTTATCTATCAGTATAATCTTTATTTTTACGATGTGTTAATTCCCCTAGTATATACAAACGTTAATGCTTACTTAGGAGATTAAGATGCAACTTGATATTCAAACAAATGGTTTTTCATTAACCGATGGAATTCGCGATTACGCCACACGTCGCATGCAGTTTGCGCTCGATAGAAATGATGGGCATGTGATGCACGCTCGTATTAGCTTAGCCGACATCAATGGGCCGCGCGGTGGAATAGATAAAAGATGCCAAATTAATTTGGTATTGGCGGGACACAGTAACATTGTCATAGAAGACACTGAAGCTGATTTATATGTGGCTATTGATCGCGCGAGCGACCGCTGCGCTCGCACACTGACTAGACGACTGGAAAAACACCGTGAACATTCTTACGACTCTGCACCTATACCATTAGCCACAGATGACTAAACAAACTTAATGTTTTATAAATATTTTAGTTTTACCAGTACTTTAGCTTGAGCAAACTAAAGATGACATTAACCGCTCAATATTTGATGTTTTGGAGTTCGCAATGAAACGTATTATTTATTTTTTAGCCACCAACCTTGCCATTATGTTGGTACTGTCTCTGACCATGCGCATCCTTGGCGTGGAACCTTACCTCAATGCTAACGGATTAGATTTAGGCAACTTACTGGCATTTGCCGCCATTATGGGGTTTGGTGGTGCGTTTATCTCACTGGCAATGTCTAAGTGGTCTGCCAAACGCATGTCTGGCGCGGTAGTCATTGCAGAAGCACGTACGCCTACTGAAACTTGGCTGATTAAAACGGTGCGTGCTCAGGCAGATATGGTCGGCATCAAAATGCCAGAAGTGGCGGTATTTGACTCCCCTGAAGTGAATGCCTTTGCAACAGGGATGACTAAAAATAGTTCCTTAGTCGCAGTATCGACTGGCTTACTCAATAAAATGAGCAAAGATGAAGCCGAAGCCGTGCTGGCGCACGAAGTTTCACACATTGCGAATGGCGACATGGTTACGCTCACCTTAATTCAAGGCGTGGTGAATACTTTTGTGATGTTTCTGTCACGCGTCATTGGTTATGCAGTAGATAAGATTATCTTCAAAACTGAAAAAGGCACTGGCCCTGCATTCTTTGTCACAATGATTATCGCAGAACTATTATTGGGCGTATTGGCTTCCATAATCGTGATGTGGTTCTCGCGTCAGCGTGAGTTTCGTGCTGATGCTGGTGCGGCTAAATTATCCAGTGCCAAAAAGATGATTGCTGCTTTAGAGCGTTTGCAAGCAGAACACGAACCATCTGCCTTACCAAAACAAATGGCTGCTTCAGGCATTTCTGGTGGCGGATCCAGCGGATTCAAACGCTTGTTTTCAAGCCACCCAGACCTATCTGAACGCATTGCTGCGTTGCGTAATAATGCATAAATAGCTTATAAAAAACGAGACTTAAAATGAAAATGAAACGTATTGAATTGTTCTTAGAGCATTTTATGTTTGGAAGTCGTTGGCTGTTAGTACCTTTTTACATAGGTTTAATTGCAGGCATTGCCTTGTTATTAGTTAAGTTTGCCAAGGCATTCTTCGTCCTCATCCCCACAGTGTTTAGTGGGGATGGTGGCGAAGCATTATTGGGGATTTTGACCTTAGTTGATATTACCTTGGTCGCAAACTTGCTGCTTATTATCATTTTTGCTGGCTATGAAAACTTTGTCTCTAAAATTGATACTGGCGATAATGAAGACCGCCCAGAGTGGATGGGACATGTTGGATTTTCTGATTTAAAATTAAAGCTGATTGGCTCTATCGTGGCGATTTCTGGGATTGAGCTACTTAAATACTTTATCAACGTAAAAGAAGTGTTGGCTGAGCCTAATGGAAATTATCAACTTGCTTGGTTAGTGGGTATTCACTTAACGCTAGTATTTTCTGGTGTGATGTTTGCGCTGATGGACAGAATTGCTGGTGGCAGCCATGGTACTAAAAGTAAGTAAGGTTTGAGTTAGTGCTAAATGCTAAAACTAAATTTAGTCGTCGCCTTGTGCCATGGCTCGCATTAGGCGGCTTAGTTGCACTCGCGTCTATGGTTGTTGCACCGTTTCTTGCACCTATCGCTTGGGCAAGTGTTTTGGCTTATGCATCATGGCCAGTGGCTGAAAGAATTAGGCGCGGATGTAACAATAAAGATACCTTGGCCGCTTTTTTAGCTACTGCATTGTTAGCACTGACAATATTCTTACCACTAGTTTGGTTAATCTGGCTAGCTCAACAGGAAATTGGTCATTTGTTTCCTGCGCTTCAGGCATTTTTGGCTAACCCTCCGCCAGTGCCAGAAGCATTACGCAGCATGCCTTGGATAGGTGAATGGTTAATGCAACAGCAGGCTCACTTTACTGCCAATCCAAATGGCGCCTCACTAGTCATTAAAACTTGGCTTGCGGCGCACACAGCAGACCTGAGCACACTAGCAGGTGGCTTAGGCAAAAACTTGGCCAAAATGATACTCGTTGTGGTTATTTTATTTTTCTTTTTTCGTGACGGCACAAGGATTGTGCGCGAATTACGTCACGTTTTAGAGCGCTTTATAGGCGCCCAAGTGCATGATTATTTACATGCTGCAGGCACTACTACTCGCGCTGTTGTGTACGGAATTTTACTCACTGCTTTAGTACAAGGTGTTGTGGCTGGGCTTGGTTATTGGGTCGCAGGCTTAACTTCACCAGTAATGTTTGGCTTACTGACGATGATATTAGCGCTTATTCCATTCGGAACACCTTTAGCTTGGGGCGCAGCAGGGCTGTTGTTATTGTTGCAAGGTGAAACTGCTGCGGCTATTGGCGTATGGATTTGGGGAGCCGCTATCGTTAGCCAACTTGATAATGTGCTAAGGCCATTATTCATTAGTAGTATTAGCCCCATACCCTTTCTATTAGTGCTGTTTGGTGTGCTAGGTGGGCTGCTAGCATTTGGCTTGGTTGGCCTATTTATCGGACCAATTGTGCTATCAGTTGTATGGGCGGTTTGGCGTGAGTGGACCGCACATTTGGATGAAGTAGCAACAGTGAATTAATCAATAGCAAATATACAAACTTAGCACTAAGAACTAAAAAGGAAAAATAAAATGGGTGAAATGCAATCAATTGGAACATGGTGGATGTGGTCGGGTTTTGGCCTATTTGTGGTGGCTATGCTATCTATAGACATGTTCGCATTAGGCCGCAAAGGCGCGCACAAAGTCAGCGCTAAAGAGGCGCTTGTTTGGTCATTCATTTGGTTTTCACTAGCACTATTGTTTGGTGGCGCATTGTGGTCTTGGTTAGACCACACATCAGGGCGTGCGATAGCCGATGCCAAAACGATGGAATATCTCACCGGTTACTTGCTAGAAAAAACCTTAGCGATGGACAATATTTTTGTTTTCGTCATGCTGTTTTCTTACTTTGCCGTGCCCATTGAATATCAAAAGCGCGTGCTAGTTTATGGCGTACTAGGCGCAATTGTATTGCGAGCATTGATGATACTGCTTGGTGCATGGCTAATTGCCGAGTTTCATTGGGTACTTTATGTGTTTGGCGCATTTTTGCTAATTACTGGCATCAAGATGTTTGTTTTCGCAGACCAAGAGACAAATTTAGCACAAAATCCATTGCTCAGTTGGCTGCGCCGCCACATGCGCATTACCGATAGTTATCACGGTGACAAATTCTGGATTACTAAAAATGGTGTTCGCTGGTTCACGCCGATGTTTTTAGTATTAGTTTTGGTCGAATTCTCAGACGTAATTTTTGCAATGGACAGTATTCCAGCAATTTTTGCCATTACTAGTGACCCATTTATCGTATTCACTTCCAATATTTTTGCGATTCTAGGCTTACGCGCACTGTATTTTTTATTGGCAGACATGGCCGACAGATTTCACTTACTCAAATATGGCTTAGCCGTTGTACTCATGTTTGTAGGCACAAAAATGCTCATTGTAGAATGGTTTAAAATACCAGTTGCAGTTTCACTAGCGGTGGTCATTGCGGTGCTAGGCATTAGCATATTACTCAGCCTAAAAAGCACACGTCCTAAGCCTTCACACTAGTAAAGCCTTTAAAAGGCACTGCCCTGCAAGCCAATATCCATGCGGCTTTCGCATTCGACTTAGTGCTTCAGCACTTAGCAAAAATGGTGATGCCAAGAACCGGTTCAGGGCAGTGCCTTTTTGTTTGCAGCTAAGTAGGGCGTCATAGCGTAGTGTATTGCGCCGAATGACAGAAGCCTCTAAAGCGAGGGGTAAAGAGCTATTCCGCCCTATATGTTGAAATTATGATTAACCAAGCCTATACTACATTTATGCTTAAAAATTCTTTATTGTCTCAAAACCCATATCTTGCTAATGCAAAAGTATTTGAGCAGGCTTTGCGTGTTAATGTGCTTTCATCTATGGCCATTGAAGGTGTTAAAAAGCCTGCTGAAAAAGCACTTGCGACACCTAGCCTTAAAATAGCAAAGCGCTAACGCTCTCGCTCGCTTCGTGCGACTACTTTTTTGAAAACATTTTTCATCGGTTCGTAATCTCTACTCATGCTTAATTGCACCGCTTGAAAATAAGCTTGTTTTTCTTTACCTGTAATCCCCGAAAAATCCAGCAACGGCAAACCTGCTTGCAAGGCCATTAAAGTAGCCAGTAAGCGAGATGTACGTCCGTTACCTTCTCTAAAAGGGTGAATGAGTACCAGCTCACAATGCGTCACCGCTAATGCTTCGATAATTTCATCACGGCTATTAAAATTACAGGGGGTATATTTTGCTAATACATCACGTTCAAATTCCGCCATTAAGCGCGTGACTTGTGCTGCCATCGCAAAATTAAAATTACCCTTGCTAATATTCACCTGCCTATGCTGGCCTGCCCATGCGTAAATTGTGCCTAGCCAATGTTGATGAAGGTCGTTTATATCTTGCGCTGTAAATCTAAGCTCGGCAGAATAATTTTGAATCGCCCACATAGTGACTTTAAAAAGATTGGTTGCTTCAAGCGCATCCATTTCACGTTTACGCTTAATATTAGCTAAGTTTTTAAGCACTCGCCCATGTGAGCCAGCTTGAAACTGCGTTTCAATTAAACCATCCGTGCTGTAACGTGTGCTATTCATATTTTGTAATATCCGTTACCAGTCACGAGCCCTCAATCAGCTTAATTTCATCGTCACTCATGCCATAAAGCGCATACACCATGGCGTCTAGCTCAGCTTCAAGCACGCTGGTGTCTTGGTTATTTTGTCTAGCTAAAATAATTGAATCTATTTTATCAACAAAAGGCTTCTGGTTTTCTGCCTCTTTTATTGGTAACCTAGCAAGATTTTCTTTTTTCACCTCAGCCAAAGCCTCACCTTTCTCAGGGTTTAGCAAACTGTGATAGTAATCAATTAGTTTGGAGTTAAGTAATGCCAACAAATACCTTAACTCTAATTTACTACTGCCAGCCGTGATTACATGCAAGTTATTCATACAAACAAATTGCTCTTTATCTAAAGCAGCAATGATTGTATCGCCAGTCTGCCTAACAACTACTTTTTCGTTAGCTTCAAAATTAGCACTATATCTAGGTTCTGCTAGCCACTCTCCAAACTTTATCCAACGAGAACCATCCCAGCGAGTTTCGTAACGCGTTATATCTGAACCTCTTAAAAGTTTTTTATACGTATCATCAATCTGAAAAGTCGCATCAAAAACTCTTTTCTCAACGGTCTCTGCCGTTTGCTTCGGCTTACCTTTACCTTTTTGATATGGCTTAAGGCCTACAACAACATTAAATAAATCACCAAGTAATATATTATTTTCTTCAATTTTAGACTTTAGTTCTAAAGTTGGTAATGCCATAAAAATATTTATCGCATCTCCATTCAAATCAGCCCATTTTGATTGAGATGCGGCAATTAGCCGAGACAAATCATCACTAGATGCATAATCTTTTATAGGGATAGAGTTGTTTTTTTCAGTCGTTTTTTTAAGAAAAACTGACACTGTATCAACTACAGCTTCATCAAATACGGATTTTTGATAGCTTGCGATTTCGTGTATGTATGTTTGAGAAATAATGAATTCTCTAATTTTCCTCAACTTGAGGTTTGTTAGCCAAGTATTAGGGATTATGTAGCTTAAAAAAGCATTTTGCTTTAATAACTCAACACTTCTCTCTATAAATAGCAAATATGTATCTAATTGATAATCTTGATGTTTGTAATAGTTTAGATAAAAAGCCTTATCGTTTTCACCTAAGTGCGCACCGTAAGGCGGATTACCAATCACCACATCAAAACCCACAAAGTCACCTTGTTCATTGAGCACTTCAGGGAACTCAAAGCGCCATTCAAAGGCGTTTTGGTAAATAGCGCCGCTTTCAATTTCTTGCTTTTTAATGAGTGCTGTTTTTACTTCTTTTAGCTTGGCATCTTGGCTTTTTTCATTGGTGGCTATGGCAAACATTTCGGCTTGTTTGCCTCTTAAGCCGAGGTCTATAAACGCCATCATTTCTAACTCTTTGCTTAAGCCATCAAAGCTAAATTGCTTTACGTATTCTGTTAGCTTGATATTGAGTGCTTTAGTGACGGCGTGCCCACTTTTAAGCTTTTCTTGAAACTTGGCTTTCATGGCATCAATGCTTTGTAACACATCGTGCTTGCTGCCAATATTTTCTTTATATTGTGTTACTTTTTGTTTGTAATCTTGAATCTCGGCTTTGATGGTTTTGCTGTCTAAGTCATCTGTTAAACCAAAGCGGCTAATTAAGCTGTTGCCACATTTAATATTAATGTCGATATTTGGCAAGGTGTCTAGCTGGCCATCATCTTTATAGTAGGCATTTTTGAGTAGTTCTATCCAAAGCCTTAGCCTGCAAATATTGACTGAGTTTGGGTTAATGTCCACACCAAACAGGCAGTTTTCAATGAGTAGTTGTTTTTCTTTAAACAGGGTTTTTTGAATACGGGTTTTTTCGGTGTGGTTCTTTTTATATTCAAATAGCTCGCCTTCTGGGCTTTTGATAATTAACTCGTCGTTTTCTATGCTTAAGCTGTAGTCTTTAATACGCTTGCCGTCTTCGCTCACCAGCACGCCAAGCTCGCTTTTAATACGCAGCATTTCATTGAGTGCAGAAACTAAAAAGTGACCGCTACCCACGGCTGGGTCACAAATTTTAATGCTGTTAATCAGCGTATTGGCTTCTGTTATCTCTAAGTCTTTATTATGTAAATCGGTGAGCGTTTTACATTGCCAGCCTTTTGCCGCATTGAATTTATCAATAATGGTTTTGGTAATGGTTTCGCGCGCCATGTACATGGTAATAAAGCTTGGCGTGTAAAAGCTACCGTCTTTATAGCCGTTAATTTTTTCAAATATTAAACCGAGTACCGAGGCGCTAATGAGCGATTTTGATTGGCTCACCAGCTCTTCATCGCTGTCATTGGCAAAATCAAAAGCATCTAAAAAAGCCAATAAGTAAGGCAGCGTGCTCACTTTGCCTGTTTTGCGTTGGTTGTTGCTGTCTTTCACTACGGTTTTGGCGTAATAATCTATGGTGACGTTATCGACTAAGTTAGAAACCTTAATGCCGCTGTTTTCATCTGGGTGCACTTCAAAAAGCGAGCTGTTAAGGTAAGGGATATGGTCAAACTCACGCACGTAGCGTTTATCTATGGGCTTGGCGAGCACTTCAAAAAATAGGGTTTCGAGCGCATCGTATTGGTCTAGCGTGTTGGGGTTTAAAAACTTGTGGTCTTTATTGCCTGTCCATTTCACAATTTGTGATTCAAGCAATTTTAAAAATAGAATACGATTTACCCAAATAATAATGAGCTTAATCACTGCCTCAAAGTCATTTGGTTTGTTGTATTGCGCAAGTTTGTGGCTAATGTTTTCATACAGCGTGCCATTTTGCGGGTTTTTGGCGCGGCCGATGATTTTCTTACCGCCATCTTTGCTTTCTTCTAGCCCTAAAATATAAAGCAATTCGGTATAAAAATCGCGGTTTAAGCTGTTGGCATCGTTTGGGTTAAATTCTTTGAGTAAGCAATCAGCGCTTAATAGTTTGTAAATGGCGGTGAGTTCTTTTTCATTGGCTGGCAGCTGAACATTAAAGTGCGCACATTCTATTTCTTCAGGGTCTAGTAAGTCTTTTTTAAGCTTGGGTAGTTCGCGCTCAAGTGCTTGGTAAAACTCTGCTGTGGTGTCGCCTAATAACGATTTGCTGGTGTGCGCATCGTATAACTTTTTTACGGTGGAGTTACGCCAAAATAATCGGTCAAAATCTTTAGCGTCAAATACAAACCAGTTATTAAAGTCGGTCACAATAATATGAAAAAGTGCTTTATTGTCTTTTGCGCGCTCATTCATAAAATACATAATAGCTTGCTGAAATGACTTTCTGTTTAAGTCTTGTTCCACAATCATGTCGGTACTATTAGGCATTTTTGCTTCAATAATTACCGAAGGTTTTAGGTTTTGCATCACCGCTAAGTCAATGCTGATTTGCCCCTTTTGACTATATGGTTCACTTTTGTAGCCAAAACTATCTAAAAATGGCTTGAGTGCGCTAGCAACAATGTTAGGCTCGGTTTGATTGGTGCTTATTTGGTCGGCAAGAGATTTTTTATAGTGCTCTAATGCCTGTTTAAAAGCGTTAAACTTGTCAGCATCTAACGCTTTGCGAGATAGAAGTGGGTTGATGAAGTTTCTAGGCTTTTGTTTATTTAACTTCATTGAATGTTTAATTTAATTGATGTTATTCGAATAATTGATTATCTACACAAGAAGCTGATTAGGCAAGATAACAGTTGCAACTACAAAATTAAAAAGCCCGCTTTCGCGGGCTTTTTAATTTCAAATCTTAGCTTCTAACTATTAGATTTCTAATTGTGGACGACCTGCTTCTGGCCAATCCAAGTGGAAGAACTCACCACGTGGTTTGTCAGTACGCTCATAAGTATGCGCACCGAAGTAGTCACGTTGACCTTGTAGCAAGTTAGCTGGCAACACGGCACTGCGGTAACCATCATAATATGCCATAGCCGCTGCAAAACCTTGCGCTGGAATACCGTTTGTGACTGCCAAGGCAATCACTTTACGCCAACCTTCTTGACCATCGTTCATGGCTTGCGTGAAGTATGGATCTAGCATCAAGTTTTTCAAGCGTGAGTTCAATGCGTAAGCATCAGTGATTTTTTGCAAGAAACGTGCGCGGATAATACAACCACCGCGCCAGATTTGAGCGATTTCACCGAAGTTCAATTTCCAGTTGTAAGCTACTTGTGCTTTATCAATCAATTGGAAACCTTGCGCGTAAGCACAGATTTTTGAGCAATATAAAGCGTTTTTAATCGCTTCGATAATGGCTTTTTTGTCGCCTTCAACTTTAATTTCTGGGCCTTTTAAGATTTTGCTAGCTTCAACACGCTCTTCTTTTAAGCTTGAAAGTGCGCGTGCATAAACTGCCGCAGCAATCGCGTTAGCTGGTGCGCCTAATTCAAGCGCGTTCGCTGCAGTCCATTGACCTGTACCTTTTTGACCAGCAGTATCTAGAATCTTGTCTACCAAGAAGCCAGGACCCATTGGGTCTTTTTGTTGCAGAATATCAGCGGTAATTTCAATCAAGAAGCTTGATAACTCGCCTTTGTTCCACTCTTCAAATACTTTACCGATTTCATTTGCTGGCATGCCAAGCAAGTTTTTCATCAACCAGTAAGCTTCGCAAATCAATTGCATGTCGATATATTCAATACCGTTGTGCACCATTTTTACATAATGACCAGCACCATCTGGGCCAATGTATTCAGCACAAGCAAAACCGCCAACCACTGGCTTACCTGGTGTTCCACCTTCCATAGGCTCGCCTGTTTTAGCGTCTACTTTAGCAGCGATGTCGCGCCAAATTGGCTCTAAACTCGCCCATGCTTTACGTGTACCTGATGGCATTAATGAAGGGCCGAAACGTGCGCCAGTTTCACCACCTGAAACGCCAGAACCGATGAAGTCGATGCCTTTAACAGCTAATTCTTTTTCACGGCGGATAGTATCTGTCCACAATGAGTTACCACCGTCAATAATGATGTCGCCTTGCTCTAAGAAAGGTAATAAAGCATTAATCGTAACGTCTGTTGCGCTTCCAGCTTTAACTAACAAAATGATTTTACGTGGGCGTTTGATGCTTAAAACAAATGAAGCTAAATCAGCATGACCTACAACACGTTCGTGTGATGGCTCATTCTTTTTACATTCTTCAATGAAGTTCACCATTTTTTTAGAATCACGGTTATAAACCGCAATGGTATAGCCATGATCGGCAATATTCAGAGCCAAGTTTTGGCCCATAACAGCTAGGCCAACTAGGCCAATATCAGCATTTTGTGTAGACATTTATCTTCTCTTTTGGAGTTGTTTAATGGAAAGGGTGTTTTTGTACGCGAGATTATAAAACTTTTAGCGAATTAAATCGTTATAAATTCGCATAATTAGTGCTTTATTTTGCTTTTTTCGAGCGTTTATTGGAAAAATATTTGAGTTGCCTTTGACGCTAGACAATAGTGGTGAATTTACACCTAGAAATCACTACTTCGTCCTGAAGAGTAGCCTTGTGGCACATCGTTTTGTAGCTCTCCGCATTGCGCGCAACGATGATCATGCATGGTTGGACTTAATATCAAGTCTGCACTGCCGCAGAACTTGCAGTGTTTAGCCGTTTCTACTGGCGCCTTATGATGTGTTTCATGGTGTTCGGTAGCCACTTTAGTGCTACCCAAACCGTACTTATTATCCATGGTGAAACCTCCATAGTTAATACCGCAGTTAATACAAGAGTTCAATGTTGAACCGTTAAATTACGCCCTTTTACTGCTATAGGCAAGGGCTAAATAGTATCGCCAACTTACTTTTTGACTGGTGGCTTGCAGCCAGTATAAGCGATTTTCTCACCATCATTTAAGGTCGTTGTATCACCGTTAATCAACAGCGTAATATTGCCGCTAGTAAAGCGATTACTATTGTCCGTAGATTTAGCTAAATTCACTTCATGATCAGGGTAAATCAACCAAGCATCATTACCGTTATTTAGCATACGCACATAAAATTGCTTACCTTCTTCACATTGATAGGCGATTGCATTTTGTGGCGTGCGTGATTGCACCTGCACACTAGTACTAAACGGATTAAGGTTAAAAGAACTACATGACGGCTGCATTGCTATTAAACTTGCCAAGATAATCCATTGATTTAATTTTTTTGTCATACTTTGAATCCTTAAATTTATAACGCTTGATGCAAACCTAAATCATACATGCGCTTGCCATGTATGCATAAGCTAACTATTTTTATTAAACTCATATCTCTTTATTAAAGCCAGCGCGGCTTAATCTATCCAACACCGCCGCCCAAGACGGACTATCTGGCGGCAGTTCAACTAACAATCTATCCACTTTTAAGGCATCAAGTTGATGTAAAGCGCCATATAACTTCTCGGCCACTTCTGCTGGTTGATTAGATAACTGAGCAGTATGACAGCGAGGCTTATTGCCATCGCCCATTAACAAGGCAGCACAAGTTTTGCCTGTGTTTATTAATTGCTCAGAGGTCTCAAGTAAAGCGGCCCTATCTTTAAATAGTAATAATGGTGTGCGTGGGGAGTAGTGCAATGCATGCTGACCTGGGGCTTTCGGAGTTAAAGTTTTCGCATTTGCCTTATTCATAGCGTATTCACTTACCGTTTTCCGCTGCGGCTTGCCTACTACTTTAGCAATATCGGCCTCGCTAATCATTCCAGGGCGTAGTAGTTGCCACTCCCCATCAGTTGCGACACTCACTATAGTTGACTCAATGCCCACTTGGCAGGCACCGCCATCTAACACTGGAATACTCGCACCTAATCCCGCTTCAACGTGAGCCGCCGTAGTTGGGCTAAGTTGGGTAAATAAATTAGCCGATGGCGCGGCAACGCTTAACTTGCTTAATCTTAGCAGTTCTAAAGCTACAGGATGATTTGGTACACGTAAGGCAATAGTTGGCTCGCCGCCACGCACCACACGTGAAACATGATTTTTCGCTGGCAGTATTAAGGTAAGGGCACCAGGCCAAAAGGCTCTGGCTAGTTTAACTGCAACTTCTGGGAATTCTGCAGCCCACTCGTTAACTTGACTTATATCGGCAATATGTACGATTAGCGGATGGTCAGCAGGGCGCTGCTTTGTTGTAAAGATTTTCTGCAACGCAATATCATTTGTCGCGTCTGCCGCTAAGCCGTAAACCGTTTCGGTAGGAATCGCCACAACTTCGCCATTTTGAAGCCTTGCTGCGGCTTCTTGTAAACTAATGCGCATATAAAAATAATTGCTGATACAAAACGACTATTTTACTACTTATGTCACTTAACAATCATCATTTGCCTGCGATACGTTAAAATAGCGCATCTCTATTCATTAAGAACCCATCATGAAACAAACGCCAGTAAAAGAAATCACCGTTGAACATAATCCAGCACAATCAAAACTTGATACGCTTAACGTGAGTAAATGGCCAACATGGCAAAAAGAGGTTTCTACTTTTCCATGGGCATTCCCAGAGCAAGAAATTGCTTATATTTTAGAAGGTGAGTGCGTTGTGACGACTTGCTGCGGCACCACTGTTACGTTTGGTAAGGGTGATTTGGTGACTTTTCCAGCTGGCATGAAAATCACTTGGGAAGTAAAACAAGCACTGCATAAACATTATCAATTAGATGGCAACATTGTTACCCAAACATTTAAACGCATTAAAGCGGCGTTAAAACTATAACTTAACCTGCTTTTCGAAAAGTAAGGTTATACCGATACGCACCCAAAATAGGGTGCGTATTCATTTTCAGTGGTGCTATAGCGTGAAAATTAAGGCGTGATTCACCGCCCCACACAATAACATCACCATGCACTAAGGGGATTCTGAGAGTTTTATCCGTTCGAGCTAAGCCGCCAAATTTAAATACCGCGGGTATTCCCAATGAAACGCTCACGATAGGCTGATTAAAATCCAACTCATTTTTATCCTGATGCAAACCCATGCTGGCACCAACTTGATACTGATTGATTAAACATGCATCGGGTTGAAAATTATCAAATCCAGCTTCAGCCGCTGCCAAAACCGCAAGTTGCTGAAAACTAACTGGCATCAATGGCCAAGGCTTATTATTGGCTGGGTCTTTCATATCATAGCGGTAACCTTGGCGGTCACTCACCCAGCCTAGCGCGCCACAATTGGTCATAGCCGCAGACATTGCAAAACCCATTTTTGTCATCATGAAACGTAACGGCGCTTGGCTGACAAGCTCTGCCAAATCCATCAATAGCGACTGTTCGTTCGCTAATGCGTAACTTTTTAGCAAATAAGCATCTTTAACTATTTCCAGCTTGTTTGGCTGTATATTCGCAAATAAATCCATTCAAACTTCCTTTACTTAGGCATTGAGCGCATTTACAGAGCCGCTTTTATCTAAGTCAACTTATTGAGTATATTAAGATGTTAGCGAGAAAGTTAAGGGCAAGTTGACTAGCGCTTGATTGACTCACCCTAAATTAATTCGCAAAACTGCCGAAATAATGCTATACATACATAAAATTTAAACCATTATTTGAAATTGTTTAAATTAAATCACCGCCATTATCCCTACCGCCAAGCCATTTCCTCTAATGTTGGGAGTGGAATAGAGCATATTAATAGTAATAAACGCGATAAATGATATAGGCACTAACAGCAGAAGTTAGTAAAAATTTAAACTACAGATTTAAACCACACTAGTGATGACTTTGTTTTTGGAATTTAATCATGTCAATATTACTTAATACAAGCAATTTGCTGCCACATGGTTACTGCATTAACTGGTCGCCTACTCTTTTATGGCTGTATGTGGCGTCTGATGCCGCGATTGTGTTAGCTTACTACTCAATACCTTTAACTTTAACGTACTTTGTTTGGCAAAGAAAAGACTTACAATTTCGTGGGATTTTTTTGCTATTTAGCACATTTATTCTTTCTTGCGGCACTACTCACTTACTCGACATTATCATTTTTTGGAATCCCATTTACTGGCTAGACGCGGGCATGAAAGCCTTCACAGCCACGATTTCAGTGATTACAGCGATAGCCCTAGTCTATATTACGCCTCAGGCATTAAAGTTACCCTCTCCTTCTCAATACGATAAAGAGGTCTATGACCGTTTACAAGCGTATGAGGCACTAAAAGAGGCTCAAGCATCACTGATTGAAGTCGATGAATATAAAAAATCTGAAGTTGCGTTGCATGCGAGTGAGCAAAGACTGCAATTAGTATTAAAAGCCAGCCAACTTGGATTTTGGGATTGGGACATCAAGAATAATATTGTGACTAGAAATGAGCGTTGGGCAGAGATGCTAGGCTATCAATTGAGTGATATTGAATTTTCAGTCAAGCAATGGGAGGATTTTATTCACCCTGACGATAGGAAAATAGCATGGCAATCAATCCAAGACAATATTGAAGGCCGTTCAGCAACACATGCGCTTGAATACCGTATGCGCACAAAAAATGGTGAATACAAGTGGATACTTGATCAAGCGCAAGTGGTATCAAGGGATGTTAATAACAAAGCGACTCGCATGTGCGGAACGCATACAGACATTACCGAACGTAAAAACATGGAAGAGCAAGTGCGCAACTTTGCTTTTTATGACGCGCTTACCCAATTGCCTAACCGACGCCTCTTAGGCGACAGGTTAACCAAAGCCATCTCTACCAGCAAGCGAAGTGGATATTATGGTGCACTGATGTTTCTCGATCTAGATAACTTTAAGCCAATTAATGACGCGCATGGACATCATGCTGGCGATTTACTATTAATTGAAGCGGCCAGTCGCTTAACAGGCTGTATTAGAGAGGTTGATACGGTTGCACGCCTTGGTGGCGATGAGTTCGTATTGATATTGAATGAGTTAAGCCTAGATAAAGCAGAATCCATTTCAGAGACTAAGTTGGTCGCTGAAAAAATACTAGACGTATTATCTAAGCCATACTTGCTAATAGAAACGCATGTTGGGCAAAAGGATAAGGTCATCGAGCATCACTGCACTGCCAGCATTGGCGCTGTTGTATTCATTAAGGATCAAGCCAGCGAGGCTGACCTCATGAGCTGGGCAGATGCTGCCATGTATACAGCCAAGGACGAAGGTCGGAATTTAATTCGATTCCATGGTGACTCTGCAATCCTTTAATACATTTACTCTCTAAAATTTGCTTAGAATTAATGCACTTAAACTGCGCTGAAATAGACTAAGCTATTTATTTTTCGCTTTTTTCTACCGTATTCAGTTGCTCAAGTGTATTCTCATCTAGTGCGCTCAGCATACCACTCCAGTCTTTCAGTTCAGCCAATGCGCCTTGTTCTTTGGCAATTTTAGCAAGTGCTAAAACGCTAGAAGTATGGTGTGGATTTAGTACTAAAACTCGTTTAAATTCCGCTTTAGCTTGCTCTACTGCGCCTAGATTATATTGCGCGAGTGCATCATAATAAATCGCTTCAGGCTCAGTTGGCTCATGCTGTTGCCATTCGTTAGCAACCACCAGCAAATCTTGCCATTTACCTGCTTGCATCGGCAGCACTACTTGCATCCAATATGGGCGTTTTTCAAGCGGTGCATCCCAAAAGGCTGGCTCTGTTTGAATCACTTTATCGGTCTCAGGTAATGCCATGGCAGCTTTAATCCATTTAGCAGGCACATTGTAGTAATAGGCATTTGCACCGGGACTTTTAACGGTATTTAAGCCAATTAACTTGCCTTGGTCATTAAACAGCGGACTACCACTTGCCCCCATTTGGAACGAGGCTGATGTACGAATTACATAACTATCGTCCATGGCGTATAAGGCTTTAATCTTACCCACGGTGGTGAGTGGCTTGGCTGCACCACCTGGGAAACCAACTGAAAAGGTTGAAGCTTCATAAACGAGCGGGTTATCATCAGCAAAAGTCGCTGGTTTTAGGGGTAGAAATTGAAAACGAAGTATACATACATCGTGCTTCCAATCGGCTCTAACTGCTTCAGGGATATATGTCTCACCCATGGCAGTCACATTGCTACCCAAAGAATCGGCTAAAACATGGCAATTGGTTGCCACTAAATTTTCCGCCACCACCACACCCGAGCCACTGCCTTGCCTGCCTGTTTTAGTGACGGTATGCACCTTAACAATCGTACCCTTGAGATTGTAGACCAACTCTGGAGATGGCTCTGCCGATGCGACTTGAATCACGATGAGCTGACTCATCATCATGGGAAGTAATAATTTACTTAAGAATTGAAATCTCATCTTTTAGCCTTGTTATTGGATTAACAAGAATAATGGATTGTAAAACTGAGAGTTGGTTCCAGTATTTATTGTCAGGCTTACTCAGCAGTTTTTAAGAGACTATGAATGCTTACTGTGAAGTGTGACCAAGCGTTTAAGCTCAGGTACGCAAGAGCCGCACTCTGTACCGCATTTCAGTTTATTTTGTAGAGTAATTAAATCTGCACCCAGTTGGATAGTTTCGATAATATCGTTTTCTGCGACATCTAAACAATTGCAGATAATCTTGCCGCGGCTGCGTTGTCCTGCTGGTGGAGTGCTGAGTGGCGCTAGCGCCCAGCGACGAAGTTCTGCGGTGAACTCACCAGCAGTCATCACCTCTTTCAACCAATCGGTAGCTAGCGTTTCACCTACTAAACGCACGCCTGTGACTTCTGGCTTACCGCTATCACTATTGACTAAAATACGTTTACTGATGCCACGTTTTGCATCTTGATAGTTGAGTAATGGCATATCATCTGTCATCGCTAGTATTTGGTCAATTTGTGCTATCAATGCATTATCTGGCGCTTGTGTGTGGGCTGCACGTAAAATCAGCATGCCAACATGACGTTCAGTTTTGCGGCCAAATAAGCCACAAGTAGCGTAATCAAAATGTACTAATAAACCACGTACTTTTTCTAACATCTCTAAGTTTTGAATGGTGCGCATCACAGTCATTCGCCATGGTAACTCTAGCTTTTCAATTTTGATGGCCGTGTGCTTCAGCTCTGGCTGTTTTGAGGTTTTATCAAAAGTCGGCGGCATTAAAGCATTCACGCCCAAGCCGTGCATAAACTGACTGCCCCAATGCATCGCTATAAAAGTTTGTGACGCTTGCACTTCATCAGACAACTGCGCAGCCAACACTAAACTGCCACGCTTATTGCTGACTTTGACGATGTCGCCATTTTTGATTGAGCGGCGCATCATGTCATCTGCGCTCATCTGAATTACTGGCTCTTCGGCATGGTTAAATAATTGTGCCACTGTACCCGTGCGGCTCATACCGTGCCATTGGTCACGCAAACGGCCTGTGAGTAAATGCAGCGGATTGCGCGCATCTGTTTTATCTGCGGTGCCTTTGTAGATAGTATTCATAAATTGCGCTTTACCGTCTGGTTTCTGAAACACGCCATCGGTGTATAAACGTGCTGCGCCAGTTGTATCACCCGTTTTAAACGGCCATTGTTGTGGGCCTTGCTCGTTAAGCAAACTGTAGCTTAAACCAGTAATATCCAAATCTCGACCACGTGTGGTTTCACGGTGTTCGTTAAAGATTTCTTCTGTCGTTGTATATGGAAATAAGTTGGAGTTTTTAGCTAAACGCTTTTCTAAACGTTGCGCAAAATCTACGATAATCGCCCAATCATGGCGCGCTTCAGCAGGCGTTGAAACAGCCGGATTCACGCGGGTAATACGTCGTTCAGTGTTGGTGACTGAGCCTTCTTTTTCACCCCATGTGCTGGCAGGCAGTAATACATCTGCATATTGGTTGGTGTCGATGTTGTTGTAAGCATCTTGCACCACCACCAACTCAGCATTTTGTAAGGCTGCAATCACGTTATTCACATCTGGCATAGAGTGCGCTGGATTAGTACAGGCAATCCAGATGGCTTTAATGCTGCCCTCTTTCACAGCATCAAACATCTCGACTGCCGTTTTACCTGGTGTTGCAGGTACGCTATCTACACCCCAGAGTGTAGCAACTTCTGCGCGGTGTTCTGGGTTAGCTAAATCGCGATGCGCAGATAATAAATTCGCCATGCCGCCGACTTCACGGCCGCCCATAGCATTTGGCTGACCTGTCAGTGAAAACGGTCCAGCGCCTAATTTACCGATTTGCCCAGTGGCTAAATGCAAGTTAATTAAGGCGGCGTTTTTATCTGTCCCGTGGATGCTTTGATTCAAGCCCATACAGTACATAGAAAGGCTTGGACCTTTGCCAAACCACTTTGCCGCCGTGATAATGTCAGCTTCTTTAATGCCGCAAATATCTGCCACCATTTTTGGCGTGTATTCACGCACGGTATCTTTTAACGCATCAAAACCGTTGGTGTGCGCTTGGATATAAGCCATATCCAGCAAGCCTTCCCATAGCAATACATGCAGCATGCCGTTATACAAGGCAACGTCTGTGCCTGGCAAAATGGCGAGATGTAAATCTGCCGCTTGCGCAGTATCGGTGCGACGCGGATCGACCACGACAATTTTTAGATTTGGATTATTTTTCTTAGCATCTTCAATGCGGCGGAAAATAATAGGGTGCGCAAACGCGGTATTTGAACCCGTGATAAATAAGCACTCGGCAGAGTCAATATCTTCGTAACAAGCTGGTGGGGCATCCGAACCCAGCGTAGCTTTGTAGCCCGTTACTGCAGAACTCATGCAAAGGCGTGAATTCGTATCGACGTTATTGGTACCAATCAAACCCTTAGCGAGCTTGTTGAACACATAATAATCTTCAGTTAACAACTGGCCTGATATATAAAAAGCCACGGAGTCTGGGCCGTGCTTCTCTATAGTTTGCGCAAATTGTTCGGTTAAATAATCAAGCGACTCGTCCCAAGAAACACGTTTGCGCGTGGCTTCACGCGTTAAACGCATTTCAGGGTACAGCAAGCGGTTATCAAGCTTGGCAGTAAGATGGAGCGTAGAACCTTTAGTACATAAACGCCCAAAGTTGGCAGGGTGATCAGGGTCACCTTTAATGCCAATAATCTTGTCATTTTGGCTAGAGATAATGACACCGCAGCCAACGCCGCAGTAACAACAAGTTGATTTGGTTTCTTTAATCACTTTTAGCTGAACTTTAGTTTGGTTCTTTTAGAATTTGGTACTTGATTAGACTAGCTTTTTAATTTTAGGTACACGACGCCATCTTCAACTTTGGTTTTAAAACAGGCGGTTTCACCCACATCTGGCTCATCTGCTTTGCCGTCAACTAAACTGATTTTCCAGCTATGCAGTGGACAAGCAATTTTATCGCCATAAACGATACCTTCTGACAACGGCCCGCCTTTGTGTGGGCAACTGTTATTTACGGCCAATATGCGGTCATCTTCTAAACGGAATACACCAATGTCGATGCTGACATTGTCTTTATTGGTGGTGCGCACGACGCGTGCGCCTAATTTTGGAATATCTTCAAATGGTGCTACTTTTACCCAGTTACTCATGATTTTTTAACCTTAATTCAAGCTTACGAAACAACTAATAAATAAATTAACAATAAATTTACAACAAATGAAAGAATAGCAATCCACTGCCATTTAACTAATCTAGCACGTGCGATTAGTGGGGTACGTGCTGGCGCTAAAATCGGCTTTAACTCACCATGTTCAAGCGCTAATAACATTTCTTCTGCTGTTTCAAAGCGCACTTTTAAATCACGCGCGATGGCTTTAAGAATAATATTTTCTAACCAATACGGTATATCTGGCCTATATCTTGTCGGTGAAATGGGCTCACCAAATTTTGGGCGTTGAAATGGCTCAATTTCCCCATGCGGATACTTACGTGTGAGCAAGTAATAGAGTGTGACCCCTGCTGCGTAAATATCACTTTGTACTGTGGCTGGCGTGCCATCAAACAACTCTGGCGCCATAAAGCTTGGCGTGCCAGGATTCTGTGTCATTTCCGTGGCAACAATCATGCTACTTAAGGCTACACCTAAATCCAAAATACGCAATCGTTGATCTGTCGCTTGGTGAATGTTATCTGGCTTAATATCTCTATGTACGATATTGAGCCGATGCAATGCCGCTATACCGCGTAACAAATCAAGCCCGACTTTAGCCACGCCTGCTACCGTGAAGTGATGCCCGCTATCTAAGCGCTGCTGAAGCGTTGAACCTTCATGCCAACTCATCACATAATAAAGTTTGCTACGTTTCTCTGCGGCCACCGGAAATACTTGCGGCACGTATTGAGAAACGACACGCTTTGCCAGCCACTCCTCGTTCAACAAACCATTGCAGCTATCTACATCATTGGCTAATAGCGGCTGCAAGGTTTTTAATACAAAAAGCTGTCGACTATTAAGGTGGCGTACTTTGTATAGCAAACTTGCACGAGATTCATATAAAACCTCGACCACCTCAAAATCATCAATGGTTTCGCCTACCTGCAATTTATTTGGCACAACCAGATGCTTACCATCCGCTAACAACTCTGAAAGAGTCTCTTCGCCAAGTTGCGTAATTCTAGCGGCAACCGCTGTGCTGTTATCGGTACTGCCTTTTTCAATCGCTAACTTAGTCAGTTCGTCGCAAATCATTTGCGGGCTGTCATAAAGCGCCATCGTTTTATGAATATTTTGCTCGCCTAATACATCCCAAACACCATCACTCATCAAAGCAAATACGTCACCAACTTGAAGCGTGCCATCGGCATAATCCACTTCTAAATGCCTATCTAATCCAACCGCACGCTTTAAAACGTGGCGCATCTCAGGTCTATCCCATACATGGTCGGTAGTGAGCTGTTTTAGCTTGCCATCTCGAAGCAAATAAATACGCGTATCACCTACGTGTGCCGAATAATAATGCTGCCCACGCAATACCAATAATGAAAGCGTGGTCGCCATACCCACCATATCGCGGTTTGCATTTGCTTGCGCAATTAACCAACGATTAGCCGCTGTCAGCACTTTATCTAGTGCCACTAGCGGTTCCCAAGTATCTGGCGTGGCATAGTAATCTGACGTCACCGTGCGCATGGTCATTTCAGAGGCTTCACCGCCACCTGCATTACCGCTAACGCCATCCGCCACCGCTAACATTGCGCCTTTAATGCTAAGTTGCGCACTTGCTGGAGTAACCACACCCACGTAATCTTCATTACGTGTGCGCGGACCCGTTAGGCTGGATTGGCCTATTTCGAATTTTAATGACATGGGGTAATTTTACAGCGCTGTAACCACTAAGTTTAAACTTTAGCGGTAGTGACACTGCCCCAAGTCGTTCTCCATCTAGTTTTCACGCCAGCTAAACCGATCATGGCTAACACAGCTAAGCCTGCAAATATCAACAAACCAATTTGGTAATTGCCATGCGTTTGTTTAAAGTAACCTAAACTTGCCGCAAGGTAGAAACCACCTACACCGCCAGCCATACCCACCAAGCCAGTCATCACGCCGATTTCTTTGCGGAAGCGTTGTGGTACCAATTGGAATACGGCGCCATTACCCATGCCTAAAATCGCCATGACAGGAATAATAATCGCAAGTGCTAGTTGATAAGTTGGTTGACCAAAACTCATGATGACTAGCAATACGGCAGCAATGCTATACATAGCTAATAAGGTGCGAACGCCACCGATACGATCAGCCACCATGCCGCCAATTGGGCGAACTAGCGAGCCAGCAAACACACAGGCAGCTGTACAGTAACCTGCTTTAACAGCACCTAAGCTATAAAGATCATTAAAGTAAATAGTGAGTGATGAAGCTAAACCCACAAAGCCGCCAAAAGTCACACTGTAGAAGAACATAAACCACCAAGCGTCTTTGTCTTTCAGAATAGCCACGTATTGGCTTAGTGACTTAGCTGGCGGTGCATCTGGGCTGTCTTTTGCAAAAACGAGGTAAACAAACATCGCAATGCCTAGCGGAATTAAAGCTAAGCCAAATACATTATTCCAGCCATAAGCCACCGCTAGTGTTGGTGCAAATAATGCAGCAAACACCGTGCCTGAGTTACCTGCACCAGCAATACCTAGTGCAGTACCTTGATGCTCTGGCGGATACCAGCGGCTTGCCAGCGGCAAAGCAACGGCAAACGCAGCACCAGCAAAACCCAAACCAATGCCCAGCATTAAAGCTTGCTGAAAGTTTTGTATGCCGTGCAGCCAAGCCACGAGCAAACTCAATATCACAATAATTTGACCAATTAGACCTGCCATTTTTGGTTTGATTTGATCAACCAACACGCCCATCACAATACGCAAGAGTGCGCCAGCCAATACTGGGGTTGCCACCATCAAGCCTTTTTGTGCAGGTGATAAATGTAAATCAGCAGCGATTTGTACCGCTAATGGCCCGAGCAGTACCCACACCATAAAGCTTAAATCAAAGTATAGAAACGCTGAGAACAACGTTGGTTTATGTCCTACTTGCCAAAAACTTTTTTGCATATAACTTCCTTATAGACTTTTAATTAAGTTGATTTAAATTAAGTAAACTTAAACCTCAATAATTTCAAACTCTTTATGTTTATTACGATTATTCACACGCTCTGCCCAAGGATCTACCGAACCTTGTAAGCTATATAACAAGCGCTCATAAGCCGCTTTACGGCCTTCAGCATCCTCTAGCATACGTTGCTTAACGTATTCCAAACCTACGCGCTCTAGCCAGTGCACGGTACGATCCAAATAGCGGGCTTCTTCACGGTAAACCTGAATGAAAGCACCTGAATATTCCAGTACTTCATCAGAGGTTTTTACTTTGCATAAAAACTGTGCTGCTTCAGTTTTAATCCCACCGTTACCACCTACATAAATTTCCCAGCCTGAATCTACCGCGATAATGCCAACGTCTTTAATACCAGATTCTGCACAGTTGCGTGGGCAACCTGAAACAGCGAATTTAACTTTATGTGGTGCCCACATATGGTCAAAGGCTTTTTCAATATCAATCCCCATTTGGGTGGAATTTTGCGTACCGAAACGGCAGAACTCGCTACCCACACAGGTTTTAACCGTACGAATGCTTTTGCCGTAAGCGTAGCCAGAAGGCATGTCTAAATCTGCCCACATATCGACCAAGTCTTCTTTTTTCACGCCCAGCAAGTCAATTCGCTGACCGCCTGTGACTTTCACCATAGGCACCGCATATTTATCTGCAACATCTGCGATTTTGCGTAATTGGTCTGGCGTAGTGACGCCACCATACATGCGTGGAATCACTGAGTAAGTACCATCTTTTTGGATATTGGCGTGTACACGTTCGTTAATAAAACGTGATTGCGGGTCATCTTGTGCTTCATGTGGCCATGTAGAAAGCAGATAGTAATTCAGCGCAGGACGACAAGTAGCACAGCCGTTCGGCGTGCTCCAGCCCATGCCTCTCATAGCATCTGGAATATTTAAATATTTATGCGTACGGATTTCTGCTCGGACTTCTTCATGATTTCTATCGGTACAACCGCAAACCGCCTTGCTCGTTGACGGTGGCGCATAACCGCCACCTAAGGTTGAGGCTAAAATTTGCTCAACCAAGCCAACGCACGAACCGCAACTTGAACCTGCTTTTGTTTGCTTTTTCACATCATCAAGCGTGAATAAACCTTGGTCTTGAATCGCTTTAACGATGGTACCTTTGCACACGCCATTACAGCCACATACTTCCATTTCATTGGTCATTAAGGATGCTTGGTTTTGACCTTGATGGCCTGTGTCACCAATTGCAGATGGGCCAAACAATAAATGATCACGAATCTCATGAATAGGCTTGCCATCTCTAAGCATTTGAAAATACCACGAACCATCCGTGGTATCCCCATAAAGCACGCCACCAACGATTTTGTCGTTTTTGATGATGAGTTTTTTGTATACCCCACCAACTGCATCGTGCAAAACAATCTCTTCTGTTTCTTCGTCACCTGTGAAGTCGCCAGCACTGAATAAATCAATCCCTGTGACTTTTAATTTCGTAGAGGTCACAGAACCTTTGTATAAACCAATACCAAAATTGGCTAAATGTGTTGCGCAGACTTTTGCCATTTCAAACAACGGCGCCACTAAGCCATATGAAATACCACGGTGCGCAACGCATTCACCCACCGCATAGACGCGTGGATCGAAAGTTTGCATGGTGTCATTCACCACCACACCTTTGTCACAGTGGATACCAGCAGATTCAGCTAGTGCGAAATTAGGGCGAATACCTACAGCCAACACTAACAAATCAGCAGGTAATTCAAAACCTTCTTTAAAACGAACCGCTTTAACGCGACCGTTTTCATCACCAATAATCGTTTCTGTGTTGGTAGAGAGATGGAATTTAAGGCCTTTAGCTTCTAAAGATTTCTGCAGCATGATGCCCGCAGTTTTATCTAATTGCTTTTCTAACAACCATTCGTTTCTATGGATAACAGTCACATCCATACCTTGAATACTTAAGCCATTAGCCGCTTCTAAACCCAGCAAGCCGCCACCAACCACCACCGCGTGCTTATATTTTTTTGCAGCAGCAATCATATCGTTAGTGTCTTTAATATCACGATAGCCTAAAACGCCTTCAAGATCGTTACCTGGAATAGGCGGCATAAATGGTTTTGAACCCGTGGCCAGTAGTAGTCGGTCATATTCCGCACTCGTGCCATCTTCAGCATAAACCACACGGTTTTTACGATCAATTTTGTTGATGCGCGCATTGGTATGCAAGGTAATGTTGTGCTCGGCATACCATTCACGGGTATTTAGAATGATGTCGTCAATCGTCTGCTCATTCGCCAATACTGGCGATAGCATAATGCGGTTGTAGTTAGGATAAGGCTCATCACCAAACACGGTAATGTCGTAAATATCAGGCGCGATTTTAAGCAGTTCTTCTACAGTACGCATGCCTGCCATGCCGTTACCAACTACTACTAATTTCATTTTTTGCATAATTCAATCATCTTTTCAGTTAGATTTTTTGGTGCATTAATTCAAAGTTATAGACCCAAAAAAGCAATATCTATACCAATAAACTAGTCAATTTAAATCATGTTTAAATACAGCTGCTTATGTTTATATACTCAATAAATTATCTTTGAATCCAGCCCAAAAATGTACTTACGCACCAAAATGGGAATCCATCTTGGTGCGTAAGCAACTTAACGTCATTGTTTTTAAACCGATGCGTTAAGTCGTATTAGAACGTATACATTGCAGTTAACCAAAGTTTATCAGTGTCACGAATGCGGCCAGCATTATATTGGTCACTTTCTGTAAACTTACCATATTCAAGCTTAGTCATAATGTTACTATTTACGTTATATGTGACAGCAGCATTCCATTCCTTACCGTACTTATCACCAGTACCCCCGCCTACTTTAGCGAAGTCCACATCAGAGTTAATTACATGATAATCAGCGAAGAATAAGAAATCATCTAAACGATAAGTTGCAGTAACAAACGTATCTTTAATACCTTGGCGTGGTGTCGCTAAAAACTTATCTACCCAGCCTTGAAACAAGTGGTTAGTACCAAATGGTGTTTGGAAGGCAAACTTACCATCATTGCTAGAGAGCGTTTCTTGGTCGATACGAATATTAAATGCATCAAAACCAACACCACCGCCTAGTTTCATATAGTGCGCATCAATGCGAGCGTCACCGCCTGAATAATCCGTTTGTTTGGCATACTCAGCCGTGTAAGCCGCTCTAAAGTTTGGACTGAATGGATGAGTGCCATCCAAACGTAAACCTAATGTTTTATTAGATTGATTCGCGGTAGGATTACCTGCACCAAACCAAGCATTGCCGAAACCTAAATCATCAAACTTTGAAAAGTAACCATAGCCCGTTACACCCTCAGTCGCAGAAATGCTGTATTTTGCATTCAAAATATCTAAGGCTCCAGCAGTACGATATCTAGTATTGATTTGGTTTACAGATTCAAAGTGTGCTGCATATACACTAGTATCAGGAATAGATTTATTAGTAACTGAAATACCATCAAATACTTGCATCACTTGTCTAAAACCAATGTCACCAATAAAGCGTACATTGTCTAAATTAGTTTGTTGACGACCTAAACGAAACTTGGTGTTTTTAATGCCAGTCCAGTCAATATAAGCTTGATTGATGTTGGTTTGGTCAGGATCAACTACTTTTGCATAGCCCGATGTGTCAGGCTGATTTGATGCACCATTGATTGGCGTGAAGCTTGTTCCATCATTGTAGTTATCATTTAACTTAGTCACGTTAATGATTTGTGCGGCAAAGCTAAAGTTGTGAAACGGCGAAGTTTGCCAGCCAATTAAACTACGCAAAGTAAAAGCATTTGCATCTTCTAATGGTTTAGTAGCAAATGGCGTGCCAGCAGGGCCATTGCCGTCTTGCTGCACATTTTCATAACGCAATCTGAAGCTGGTCATTGGCTTACCTTCCTTGACTGAATCCAAGAACGTGTATTCTGGCTCGGCAGTTGCGACCTCTTCAGCATAAGCATTTTGCGCCATACTTGTAAGCGCTAAAGTTGTACAAGCCATGATTAAATTAAGTTTAAATGTAGAATTGATTTTCATGTTATTCCCTTTAGTAATATATTGATTTTGTATATTTATTATGTGGTTATGCTGCTTTTTTAGCATGGCGCTCATATAAAAAGCGCAATACTTCGCTACGTAAATGGTTGTAATCTTTATCTTCAGCTAAATCTAAACGCGCTCTTGGGCGAGCTAATTTCACTTCTAAAATCTCACCTATGCCTGCGGATGGTCCATTGGTCATCATCACTACACGGTCAGACAGTAAAATAGCTTCATCAACATCGTGCGTCACCATTACCGCTGTACAGCCAGACTTAGCCATAATCTTCATGAGTTCATCTTGCAAATTGGCGCGAGTTAAAGCGTCTAATGCACCAAATGGCTCATCTAATAACAACACTTTTGGCTCCATGGCTAAGGCACGGGCAATGCCTACACGTTGCTTCATACCACCTGAAATTTCATTCGGGCGTTTGTCGTTTGCGTGAGTTAAACCTACTAACTCTAAAGCCGCATCAGCGCGCGCTTTAAGTTTCGCTTTGCTTTCAGGTTTTTCTGCACTTGCGCCAAATACGCGCTCTACCGCTAAATACACATTTTCATAGCAAGTTAGCCAAGGTAATAATGAGTGGTTTTGAAAAACTACCGCGCGCTCTGGGCCTGGGCCTGCAATTTCGCGGCCCGCGCAGAAAAGCAAACCTTCAGTTGGCTGTGTTAAGCCAGCAATTAGGTTTAACACTGTTGATTTACCACAACCTGAGTGACCAATAATGGAGATGAACTCACCTTCTTTAATGCTCAGGTTGATATTTTTTAGTGCGTTAAAGTCACCTTTTTTGGTCGAGAATGTCATATCAACATTCTCTAATTGCACGTATCTGTCAGCATTTGCTTTATCTAGATTTATTTTTTCTTGGCTCAGTATTTTTTCCATGATCATTCCTAAAGTAATGTCTAAAATTTAATTAATTAGCAAACAAATTACTCATAGCTGAATTTTTTAGCGATTTGTGTCAGTGCGTACTCTAAAAGCAAGCCAACAATCCCCACTACAAAAATCGCGATGATGATGTGCTCTACATTCAGGTTGTTCCACTCATCCCACACCCAGAAACCAATACCCACGCCACCTGTTAACATTTCCGCAGCCACAATCACTAACCATGCCACGCCGATAGAAAGACGTACACCTGTCATCATGTAAGGTAAAACGAAAGGGAAAAGAATTTTAGTCACAATTTTCCACTCGCTTAAATTAAGCACCTTAGCCACGTTCATATAGTCTTGCGGCACTTTACTTACGCCTACTGAGGTATTGATAATCATCGGCCAAATTGCTGAGATAAAAATCACCCAAATTGCCGCTGGATTAGCCGCTTTGAAAACTAGCAAGCCAATTGGCAACCAAGCTAACGGTGAAACAGGGCGCAACAAGCTGATGATTGGCGAGGTCATACGTGACATAAACTCAAAGCGACCAATAATGAAGCCAAGCGGAATACCCACTAGCGCGGCCAAGCCAAAACCCAAAGCCACACGTTGTAACGAAGCTAGAATATTCCAACCTACTCCTTGGTCATTTGGACCATGGTTGTAAAATGGGTCACTAAATAACTCCACTGCTGAATGCCAAGTTTTGAGTGGGCCTGGCAAACTGGGTGTTTGATGAGAAATTAATGTCCAAACTGCGAGCAACAACAAAATACCAAATACGGGCGGTAAAACCACATTCAAAACACTGTAGATTTGTGCTTTGCGTTTGCTTGGTTTATTGCTCAACAATGCACTAGTCTTTTTGGTCATCTTTTTTGCCGCTGCGGGGTTTGCAACAGTTGCAATCTCAACTTTCTCTGTATCAGCCATAGCAGCTCCTTTGCTTACAACGGTTTCTTTACTTTGCATAATGGCTTTTAAGCTTTCTTTACTTATACTAGTTGCGCTCATCATTAGCTCCTGAGTGTCTTTAACTTAAGTGTTGTTAACTTAAGTGCTTTTAAAAGCTTTAGGCTTTTATCTTGAATGAAGCAGCATAAGCAGCAGGATTTTTACCATCCCAAACCACGCCATCCATCAACTTACTAGAACGCATCGCATCTTTTGGTACGCTAATACCTAATTGCGTTGCTGCTTCGGTGTAGAGCTGTACTTGATTGATTTTCTTAGCAACCGCTAAGTAATCTGGATCTGATTTCAACAAACCCCAGCGCTTGTGTTGCGTTAAGAACCACATACCATCTGACAAGTATGGGAAATTCACTTTGCCATCTTCAAAGAACTTCATGAAGTTAGGATCTTTCCATTTTCTACCAATACCATTGTCGTAATCACCCACAAAGCGGCCCGCAATCACTTCTTCAGGCGCATTTACATACGCTTTACCTGAAATTAATTTAGCGACTTTTGCACGGTTTTCTGTTGCTTCGATATAACGACAAGCATCTAAAATGGCCATAATCATGGCGCGTGAAGTGTTAGGATTTTTAGCCACAAATTCAGCTGTCGTACCCAATACTTTTTCAGGATGGTCTACCCAAATATCTTGAGAGGTAGCAACGGTGTAACCCACTTTGTCGTAAATTGCACGAGCATTCCATGGTTCACCTACGCAGTAACCATCCATATTGCCGATACGCATATTAGCCACCATTTGTGGTGGAGGCACTACAATGGTTTTAACATCTTTAATTGGGTTGATACCGTTTGCCGCAAGCCAGTAGTTAAGCCACATTGCATGCGTGCCCGTTGGGAAAGTTTGCGCAAATGTGTAATCGCGGTTTTCATTATCAAGCAAGCGTTTTAGGCTATGGCCATCTTTAACGCCTTTATCTTTTAACTGGTTAGCTAGCGTGATACCTTGACCGTTATGGTTCAATGTCATCAACACCGCCATGTCTTTTTGTTGGCCGCCAATACCTAGTTGCACGCCATACACCAAGCCATACAACACGTGAGCTGCATGCAACTCACCATTCACTGTTTTATCGCGAATCGCTGCCCAAGAGGCTTCTTTTGATGGCGTGATTTTGATACCGTATTTTTTATCAAAGCCCATTTCTGCAGCCACAACAATCGGTGCGCAGTCAGTCAGAGGAATAAAACCAATTTTCACTTCAGTGATTTCCGGTGCATCTGAACCTGCTGCATAAGCGTTAGTGCTGATACCTTTTGGCACAATACCCATCACTGCAGCAGCACCAAAAGCGCCGGCCATTGTTGTGCGAAAGAAGTCGCGACGGCTAGCATCTACCGTTGGCTTAACATCCAGATTAAGTGCTGTATCGTTAGTATTCATTTTTTTAATCTCCTGAATTAATCAAACTGTCTAAACTTAAAACTATCTAAAACTTACATTTTTAAAAATCGTTACTTAAAACTTTTAGCGCTATTTCTAGGCAACAAAAAAGGCGTCTGATAAGCAATCAACTCTCCTACAGAGAATCAATCGATTACCAAGACGCCTTTGCCTTGAATTACATTTAATTTGAGCCAACTTTGGCTCTAAATTTATTACTTTTGTTAACGTTCACATTCGCCATTGAATATAAACGTTAACCTATTTTTCTATCGTCTAACTAAAGCAGCAACTCTGCTGCATCTATAATTTGCTTTGATAATGTAGCAATACGCATATTTTTCTGCATCGCCATGGAGCGCAATAAGTTATACGCTTCATCTTCATCAATCTTACGTTGCTTCATAATCAAGCCTTTTGCACGCTCAACTAACTTTCTTTCACTTAACTTGGTGTTAGCTTCAGTTAAAGCCACACGTAAATTCTTAAATTCTTCAAAACGCGCAATTGCCGCATCTATTACTGGCTGCAAACGTTCATTTGGTATGCTACCCACTACATAAGCGCACACACCTGCTTGCGTTGCTAACTTAATTTGTTCTTTATCACCATCATGCGTAAACATCATAATCGGTCGCGGGTCGTTCATGGTCATCACACAAATGTTCTCTAACGTATCGCGGCTTGGTGAGTCAGTATCAATAATCACAATGTCTGGTTGCAACTCACAACAAGCATCATCCAGATTAACCGTATCTTTAAGGTGCGCGATAACATCGTAACCAGTATCTAGCAATGATTGCTTGAGTGGTTTGGTACGCTCCAAATCGTTATCAACAATCATTACTTTCAACATAGCAACTTATCTTTCATCAGTTAATAGTTTAAAAGCAATTAGCGTGCCAATATGGTTATTTTCACTTATCACACTGATTTAATTACACTATTTTTAAAAAGTAGGGGGCTTTAAAACGGGTAAGTTATCTGCTTACGCACGCTGACGGTGCAACTTCATCTCACTACTTTGGTGCATAGTGCATTTTTTATCAATTTATAGCGCTACTTTTGTTGAGTTTTAGATAACTAACCGATTAATGGTTAATTATCTAAATAGTTAATCTAAGGCACCACCTTGAATTTGCTCACGCAGCCTGTTAATAGCCTCTGCTTCGCCGCGAACCTTTAGAAAAGCCCCATCGTTATCTGAGCGCTCTTCCAGCACTTGGCAGCTAGCATAGATTTTCCCGCGCCATTGCTGCGCTGACCAAGGCAGGAAAAGCTCAGCCTCAAGCAAATCTTGCTGAAAAAATGCAACAATAGTCTGATGCAACTTAGTCACATCGTCAGGATTACGTGCGCTCATGACGATGCAATCAGGGTACTTTGCGCGCAGAGCAGCTTCGCATTCAACTTGCGCAGCTTCATCACCCACATAATCAATCTTGTTAAAAATGCGCAGACGCGGCACAACATTGGCACCAATTTCTTCCAGCACTTCATTCGTCACTTCAAGCTGACGCACAAAACCAGGGTCGCTTGCATCAATTACGTGCAGCAGCAATGAGGCATCTAGCGCTTCATCAAGGGTTGATTTAAACGATGCAACTAAACCATGAGGCAAGTTTTTAATAAAACCCACGGTATCGCTCACGAGTATGCGCGGCACGCTTTCAGGGTAAAGAGAACGCACGGTCGTATCAAGCGTGGCAAACAGCTTATTGGCGACCAATACATCGCTACCCGTCAATGCACGCATCAAGGTCGATTTACCTGCATTGGTATAACCTACCAGCGCGATGCCTGCAATGCCTTGGCGCTCTTGACGCCTAGCACGCTGCGTTTTGCGTTCCGCATCCATCGCGACAATTTCAAGTTGCAGCTCAGCAATGCGGTCACGAATTTTACGTCTATCCAATTCAGTTTGCGATTCACCCGCGCCGCGACCACCTTCACCGCTACGTTGCCGCCCTTGCGAGCCAGCTAACTTTGCCGCCTCACGCATGCGTGGCGCCATGTAGCCGAGGCGTGCAATCTCAACTTGCGCACGCGCCGCACGCGAGCGCGCATTACGGTGAAAAATCTCCAGAATCACCATAGTGCGATCCATCACTACGCAACCCACTTCAAGCTCAAGATTACGTGCTTGCGAGGGTGATATTTCATGGTCAACCAACAGCGTGTTGATTTCTATATCACCCAAATTAAGGCCTGAAAAGTTAACAGCAACTTCTTCGACATCAGTGATTTCGTATTCATTATTCACATAATCGCGAATTTCTTGCCGCTTACCTGCGCCTAGATAAGCCGTCACATCATAGCCTGCGCGCTTCTGCACAAAGGTTTTAACTACCGTAAAGCCCAATGTTTTTGCCAGTTCGCGCAACTCGTTTAACGAGGCCTCGAACTCAATATCTGTGACACTTGGAATTTGAACCGCAGCCACGATGGCGTAATTAGGTTTTTCTTTAACTTCTTTTTGCATGTGGAAATAATATTGATTAATTAAGCGAAGGCAGATAGTACCTTAAAAGCACTAAATTACCTGCATTATCAATGCCTAAGCGAATGCGCCTTTGAGTTTTTGTAGATACCGTCATTTTGAGCATAGCGAAGAATCTAGGTTTTAAGATGCGCCTAAACTGCTAGATTCTTCGCTTCACTCAGAATGCCGGGGGTTGAGAGTTTTGTAGGTTAAACAAGCATCAGTGAAAATCTAAAGATTTTGAACTTAATTCCCCTACTGCCGCGCCTGAGATTGCGCTGATTTTGGGAGGTTTTCGGTAGGCGGCTGTTTGAGCCAAATGATTTTATTGGCGAGTTTCCGATTGCCGTCACAAAATCAGCGCAATCTCAGGAAACAAGCGGTAGGGGGTAGCCTTTTCTTTGGTTTCTTTCTTTTGGCTAAGCAAAAGAAAGAAACTCGCTAGTCGCGCGAAAGCGACCACTTACATACGGCGCATTGCCTTTTAGTTAAATGTTGAGCTTCTCTATCACTCATAATTAGCCTAGCATTTGACTAAGGGGCGCGCTTTAGGGCGTGCTGCTTGGTGGATGTGGTAAGGTGCATTTCGGTGAACAATGTTTGATTCATTTAGACACAACAGCCGCGATGTTGATGCCAGCACTTTTCAGCCTATTTGAATCAAGGCTTGAACGGTTTATTTTGTTAAGGTGACTTGTTTCAGCGACAGTAAGAAGTGCTAGCTGAAAATTTGCTTTAACAAAAAGTATAAATTCATCATCACTCATGCCAGCATCAATTTGCTCGATTGCTAATCTGGTAAGTGCGCGGTGTGGGGCGACATGTTCAATTAGGACTTTTTCACCGGCGCGATGTGCAGTTAATGCTTTTTCTGAAAATGGCGCGTTAGGATGATTACGTAAGTTATTAATGTGAGTTAATTCTGGATAGCATAGCAATGGCCCTAGAATATGTAAAATTCTTTCTGCGCTATGAATGGCGCCGCCATTGTCTGTAAATCCAGCTTTTAGCATTTCGTTACGAAGTGCGGCGGCTAGGCGAAACATTTTAGTAAGCTTAATAGGTTCGTACTTTCTAACTTTTTGCATACTCTTCTTTGTCAGCAGCCCAACGTAAAACACCCATCCTAAACGACGCTTTACATCCCGTCAAACAGCATATAGCAACATTAACGAATACTAAGCTGGCTACAATTCTCACAATATTGAATTGGGCTCAAGCAAGTAAATAAAATTACGTAGATAATAGTCACTTGCTTGTTCATCTATATGCTTGATTCAGCACAAGAATAAACGAATGCTTACAAAACTACTCCATTCTCAACAAGCCTCCGACTTTCTCACTAGCTTAGATGCAGATTGGGCACAACTAATCGCAACTGTTGGTGAGTGTCAATTTGAGCCTAAGCCTGCGCGCGAACCTTACGAGGCCTTAATTCGCGCAGTGGCTTATCAGCAGCTGCACGCCAAAGCTGGTGATGCCATTATCAAGCGATTATTAAATATTTATGGTGATGCGTTTCCGTCGCCATCACAATTATTAGCAACAGAGTTTGATAGCTTGAGAGCTTGTGGGTTTTCTGCACGTAAAATTGAAACGATACTAGGCATTGCAGATGGCGCTATTTCTGGACTTGTTCCCACTCGAATGAATGCAGAGTCCATGAACGATGAAGATTTAATTCAGCGCCTAGTGATACTTAAAGGCATAGGCCGCTGGACAGTCGAAATGTTATTGATGTTCACCATGGCACGCATGGACATACTGCCTGCCGATGACTTTGGTATTGTGCAAGGTTATAAGCGACTGAAAAAACTAGATGTTGCACCTACGCGCAAAGAAATTACCGAAATTGGCAAGGCTTTTAGCCCTTATCGCACGATTGCTAGCTGGTATTTGTGGCGTGTGCCAAAATAGCGTTAATCATAAATTAGTTACATAAATAGTTAGTGCGCCTAATCTATATCGGCAGAGTCACACTAGGTCAATGACGACTCATCGGACTATTTGCATAGTCTTACTGCCTTATTCACAGCACTGCTAGCTATTTTAGCATTGACCGTTATTTTGCACATTTTTAATCTCACCATTGATTTAATGTTATAAGTTTATTCATGCATATTTTTACTCGTCATCATCACGCTTTTCTCAAATTGTTATCTTTCCGCGTTCTCATGGTATTGGCTTATCAAATCATGGCGGTGGCCGTTGGCTGGCATATTTATGAAATTACCCACGACACATTAGCGCTTGGATTAATTGGTTTAGCTGAAGTGGTTCCATATTTTACTTGCGCCTTGTTTGCAGGGCATGCGGTTGATCACTATTGCTCACGTCGATTTTTTGGCACCTTAGCGGCTTTGGCATTAGGGGTTAATGCACTCACCCTCACCGCATTAACGATGGGACTAATAGGCGATAGCGCAACGGCTAGCTACTGGATTTACGGCTCCATTATGCTGACGGGTATAGAGCGTGCATTTATTGCCCCTAGCTACAGCACTTTGTTTGCCATCATTTTGCCGCGTGAGGAATACGCCAAAGCCTCAGCCATTGGCAGTTCAGTATTTCAAGCTGGGTTAATTATGGGGCCCGCAATTGGCGGTTTGCTGGTTGGTTTTGCCAGCAAAACCTTTGCTTACGCAATGGCAACTGCTTTATGTATAGCGGCTGCGATTGCCATGCGATCAATTAAAATTGATGAGCCACCTGCAGTAACAGACAGCCCGCCTGTTTTCAAGAGCATTGCCGAAGGTTTGCGCTTTGTGTTTAACAACCAAATTATCTGGGGAGCGCTGGCACTGGACATGTTCGCCGTGCTCTTTGGCGGCGCAGTTGCCATGTTGCCCGCTTTCATTCATGACATTTACCATTACGGCCCAGAAGCGTTAGGTATATTAAGGTCTGCGCCAGCAATAGGTTCGATCATGACAGGCATCTGGTTATCGCGAAACCCAATTAATCTGCATGCTGGGCGCTGGTTATTGGCTTCAGTGGCAGGATTTGGTTTATGCATCATTGGCTTTGGCTTAAGCACCTACATTTGGGTAGCTTGTGCAATGCTAGTGCTTTCTGGTGTTTTTGACGGCGTTTCAGTGGTGATGCGCACCACGATTTTACAGCTGGCTACGCCCGACGCCATGCGTGGTCGAGTGTCTGCCATCAATGGGATTTTTATTGGCTCTTCTAACGAACTAGGCGCTTTTGAATCTGGCCTAGCGGCGCGTTTATTAGGTTTAGTGCCATCCGTAATTTTTGGCGGCATGATGACTTTGGGCATAGTCGCCGTCACGGCTAAAGTTGCACCACAACTTAGAAAATTAGAGTTGCATCAATTGCATTAAGCAGCAATAGTTCACCAGTTTTTAACTACCTAGTTTTGAATGGCTAAATTAACAACTTCGGTCAATTCTGCCAGAGTGGCACCACATGTCACATCACCCTTCCGATCATGAACAAATAATATTTGTACCAATAGGTATAAATACATTTGACAAACAACGCCATCTATCTTATTATTTATTTACCAATCAGTACAAATATTAACTAACTCATATTAAATAATAGGATCAACAAAATGGAATCAACTAAAGTAGCATTTATCACTGGTGCTAATCGCGGCATAGGTTTTGAAACAGCCAAAGGTTTAGGTGAACTCGGCATTACCCTAGTACTTGGCGTACGTGACTTGGCAAAAGGCGCGGTAGCAGTGACAGAGTTGCAAGCACTCGGCTACCAAGCGACAGCCATTCATTACGATGCAAGCCAAACTAAATCAGCCGACGACGCTTTTGAGTATTTAAATAAACACCACGGAAAATTAGATATTTTGGTGAACAACGCAGGCATACTGCAAGAGTCATTGATGGGCAGCAACAGTAGCTCCGTGAGCATGCAGGTATTACAAGAAACCTTTCAAACCAATCTTTTTGCTGTAATTGACCTGACACAAAAACTATTACCACTCATCAAAAAAGCACCTACAGGACGCATTGTAAATCTGTCTAGCATCCTGGCATCACTTACTTTGCATAGCATGCCAAATTCACCAATAGACCCAGCAAAAGCCTTTGCTTACAACGCATCGAAAACCGCACTAAACGCTTACACCGTGCATTTGGCGCATGAATTGCGTGATACCAATATCAAAGTCAACTCTGCTCATCCTGGCTGGGTAAAAACTGAACTCGGCGGCAGCAATGCGCCGATGGAATTAGCCGATGGCGGGAAAACCAGCGTGCTGTTAGCAACGCTCGCAAGCGACGGTGCAAACGGTAGCTTTTCACATTTAGGTGAAAACTTACCTTGGTAAGTTAACTGAAGCAGGCTAAACCAAAATTTTAGCCTGCTTCAATAAAAAATCTTTAACGTGCTCAATCAAAAAATGCCGCCATCCATATAAAAGGACAATGCTAAATTCACGCGCTATACTTGCCTATATTAGGATTAATCATTAATCGAACGGTAGCGCAAACATGGCTGTTTTTAGATGTATTTTATACAGTGTATTTTTGAATTTAATTCTGATATTGCCTGTGCTAGCGGCTGAAGAGTTGAACGATGTACCGCCTGACAGCTCGATTGGGCTTGGTAAATACAGCTTACGCATTAAAGTGCTAGACCCTGTTAACCAAAAACCTTGGGCTAATAAACCCTATCATTTCGTCGCCTATCAAGCAGACGGCTCCGCAGCCACTATCCTCCGTGGCAATACTGACTCTGATGGTTATGGCGCCACGGTATATAGCACACAAAAAATCGCACATTATGCAGCGGTGCCAAAAATGCAAACTGGAAATTTTGCTTACACAACAAAAATACGCTTAATGCAGAACAATGGCGAAGCCAACTTAAGCCGCGCTATTTACATATACTTTTTTCAGAATGGCTCAGTATTTACTGGCAGGATGACTGCTCAAGGCGGTGCGGCAGAGATTGGATCAAACGACCCACTATCAGTCATTACAAAAATTCAATGGGCAAGACCTGGAAAGACCCCTGAAATTTGTGATTGGCAATCAGTCGCCACGATACTCAACCAGTCTATGGAGAGTAGCCCTTCACAAAAAATTGACCTCATCAAACAAGCCATTGAATGGGAATCTCTAAAAAATGAGTATACGGCAAGCTGCACTAGCTTTTATGAGCAATACGCGGATGATTTGATTGCCCAGTTACTCAAAGCCTCAGTTGAAGGCGGGCAGGCGTTAATTGATGTCACAATACCTTTTGTTGTGGATACAAAAGCTGAACTGTTAAGTAAGCTGGCAAAGACATCGCGGCCTATAAAACATAGAGATGCCACGGAGTATCACATACTAGCGATTTTAGATGTGATGAGTATACTTGCAACTGAACCTACAGTACTAAACGAATTTTTTAATCGTTGGGCTAATCAGGCAATCACTTTAAATGGTCAAATTAAACGGCTAAATGATCAAGACACTGTGCTTAACCTTGCTGAAAAACTCGCACAACTTAAAAAATATAGCGCTGCAGAAAAGGTACTGACGCTTTTAACAGAAGATTCTGCTCAAGAAAATCCTACACAAATGGATGAAACCGATAAGGCTAGGCGATTGACACTCAGGACACTCATTGCAAATGCATCTGGTAAAGCAGAGTAAGTTCCGTTGCTTTTAACTGAGAGCAACCAATTACGAAAATCGCCAACCATTAAGTGACTAGCTTCAGCGCTACTTGTGCCAAACACATTTGTTAACCAGTCGTCCTGCGTAGGTTTCAGCCGAGAGGTCCGCAAGAATACCGCAAGCTTAATTTTGGTCAGCATGTGCTGGATAAACACACTTAATCAAATAATTTTAACGACATTAAATGGTACTTAATAGTTATTAAAAACTGGTACTTGCATTGCGCCATTTTAAATCTATACTAGAAATGCAACATTATTTTACATTGACACATCTACACCAGCTCTTCTGTTTTATTAATAACTAAAAGTTAGTATTTAGCAGCATCAATTAGACTTAATCTTAAACGCTTCAAATTTAAGCTTTTTTACTAAAATCTAGGGGGTAAGAAAATGAGTGAAACGATACATGCAAGCTCGGCAGCAGAGCAAGATGCCGCAGAACTAAAAAAAATGGGCTATGAACAAGAGCTGCACCGTCATATGGGTGGATTCTCTAATTTTGCAATTTCCTTTTCAATTATCTGTATTTTGGCAGGCGGCATCAGTGCATTTAACCAAGGTCTTGGCGCTGGTGGTGGGTTTGCACTTGGTGTTGGTTGGCCTGTAGGTGGTTTGTTTGCTCTAATTGTAGCTTTAGCGATGGCACAAATTGCTTCGAGCTACCCCACTGCTGGCGGCTTGTATCATTGGGGTTCGATTTTAGGCGGTAAAGGCTACGGCTGGGTGACTGCTTGGTTTAACTTACTCGGCCTGATATTTGTGGTGGCTTCAGTTAACTTTGGTGTTTATGACCCTTTCTTCAAAACCCTTATTGCGCCAATGCTAGGTATTGCACCTGAAAGCATGGGCCAAGCCTTTCAAATTGGATTTATTGCAGTCATCACCGTTATTCAAGCAATTTTAAATGCAAGCTTTCCTAAACTCACCACCAAACTGACCGACATTTCTGGCTATTTAATTTTTACTGTTGCAACTGCGCTTGTGATTTCTTTGTTGGTATTTACGACTACTCCAATTGATTTCTCCAAGCTATTTACTTTCACCAACTTTACTGGAAAAGAAGGTAGTGTATGGCCAACACAGGAGGGCTTTTTATTACCATTTTTAAGTGGCCTATTGTTTGTAACCTATACCATTACTGGCTTTGATGCATCTGCACATACTTCAGAAGAAACACGTGATGCCGCAAACAATGTGCCAAAAGGCATCATTAAGGCAGTTATTTACTCTGCAATTTTTGGTTTTATTATGGTGTGTACTTTTGTATTGGTCATGCCAGACCTAGCCGAGGGTGTAAAACAAGGTTATACCTTCTTTGATGCATTACTGCATCAATTGCCAGACCCTGTGCGCATCGTCTTGTCTATTGGTATTTTTGTATCTAACTTTCTTTGTGGCTTGGCTTGTCTCACTTCTTGCTCACGCATGATGTTTGCTTTCTCTCGTGATGGTGGTTTGCCTTTCTCAAGTGCATTACGCAAAGTGCATGGCATATCAAAAACGCCAGTCAACGCTACTTGGACATCTGCCATTTTAGCAATTGCAGCTACTTTGTATGGTGATGCATTCCTTGTATTGGCTACAGGCTCAGCGGTATTCTTGTATATTTCTTATGTAATGCCTACCGCGGCTGGCTTATTGGCTGAAGGCAAAACTTGGAATCACAAAGGTCCATTCAGCCTTGGTGGACTCTCAAAACCGATTGGAGTGCTTGCCGTATTAGGTGGCTCACTACTAGCCTATGTGGGTATGCAAGCGCCTAACCAAAAAGTGTTCTACTTAACAATTGCAATGTTGCTTGTAATGGCAATATTCTGGTTCGTATTTGGTGAAAAGAAACGCTTTAAAGGGCCACCTTCAGTGAAAAAGTAAAAGTAAATTTAGATTAACTTAGCTGTAGTTTCGCGCTAAAAGCCCGCTACGCATTCACCATGCATAGCGGGCTTTTTTACACCCTTAAATTGAACGAATAATCGGCCCGTTTTCTTTGAATTGATTACAGCAGTTATTTGATATTGTTCACTTACCTACTTAAGCATCCATGAACACTAAAGTTGTGCTCAAGCTTGCCGATGTAATAGTAACAATATGCAAATGATCAAAATAGGAATTCTCTAGATGTAGCTTATATGCGAGGTGTAAAATGATTATTTATCAAGTGGTCGATGAAGAAAACAACTTAGTGAGTGAGCACTCACAACGTGATACAGCCTTACACAGTGCAGAAGATTGGACTGTTTGGTATGAAGATCACTACTATCATGTTGAAGAAGTGACTTTTCAAGAGGCGCACGAAAGTCTAGGTTAAAATTGCTTTTGTTAGCGCTGTACCTGCAGACTAAGGGTTAACATCTGCACTTAATCTACAGGTAAGAAAATGACGCTACTTTTTGAGTGTGCTAGATTTTGTTGGGATAACAGAACCTGAAGGCACTACAACATCTTTGCTCTTCTTGGGTTTTTTGGTTTCTTTATTGCTTTTAATTTGACCTTTAGCCATGATATTTCTCCTAACGTTAAACGTGGCTTCATCATAGACTGATGCGTAAAATTAGGTAGATTATTTTTGATCAAGTTCAACCGCTAGACAATAAAAATAAACGCTCCTAACACCGATTTTGGCGCTCTGATTTAAATCAAAAAATAATAAAAATTTAGCAACGTTAAGCGTATGATTTACACCTAATTCAATCACCAATCATTAGGAAATCAATATGCTCAACATGTATAAAATGGCTATTCCACCTTTGAAACGCGCCTTAAGCAATCTAGCGACTATTCTAAAGATTGGTGAAGAGCACGCAGATGCTAAAAAAATAGAGCATGCTGTTTTTCTCAATGCACGACTTTTTCCTGATATGTATCCGCTCATTCGCCAAGTACAAATCGCCACAGATATGAGCAAAGGCGCGGCGGCAAGGCTGGCTGTGCTTGAAATACCTAAGTACGAAGACAACGAAACCACTTTTGCAGACCTACACGCACGCATCGCCAAAACCATTGCGTTTATGGATACAGTAAAACCTGCGCAACTAGAAGGCAGCGAATCTCGCGAAGTGACAATTACCGTGCGTAAAGTAGATTTGAAATTTACAGGGCAAGATTACCTGCTGAAATGGGTCAATCCAAACGTGTATTTTCACGTGACTACGGCTTACAACATCTTGCGTCATAACGGTGTAGAGCTAGGTAAACCAGACTTTCTTGGCCCAAGAACATAAATACTCGAGTAATTAAAGACTCTACAAAATCAAGGTGGGCTTACTTCTGCCCACCTCAGCACGTACATTAAGATCTAATCCAGCTCACCACTAAAGCTGTAATACACGCGATAATTAAGGCAATGCTAACCCAACTGGCGATGCGTGCTTTTAGACCAATACGGGCGGCCCCCATCACCTTAGCGTCACTCGCCAATAAGTAAAGCGCCACAACATGCAATGGCAACATCACAGCATTAACTACTTGGCTGGTATAAATAAGTGGAATCAATGGCAGCTTGGGCAACGAAACCACGCTGACCGCGGCCACCGTTAAGCCGACAAAAGCCGCATAAAATAATTGAAAGTGTTTTGAATCTAAATCCAGCGAAGCAGGTGCGCCTATGCCTTCTGCAATCGAATACGCGGTTGCCAAAGGAACAATCGCGGCAGCTAATAAGGATGCGCCTAATAAACCCGCACCAAATAACACCGTTGCAAAAGAGCCAGCAAGCGGCTTTAAGGCAAGTGCAGCATCTTTTGCATCATTAATATGTACGCCAGCACGATTAAGTGTTGCAGCGCAGGCTACGGCAATGGCAAGACCAATCACACCTGTTAATACTGAGCCGATTAACACGTCGACTCTCTCCCAACGTAGATTAGCCACAGTAATTTTCTTATCCACCGCATAAGATTGAATAAACGCCAATCCCCAAGGTGCAAGTGTCGTGCCCAGCGTGGCAGCAAGGGCTATCCACCCAATAGAGTTAGTCGGCATATGCGGCACGATGGAGTTTTGCCAAACTTGCGACCAATCTGGCTTAGCGAGAATGCCATCAATAATATAAAGCGCTAAGGTTGAAGACACAATCAGCAGAATACGCTCCACCTTATGAAATGAACCCAACACCACAATCAGGGAAATCAGCACACCCGCAATCGGCGCACTAATCCATGACGGAATATTAACCAAAGAACCTGCGGCAGAAATACCTGCGTACTCCGCGCATATCGTGCCAAAGTTTGCAAATAACAAACCTATCACTGCGAAGTATCCACAGCCGTGCCCCCAGCGCTCACGAATAATGCCAACAAAACCTTTACCAGTCGCTGCGCCTATGCGCACCGCCATCATATGAAACTGGATAAGCAAAATAGTTGAAGCAGGAATAATCCAAAGCAGTCGATAACCGTGGTCTGCGCCAAGTACCGAATAGGTAGTAATGCCAGCGGGGTCGTCGTCTGAAAGACCCGCAAGCAAGCCTGGACCAAGCACCGCAAGAAACGCAGAGAATGCGCCTAAACCCACCGCGCGAAAACGTGCAAACTGCAAGGCAATGCCACGTTTATGATGTGCTACCGCATGAATGGGTGCTTCTAAAAACTCACGGCTGCGATGCAAAAACGGTTTTTTGTGTTTATAGCGTGCGTGCATTTTTACCTTAAACGAACACTGCTGAAAAATATCAACCTGAGTAATAGTACGCTGAAAAACTAGGCGGTGGTGTGCAGATTAGCACAGCTCAATGCAAGTCACATGACATGCTCAGAATCAGTTTTAAATGGCAAAATACAAAGCAAGATCAGCTAGTTAAGAGGGAATAAGTAGATACAAAATGAAACAATCTCTTACAAATAATGACAACCAAAATTAAAAAAATATGAAACAATCCACTTATTCTGACTTATCACCTATAAATTTTTTGAATATGGAGTTTATTATGAAATTTAACATGATTGTTTTAGCGCTAGCACTTTCTTCACAAACGGCATTTGCTTATCAATGTAATACCGTGATGGGTGGCTGCCCAACTGACACTGGCGCTGTTACTTCTGCACATATGCGCTCAGACCTTGGTGTTAAAGTTGTTCATCCAGAAAAAACTGCTGTTGCTCCTTCAAAAACGGGTGGCACGGGTAGTACAGGTACACCAGCTAAATTACCGGCTAAAAAGTAATGGGGTGAGAGGGTTATTACAAATGCTCGATAAAATGCGTTTAAAGTAACCCCTTCGGAAAAGCAAAAAGCCCTATAAGCATTTAGCTTATAGGGCTTTTTAATTGGCGGAGCGGACGGGACTGCTACCAAAAACCTCTCCGCCACTCTGTGAACCGCACCAGTATTTAAGCCTGTTAGCGAGTGATTAAAAATTTAATAGCAAAAAATGCTACCAAATTTGCTACCACTAGATTATGTCATAAATACTATTAAATTTTAGTTATTTTGTTTGGATTATCAGCTTTTGTAGGTAGCTCTTTATCAAGTTTCAATGCAAACAATCGTTTTTTTGTTATTTCCAAATTTTCAAATGCATCAATTGACTCCATTTTTAACAAACTACTTATGTGGCTCATTATTTCTTCAGGATACATGTGTGTTTTATCCATTCCCATTAAGCAACTGTAGTAGTGGCTACAATCAATAACAGTTTTTACTTTAGATAAATAATCGCTTATAAATACCTCGTTTTCAACCTCATAAAATTGTTGTTGTAATGGTCTAACAAACTGCCACACTTGCTAAGGTTTTTTGCTGATACTTT
>NZ_JAQSDC010000037.1 GCF_029945705.1 Methylotenera sp.
ACATTGTTCAAATAATCAAAATACCACTCATGGGTCATCGTACCCCAAGTTACTTTTGAATTGTTAAAGAACTTAAATTTAGGGAAGGCAACGGTTGTAAAGAAGCCTGGATCGCTTGAAAAGGCTGCCTTAGGTGTCGGTATGATTCTTACATAACCCAATGAATCTTTGGTTATGCTGCATGACTCAGTTGGCAAAGCGCCCCATTGGTTGTGAACGGTTAATTTTACATCGTACCAACCTTGTTTTGAAATTGGATATTTAATCCCTTGTGGCGCCCCATTGGTGCTATTCAAAATACTATCGCCATTGCCATAATACCAATCGTAGCGCAATTTCGAAGCATCACTTGGCTGAGATACCCAACTGTTAAAGTCGATTAAGCCTGGCTCGCACTGTATAAAGTGTACGGGCATAGTGAATACTGGATAAGGTTCTAATACTATTCTTAAGTCATCACTTACCTGTGGACATACACCCTCTTTGTTGCTTGTAACTGTTAAGATGGCCTCACCTAATACTGTATCTTGGTTACCTTGGTAGTATTCTGTATTCGGAAGGGTGGTGCCTTTGATAAAGTTTCCATCGCCACTGGTGCTCCACAAGATGCCTTTGGTTACAAACTTACTGGTAGATTGCAATACAAACGTATCGTTCTCGCACAGTGTATAAGGATCAACATTGGTAATGGTTATCTCTGGCTGTGTCTGAATTGTTTTAAAGGTAAAGCCAGTATCGGAACATTTGGTTAATGGATTCGTGTATTTATATACCAACTTGTAAGGTCCTTCGTATTGTTGAATTGCGGGTCCTTTACTTGGATCGAAGGTAGAACCTGTTACAAATGAACCATACCATGAACTGTTTGCATCATTATCGGGGTAATTACTTTTTAATTGGAAGATGCCTGAAGTGGAACAAACGGTATCTGGTCGTGCCAATTTTATTTGTGGTAAACCATTCACATTCACATCTGTGCTATCTGTTACCAAACAGCCACTTGAAACATCTGTGAATCTCAGTTGGTACTGACCTGGGCCTGTGCTTGGGTCAAACTTCTTTTGCTGTGATTTGATTGCATTGTTAAGTGCATTGTTAACTGCTGGCACGCTTTTGTCTCTCGATCCTCCAAAGGCAATACACTGCCAATAGCCATCTGGGAAACGCTTGCCACTGTTTTTCTCTATTACAAAACTATCTAAGGCCAACAATGGGTAATTGATACACTGACTTGGAATTGGGTCGAACTGAATCTCTGGTAAGCGAACCACTGTGATGGTGGCGGTATCGCATTTCTGACAGCTGGTACTTGGATTCTTGAAACAATATTCTACCAAGTAATCACCTGTCTTATTGTTTTCGCCTTCGAGTCCTGGATCCATGTAGTATTTACTTGGGATATAGGTATTATCTTCTCTTATCAAGGCTGCTGGATCTACGCCTGATGAAGGGGGTACGGATATGACACGGTAGCTTTGAATACCGCCTACTTTTACAAATGGGGTATCTACTTGTTTTTCTAAGTCTATTTCTCCTGCTCTTTGGCAGAAGATACCATTCTTAATATGCACCAATGGATTTGGGTTCAATCGGATGGGTTTACATTCTGAATTATAACAACCTTTAAAGTCTCTAAAGTCGTAGCAGATTGTATCTCTTAAGCCTGCTTGAGGCACTTGTTCATTCTTTATAAACAATGGGTAATTGTATATGAAGGGTGAACTGCCTACCGGTCCGCCGGTTACCCAACTTGGTTTCTTAAATTTCTGGTAGTAGCGAATATCTGTAAACTTAGCGCCAGACTGATCCTTGGCTATGGCGACTTGTTTTTGGGTTAAATTAATTGCACCATCGGTAAAGCACCTTGGGGGAAGCCCTGCAAAACTGAAGGTTGGAAGCGGATTTACATCTATTAATAAGGTGTCGCGGTCTTCGCAAACTACTCCACCTTGTGTTACGCGCAAGTATAGGTCGTATTTGCGAGCCGCTTGTTGTATGATTTTTGTTTTGAATGAACTATCGTTAGCCATGACAATACCAGTATTCAAATCTGTCCACACAAATTGGCGGGTATAGCCTAGTGGTCGTCTTGCAGCTTTTACTTTCAAGGTATCTAAGATACATATCTCGCGGTCTGGTTTGGCAATGGCTACAACGGTATCATTCACAGCCAAGTTCATGGTATCTCTGGCATAACAGCCCAGTATGTCTATCACTTTGGCAATGTATTGGCCGGCGATGTTAATTGTTTTTAAGCGGGTGCTATCGCCATCGGGCTGCCAATAATAGCGCAAGGTATCTGCGTTTTGAGCATCTAAGGTAATGTTCTGATAGGTACATATCCGCTTATCTGGACCAATATTTACTTTTGGTAAGGGTTGGTATTTTACTTTGATGGTATCGGTATCAACACATTTATTTTTATCCGTTAATTTTAATAAAATAGTGGTATTAAAGGTGGGTTTAATTGCAAATCGGTTGAGTGTATCTTTGGTTTTAAAGGTCCCTATTGGACTTTCCCAACGGTATTTAAAACTAGGCACACCATAGGCGATGATAGGTTTAATAACTAAGCTATCACCAGCGCACACAAAGGTATCGCGACCAAATGCTAATTCTACATCTAAAACTGGTGGTATAATTACTGTATCTGTATAAATCGTCGGACAGTTAATCGGTAAATTATTAATCGTATGGGTAATAATGTATTTACCGCCGCGTTTGAATTTAAAACTATCGCGCTTTAGAAAACTTTTATA
>NZ_JAQSDC010000038.1 GCF_029945705.1 Methylotenera sp.
CTTCTTCAAGTACAAGATAGACAGTGTCAGGCTTACTCAAACCAAAATAATGCCCTCTTGGGGAGGGCAGGGTAACTATGCTAAGAGTTTGCTAACTTTTCTAATGTGCTACGCTCAATAATTTCTACTTGGCCTCGACCCAATGATACGGCTCCTTTTTGCTCGAGTCGCTTTAATTGTCGGCTTACAACCTCCCGCGCTGTACCAAGTTCATCAGCAATTTGTTGATGCGTGCGTGTTATTTGCGATGATTTGGCATCTAATAGCACTTTTGCCAATCTTGCATCTAGGCTGTGAAATGCAACTTCATCTAGTAGCACAATGAGGTCGCTTATTAACGCGCCATAGTTTGTCATAACAAATTTTCTGAAAACTGCAGAATCTATCATTAGTTGATGAAATGCTGCTGCTGGAATTAGCGCATCGCGAATCGCTTCTTCGACTATGGTTGAGGCAGGATAATCACTATTACCTAATAAGCAGGTCGTGGTGATGACACAGGTTTCACCTGCAACTACTCTGTACAGCAATATTTCACGCCCATTAGTTGACATCTTATATACGCGAGATTGACCTTCTAGGCGCATGACATAAGCACCACAAGGCGTACCTTCACGATAGCCAATAGTTCCGATCGGCGCTTCGACTATACGCACATACTTTGTAAGTAAATCTTTGGCGGGTGATTCTAAGTTATTAAGTTCTGGAAATAGTGCTAACCAAGATAGGTTGTCATGCGTGCTTTGCATTTTGTAAACTTTCTAGAAATAATAAGTTAATGGATATAACTCTAAAATAAGCTAACTAAAGCAATAGTCGCGTATGGGGATAAGCTTGCCGCTCTGTAAACCATATCATATGGTAAGTTTAATTGTCGTTCATTAAGCTTTTAATTAGAGCTAAGCCAAAACCAACTCCAAAGCCACTTGTGTCGCTACTTACTGCGCCTAGCCCTCCTTCATTATTCGCTGAGGATAAATCAGTATGCAGCCAAGCCACATCATTTTCTACAAATTTTCCTAAAAAGCGTGCGGCATGAATGTGGTCTGCATCGCCATCGATTGTGCATTGCATAATGTCTGCAATATCACTATCTAAATCACTTTCATAATCGTCATCATAAGGAAAAGCAACAATACGCTCGCCAGTTTCATTGCCAGCATGCACAGCCTTGTTTGCCAACTCAGCATGATTGGCAATTACGCCGCTCATCCGTGTGCCGAGTGCAGATATCATAGTGCCTGTGAGCGTAGCGAAATCAATAATAGCATCTGGTAACTGACCATGCTCATTAGTGCGGCTCGCTAATGTTAAGGTGTCAGCTAATACCATGCGGCCTTCAGCATCAGTATGAACGATTTCTATTGTCATGCCGTTAAGTGCGGTTACCACATCATTTTGCTTGTAAGACAGAGGGCCAATATGGTTTTGTGCGATAGCAAGCCAGCAATCAAGTCTCACGGGTAATTGCTGTAGTGTTGCGGCAAGTAAAATACCTAAGGCTACAGCGCTGCCATTCATGTCTTCATGCATGCCCTGCATATATTTTGCTGGTTTTAGATTGTGCCCACCTGTGTCAAAACAGATGCCTTTTCCTACGAGAGCAATATTCTTTTGAGCATCTTTCGGCTCATATGTTAAATGCACAATAGCGGCATCTTGCGGGTTGCTACCTTGGCCAACAGAGTAGAACGCACCTGCGCCCATTGCTTTAAGTTTGGCCATATCAAACTCTTGATGCTTCCAGCCGTACTCTTTAGCTAATACCGTTATTCTATCTCGATAAATTGTAGGAGTAAGTTCATTGGGCGGCGTAATGCTGAGTTGGCGGCATAGCGTGTTGCCTGCTACACGAGCATTTACGTAAGCGTAATCATGCTGCGCTCTGTAGCCGTGTATGATGATATTTTCTAAAGCCTTAAATTTATCTTCTTTTTTGCAACTGGGAAGTTTTGCGGCATTAACTGTTGCTACGTAGTAAGCTGCGCACGCATTTAACTCACGTGTGGCCACGTCACCAAATACAAAAATGGCCAGTTCTGAAGGTTGTTCATCTAATAATGGTGCTAATGCTTTACGAAGGAGTGTATGCCGTTGAAACGCATTCAATTTTCCTTCTAAGACTACAAAGCTTGCGATACCAGCATTAGGTAAGTCTGTTGTTAATGGTGTTTTATATAAATCTTTGTATTCACTGTGGGTGCGTTTTAGTTTTGTGCGTAATATCTCACTGTAAGGAATATTGGCTTCTTCATTTTCAGTTAGAACAAAAAGCATGTGCTTATACGAAGTTAGTGTATTTTCACTACCAATTTCTGAAAATTGAGTTAATTTTAACGACATTTATTTCCCTCGAACTCTTATATGATATGTAAGACAATCGTAGCTAATGTCAATATTTCATGGGCTGTTCAGCACGGTTTAACTTGACCAAAAAGCCTAAAAAAGACACACTATAGCTTCAAAATTAATTTTTTAAAGTAAGTTCATCGTTTAGAATATTCTAAACGAATGGAACAACCTAATCACGTTTAGTTGCAGTAACGTTTTGTATATTTATTTTCTATAAATTATACGCGCAGCAACCACAACACGGAGAAATCTCACGCATGGCAACGAATCAAAACGCTAGTATTCAAGACAACGGCTTAACTGAAACTGACCCGCTAGAAACACAGGAGTGGTTAGATGCACTCACTGCCGTCATTGAAAACGAAGGTACAGAACGCGCGCACTTTTTACTTGAAGCAATGATTGATAAAGCACGTCGTTCAGGCAGTAATTTGCCTTATAAAGCAACTACCGCTTACGTCAACACTATTCCAACGCATTTACAGTCTAAATTGCCAGGTGACCCAGAAATGGAGCGCCGCGTACGTGCACTGGTTCGCTGGAACTCTATTATGACTGTATTGCGCGCCAACGAAAAGTCACCAGGTGTAGGTGGACACATTGCCAGCTTTCAGTCTGCTGCTACTTTGTATGATACTGGCTTTAACTATTTTTTCCGTGCACCAAATGAAAACTTTGGAGGCGACTGCATCTACTTTCAAGGCCACTCTTCACCAGGTGTATACGCGCGAGCTTTCTTAGAAGGCCGCTTTACTGAAGAGCAAATGGATAATTTCCGCCAAGAAACGGGCGGTAATGGTCTATCTAGCTACCCACATCCTTGGTTGATGCCAGATTTCTGGCAGTTTCCGACTGTGTCTATGGGTTTAGGCCCTTTGGCGGGGATTTATCAAGCGCGTTTTTTGAAATATATGCATAACCGTGGTATTGCGGATACTAGCGATCGTAAAGTTTGGGTGTTTTGTGGCGATGGCGAAATGGATGAGCCTGAATCACAAGGTGCAATTTCATTGGCTGCGCGAGAGGGTTTAGATAACCTAATTTTTGTGATTAACTGTAACTTGCAGCGCCTCGATGGTCCTGTGCGCGGTAATGGCAAAATCATTCAAGAGCTTGAATCCAACTTCCGCGGTGCGGGTTGGAATGCACTTAAAGTGGTGTGGGGGTCATATTGGGATCCACTACTTGCTATGGATAAAGATGGTTTGCTCAAAAAGCGCATGGAAGAGTGCGTGGATGGTGAATATCAGAACTTTAAACAAAAGGGTGGCGCGTATACACGTGAACACTTCTTTGGCAAATATCCTGAGCTAAAAGAAATGGTCGCGGCCATGTCCGATGCTGATATTTGGCGCTTAAACCGTGGTGGTCACGATCCTCACAAAGTGTATGCGGCTTATCATTCAGCAGTAAACCATAAAGGTCAGCCGACTGTAATTTTAGCCAAAACTGTTAAGGGTTACGGCATGGGCGATGCTGGTGAAGGTCAAAATACGACGCACCAACAAAAAAGCATGGATATTGAGTCACTTAAAAAATTCCGTGACCGCTTTGATTTAGCATTAACTGACGAGCAAGTTGAAAATCTATCATTCTACAAACCAGCCGATGATAGCCCTGAGATGAAATACTTGGCTGAGCGTCGTAATGCGATGGGTGGTTTTGTACCACAGCGTCGTCGCAGAGGTAATGAACTGAAAGTGCCTGAGCTTTCAGCATTTGAGAATATGTTAGTTGCAACTGGCGAGCGTGAAATTTCAACGACGATGGCATTCGTGCGTATTCTTTCAACCTTGGTGCGAGATAAAGAAATTGGCAAGTTTGTCGTGCCTATCGTGCCAGATGAAGCGCGTACTTTCGGTATGGAAGGTATGTTCCGCCAGTTAGGTATTTACTCTTCTGTTGGCCAGTTGTACGAGCCACAAGATTCTGATCAAGTGATGTACTATAAAGAGTCAAAAACTGGTCAGATTTTAGAAGAAGGCATTAACGAAGCTGGCTCATTTGCCAGCTGGTTAGCTGCTGCAACCTCATACAGCGTCACAGGCACGCAAATGATACCATTCTACATTTACTACTCAATGTTTGGTTTCCAACGTATTGGTGACTTTGCATGGGCTGCTGGCGATAGTCGTGCGCGTGGTTTCTTGTTAGGGGCTACTGCAGGTCGTACAACATTGAATGGCGAAGGCCTACAGCATGAAGATGGCCATAGCCATTTAATGTCTGCAACGATTCCAAATTGTGTATCTTATGACCCAACATTTGCTTATGAACTTGCTGTGATTATTCAAGAAGGTTTGCGCCGCATGGTGCAAAACCAAGAAGATGTGTATTACTACATTACCTTGATGAATGAAAACTACACGCATCCAGAAATGCCTAAAGACTCTGCTGAGGGTATTCTGAAAGGTATGTATAGCTTTAGCAAATCAAAAGCGAAAGGCCTGAAAGTACAGTTGATGGGTTCTGGCGTGATTTTGCGTGAAGTGATTGCTGCGGGTGAGTTGTTAGAAAAAGACTGGGGCGTATCCGCTGACGTTTGGAGTGTAACTAGCTTTACCGAGTTACGCCGTGAAGGCATTGATGCAGAACGTCAAAACTTGTTGAATCCAGAAGCTAAACCTAGACTTAGCTATGTGGCTCAGTGCTTAGAAAAAGCAGAAGGTCCTGTGATTGCTTCTACAGATTATATGCGCTCATTTGCAGACCAAATCCAGAACTTTGTACCGAAGCGCTTTGTATCTTTGGGTACTGATGGTTACGGTCGTTCAGATAGCCGTGAAGCATTACGTAGCTTCTTTGAAGTTGATAGACATTACGTAGTATTGGCTGCGCTTAAAGCTTTGGCAGACGATGGTAAATTGCCAGCAAGCAAAGCAACTGAAGCAATTAAAAAATACAAGTTAGACGCTAACAAGCCTAACCCAACGACAGTTTAAGGACACGCAGACATGGCAATTCAAGACATACTTGTCCCCGACATCGGCAATTTTGACAGTGTTGATGTTATTGAAATATTAGTAAAAGTGGGCGACACCGTAGCTAAAGAAGATTCACTCATGACGGTGGAATCTGACAAAGCTTCTATGGATATTCCATCACCTTTTGCTGGTGTGGTAAAAGAGTTAAAAATGAAAGTCGGCGATAAAGCTGCTCAAGGTGGTTTAATCTTAACGATGGATGTGGATGACTCAGCTTCTGCGCCAGTAGACGCTGTGAAAGCTGCCGCACCGCAGCCCGCCGCAGAAAAACCAGTGGCTGTTGCAGTGGCAATTCCTGAACCTAGCCGCCCAGCGCCAGAGCCGCCAAAAACGATTGCACCAGCTCAACAACCTGTGCCAGTGGCTGCAAGTGCAGTTGTTGATGCGGGCAAGTTATCGCATGCAAGCCCTTCAGTACGTAAATTTGCACGTGAGTTAGGGGTTAATTTAGCTTTTGTAAAAGGAAGTGCGCCTAAGAGTCGTATTGTTCAAGCTGATGTGCAAGCGTTTGTAAAAGGTGAACTGGCTAAACCGCGTACAGAAAATATGGGTGCAGGCGTAAGTGGTTTCTCTACTTTACCTATGCCAGTGATTGATTTTAGCCAGTTTGGTGCAATCGAGAATAAACCACTCTCACGCATTAAAAAATTGTCAGGTGCTAACTTACACCGTAACTGGGTAACGGCTCCGCATGTCACGCAGTTTGATGAAGCTGATATTACCGACTTGGAAGACTTTAGAAAGTCGATGCAAGCTGATGCAGAAAAACGCGGTGTTAAACTCACCATGTTGGCATTTTTGATTAAAGCCTCTGTGAACGCACTTAAAGCATATCCAAATTTTAACTCATCACTTTCACCTGATGGCGATAGCTTGATCTTAAAAAACTACTACAACATCGGCTTCGCCTGTGACACGCCAGATGGTTTGGTCGTACCAGTAGTTAAAGATGTACAGCAAAAAGACGTGCTCGATATTGCTCGCGATTTAGGTGAGCTTTCAACCAAAGCGCGTGAGCGCAAGCTGAAAGTTGAAGAAATGCAAGGAGGTTGTTTCACCATTTCTAGCTTAGGTGGTATTGGCGGTACGATGTTCACGCCTATTATCAACTGCCCAGAAGTGGCGATTTTAGGCGTTTCACGCTCTAGTATGCAGCCTGTGTATGATCCTAAAACCAAAGCATTCGAGCCACGCTTGATGTTGCCTATGTCACTGTCTTATGACCACCGAGTGGTTGATGGTGCTGATGGTGCACGCTTTACGAGTCATATGCGCATGATGTTAAGTGATGTAAGAAGGTTGTTGCTATAGTCTAATTTACTTCACCAATCCTACTTTTGTAGGGTTGGTGAACGTCAACTTAGTGATTAATACCTACAAAGTCACAGTGGTAAAGATTAGTGCTAGAATCATTTTTTGATTTTAAGTTAAACCTATATGGCAATCTCTCGATGTAATAAATGTGGCAATGTTACAGAACATGAGCGAGAGCTCGTAGCTACAACGATAGTTTGTCAATGTGGAGCTAGTGCAGCAGTTTATGACACTGCATATTTCGTCAACAAACTTTCTGAGATGTACTTTGCATTACGCAAAGAGTTTAATGCGCTTACTCCAGATTCTTCAACACCCCATCAAAATCAGTTAAAAAAGAGTGACGATAGTTTCGACATTCATAATTCGGATTCTTTAAGTTCTGATGCGCAACACGCCCCTATTATTCAGTGGTTTAAATCAAAAAATATCATTGCTACCGCCAGCATTAATGCAGTTGATACTACAGGCTATTTTGACGAAGCCGCTGTAGCTATTGGTACTGATTACGAACTACTTGGAGTGGTGTGCGAGCAGATTCGCTACGCTCAACAAAAAGAGTACACCAGCAACCTAATCCATCTTGATAAAAAATCTAAAGAAGATGTTAAAGCCATTGAGGTGTTTGTTCAGCAGCTGTATGATCACTCACTTATTGCTCGTTGCATCAGTAATAAAAAAGAGAAAAATATCCGTGTTGTCCTACAAAATGCGCCTAGTGTCAGGCGTTTCTTTGCGGGTGATTGGCTTGAGTGGTTTGCATTGATGGTTGGCTTAAGAATATGTAAAGAACGTAATATCAAATTTTCTTGTGCTCGAAATATGACGCTTGCTTTTCCATCAAACGAAAATAGAGAGCTTGATGTTTTCTTTTTGATTAACAACAATCAGCCACTTTATATTGAGTGCAAGACTGGCGATTTTCGCCAAGACTTAGATAAGTATGTGGCTTTGCGTAAGCGTTTGGCAATAGACCAAAGATACTTTATTCTTTGTGTTGTAGACCTAGATAATGAGCAGTGTAAAGGCTTGACTGCAATGTATGGCATGACTTTTGTGAATACACAAACATTAGGTCAACATTTAACAAGCCTGCTGTAATAGTTTAGTCATGTAAAAGGGCGCAATTAGCGCCCTTTTTATTTTATAGCTTATTATTTATTGGTTAGGTGAATACAGAGCAGCTCTTTGAAGTTTAGCGTAAGCCGCCCGTAATATGTAATGTTTCACCTGTTACATATGCCGCGTCACTGGATGCTAGAAAAGTCACTACAGAGGCAATCTCATCTACCGTGCCAATGCGCCCCATAGGCGTAACTGACTCTATCCAAGTGCGCATATCACCTTCATGAAAGCCTGCGGTCACTACGCCTTCGGTTGCAATCATGCCTGGGTTCACTGCATTTACGCGGATATTTCGCCCCGCTAACTCTTTGGATAGCACCATTGTTAAAGCATCTACTGCACCTTTGGTTGCTGTATAGACGGCGCTGTTAGGTGGTGCAATCGTTGATACACCAGAGCTAACGTTTACAATACTACCGCCTTTTTCACTAAAAGAACGTACCGCTTCTTGTGTCACTAGCAACAAACCTAATACGTTTAGATTAAATTGTTTGTGGAAATGCTCTGGTGTAATAGCATCAAGCGGACTGAACTCATAAATGCCCGCGTTATTTACAAGAATATCAATCGCACCTAGGGAGGATTTGGTTTCATCGACAATACTTTTAATTTCTTCTGGTTTTGAAAGATTGCCATACACGGCAATTGCTTTACCGCCTTTGCTAATAATCTCAGTCACCACACGGTCAGCACCTTCTTTGCTGCTGTTATAGTTTACGGCAACTAGCGCTCCTTCATCTGCCAAACGTAGTGCTATTGCGGCGCCAATTCCTTTCGATGCACCAGTCACTAGTGCGATTTTACCTGCAAGTTTTTTAGACATAATAATCTCCATTTCATGTGTATTTAAAGTTTGAATGTGTAATTGCTCTATTGTTGAATTTAGTTTTTCGTGAATAACTAATATTAGTTCAATAGTTCATTATTAATGAACTATTGAACCATGTCAACACTTACTGTATAATTTTTTCTATGGTTCAATTTGTTCATCCATCTACACAAGATATTACTTTGGCAGGGTTGCTTGGTGCACTTGCAGATCCAATGCGCCTGCGTATTGTTAGTAGCATGCTTCAAAGAGATGGCTGTATGTCTTGTTCTGAGGCTGCACCTTGCCCCAATATGGCAAAATCTACGCTATCTCATCACTTTCGCATCTTGCGCGAAGCTGGCATTATCCACACAGGTAAAGTTGGTGTGGAAAATCGCAATGTCTTGCGTATTGAGGATATCAATAGTCGCTTTCCTGGCTTGTTAGAGCAGATTCTAAAATTTGGTGGTTAGTAAGGCATGCATTGCACTCATATTGTGCAATGTGCTTATTTAAGTGATAGTTAAAGACTAATTTAGTCATTTCAGAAGTGTCGTTTAAGGCAACTATTGCAAAATCACTTTGAATTACAAGCAAATTTAATCAATTAAAAGATTAGATTAAAATTTATTTAATCTAGCTAGCTTTCATCCTTATCCCATGCTCCCTGCGGCCAATAACGAAGATGTAAATGGTTTTATAAAACCGTAAAATCTGATAGAAAAATGCGCTTTATTCAAGGATTAAATGCGCAATCTACCTATAAAATTACACTTTATTACATATAGTAATCAGTCACTTGGTATGTAAATTGCTAATGTTAATTCAGGTAATGCAGCTTTAAATGTACTGTTAATTTAATTTTACGAGGTTTTTCACTTAATTATGTAACATTCAATTTGATATTGGAGTCCATCATGACAAGGTTAATGTTTGCTTTACTTTATATGTGTGTAGCAACTTACAGTTGGGCAATGCCAACCGATGAGTTAGTGCAAGACATTAGTGAACATGTTGTGAAGGTTCAAGTTGGATTAGCCAATGGAGGCTACGGTTTAGGCTCAGGCGTTGTTATCGCCAAAGACCAAGTTGTGACCAATTGCCATGTGGTTGCTAACGCAGTTTCTGTGACGATTAATGCAAAGGGCGAAAACTACAGTGCAAGCGCCCTTAAGCCAGATTGGCATCATGATTTATGCATTCTAAAAGTTGAAGGCCTTAATCTGCCAATAGCTAATATCGGCTCAAGTCAAAATCTTAAATACGAACAACCTGTTTACTCTGTTGGGTTCGCAGGGTTTTCACCACGTGCTAATGCGACATCAGGCTTTGTTAAAGGCTTGTACCCTATGGATGATAGTGTGGTAGTGAGAGCTAGCAACACTTTTAGGTTAGGTGATAGTGGCGGCGGGGTGTTTGATGAGTCTGGTAATTTAGTGGCTATCATCACAGTTAAAAGCCCTGGCCATAATGCTTTTTATTACAATATGTCTGTTGAGTGGGTAAAGCATTTACTCAATCAACCTGAGCAAAGTATTGTCAGTGTGAGTGAGTTGCCATTTTGGGCAGAATCTGAGGATAAATGGCCGTTTTTTATGCGTATTGTTCAGCCCTTAAAAACTGAAAACTGGGAGATGCTGAATAAAATTGCTTCAGCATGGTATGAAAAAGAACCGAACACTTCAGAAGCCTTGTTTTATCGCGCTGTTGCTGAGTTTAGTTTGAAAAATGAGGCGAGGGCTGAGCAACATTTTAATCAAGTGCTCGTAAAGAACGGCAATAACAGTAGCGCGATTTATTATTTGGGCTTAATCGCGGAGAATACTGGTAAGCACATGGAAGCATTGAACTTGGTTGCCATGCTGGATAGTTTGGATCAAACGACGGCAGGTGAGTTAAAGGTGGCAATGGGCATAGCCGAAAATTGAACAGTTAAGTCAATGTCTTCATCATCTTAAGCTATGATTCTGTGCGAGAGCCTAAATAATAGCCTAAGGCACAAACTCTACAACGACTTCACGGCTATCGGATTGGCCCGCATTATCTACCGCACGTAACAAATAATGCCCCGCTTTTTGGGGTGACCATGCGATGCCCGCACCAGCCTCGCTTTTCGCAATAAAAGAATTGTCAGCAAACCAGTAAATAGCACCTTGACCGCCACGACTGGCCTTAAGCGCGATAGTTTCTGGCTTACTTAAACGTATGGTGTAGGAGACGCCTCTGAGCGGCGAAGTGATTTGCGGTTTATCGTCGATGACTTGGCTGATATTATTGCTACAACCTGTTGGCAGCGCTGGTGGTACTCGACGTGGCATACCTGCTTCACGGAATAGCCGCAACATATCCGAGCTCCAAAACTCAATGATTTCCTCTCGCGTATTTGCCCCCGCACCACAGACAACTTGGTTGGTCGTGTTATCAAAGTAAACTGGTCTATGTAGCGTGCTAATTTTTATGGGTGATTTGCCTGGAATAAACCAAGTTTCACTGAGATTTTTACAGTATTGATTGGGCAGGTCTCCACTTGCAGTACAAACTTTTACTTTGGTTAAAGTGCGCGGTGCCATTGCCTCAATATCAGTTTTTGGGTTTAATAAATGCTGATGACGTAGGCTATCCAGAATCTGAAAGAATAAAGGTGCTGCGGTTTTGATGCCGATAAAGGCTGGATTAGGTTTGCCGTCGAAATTACCCACCCACACCGCTAATACATTGTTACCGCTTACGCCTACCGTCCATGCATCGTGGAAACCCCAAGAGGTGCCAGTTTTCCAAGCGGTTTTGTATGGGTCAGGTTCGCCAGTGTCTGGCCGAGGATTTTGCCGCAACATATCTAGAGTGATATACGCTGACTCTTCACTTAATAGTGGAAAAGTGGCTGAATCTTGTTTTGTTAAGCGATAAGGGGCAAAGCGACCGTGGTTGGCCAACATGGCGTATAAGCTGACGAGTTCCTCCATCGTTAGCTCACCACCACCTAATGCGAGGGCTAGCCCATAATGAGATTCACTTTTTAAATTGCTTACGCCTGCATTCTTCAAAAAGTCGTACAAACTAGGCTGAGTGAGTTTCGAGGCTAAACTCACCGCAGGTACATTGCGAGAACGGATTAGTGCATCTGTTGCGTTAATTGGGCCGATAAAACGACCGTCGAAATTTTCTGGACTGTATGGACCGAAGCTAGTTGGCGCATCTTTTAAAATGCTGGCAGGGTGAATCAAACTTTGATCCATTGCCAAGCCATATATAAATGGTTTTAAGGTAGAGCCTGGCGAGCGTTTGGCGGATGTTCCATTTACCTGCCCGTCTATCACTGCGCTAAAATAATCAGCCGAGCCTACTAAGGCTTTGACTTGCATGTTTTTTGCATCGTACAAAACAGCGCTGACATTGCTGATGCCTAAGTTTTTATTATTCTCAATGTAGCTAGCAATCATGCGTTCGAGTGTGGCTTGAGCGTGAATATTTAAGCCCGTGTGTATGGTTGCTTGATTGCGGTGCTCGGCAAGCAATGCATCAGTAAAGTGCGGGGCTAGAAAAGGTAAGTTTTGGTTGCTTAAACGTTTGGCTTCTTTTAATGATTGCGCTGGCAAGCGCATGTCAGCCGTATATTTAGCATCTTCTGGATGTTGAGCTAACCAGTCTTGCCATAAGCGGCTTCTAGCTTCATTTAATTGTGCGTTTTTGTTACTAATGCTTAGGCGTTTGTTAGGATTTTGTGGAATTACTGCCAGCGTCATCATTTCGGGCAAGTTTAATCGGCTTGCGGGTTTGTTGAAGTAAAACAGGCTAGCGGTAGCGATGCCTTTAATGTTGCCACCATAGGGCGCAATATTCACATAAGCTTCGAGAATGTCGTGCTTGGAGTAACGTGACTCTAACCAAATTGCCGCTAGTATTTGCTTTAGCTTGCCGCCTACTGTGCGAGAGTCAATGCCGTATAAGCCGCGAGCCAACTGCATGGTGATGGTGGATGCGCCTTGGCGAGAACTGCCAGAATAAGTGCGTGCCATGCCACGTAACAACGCGATAGGATTAACGCCAAAATGCCAGTCAAAATAGCGGTCTTCATATAATTTAACTGCTTCAGCTGCGTTAGCGTGAATGTCTTTTAACGGCACCCATAGTTGGTATTGTGAATCTGAGGCTAAGGTGAGCCGTAGTAAGGTGCCATCGGCTGCATAAATGGCGGTGGAGTGAGGGATTAAGCTTGAAAGCGAAGGTTTAGGACTCAGGCGGAGCCCCGCAAGCACTAAACCTAAGAGTGCAACAATGATTAACGGTTTTTTGATTATGCGAGTAGTTAGCTTAAAAGCTAACCAAAACTTTACGAGTCGCCGTTGTTTAATATCATTCAATTGATGTCTACTATTAAGTCTGGTTTTATCAGTTCAAACTTTGTAAGTAAAGAGCCGCAAACATCCGCAAAACCATCATTCCCGCGTAGGCGGGAATCCAGACAGAAAGCACCACTAAAGTATTTCATGACTATCACTGATATTGAACCCTAACTGGATTCCCGCCTGCGCGGGAATGACGAGCTTAAGAGAAGTTTATGAAAATTACACCATTAAATTAATTGATAGTAGTGCGCTTAGTTTATTTTCCAGCACGTCCTACAGTTAGGTTAGTAGGCAATGAGCGTGCTTGCAGTAAGCGGTTATACATAGACTCCGCATAAGCAGGCGGCACTACAAATTGCCCGCTATTCGTTGCTTTGATTTTGTAAGTGAACTCCGTAATCGTGTTGGTCACTGCGCCGTAAAACACCACTCGGTCTTCACGAATATCTGCATAGCTTGGTTGCCAGCCCCCGCCAATGCCCAGCGGACTTGTCCAGCTTGACGTTTCTGGTGCAGAACCTTCTTCGCTGTATTCGCCATCTTGGCTAATCGAACTGTCCGTTTCGCTTACCGCAGCTTGTAGCACAGGCTCGAAGCCGCCCGGCAACAAATCTACAATCGCCACATCATCTACATTGCCGTCAATCGAGCGAATTTTGATGTGCACAGTAATCTCGTCGCCCATGGTAATAGATTTTAACGCGGCACCTTTATCATCGGTATATTCACGGATGATTTCCATGCCTTGTTTTAAGGCGGTGCTTGGCGGCTTCATGTCAAAACCGGACTCTGTTACTGCATAGAATAACGGCAAGCCACTTGGTCCTTGTAACTTCAAGCGCGCAGTGTTTGGCGAGAAGTTTACCAGTGGTGCAATGCTATTTTCTGGCAGTTTGAGCGCGGTGACTTTGCCTTGCTTGTCTATTGCACTAATGCCCATTTGCCCTACAACCTTTGTGCCAGCAACGTTCACATAAGCGTCAAAACCAAGCAGCGCATAAGACGATGACAATGTGTTAAAACGCCCCTCAGATATTGGCTGCATGATGTTGTTTAACGCGCCGCTTGATATATCTTTAACCTTTTCTGGAAAGTGGCGTGACACTAAGTAAAGCGTTTGTGCATTTCGCACCACGTCATCGTAATAATGCCCGTAGATCGGTTTTTGGCTGCTAGCATTTAACAATTTAACGGGTTTAGCTATTAAGTCACTTGCTACGGCATGTTGTTGTAATAGCTGATAGCTAGCGGCAAGATAAGCCGCAGTTAAGTCTGAACGCCACTCTTTGAAGCTGCTGTCAGTTAAAGCTTTAGCATCTAAGGTACTACGCAAGCTTGCTAGCAATGGCGTGGTGACTGTGCCTTCGCGAGTCAGCAGATAAGTTGCGTAAGCGCGTACACGCACGGCATCCAAGTTTTCTGCTGGGCTGGCGGCTAAAATTTGCAAATACTCCAAGCCTTTTTTCAGCATGTCGGCAGGTACTTCTTCACCCACATTCGCATGGTCACGCGCCTCTAGCATCATGTGTACTGCATAAACGCTGGCGAACTCGTCTGCACCTACGCTAGCATCCCACAAACCAAAGCCACCTTCAGCATTTTGACGTGTGCGAAGTACGCTCAAGGCGTTTTCAAAGTTACCTTTTTTCGTGCTAACGCTAGCCAATAGCTCAGGGCGTTTTTTAAGCACGATGATAGGCATGACTTGGCTGACCAATTGCTCAGTACAGCTATGTTCATAGTTGGCTAAGTAATCAAGTAAGCCGCCAGAAGCCACTAATGGCAACGGTGAAACGCTGGCTTGTTGTTTACGATATTCTGCAAACATAGCGCGTTTCACGTTGACTTGTGTATCGCCTTTAAAGCTGCCAGTTTGCAGAATGGTCATGTGCGGCGTTGATGGACGCACACTAATTTCAGTGCCCAATTTCGCAGACTTATCGCCGATATTGGCCGCAAATTCAATTCTAGCTGAGCCCAATTTAGCGTCTGCGCCTTCTTTGACTTTAAGTTTATAAAGACCAGTACCTTCACGCAATTCACCGATTTTTAACACTTGTTTTGCTGAACCCACCAACTCAAAGGCTGGCGAAGCGACAAGATTAAGGGTGACTGCGGCATCTTTGCCTGAACCTTTGACGTTGTTAGATACGCCAACACTCACATCAAATGTATCACCTGGCGTGACGGTGAGTGGTGCGTTTGGTGACAATACAAAGTCACCACGTACTAAGGCATCGCTAGTGGTAATGCCAATGCTAGCGTCGTTCACCATGACTGCGATGATGCGCATTTTGCCGTTGAATGTTTCTGGCACCGTGTAGCTAAACTCTTTGCTACCAGACACATCGACAATGCCAGACCAATAGACGGCTGGCTTGTCAGTTTTACGTTTGAACGGATTCAAATGTTTGCCTAAAGCGCCATCGGCATCGCCGCCCGGTGCGGTTGCAGCCATGATTTTTTTGAATTCAGGTAAGATTAAATCCAAAATTTGTGAAGTTGAAACTTCCAATTGTCGTTTTTGGAAGAAGAAACCAAGCGCATCTGGATTTTTATATCTTGCGACTTGCAATATGCCTTCATCTACCGCAAACACCACTGCACGACCAGGTTTAGCCGCATCCAGCTTCATTCTCAGTACTTGACCTGGTTTGATGAGTGACTGGCTACTGAGTTTCAGTGTATTGGTGCGCTGTGCCAAACTTGTTACAAATGGCACAACCCCATATGAAAGCGGACTAGTGAAGATTTCATCCGAACTTGGGTCTCGCACAAACTGCACGCTCACATAGCCGTTGCCTTCAAAGTCTGCAGGCAGCTTGATTTTTTGCACCGAAGCTTGCGAATCAGCTTTAAACCATTGTTGTGCATACACTTTGTCGCGCTCAATAGTAATTAAACCAGCACCCACATAAGGCGCGCGAATGCTTACGCTAATCTCTTGGCCTGGCGCATAGTCTTTTTTATCTAGCACCAGTTGCAGTTCAGCATTGCGCTCTAATGAGCGGCTGACATTGCCTAGGCCCGCCACGCTATATTCCACACGGTTAAGCTCTAAGCCGTCTTTGTTTTTAAGCACGTAAGCAAAGTCGCCCGGTGTTTCGGTGGCAAGTGCCAGACTGTTGCCCGCAGCTTTGATGCTGTAAGGTGATGCTTTAATCAGTACTTCTTTTTTGCGTGATTCATACTTGAATGTACCGCTGCCTTGCTTGGTCAACACTGAAACGTATTTGCGCTCAATGAGGTTCAAGCTTAAGCCTTCGGCAGCCACTTTTTGCAAGGTTGAGTTAACTGCAATCAGATTAACACTACGTTTGCTAGGTTTGCTGACGTAATTTAAATCACCGTCGGCTTTAAAGCCTATCAAATAAGGCTGTTCTGAAATTAGCGTGGCGACTTCGGCAGAAACACTGCGTCCACCGCCAGCTTCATAGGCTTGCGCGACGATATTGAGTCTGTAGGTCGCTTTGGTGTATTTCTCTAAACCTAAGGCAAATTCTGCAACACCTTGCGCGTTACTTGTGGCATCGCTTAGCTTTTCGGTATAACCCTCTTTTGCACGTAATGGGTCATAGAATGCGAAGTCTGCATATTGGCTAAACGCTGGGTAAGCCGGGCTGAGCGTCATAGTGGAAGTCACGCGTCTATTCTCAGCGGGCGTACCAAATAAGTTCTGCACATTGATATTAGCTTTTAAATCTTTTGGATTCAGCCAGCCTTCAGTGTTTTCAGGGTATAACGTTGCATCTTTCGCAAATAAGGCTTTTACCTTCATGCGATCGGGTTGGAATTCCTGTACTTTTACGCTGACAGAGCCTAATTGCTGATAAGGATTGCCATCTTTAACCGAGTAAAGGTTAATATTGTAAGACCCTGTTGGCGAGGTTTCTAGGGTTTTATATTCTAGCTCGTTAAAGCCGCCTGCGCCAAGCTTAACCATTTGGGTTTTCACCACTAGGCCACGTGCATCAAGCACTTCGGCTTGCAACGGCAAGCCATCTAATGCTTTAGCCCAAGTAGCAGTTTTGACTATCATGCCGATATGCATAGTGTCGCCAGGGCGATAAATACCACGGTCTGAAAATAGGTAAGCATTTAAGCTATCTGAGCTGGCTGCATTCGCAATGCCGCCTACATCAAAACGTGAGTAGTCTAGGTTTCTGTCATAGTGATTAATCGGCAGGAAGCTTAAATCTCCCGCTTTTTTCACAATATATAAAATAGGTGAGCGTTCACGTTGTAAGCCATCAAGCTTAGTAAAGTTAACGCGACCATTGGCATCAGTCGTTTGGCTAAAGATGGATTGACCATTCTTAGCAATCACCTCAACCGTAGCGCCAGCCACTGGCAAACCAGTATGAATAGACTGAACGTAAACCACTTGGCTACCATCGAGTTCTTTTTTGGCGATTAAGCCTAAGTCAGTGACAAGAATCAGTCGTTTATCAACAAAGGCTTCTGGGTTTTGATTCTCCGATGGGTTGTAATCACTACTATCATCAACTTGTTCGCTTGCTTGTTCACCCGCTTCAGCATTTGCTTCTTTTTTAGGTTTGTATCCGTGAACCGTGAGTAAGAATACACCACGCTTGTTTTGATTAGAATCTAAGCCTTCACCTTTGCTTAGGTAATCACTCAAATCTAGCGCTTCGTAATGCGCTTTGCCCGCTTCTAAATGTAAGGGAATGTTTTTCTCAAAACGCTCACTCAAGTTATCACCATCAAGATAATAATTGAATGATGGGTCGCTGAAATTACCGCTAGATTGCGTAATGAGATGTTGCAATTGGCCCGGCAGAATGCGACCAATTTCCATTTTAATGCCAGGTAAGTCGCGTGCTAATACCGCCACTTTGCGTTCGCCGCTGAGCGCTAATAGTGAGCCTTGGCTGAGAATTTTCACTTCTGCTGGAAAGACGGGTACTTGCAATATGCGCTGCTGAGTTGCGCCTAATTGATAGCCACCAAATGATTTTAAGCCTTTGTCGATTTGCACATAAATATAGCTGCCAACATCTGCTTTGTATTTAAATGAATGAGCTTCTATGTTCTCGCGCTCGGCAGGAATAGCTTCTAAGGCAAGGGGTTTGCCCGCTGCCAGTACTGCTTCGGTAATGTCTTTGGTGTTAGACCAAGCATGCGGATACTTTAACTCCTCTGGCGTGCTGACCAATTTGTTGCGTGGCAATACCCATGCCTTAATATGGCTCGCCATGTCTTTTTCATTCACCGCAGCAGAGGCATTAAGTAATAGAATTTGCTCAGGCTCGTTTTGGTCATTAGACACCACAATTGGGCTGACCTCATTAATTAGCAAGCTATATAAGCCTGGCACATTCACGCTTTGTGTTAAAGCTTTTTCAAATGGTTTGCCACCAGTGGCGGCTTTTAAGCCCTCATCAACAGTCACTTCTAACACGCTATCATCTTTAGGAATCGCGAGTGGGGCGGAGTGGATATAGGCGTTGAGCTTTAATTTATCGTAGCTTACGACGAATGGAATCTTGTCAGAACCAAAGCTCAATAAGCTGTTTTTATTACTACGCATTTTTAGCGTAATACTTTTTTCTAGTTTTACAGTGTCTACTGGGTGCGTAAAGTTAAGGTTAACCACTACTTTTTTCATGGCGGCATTGATAGGGTCTTGATAAAACTCGCTATTGCTAATGCTGGCAATAAATAATGGCGAAGTGAACTCTATGTCCCATTTGTCTAGCAATGTTTTAGGTGTCAATGCTTGGGCATTTAAGCTTACTTTGTAGTCAGTGCCTACTGGCCAGTCCGCTTTTGGCTGAAATGACAGCTCATTTTCAGACTCCCATTTCCACGCACCTTCGATTTTTGGCATGATATTCACGCCAGTAGCAATCACTTTTCCAACGTTTTCAATTGGCGCGACGGAGCTATCAAAGCTTAATTTGAAAGGGTTTGGCGGTAAATTGTCTTCGATTTGTGTTCTGGTCGGTACGGTCACAGTTACTTTTACGGTCACAGGCTGTGGTCTAGATTGATACCAAGTCCAAGCCTGCCAGCCGCCTGCACCAAGTGCGACAATTAAAGCAATAATGCCTAAACCTTTGAGTGGTTTTTGAATGAGGGCTAGGCGTAGTTGATTAAGCTTGTCCCCACACCATTTCATCCATGCAGGTGCTTGATAATTGACTGAGCCAAATAAATGGTTGAGTAAGGCGCTGAGTAATTGCCATAATTTAGCGAAAATCATTTGAGTAAATTTTAAGCCAGCGCGAATGAATGACATGTACACCCTTTTTTTGAAAAGTACTTTTTTGTAAAGCCTAGTCAAAAATAGGCTTAAATTTTTAGTGTGTAAATCATACTACTGATTCATATATTTTGAAGGTCTTAAAGGTCTTTTTGATGATAAAATTATGATAAATAACTGAAGGTTTAACGAAGGGTTGGCATGAGCAATTTATTAGAAGTTTTGGTACCGGATATTGGTAACTTTGATAGTGTGGATGTGATTGAAGTCCTTGTAAAAGTAGGAGATGTTATTGCTAAAGAAGACTCGCTGATGACAGTTGAATCTGATAAAGCATCCATGGACATTCCGTCTTCAGTTGCTGGTACCGTAAAAGAGTTAAAGGTCAAAGTTGGCGATAAAGTGGCTAAAGGTAGCTTGATTCTGCTAGTTGAAGCGGCTGCAAGTTCGGAAGCGCCAGCTACACAAGAAGTGGCTACAAAAACTGCAGCCGTTGAAGTTAAGCCAGTCGCAACGCCAGTGGCTTCAACTGTTGCTTTAGGCGCTGCAGATTTACATACGGAAGTCGTTGTTTTAGGTTCAGGCCCAGGCGGCTATACCGCAGCTTTCCGCGCTGCGGATTTAGGCAAAAAAGTGGTGCTGATTGAACGTTACTCAACACTTGGTGGTGTTTGTCTAAACGTTGGTTGTATTCCTTCAAAAGCTTTATTGCATACAGCAAAAGTGATTACTGAAGCTGAAGAAACTGCGCATCACGGCGTGAGTTTCGGTGCGCCCCAAGTAGATTTAGAACAATTACGCAATTGGAAAGCTAATGACGTGGTCGCCAAGTTGACGGGTGGTTTAGCAGCGATGGCTAAACAACGCAATGTCACTACCGTGCAAGGTGTAGGTAAGTTTACCAGCCCAAATCAAATGGTTGTTACTGCTGCAGATGGCACAGTGACGACCATTTCGTTTGATAATGCAATTATCGCAGCTGGTTCACAAGCGACTAAATTTCCAGGTGTTGCAGCCGATGAGCGTATTATGGACTCTACTGGCGCGTTAGGATTAGCCGATATACCAAAACGCATGCTAGTCATTGGTGGCGGTATTATTGGTTTGGAAATGGGCACGGTTTATGATGCGTTAGGTTCTAAAGTGAGTGTTGTAGAGTTTACTGATGGGCTAATTCAAGGTTGTGACCGTGACTTGGTGCGCCCACTACAAAAACGTATGGAAAAACGTTTTGAAAGCATTATGCTTAATACCAAAGTTGCTAGCATGGAGCCTAAAACAGATGGTATTCATGTCACCTTTGAAGGCGTTAACGGTAATGCAGATGCGCCTAAAGGCGTTGAAGTGTATGACCGCGTGTTGGTGTCTATCGGTCGCCGCCCAAATGGTAAAAATATCGGCGCTGAAAACGCAGGTGTGGCTGTAGATGATTATGGTTTTATCGCGGTAGATAAGCAAATGCGCACCAACGTGCCACATATCTTTGCGATTGGCGACATCGTCGGCCAACCGATGCTGGCGCATAAAGCGACACATGAAGCTAAAGTAGCAGCAGAAGTCATTGCTGGTGAAAAAGTAGAATTCGTTGCCTCAGTGATCCCATCGGTGGCTTACACAGATCCTGAAGTGGCTTGGGTTGGTGTGACAGAAATAGAAGCTAAAGCCAAAGGCCTTGAGATTGAAAAGGCCTCATTCCCTTGGGCTGCGAGTGGTCGCGCAATATCAGTGGCACGCACAGAAGGGTTGACCAAGTTGATTTTTGATAAAAATACACATCGTGTGATTGGTGCTGGTATTGTGGGCGTTAATGCAGGTGAGTTATTGGCTGAAGCCGTGTTGGCGATTGAAATGGGCGCAGATGCTCATGATTTAGGTTTGACGATTCATGCGCACCCAACCTTATCAGAAACTGTATGTTTTGCAGCCGAGATGAAAGAGGGCACGATTACTGACCTCTACATTAAAAAACGCTAGGATTTACTGAGTCTAGATTCTACTGAATTAAGTTGAATAGGATATAACACTATGCAATCACTAAACAGTTTAACGAGAGCTGAGAAATTGCGCATGATGGATGCGCTTTGGGACGATTTAACTCATGATATAGAGCCGTTTCAATCGCCAGCGTGGCATGAGGATGTGTTACGTGACACGCAACAGCGAGTTGCTAAGGGTGAGGTTGAAACTTTAGATTGGGAAAAAGCCAAGCAGCTATTGCGCAATCAACTTAAATGAAAATTCAGTTATTAAGCACGGCTTTTGCTGATATAGCAGAGGCTCAAATGTTTTATGAGAAGCAACAAAAGGATTTAGGGGTTTATTTTCAAGATGCGATATTTGCCGATATTGATTCACTGATTGTCTATGCAGGTGTTCATGTGCAGATTTTCGGATTTTATCGTGCGCTCTCAAAAGTATTCCCTTATGCAATTTATTACAAAATAGAGCCTGTGAGTGTGGTTGTGTGGCATGTGCTAGATTGCAGAGCGAAGCCAGCTCGAATAAAAAGGATGCTTAAAAACTAATGCAAACATTTACCTCATTACTTTCGCAACTCCTTCCAAATGACAGGGTGTTCACCGACCCTGTGGATTGCTACGCTTATGCTTATGATAATTCGCGTATTTTTCATGCCCCTATCGCCGTAGTTTTTCCGCTGAATACCGAAGAAGTGCAAGCTGTGATTAAGCTTTGTAATGCGCATAATGTGCCAGTTGTGCCGCGCGGCCGTGGTACGGGCACTGCGGGTGGTAGCGTGCCTGAAGCTGGCGGTGTTGCGTTGTCCTTAGAGCGCATGAATAAAATTATCAGTGTAGACCCAGATAACCGCATGGCGATTATTGAGCCGGGCGTGCTCAATCAAGAGTTGCAAGATGCGATTAAAGGTGTTGGTTTCTTTTGGCCGCCAGATCCATCAAGTGCGGCTTATTGCAGTATTGGCGGTAATCTTGCCACTTGTGCAGCTGGCCCACATGCTGTGAAATATGGTGTTGCACGTGACCACGTGCTTGGCTTAAAAGCAGTAACTGGTAATGGCGACATTATTAAAACAGGCTGCTACACCAGCAAAGGCGTGGTTGGTTACGACTTAACTCGATTATTAGTTGGTTCTGAGGGCACACTCGCAGTAATTGTTGAAGCGACACTCAAACTCACCCCTTTACCAAAACATACAGGAGGCATCACCGCAGAGTTTGCAGATACGGCCAGTTGCGCGCGCGCGATTGCAGCGATTATGGCGCAACCTTACACGCCAAGTGCTTTGGAATTTTTAGATAACGGTGCCTTAAATCTGATTAGAGGTCGCCATAAAAACCTATTGCCACAAAATGCCCGCGCTTACTTGATGATAGAGGTTGATGGTGCGCAGCAAGAGATTATTGAAGCCACCGAGGCGATTTTGCAAGCTTGCCAAGTAGATGGCTTGATTGAAGCCAAACCTGCGGAAGATACCAAGGCTTTATGGGCTGCACGTAAGGCTTTGTCGCCATTGTTGAAAGACATTGCGCCTAAGAAAATTAATGAAGACATCGCCGTGCCAGTGTCGCATTTGCCTGAATTATTAACAGGTTTAGAGAAATTAGCCGCGCAATACAAAATTTCTAATGTGAATTTTGGTCACGCAGGCAATGGCAATATACACGTGAACTTACTAGTAAACCCAGACAATGCCGATGAAATGAAACGTGCTTATGAGTGCTTGGATGAGGTGTTCAGCTTAGTACTTTCGTTGCAAGGCACGTTATCTGGCGAACATGGTGTGGGTATGGCGAAACGCCCATTTATTTCACGCGAGATCGATGAAACCACCATTAATTTAATGAAAGCCGTTAAGTTAACGTTTGACCCGAATAATATTTTAAATCCGGGTAAGTTGTTTCCCAACTAGTTTGCTTGTCCTAAGATTGGGGCTATTTATTTTGCTCGGGTAAACTTTGCATAATAAATAGCGCATCCAAAAAATATCACGGTGAGTAAAACTTCAAGCAGTGCTAATTTGGCTGAAAGTCCAACATCTGACCAAGCGCGCACAATGCCCTCAGTGAAATATAGCAAAATAAACATACTTGCCCATTTATAGGTGTAGCGTTTGCCGTGCAGAGTGCCGAATAACGGCAGTAATAATGGGAGCGTTTTTAGCATGAGTAATGAACCGCCTGGCTTGAATGGTGCGAGCACTGTTTCCCATGCTAAACAAAGTAGGATAAGCGCGATTAAGCTAATGCTAGCGCCTAGTTGAAGTTGCTGTATGCTAGGTTTTTGCATCATACTTTTGCCGCTTTCGACATACTGACTAACGCCATTCTAGCTGACTGAGCATCCTGAATAGGCTGTTCAAAGTTGAATCGCAGAGTCTGTGTTTTGCCATCGACAATAGTCACTTTCGCATCAAAACCATCAGCATCTATACCTAACATTTCCGCATGTGTTGCGTTTATATGATGAAAGTGCTGGCTGTAAGCAATTAAGCTGTGCACATGGTCTGCATTCATGTGTTCGATAATGCCAGTTTCTTGCACGGCAAGTGGCGAGTTTTCTGTAAGCTCTGCAGGATGCATGGCATCTCCTGAAATCCATCCCATTTTACCAAACCCCGCAATATAGCGCGCTTGAGCGATTTCGATACGGTAAAAACTGAAATCATGCATTTCAAAATAACTCGCGGCTTGCGGTAGATAACGCAAATAACGCGCGCGTAAATCAGCATCTTCTTTATCAATTATTTTTGCTTCACCCATGAGTGTGAGGCGTCCGCTCGCTTGCATATCTTCATCGCCAGCAAATACTAATAAGGATACTTTTGGGTTAGCAATAATGTTCTGCGTGTGCTCAGCAATTGTGCTGATTAGGATAATCGGCTGACCTCTATGATCTAACACAAACGGCGCGACTGAACCGAACGGGTAGCCAGCAAACTTTGTGGATAAGGTAGAAAGTACGCCGCTGCGTGTACTGCGTAAAAACTGTAATGCCTCTTTGGCTAAACTCACTATATTGTCACTTTCATTAATTACTTTAGTTTTAATGCGGTTTGAGCGAGTCTTGCGCCTAATGCTATGCATAGTTTCCGTTCGTCTGCACTAACTGGCTTGTCGTCCATCGTACCGCCTATATGGCTGGCACCATAAGGTGTACCGCCAGTTTGCGTGCTTGATAACTCAGGCTCAGAGTAAGGCAAACCTACTATCAGCATGCCGTGGTGTATTAGTGGCAACATCATGGTTACTAAGGTGGTTTCGTTGCCACCGTGCATCGAGCCTGAGCTGGTAAATACGGATGCAGGCTTACCAATCAATGCGCCTTTTAGCCACAAGCCAGCAGTGCCATCTAAAAAGTACTTCATAGGTGCTGCCATATTGCCAAAACGTGTTGGACTGCCAAGTGCTAAGCCAATACATTCCTCTAGGTCGCTTAGTTCCACATAAGGGTCGCCGCTGTTTGGAATATCTGGCTCAGTCGCTTCACAATTGGCTGAAACTTTCGGCACTGTGCGAATACGTGCTTTGATACCCGCTACACTTTCAATACCACGCGCAATCAGTTGCGCCATTTCACGCACTGCGCCACCTTGGGAGTAATATAAGACTAGGATTTCTGGTTGTGTATTCATTGAGTATGACTAATCTTCCAAGTGATAAGTAATATTTCCATCTTTAATGGTAATTATTTTTTTTGATTTTAGAGTTTCAATTAAATTAGCTAATTCATGTCCAGAAAGGCTTTTTTGAAATAGTGAATTAATCGTGCTGTTTAGAGTTTTCTCTTTACGTGGTTTTGAAGAACCTCGCTGTTTTAAGTTGTCGATAACCGCATTGATTCTCTCGGTTTCAGATGATGAGTTAAGTGCTTTAAATAAAGGCATATCTTTAACCTCTAGTGACCTGGCGCACAATATTTTTATAGTCTTTAAGTGTTTAATTAAAGGATCAAATCCTTTATCTCTAGAAATAATATGAAAGTATGAGTTAGGTTCTTCTTTTGCTAACTGACCGATATAGAATGCGATATGAAAATCTAATGCATTGTGGCCATTACCATCTATTTTTATATATTTAGCCTTAGTTCCAAATTCTTGCAACGTTTCTACTAGTTCAAATGGAATTTTGGATTGATTTTCACCTACAAAAATAAATACTCGGAATTGCTCCTGATTTAAAGCTGAGAGCAACTTTGGCTGAACATTTTCGTAGTCTATAAGTACAAAGTTAGTTTTCATTAATAAATTAAAACCTTTAAATTTATAAGTAATATTGACATTAATTCACATGCATGAGTTTTGGCGTGGATTACTTATTATTAACGTTCATTTTTTTGGATACATTTTATTTGAAGCTAAAAGTATACAGCACATCTACAGCGCTTTCTGTGCCTGCTTCTCCGCGCAATGACCAACGTGAGGTCATGTTGTAGGTGAGTCTGGCAACATCTAAAAGACCGCTGATGCTTTTTTGATAGCTGAGATATAGCCTCGATGAAAGGCGTTTGCCAAACACCACGGCGGCGCTGTCTGCATCACCGCCAGAAAAACTAAATTCGTCTAAGCCGGCCGCTCTTGCCAACTGTGTTTGCAATGGCACGGATTGTCCTTGCGATAGTATTACGCCAGCAGCTAGTGATAATAAGCCATAGTCACTTTTGCTGGTTTGGTCCATGCCGTGTCCTAATACTAGCCATGATAATTTCTCGCTGTCAGCTACCGCTGGGTCAGAAACTAATTTTGTGATGGGGATAAGGGCTGTGCCTGTGACTTCGATGCCCGCATTCACTGGCGTGGTGTTACGCATGGCTCTGATGTTGATCCCTGGATTTTCTACCGTGCCGTTAAAGTTAATAATGCCGCGCTCTATGATTAATTTTTGACCGTAAGCGGAGAAAGAGCCTTCTTTCACTTCGATGATACCTTCGGTATGTGGTTGATATTGTGTTAAACCAGTTAGGGTTAATGCACCAGTAAGTTGTGCATCTAGTCCGCGACCGCGCAAGGTGAACTCCTTGCCTAAGTCGATACGCAATCCGTTGAGTAATATTTTGAGTGCAGGTTCAGGGGTAATGTCAGTTTGCCCAATAATAACCACGTCATCTCCAAGCACTGGCGTATCCTCATTTGACAACTCAACGAGACCTTTCGCTACATTGAAATTGCCAGAAATCATGAGTAAACCATTGGTCAATGTGGTTTTTCCTGTGCCATTTAAAGTTAAGAGGCGATCAGCGCGAGAGATTGCCGTGAAGTTTTGCGCAGACCAATCTAGGTCAATTTGTGGTTTTGCTTTGTCTAAATGAGCGGTGTCTAGCAGTAAAAATCCTGTGGCTTGTAAGTGCCCATCGCCGCCTTGCCATGTGGCTTTAGTAATGAGTAATTTGTCATGCTCAAAACTTGCTTGCAACTCGCCATTAATAAAATTGACGCCTTCAGTTGGTAGCGAGAATTGCAGATTCTTACCATCCACATTGCCGCTGAAATTAGGCTCTGCTAGTGTGCCGTTAGCGGTAACGGTGATATTTAAATGACCATCAAAGCTGGCATCCATCAGTGAAGTGGGCATGGGCAGCCATGCTAGAGTTTGTAATTGCGCTTTGCCGTTCAATGTCAGTGGCGCACTGGCAAGTAGGGCGAACCCCGCGTTTACTTTGGTGAAAGTGGTGCTTAAATTAACCTCTAAAAAGCCAATATTTTGTCCCTTAAGGCTAGCGCTAATCTCAGCCTGATTATTCACAAACGTAGCGTCAAATCTTGCCTCTTGTAAACCAAGTGGTTTCTTAGTGCCATCGGCTGCGGTCATTGTGAAATCGCCAGTATCGTGCTTTAAGTTGATATAGCCATTCAAACTATCTGTTGCTTTGATGTCCCATTGAGCTGAAAAAACTGGGCTGCCTTGTAGTGTGGATGGCAATATGAACAATTCTGCGGGTAAATCCTCTAGTGCCAATTGATCGGCATGGCCAGCGCTTGCAAAGCCACTGGAGTCAAATTTTATGAGGTCAATAAACAGGTTGCCTTTATTTAATTGAACGTGCGCTTGTTCTAGTGTTGCGCCTTTCGCATCGAATGACAACGTCGCTGGCGTGGTCAGTTTGATAGGTGAGTTTCCTTCCAAAGATAGGCTCTGCAATAATCCCTGCCAGCGGTTGGTTGCAGTGATTAAGCCGCCTTGCAACGTGCTTTCAAATTTAAGCTCCTTGCCTTGAGCACTTAGATTAAGCTGATGTTTTGCTCGTGTACCTTGTAAAGTCAGTTTGCCATCCAACACAGGATGCTTGCCGTATTGCAGGTTGTTGGCAGTAAACTCTCCGTTTACTTGGCCATTTTCATCAGCCATCATCGATGCCTGACCTGCTAGTTTTTCTACTTTCAAACCGCCTGGCAAGCTGATATTTTTTGCGAGCAATTTGAGTTGTAGTGCTAAATTCTCAAAAGTACCTGTCACCGTACCGCTTACATTTGCTTGACCAGAATAATCTGTGCCAAACTTTCTCAAATCTGCTAAATCAGCTTGCCAATCAAGTTTACTATCGGCTTGCCCAAGGCTGCCATTTGCTTTAATGATGTTGTTGGCAATACTGGCTTGCAGATCGATATTGCGGATTTGCTTATCTTCAATGATGATGTTGCCGCTGCTAAGCAAGGCTTGGCCTTGCCATTGGCTATCTCGTGCGGCAAATTGGATGGTAGTCGCGAAGGTCGGTAGAAGCTTACCTTGTACAGCAATATCAAAATTGAGTTTTGATGTTGGGTAGTTACCAAAGTTTTCAGGCTTGAGTTCGTTAATCGTGATGTTGGCCGAGAGGGGATAATCATCCGCCAAGCCAAGTTGACCTTTAATATTCACAAGGGCTGCGGATGGTATATTGGTCTGCTGAGTTTGGAATATGGCTAATTGATTGTTGTGTTTGGCGAGTATTAAGTCGCTATTAAAATGTAAGGTTTGCAGGTCGCCAGAGAGTGCTACTTTAATATCGTAATGTGTGCTGGCATTCGCTTTTTTGAGGTTAGTGTTGCCTTCAAGTATAAAAGGTTTGGAGGTGCTCATTTGTAGTGTTGTTGAAGCGGAACCCCATGGCGTATCAACATTTAACGTATTAATTTTGATGGTTTTTGCATCAGCTTCAAGGTTGAGCTTTAGATTGCTATAGGTCTGAGTTTCACCATTTTTAATGACGAGTATCTCTGCAATATCCGCCTGCATGATTTTAATGGGAAATGGTGGTTTAATGCGATTAGGCAAACCTGCATCTTTTGTTTTTGCCGTACCGTCGCCCACTGTAATAATAAGCCGTTTTGCGCGCACCTTGTCTACCAATAACTTGCCGTCACCAAATGGCGAAAACTGCCAGTTAGCCTCTAGTTTTTCAAGTTTCAGGTGAATGTTATCGAGGTCGTAACTAAAAGTATCAAGGCTGGTTTGGGAGTTGATTGACATTTCGCTGTGTGCGGGGCTTACCAATAAACTAAGACCAATCAGCATTAACATTAAATAACGTATAGAAAAGTAGCGTTGCACCATCAGAAAGCCACCCCTATATTAAAGTGGAGTCGATATTCGCCAGTCGCTTCACCGTAAGCAATATCAGCACCAATCGGGCCTAGAGGGCTTTTCCAGCGTGCACCTAAACCATAGCCGTAGACAGGTGATAAGTCTTGTAAAGAGTTGGCGGCATTACCTGCATCCACAAATAGCGCTGCGCCCCATTGGCTGGTGAGCCATTGAACAACTTCAACGCTACCCGTGGCAATGTAACGTCCACCAACAATTGCATCGCCCTCTGTCACACCTAAGCTTTGATAGGCATAACCGCGCACGGACTGATCACCACCGGCACGAAATAAATATAATTCAGGAGCACTATTTTTGCCGTTCACTAAACCAATTTCGGCACGTGCAATAAGTTGTGTGCTCGAAGTAATCGGGTAGTAGGCTTGAGTTTTAATGTGACTTTGCAAGAAACTGCCATTCGCCGTAGACGTTAATGGCGCGCCAGTAAACTGCACATTCAATAAATAACCACGTGTTGGGTTGAGATCGTTATCGGTATGTCTGAGTATGATGCCATAGCCAAGTGTTGCTGCATAAGTGCTGGCAGAGCCTGCACCATCAACCTTAGAGCTTTCAGTCAGCAGGTTTGCATTCACATATTGTTCACGTTTTCGATCTCCCCATGCGCGTTTAACGCCAACTTGCGTCACGGTTAAATCTAAACCTTCTACCAGCGTATGAGATACATTTCCATTCAAGCTATCTCGGTAACCTGCTTTAGTCGTTGGCAGATGAATCTCACTGCTAAGGACTTGCGCATCTTTCTCCACTTTAAGGTTGCTACTCAATCTCCAGCCCATATTGAACAAATTCAAGTCATCTACAGATAATTGCAAACGTGGTCCTGTGTTAGTGCTGTAACCAGCACCGATGCCCATTTTAATGCTACGATTTTCGATGACTGTGACTTTAATCGGTGCAGCATTAGGGTCTGCACCATTATTTGAATTGAGCGTATCGGCAGTTACTTCTACGCTTTGAAAATAACCACTTTCCTGTAAGCGCGTTTGAAATGTCAGCAAGTCAGATTGGTTATAAATATGCCCAGCTTTAATGGGGTTAAGGTTTTCAACCACTCTAGGTTTGTAGCGCTTTAAACCTACTATTGTCGTATCACCAAACCTAATTGCAGCACCGCTATTCACCTCGACACTTAATGCTACTGTCTGCGTCTCTAGGTTAACTTCTGCTTTACTATTGCTGATGCTGGCATTGGGATAACGCTGGACTAAAAACTCAGTCAACAGCTTACGTTTAGCTTGACTCCAACTTTCTTGGCGAAAAGGCTCACCTTTTTGCAATAGCCATGTATCACGGAGTTTTTCTACGCTAGGCTTGGCATCTGCTGGCTGAGTAGTAATTTCTCCCGTAAATTTCAATGTCACATCGTTGACTAAAACAGGTGCACCAGCTTCAACCTCAAATTTAGCGATGTATACGCCACTTTGGTTGTTGAGCGTTGGAGTAATTTTGGCTGCGAAATAGCCTTCGGTTGCGATTAAATCTTTGATGTTTTGCGGGGCTAGTGAGAATAAACGTTGCCACTCTGCGGGGCTCATGCGCGGATTGTCGCGCCATTTCACCATGTCTAAATGCTTTTGCAGTAAGTCTTTGAGTGGTGTTGGTGCCGTAATTTCAAGCTGATAATGGGCTGACTCTGCCTGCACAGGTAGAGCCAGAAATAGCCACAAAAAACAGATTAAAAGGATTTTTCTCAAGTGTAGGCTACCTTATTTAATTGCCCGACTTGTGGATGCTTACTAAGCGAGCATCGCAGTTAAACAGTACGTGCAAGCTCCGTTGCCTTGCCTGTGTAGCTTGCTGGCGTCATTTCTAGCAATGCCTGTTTTGCATCCGCAGGAATATTTAAACCGCTAATAAATATATGTAGCGATGCTTTATTAATGCCGCCTTTGCCGCGCGTAAGCTCTTTGAGTTGCTCGTATGGGTTTTCAATGCCATAACGGCGCATCACAGTTTGAATGGGCTCAGCTAATACTTCCCAGCTGTTATCTAAATCTAAAGCTAGTTTTTCTGGGTTGATTTCTAGCTTGTTTAGACCACGTAAGCAAGAGTCGTAACCTAACAGTGTATAACCAAATGCCACGCCCATATTACGTAAGACCGTTGAATCCGTTAGATCACGCTGCCAGCGCGAGATAGGTAATTTTTCAGCTAAATGACGTAACACGGCATTAGCTAAACCTAAGTTACCTTCTGAGTTCTCAAAGTCAATTGGGTTCACTTTATGTGGCATGGTAGATGAACCAATTTCACCCGCTTTAACCTTTTGTTTAAAGTAACCCACTGAAATGTAACCCCAAATATCGCGGTTAATATCAATCAAAATCGTGTTAATGCGGCTTAGGCAATCGTACAATTCAGCCATATAGTCATGTGGCTCAATCTGAATGGTCATTGGGTTGTAAGTTAAACCTAAGCTCTCTACAAAGTTCTTCGCAAAACTTTCCCAGTCAAAATTTGGGTAAGCTGAAAGATGTGCATTGAAATTACCAACAGCACCATTGATTTTCCCTAAAATTTCATTCGCTTCAAGCTGTTTTTGTTGACGTTGCAAACGATATACCACGTTAGCCAACTCTTTACCCATTGTGGTTGGTGATGCTGTTTGGCCATGCGTGCGTGAAAGCATCGGTTGGTCAGCTAGTTGATGTGACAACTCACTGAGTCTAGCTATTAAGCTCGCCAAAAATGGCAGCATCACTGCATCACGTGCGCTTTTTAACATTAAGCCGTGTGATAAGTTATTGATGTCTTCTGATGTGCAAGCAAAGTGAATAAACTCGCTGGCTTTTTTAATTTCAAGATTGCCGTCAAACTTCTCTTTAAGCCAATATTCAAGCGCTTTTACGTCATGATTAGTACGCGCTTCAATCGCCTTAACTTGAGATGCATCGACTTCGCTAAAGTTAACAATCGCATCATCCAACTCTTTAATAGTTTCTGCACTAAACGGTGCAATCTCTAGTAAATCTTTAGCCGAAGACAACGCTTTAAGCCACTCAACCTCCACCCAAGTGCGGTGTTTAATTAGGGCATACTCGCTAAAGTAAGGACGTAAAGCATCTAATTTAGTTTGGTAGCGACCATCAAGAGGAGAGAGTGCATTCAGCGTAGTAAGTGACATCGTTCGAGCTTTCGAAAACAGCGTTTGAATTAAAGTAATATTTTACCTTAGTCGAAGGTGCGTAAAAAGTTTTTATTTTGCACCAACTACTTTGGTTGTATATTTTTAGCTAAAAATAAATACCTTCCCCTAAATAGGGGGTATGCAATTGAAATTATTTTGTGTAAAGTTTTGTAATGATTTTTAAGGGGATTTTAATGACTAAATTAAAGTGTGCGGTTTTGGCTGTATTGGTTTTAGCAAGTGCTTCAGTAAAAGCAGATGGCGTAGGGATTTTTTTTGGTGTAGGTTATGCGTTTGGTAGCTCTGGTGGCCCAGGCGTTTCGTTTAAATTATTAAGCGATAGAGAAGAGCACAAAGCGGTGGTTGGTGCTGGTGTTTCTTACTATCCAATGTCCACGAATAAATTTGGTGCTGACATTAGTGCAGGCTACAACTTTAATAATTCCGCGATTACAGTGGGGTATGACTTCTTGCAGAGTGGTGTTGTGTTAGGCGCAGGCTATGTGAATACTAAGGATGATAATGGCGCCGCTGCACCAGTAGTGACGCCAACACCTCCTCAGAACAACAATACGTAAATGTTTTTGCAGTATTAGAAAAAGGGTATGTAGTGATTTTACATACCCTTTTTTAATTAATGAGTGAGCATATCCACAAACTCATTCACTGAGGTTGCTTCCAACTTAGCTTGGTCTAAGCAAAGCGTTAAAATATCCGCTTGTTTTTTAACATCAAAACGGCGTGCTAAGTTCACTTGGAATTTTTTCACGAGCTCTGGAATGCCCTGACCGCGGCGGCGGCGATGACCGATTGGGTACTCCACGGCGATATTGTCTGAGCTTGTATGATCTTTAAAGAACACTTGAATCGCGTTGGCAATTGAGCGTTTTTCTGGGTTTAGATAATCAGCCGTGTATTCTGCTTTTTCTACACATACCATTTTTGCTCGGATTGCATCAATGCGAGGGTCTGCCGCTGCTGCATCTTCATAATCTTGGGCGGTTAAGTTGCCTTTTAGTAAACCAATGGCAGACATGTATTGAATACAGTGGTCACGATCCGCGGGGTTATCTAATGGGCCAGTTTTATCGATGATGCGAATCGCTGATTCGTGTGTTGTGATCACGATTTTATCAATTTGCGTGATTTGTTCTAATGATTGAATTTCTCTGCCCACTTGGGCATGTAATTGAATTGCACACTCCACAGCGGTTTGCGCATGGAATTCAGCGGGGAACGAGATTTTGAATAATACTTGTTCCATGACATAAGAGCCGTAACTGCGTTGGAATTTGAAGGCATTGCCTTTAAATAGTACGTCGTAGAAACCCCATGTTTTGGCTGTAAGTGCCGATGGATAGCCCATTTCACCTTGCATAGTCATCCACGCAAGCCTCACCGCACGAGAGGTAGCATCACCTGCCGCCCATGATTTACGTGAGCCTGTATTTGGTGAGTGGCGATAGGTGCGTAAGCTTTGGCCATCTACAAATGCGTTAGAAACTGCGTTGATGATGTCTTCTTTATTGCCACCTAAAAGCTTTGTCACTACCGCTGTTGAGGCGATTTTTACTAAAATCACGTGGTCTAAACCCACACGGTTAAAGCTGTTTTCTAGCGCTAATACGCCTTGAATTTCATGTGCCTTAATCATCGCTGTCAGCACGTCTTTAATGGTGAGTGCATTTTTGCCTTCAGCCACATTCTTACGAGAAATATAATCAGCCGTTGCCAAAATGCCGCCTAAGTTATCTGATGGGTGACCCCACTCAGCTGCTAGCCATGTGTCGTTAAAGTCTAACCAGCGTATCATCGCGCCGATGTTGAAGGCGGCTAAAATTGGGTCTAGCTGAAAAGAAGTGCCAGGTACTTTTGCGCCGTTTGGCACGACAGTGCCAGCAATGACTGGGCCTAATAATTTGGTGCAAGCTGGGTAATCTAAAGCTTCAAAACCGCAACCTAGTGTATCCATCAAACAGTTGCGTGCAGTGTCGAAGGCTTCGTCGGATTTGATTTCGTAATCAGCCACATAATTGGCTATATCGACAATCACTTGGTCCGGAGCGGGGCGTACGTTAGAGATATGAGCGGACATGTTTAAAAACCTTTGATATAAAAATAATTTAATTTAGCTCGTCATTCTCGCGGAAGCGGGAATCCATATTTAGACAGTCGTTAAATTCGCAATGGATTCCCACTTTCGTGGGAATGACAGCAGTGATGGTTATCGTTTTTCTAGTGGTACATAAGCACGATTATCTGGGCCAATGTATTCAGCATTTGGACGAATGATTTTGTTATCAATACGCTGTTCAATCACATGCGCCACCCAGCCAGTAGTACGTGAAATCACAAAAATTGGCGTGAACATGCCTGTTGGAATGCCCATCATGTGGTAACTAGATGCGCTATACCAGTCTAAATTTGGAAACATTTTTTTCTCGCGCCACATCACTTCTTCAATGCGTGCTGAGATTTCAAAAAGCGTCATATTGCCCGCATCTTCGCATAACTTGCGGCTAACAGCTTTGATTGACTCATTTCGTGGATCTGCGATTGTGTACACTGGATGACCAAAACCAATGATGATTTCTTTACGTGCCATGCGCTCTAAAATATCAGCTTCTGCTTCATCGGCATTTTTATAACGCCCTATAATTTCCATGGCCGCTTCATTGGCGCCACCATGTTTTGCGCCACGTAAGGCACCAATTGCACCAGTGATGCATGAATACATGTCAGACAAGGTGCCAGCAATGACACGAGCAGTGAAAGTAGATGCATTGAATTCATGCTCTGCATATAACACTAGCGAAGTGTTCATCGCATCAATGTGCAATTGGCTTGGTGCTTTGCCGTGCAGTACGTGTAGAAAGTGTGCGGCAATACTATTATCGTCAGTTTCTAAATTCACACGTTTGCCGTTGTGGCTAAAGTGATACCAATACAACAAAATGGAGCCAAAGCATGAAATGAGACTGTCACCTAAATCTTGTGCGGCTTTGGTATTACGGTCAGCCGCTTCTGGTTGCAATGTACCTAACATGGCACAACCCGTGCGCATGACGTCCATCGGGTGAGTGTTTTTAGGAATTTGCTCAAGCACTGTTTTAAGTGCGGCAGGTATATCGCGCAATGTTTTTAGCTTGGCATGATAAGCCGCTAACTCGGATTTATTGGGCAACTCACCATGAATTAATAAGTAAGCGACTTCTTCAAATGTGGCGCTTTTAGCTAGTTCAATAATATCGTAACCGCGATAATGTAAATCGTTACCAGTATGCCCAACCGTACAAATCGCAGTGGTACCAGCAGAAACACCTGCTAATGCTACGCCTTTTTTCTTTTTAGGGGCGTCATTGTTTGATATTAGAACCGTCGTTTGAGTAGTGACAGTCATGCTACTTTTCTCCTTTAAATAGAGCATCTAATTTTTGTTCAAAACTGTGGTAACCCAAGTGGTCGTAAAGATCCATGCGGGTTTGCATAATGCCGACTACATTTTTTTGCGTACCATCATTTTTCACTACTTGGTAAACATTCAGTGCTGCTTGATTCATCGCGCGGAAGGCTGAAAGGGGGTACAGCACCATGCTCACATCCGCTGTGCGTAATTCATCAACTGTGAATAATGGCGTGCTGCCAAATTCGGTAATATTGGCTAACACGGGCACTTTGACTGCCGCTGCAAATTGTTTATACATGCCAAGTTCAGTAATCGCTTCAGGGAAAATCATGTCTGCGCCCGCTTCAGCGCAAGCGCAAGCGCGGTCTATGGCTGATTGCAGACCTTCAACAGCGAGCGCATCAGTACGCGCCATGATGACGAAGTCATCGTATGGTTTTGCATCAACTGCGGCTTTTACGCGGTCTACCATTTCTTCTAAGCTCACAATGGCTTTATTTGGGCGATGACCACAGCGTTTTGCGGATACTTGGTCTTCAATATGCACTGCCGCCGCACCAGCTTTGGCAATACTCTTTACGCTGCGAGCAATGTTAAAAGCGCCGCCCCAGCCAGTATCAATATCTACCAATAATGGCGTATCTACGGCATCGGTAATGCGGCGTACGTCAATGAGCACATCTTCTAAAGTCGAAATACCTAAATCTGGCAAACCAAGTGAACCTGCAGCAACGCCGCCACCTGATAAATAAATGGCTTTAAAACCGCTTTGGGTGGCGAGCATGGCGTGATAAGCATTGATCGCACCAATGATTTGTAATGGTTTTTCTGCGCTTAGGGCGGCACGAAATCGTGCCCCTGCTGTGGCTGCTTGTGTCATATTAACTACCTAACTGTATTTATTTAAAAATATTTTAAATTTAAAAATTAACTGAAGAAGGCTTCTGTTGCCTCAGTAGGAATTGCAACTTTGGTTAATTTTGCTTTTTGCAAAATTTCCCAGAAATAACGATATGTCGCTCTGTCATGGAGTTCGCCGTCATACTGAATTGGTCCCCAATCAGCCTTTTGTGCAGCAAGTAGAATGTTGGCGCCATCTTGCACTTCGTCGAAATTAGGTTTCATTGCATTCACAATTGCTTCGATTTGCGTTGGGTAAATGCTCCACATGCGTAAAAAGCCAAATTCGTTGCGTGCACGCGATGCATCTGAACGCGTGGTTTCTACATTTTTGAGATCTAATGTTACGTTGTGTGCTGGTACTACGCCGTTTGCAAGTGCTGCTGCAACTAACTCAGCTTTTGCACGTGCAAGCAAACGGTGGTCAAACTGACCTGGGCTACGCATGGCTGATGCTGGAATTGCGCCATGGTGACCGCTGACAAAATCCATTAAGCCAAAATCTAACACTTGAACCCAAGGCAAGGTCGCGATTTCATGCACAGCTTTTAATGCGCCATGTGTTTCAATTAATATATGCACAGGAATCACACGATCAATACCATTAAAAGTGGCAGTTTTCTGAATGTAAGCAATCATCTCGCTGGCTTGTGCGTAGCTTGTACATTTTGGAATGGTGATATAGCTTAAAACTTTGCCAGCACCCGCGACCAAAATATCTACATCTTGCTTCCAGTAGCTATTGGTGTAGTCGTGAATACGTGCGCCAGCCATTTTGTGTTGATTGGCTAAGCTTGTTAAAACGCGGACGATCATTTCAGCATGTTCACGTTCTTGGCCCGCCTGTGCGCCATCTTCGCAATCGCAAGTAATATCGAAAACAGGGCCAATCGTGTCTTGCATAGCTAAAGCTTTAAGAATTAACTTTTCGCTGCCAGCAAAATGCTCGCATGAAGGAATGATTGGGAATGATTTTTCCCCGCCAAATAAGGCATCTTTAGGGTGAACTAATTGTTGTGTGGTCGCCATTGTCTTTTCCTAAGTCTTTGAAAATTTTCTATGTATTGGTTAATTTGATTTGCGTGGCATCAGCACGGTGTAATCTAAATCTAATACTACGTTCGGGTGGTAAGTCTGTTTGCCATCGGTAGTGATATGTGTGCTTTCGAGCGCATCCGCAGGGATATTTTTTATACCGACCATGCGTAATCTCAATGCGCCTACATCGCTGCGATTTGGCACATCCCATTTATCTAGTACTTCAGTCCAAGTGTAAATGGTGTCATCACCAAACGAGGGATTGCAATGCGTGCCGCCGTTAATCGCTACGATGCAAAGCGCATTTTCCAAACCATCATTTGATAATGCGCGGCAAAGGGAAATGATGTGACCGCCGTACATTAATCGTCTGCCAAATGCGGTTTTTTTCATCATCACATCATCAAAATGCAGGCGCGCATTATTCTGATAAAGCTTAGTTGCCAAGGTGTGATCGGTATCGCTGATAGTCATGCCCGCTGGGTGGTTGATGCGCTCACCGACGGCATAGTCATCCCATAAGTATTGTCCGCCAGTCACTGCCGTATTGAATTTTCTAGCGTCCAGAAATGTTGGTACGCTAAGCTCATCCGCAGGTACATAATTAGGTAAGTTAGGTACTACGGTTTCAGGCGCTGGCGCATCTAAATTGTTTTTATGCACCATTACCCAGCGTACCCATGAAAGCACGGGTTGCTGTAATTGATTTATAGAAACCGAACGTACATAAACCACACCAGATTTACCGTTGGAATTTTGTTTTAAGCCAATCACTGTTGAGCTGGTACTCAGCGTATCGCCGATATGCACAGGCTGCAAAAAGCGTACATCGGCATAGCCTAGGTTTGCGATTGCATTGACGGAAATGTCAGGCACGGTTTTGCCAAACGCAATATGAAAAGCCAGTAAGTCATCTACTGGCCTGGCGTTGTAACCTAATGATTGAGCAACTGTATCCGCAGAGTGCAGCACTTGGCGTGCACCAGTTAACGCAATATATAAAGCCATTTCACCTTCAGCAATGGTGCGTGGCGTGGCGTGATGAATCACTTGATTGAGCTGGAAATCCTCAAAGTAATTGCCCGCATTGATTTTGCCTGTTTTGATTATATGTTCAGTTTTAGACATAGCTTTCTTCCAAAGTCGTAATCATTTCGCTGAGTTTTAATAAGCGTTCAGCGGCTCTCACGTGATGGCGCTCAACTAATTTATCGTTAACCACAACAGTGCCTTTGCCTTGTTCATTTGCCTCTTTTAAGGCGGCGATGATTTCGCGCGCATGTCTTACTTCTGATGATTGTGGCGTGTAGGCATCGTTGCTGTAGGCTAGCTGTGCGGGATGTACCAGTGATTTTCCATCAAAACCCATATCGCGACCTAAGCGGCATGCGTATTCAAATGAATGCATATTTTTGAAGTCGCTAGTGATACCATCGACCACCGCGTGCCCATAAGCACGTGCGGCTAAAATCACCAAAGAAAGTGAAGTTAAAATTGCAGAGCGTTCATGTGTTACACGTGCGTGCAGTTGAGAAATTAAGTCAGAGGTTGCCATCACAATGCATACAATGCGGTCAGATGCCGCAGCAATTTCTTTTGCGTTCAAAACCGCAATTGGGCTTTCAATCATCACCATAATCGGCAAGTGACTGCCTCCAGCGGCATCAAGTAAAGAAAGCGCGGTGAGTACATCTTCGCGAGATTCAATGTTTGGAAATAAAACGGCATCAACTTTGGTTTTTGCGATGGCTTTAATGTCGTCAGGTCCCCATTGTGAAGTGAGGTCATTCACGCGCACTACCACTTCGCGCGAGCCATAACCACCTTCATTGACAAAGCGCACTACGTTGTCGCGTGACTCTTCTTTGCATTCAACTAATATTGGGTCGCCCAAATCTAATATTACAGAGTCGGCATGTAACGTCCGCGCACGCTCAAGATAATGCGTATTGCAGCCTGGTACGTAGAGCATAGAGCGCCTAGGGCGAAAGTATTGAGCCATCTTGTTACCTTTAGTTTTAATTGTTTTAAAGCTAGGCTGATTATATAGAGAGAAAATAAAAAATGTCAATATATATCTTATGTCTTATATAAGATATAAAATGCTAGACTATTGTAAATACTCGTGATATAAATATCGTTAATAGAATTCAACGTTAAATGGCGACTAAATAACTTAAAGTCAGCTCAACCTCTTGTTCAACTTTAGTTAGGTTTAAAAGTGAGATACAAAGACTATGATAGATAAACACTACAACTCGCCAAGTTATAAGCCTTTGTATGATCAGATTAAAGTGCTGCTTACGCAAAGCTTAATCGGCGGTGAGTGGCGTCCGGGCGACATGATTCCTAGTGAAATTGAGTTGGCAGGTCGCTATAAGGTGAGTCAAGGTACGGTCAGAAAAGCCATTGATGCGCTTGCTACAGAAAACATTCTTATTCGCCGTCAAGGTAAAGGCACGTTTGTTGCTACACATAGCGCTGAGGGCATGAAGTTGCGGTTTTTAAGGTTGACTTCGGTAGATGGCCAAAAAGAGTTGTTACAAAATGAGTTCATTTCATGTACCAAAGGCAAGGCTGATGTGCGGATGGGGCAAATTCTTGATTTGAAAGCGGGCGCATCAACTATAGAAATAAAGCGCTTACTGACTTTTTCAGGCAGGCCGCTGATTTTTGACCATATTGTTGTACCAGCAGCGCCATTTAAAGGCTTGAATGGTACACGTGTAGAAGAAAATAACGGCTCAATGTATAGCATGTACGAATCAGAGTTTGGTGTGCGAATGATACGTGCTGAGGAGCGTTTAACAGCGGTAGGCGCTAAAGGTGAGGTGGCAAAGGCTTTGGGTTTAAAAGAGGGAGAGCCAATCCTTAGCATAGAGCGCGTTTCATTTACTTACGGTGATAAGCCGATGGAGTGGCGTTTGGGCTTGTGCGTGACTGATAATCATCACTACATGAATGAGCTCGAATAGCCCTTTTTGTGCTTTTGAAAACATGCACTAGCGGCGTCAGGCTGCACTTGCCGTACTAAAGTACTGTCTGCGTTTGCCTTTCTTGCTATTGCAATTTTTGAAAATCGCAGAATTTAGGTGAGCGGTAGTAAAAATTAAAAACTAAACCCTGAAAAGGTATTGCAAAATGGACGATTTAAAAAAACGCGCACTTGATTATCACGAGTTTCCTAAGCCAGGTAAGCTTTCTGTGGAGTCATCTAAGCCGTGCGCTACGCAAGATGATTTATCTTTAGCATATACGCCAGGTGTGGCAGTACCCGTGCGCGAAATTAACCGTGATCCTGCCTTGGCTTATAAATATACCAATAAAGGTAACTTAGTTGCAGTGATTACTGATGGCACTGCGGTATTGGGTCTAGGTAACATGGGGCCGCTGGCAAGTAAGCCTGTGATGGAAGGCAAAGCAGTTTTGTTCAAACACTTTGCGGGTATTGACGTGTTCGATATAGAAATCAATGCGCCAAGTATTGAGGCGTTTATTGAAACGGTGGTGAATATCGCGCCAACATTTGGCGGTATTAATTTAGAAGATATTGCGGCGCCGCATTGTTTCCGCATCGAAAATGAGTTGCGTGCGCGTTTAGATATTCCGGTTTTTCACGACGACCAGCATGGTACAGCGGTGATTGTGGCTGCGGCCTTGTCGAATGCATTAGAGTTGCAAGGCAAAACATTACCAACAGCAAAAATCGTGTTTTTAGGCGCTGGCGCCGCAGGTTGCTCATGTGCGCGTTTACTCAAATTAATGGGTGCCACGAATATTACCATGGTGGATAAATCAGGTGTACTCGATACTTCACGTAGTGACTTGCATGACAATAATCGTCATTTAGCCGTTGCGCCAAGTGATGCAAAAACATTGGCAGATGTGATGCCTAATGCGGATGTATTTATTGGCGTTTCAGCCGCCAATGCCTTGTCACCAGAATTACTTAAATTGATGGCGCCAAAACCAGTGGTGTTTGCCTTGGCAAATCCAGACCCAGAGATTTTACCAAGCTTAGCGCACGCAGTTCGCGATGATATTTTAATGGCGACTGGACGTTCAGACTTTCCGAATCAAGTGAATAATGCGTTGTGCTTTCCGTATTTATTCAGAGGTGCATTGGATGCCAAAGCTAAGCAAATTACTGATGAAATGCAAATCGCAGCAGCGCATGCTTTAGCCGCGTTAGCGAGAGAGCCTGTGCCAGAAGATGTATTAGCGGCTTATCACTTGAAGAGCTTAAGTTTCGGTAAGGATTACATTATTCCCAAACCGTTCGATAAACGCTTGTTATCACGTGTGTCTGGCGCTGTGGCGGATGCCGCAAGATTGCAGCAAAGTAAATAAATACAATAATCTCAACAAGACTCTTGAATATGCAAAATAATCAGCAAAAAAATACTCAAAAGGCAAGGCTAAGACCGGGTCAAATGAGCCGACCTAAAAACCTGAACCTACTCACAATTCGCCTGCCAATAAACGCACTGGTGTCGATATTGCACAGAGCAACAGGCTGCGTTTTATTTTTAATCTTGCCGATCATTTTACTGTTGTTGCAGTTTTCACTCAGCTCCGCGCAGCACTATGAAACAGTGATTGCGATTTTGCATTCACCTTTTATAAAAATCATGCTTCTTGGATTGGCATGGGCTTTCTTTCATCACTTTTTTGCAGGTATTCGTCACCTGGCAATGGACGTACATTGGATGACTACACTCATGAAAGCGCGTTACACCAGCAAAGTGGTACTCGTACTAGGTGCGCTAGCGACCCTAGTATTAGCCCTAAAAATATGGATTTAATAATTTATGCTGATTGAACTTTTAACTAAACGTTATCCAGGCATGCGCGCTTGGTTAACTCAAAGACTTAGTGCGCTAGTGATGGCGATTTACAGCGTTTTTGCGGTAGCTAGATTCTTAATCGTACAGCCGAGTCATTATGAAGCTTGGGTCGATTTTTTTCAGCCACTGTGGTGGCGTATCGCCACTTTGTTGTTTTGGATGAGCTTGTGTCTTCATGCATGGCTAGGCATCCGTGATGTATTTAAAGATTACGTGCCAAACCCAAGTGTACGTGACGTGTTAGATAAACTTTTAGTGGTGTCATTATGGGTTTATTTGGTTTGGGCCACTTGGTTGCTACTCGCTTGATTGAAATGGTGTTAATTGAAATAGTCATTATTTAAAATTTATTGAAGGTTAATTGGTTATGGCGTTACAAACTCAAACATTTGATGCGTTAGTGGTAGGTGGCGGTGGTGCAGGTTTACGTGCTTCGCTGCAATTAGCGCAATCTGGCTTAAAAGTAGCGGTGCTGTCAAAAGTGTTTCCTACGCGTTCCCACACTGTGGCGGCGCAGGGTGGCATTGCCGCCGCGCTTGGCAACGTGGCGGATGATAAATGGTTATGGCATATGTACGACACCATCAAAGGGTCAGACTATTTGGGTGACCAAGACGCGATTGAGTTTATGTGTAAAAATGCCGCTGCGGCAATTTATGAGCTTGAGCATTTTGGCATGCCGTTTGACCGATTAGAAAATGGCAAAATATTTCAAAGGCCGTTTGGTGGCATGACGCAAAACTTTGGTGAGAGTGCCATCTCACGGACTTGTGCGGTAGCCGATAGAACAGGCCACGCCATGTTGCATACGCTATATCAGCGCAATATTCAATCGAATACGCAGTTTTTTGTGGAGTGGTTAGCGCTCGATTTACTAAAGGATGCAGATGGCGACGTATTGGGCGTGTTGGCCCTAGAAATTGAAACAGGCGAGGTGCATTGCATACGCGCTAAAGCCACTATGCTGGCGACTGGTGGCGCAGGCCGCATATTTAAAGCCAGTACGAACGCGTTCATTAACACTGGCGATGGTTTAGGCATGGCAGCACGCGCCAATATTCCGTTGCAAGATATGGAGTTCTGGCAATTTCATCCTACAGGGGTGTTGAATGCAGGCGTATTGATTACCGAAGGCGTTCGCGGTGAGGGTGGCTATTTAGTGAATAGCGAAGGTGAGCGTTTTATGGAGCGCTACGCACCAAATGCTAAAGACTTGGCAAGCCGTGACGTGGTTTCACGCGCAACGGCCACAGAAATTAAAGAAGGCCGTGGCGTGGGTAAGAACAAAGATGCAGTGTTCTTAAAATTAGACCATTTAGGCGAAAAACTAATCAACGATAAATTGCCAGGTATCCGTGAAATTGCTAAAACTTTTGCCAATGTTGACCCAGTGTATGACCCAATTCCTATCGTGCCAACAGTGCACTACATGATGGGTGGTATTCCTACTAATCTGCAAGGACAGGTAGTCGTGCCCGATGGCAATGGCGGTCAATCAGTAGTGAATGGCTTATATGCAGTGGGCGAGTGTGCTTGCGTTTCAGTGCATGGTGCGAATCGTTTAGGTTCAAACTCACTGTTAGATTTGGTGGTATTTGGCCGTGCCGCTGGCGACAAAATGGTTGAGGAGGTGAGAAAGGAGAATTTAATACATTCTGCTCACAAACCACTACCCGCCGACGCATTCGATAAAACGTTGGCAAGATTAAATCGCTTAGACACACAAACGCAAGGTGAGAGCGTGAAAGATGTGGGTGCAGATTTGCGTGAAGCCATGCAAACGCATTGTGGCGTGTTCCGCTTTCCAGACTTGTTGCAAGCTGGTGTAGTGAAAATCGACCAGATAGCTGAGCGCGCAAAAAATACTGTGATTAAAGATAAAAGCCAAGTATTCAACACCGCCAGAGTTGAGGCATTAGAACTTGATAATTTGGTAGAAGTGGCTTTAGCGACCATGCATGCGGCAGAGGCGCGCACTGAAAGCCGTGGCGCACATGCACGGGAAGACTTTAGCGAGCGTGATGACAAAAACTGGCTCACACATTCACTCTACTACCGTGAAGGCCATCGCTTAGCATATAAGCCTGTACGCCTAAAACCGCAAACAGTACAAAGCTTTGAACCTAAAGCACGCGTGTACTAATTGAAATAAAACTAGAGACGACAACATGAAATTCTCAATTTACAGATTTAATCCAGACGTAGACAAAAAGCCTTACATGCAAGACTACGATTTGCAGCTTGAAGACAGCGATCTAATGTTGTTGGATGCGTTATTGCGCATCAAAGAGTTGGATGATAGTTTGAGTTTGCGTAAGTCATGCCGTGAAGGCGTATGTGGTTCTGACAGCATGAATATCAACGGTAAAAATGGCTTGGCTTGTATTACTAAGCTATCCGACTTAGAAGAGCCCATCGTTCTTCGTCCGATGCCAGGCTTACCTGTGATTCGCGATTTAGTCGTCGATATGACGCAGTTTTTCGAAAACTACAATTCGGTTAAACCATACTTGGTGAATAATGACCCACCACCTGAAACGGAGCGCTTACAGTCGCCTGAGGACCGCGCCAAGCTTGATGGCTTATATGAATGTATTTTATGCGGAGCATGTACCACCTCTTGCCCATCTTTCTGGTGGAACCCAGATAAGTTTGTCGGGCCAGCAGGGTTAATGCAAGCCTACCGCTTTATGGTGGATAGCCGTGATCAGGCGCTGGATGAACGTTTGGAGAATTTGGAAGAGCCGGATCGATTATACCGTTGCCACAATATTATGAATTGCGTGGAAGTTTGTCCTAAGAAACTCAACCCCAATGCCGCTATTGCAAAAATCAAAGACCTTAAATTTGAGCAGGCGCGTGAGCACAAAAACAAAGCGAAAAAACACATCGAAATTAAGTCTGTTTAGCGATTTAAGGGGTTATGGAAATGTTTTTAAGTGAACTCCAGAAAGATAACAAGCCAGATCAAAAAAATATGACCGATGAAGAAGTGCGACGCCTAAGCTGGCGTTGTCGCCGAGGCTTGTTAGAACTAGATATTGTATTGCAGCGCTTTTCTGAAAAGCATCTTGCAACGCTCACTCAATCAGAGTTATTGGCGTTTGATAGCTTGCTAGATTTACCTGATAACGAGTTTTTAGATGTGGTGACATCAAGAATAAAGTTTGCAGAGGTAGAGGCATTGAGAAGCAGGCCATTGGATGCAGGTTCTATGAAGACAGTACTGACCAAATTAAGTGGTCATTAACGAAATTAGTTAAGAATAATTAAAATTATTGAAAGATTTAGCATGAATAGCCCTGGAAAAATAAAGTGTTATACCAATAGCAATATGCTGGGTGAGAATTGGCCTGGCATACAGCTTTACTATCCACCTGTTAAGTATTCGCCAGCGCAGGGCATTTACGAAGATGTCACACAAGCAGCGGCACGCATGAAAAAGCATGCGCATCACACCAATGCCCATACTTTAATTTTTGACTTGGAAGACGGTTGTCGTCAAAAAGAAATGAGTCGTGATTTACTGCGCCAAGAGTTGCCAGAGCTGCGTAAAGTTAACCCGAGCGTCACCATTGCCATTCGCTCAAACTCATTCCGTACCGATGAATATGAGTTAGATATGCAACTCGTTAGCGATATGTCTGATTGTATTGATGTGGTGATGCTTGCCAAGGCTGGTGAAGCCTATGGCGCCGCCGAGGTGCGCGATTTATCTAGCTTGTTACTTGAGTTAAATCCGAATATTACTATTCAGCCAATTATTGAGCATCCTAAATCACTTAAAATAGCACCAGAGTTAATGCAATACAGCACAGTGAAGCATGTCGTGTTTGGTATTCATGACTTTTCAAAAGCGATGGGCATACACATCACGCCTGAACACTGGATTGAAGAGTTACAGTTTTATATGAATCAACTCATGTTTGAAGCGCGTATTGCGGGTAAGGGCGTGATTGGTGGTGTTGAAACATTAATTGGCGCGAATATTATGCCTGAAAAATTTATTGAACCACACGATGTACGCCGCTGGCTAGATTTGCATGGCGATTATGAGTCACGCATTGTTTATAAACATGCCTGCCAAGAGGCCGCGATGGGTTTAACGGGTAAACAGGTAATACACCCAGGCCACATACATTTATGCAAAACGGCGTATACCCCTTCACCCACTGAAGTAAACCAAAAAGTACGCATCTTGAAAGCGGCAATTGAGGCAGATGCCTTACATGGCGGCGCGATTAAGTTTGAAGGCGAAATGCTGGATCCACCAATGTTTGGTAAAGCACTGCAAACTCTGCTGAGAGCCCATGCTTTACGCGCGTTAAACCAAGATGATATGGACTTTGCCTTGCAAGTGCTGGAATTATTACCAGCTCAAGTGATTCGTCAAAACTGGCCGTATGGCGTGTTGCTATAAATTCAATCAATCATGCTGCTGTCATTTAACAAAATGAAATTCAAGAGAGTCTGAAAATGCAAAAGTTAGAACAATTTCCTGAGTGGGAGTGGAACGTTCCAAAACACTTTAATATCGGCGCGGCATGTACTGATAAGCACTTGAATACGCCAGCGGCATCATTGATTGCGATGATTGTTGAGGATGACGCTCAAGGCACTTCACAAATCACCTTTGAGCAATTAGCGAAACGTACTGATCAATTTGCTCAGTTACTCAGAAATTTGAATGTGGGTGCGGGTGAGCGCGTGTTGATTCGCTTACCTAACTGTTTGGATTATCCAACGGCGTTTTTAGGCGCGATGAAGCGCGGTGCGATTTCAGTGCCAACTTCAACCCTACTCACTGCTGAAGAAGTGGCTTATTTGGCAAAAGACTCAACAGCAACAGTGCTCGTTACAGATAAAGCTGCCTGGCCTTCATTGCAAGATCATTTAACAGGTTTGCCAAATTTAAAACATGTGTTTTTGTCAGGCATTGGCGAAGTAGCGCCACATGCAAGCTTAAATGTTTGCGATTTAGACGCGCAACTTTCTGCAATTCAGACGTGTGAACCAGCACATTTAACAGCTTCTGATGACCCCGCCTATTTGGTGTACACCTCAGGAACAACAGGTTATCCAAAAGGCGTGCTACATGCGCACCGCGCGTTGATTGGCCGCGAACCAGCCTCTAAATACTGGTTTAATTTTGATGCAAACTCGCAAGACCGTATCATGCACTCAGGCAAGTTCAATTGGACTTATGTGTTAGGTTCAGGCTTGATGGATCCGCTCTATTTGGGCAAAACCGTCATTGTGCATGAAGGCAAAAATGACGCTGATTTATGGACACGCTTGATTGCTAAACATTCAGCGACGATTTTTGTGGGCGTGCCAACCATTTATCGCCAAATCATTCAGAAATCTACAGCTAAGCAAGTAGATGTAACAAGTTTGCGCCACTGCATGAGCGCGGGTGAGCATCTATCTGATGAAGTTTTGCAACAATGGCGCGAACGCTTTGGTGCGGATATTTACGAAGCAGTTGGCATGAGCGAATTTTCATACTACTTAAGCCAAAGCATATTCCGCCCGATACGTGCAGGTTCTGCAGGCTTTCCGCAGCCAGGACATGCCATTAAATTGCTGAATCCTGAAACCTTAGAAGAGGTTCCGCAAGGCGAAGAGGGCATGATTAGCGTGCTAGATAGCGACCCAGGCTTGTTCTTGCGTTACTGGAATTTAGACGAAGAAACAGCCAAATACAAACATGATGGTTGGTTCTTCTCTGGCGACTATGCCCGTTATGATGAAGATGGCTATATCTGGTTCTTAGGTCGTAAAGACGACATTATTAAAAGCTTTGGTTATCGTGTTTCACCTTACGAGATAGAACGCGTGTATAAAGGCCACCCCGATGTAGCAGATTGCGCAGCGATAGGCGAAGAATTAGAAAAAGATAAATTGCTAGTGGTGATTTACGTGATTTTAAAACCAGAAGCCAGCGCTAACCCAGATGATTTATTGGCTTTTGGTAAGCAACATTTGGCCGCCTACAAAGCGCCCAAAACAGTGTACTTTGCACAGGATTTTCCACGCACTAAAAATGGTAAAATTTTGCGTAAAGATATTCAGCCAAGCATGGCGGTTGCTAAGAGTTCACGCTAGATTATTCTGACATGGGCACAGCTATCAATAACCGTTCGCTCTGAGCTTTGTCGAAGAGTATTTATAGTGAATTTAGCACAACATTATTTGACCACCTCTGGAAGCCGCCTAGAATGCGGCTCCCAGCCCGATTATTTTTGCTCGGGAGTTTTATGAGGATGCCGTGTGGGTTACAAGTAACCCCTACTTGGTTCTATCAATGGAGTCTGACCTTATTGATTCCTATGATTTATTGTTGTAAGTCTGACAGTTGCAAGGAAAGAATAATACAAATGAAATTAAAACTATTCGCTTTGCTGCTTAGCTTAGTAAGTTTGTCTACGAATTGCTATGCTGATAATTACACTGATGAGTTTTGTGTCGTGCCAATAAAAAATGTACCTTCATACGACGATAGCTTATTTACTTCTCGTTTAGTTGAAGATAGATGGCAGCTATCAGGTATTGAACAGCCACTTTATGTCAATAGTTTGAATCAACAAGCAACTTATTTTGGCACTTGGACAATCAATAAAGATCGTGAGTTTGTACCATATAACCACCCTGCACCTACTCACCCATGGGATGAATATATTGAAGAGCCTTGGAGCGGCAGAGTTGTGTTCAATCGAAATGCTGCTAAGAAGCAACTATTAGCATTAGAGCAGGGACAAACATTGTTTAAGGCACTTGATCAGAGCAAACTCAAAGGTCGAACTTTTTTTAAAAGCCTTGCTACGCTATCTATCGCTCAAGAAACCATTGTTTTCACACAAGCTGGCATACCTTATCAAGTAGGAAAAGACTCATTAAAACCATGGCCAACATATCAAAAAATTAGGCAACAGGGTGTTAGCTTTAAAAAATTAGGTTATGGTGGTCGAGAGCCTATCTATGATGCACCAGCACTTGGTGGCTTTATTGTTGCCAGTGATACCAGTGAGTTATTTTTATATAGTGATAACAAGCTTGAAAAAATCAAAATTGGCACAAAAGACGGAATCCAAAAAGCAGTTAATTTGATCGATCAGAAAATGTTTGTATTTGTCACTTCTGATGAGTTAATTCATGTCGTACAACGTTCTGATGAGGGGCAGATTAACGTTAGAAGTTATACTCTTAGTGTAAAGTCAGGCTATATATACTTAAAAAATATAGGACAATTCATTTGGTATGATGCCTCCATATCACGCTGGGTAAGATTAACCCGTAAAGGCTTTGAACCTATCCCTATTCAAAGCGATGTATCCATACCTCAGTCAGCTACCATCACAGAAATGCCACATTTGAATATGGCTTTGTTAGATACACGCAATGCAATATTTCAATATGATGGTATTAAATTCATCAAGATATTGACCTATCCTAATCCCCAGCAGTATTACAGTAAAGTATTTCCGTTACCATCAATCGAAAAAGCTCTATTGCTAACGCATGATAATCGGTTGTATTCTTTTGATAAAAACAAGCCTCTTACCGAAGTTAAAACGACAGTAGATTTATCGAGTTTTCAAACATCTATTATTGATTGGCCTAATGCTAAATCAGCTTTGCTTCTAAATGACTCTGGGATTTATACGGTTGATAAAAACCTAGCTACCAAAAGGATTCATGGCGGCGATACGTTTACGAGTAATTTTTCAAATGCAGAGCATATTGGTCACAATAATGTTACTGGTGAACTCTATTTGAGCAATAGGCGGGGTTTCTTTGCGGTGGTTGATAAGAAGGTATCGGGTCATGCTGTCTGTGATTATTACGATGTAATGAACTCTAAAATACCCAAAGTTCAACTCTGTATTAATCCCATTAAACAATCAAAAATAAAGGATATAGGCCTATTACTTAGTGAAGGCAAACCCTCGTCGAATGGAGACGGAGTCTTTTTTGATGCTGTAAAAGGTGTTCACTACGTAGACCAGAGTAATACCATCCTCAATATTGATCCACAGAATGATGGTTCACAGGCATCTGATGAGGGTTTTGTGCCGATATGGTGGATGACAGGGGCTAAAATTCACATTGAATGGGATGAACTTAAAAGAATTTTTAATAAGCCATCCAAACCTTCAGAGCTAGAGAGGATAAAACTGTTTGATGGTCAATTTGAAGCTTCTAAAAAAATATTGACCGCATCTATCTTTGATGTAAATGACAAAACAACAGTAGTGGCTACAACTGATGGTGCATATATAAAAAAACCACGGGCGCCCCTCAAAAGCTTGCTGGCGATAATCTAGTTCTTAATTATAACGACAGGGGCACTCAAATACTGGCCAGACATCCAAACGGTGATGATGTTGTTTTGGGCAATGGTATAGGTTTGTTTTTTATTGATGTGCAAAAAAGAACGATCAAACTGATCACAGATGACGCCTATGAATTAATGGGTTCAATATTTCGTATTCAAAATATCGATAAGTCTAAAAAGTTATTGATTACAGCTTCAAATGGAGACTTCTTAATAGATGAAAACAATCATGTTGCCAAAATAACTAATATTGCAGGATTCAAAACAGTTAATGTGTATCTTGGTGGAACAAAAATTTTTGCTACCAAGAAAACTGATAAAGATGAGCAAATATACGAGTTGAAATTAAATTGTAAGTAAATGCGGCGGATTAAACTACGAAGTGCGACACCCTGATTATTAAAGAATACCTCATTTGGGGTTAACCAGCCAAGGCACTTTCTATAGAGCAAATGTAGTCTCCATTGATTTTCACCCCACTGGTTCAAATTAAGCAACTAAAACACAGATAAAACAAAGAAATTTATGACCACCATTAAACAAACTGACTTCATTCAAAGCATTAAAGATGCCTTGCAATATATTTCTTATTATCACCCTGTAGATTATATTCAGGCCTTGGGCCGCGCTTACGAGGCAGAGCAATCACCCGCGGCTAAAGATGCTATTGCGCAGATTTTAACTAACTCTCGTATGTGTGCGGAAGGTAAGCGCCCACTTTGCCAAGATACTGGCATTGTTGTTGCTTTCGTTAAAGTAGGCATGAACGTGCAGTGGGATGCAACGCTTGATGTTGAGCAAATGGTGAACGAAGGTGTGCACCGTGCATATATGTTGCCAGAGAATAAATTGCGCGCTTCTATTGTGAGGGACCCCGCTGGAAAGCGCGCCAATACTAAGGATAATACGCCAGCTGTGGTGCATGTTTCATTGGTTGCTGGTGATAAAGTTGATGTGCAAATTGCAGCAAAAGGTGGCGGTTCTGAGAACAAAGCTAAGTTGGCAATGCTCAACCCGAATGACAGTATTGTGGATTGGATTTTGGAAGTTGTGCCCCAAATGGGTGCAGGCTGGTGTCCACCGGGCATGTTAGGCATCGGAATCGGCGGTAGCGCAGAAAAGGCCATGTTGTTAGCGAAAGAATCTTTGATGGCGCCGATTGATATGCACGAACTTAAAGCTAGTGGTGCTAAAAACAGAATTGAGGAATTGCGCTTAGAGATTTTTGAAAAAGTGAATAATTTAGGCATAGGAGCGCAAGGTTTAGGTGGTTTAGCAACAGTATTGGATGTGAAGATTTTAGATTACCCAACGCACGCGGCTAGCTTGCCAGTGGCGATTATTCCAAACTGTGCAGCTACACGCCATGTGCATTTTGAGTTGGATGGTAGTGGTGCAGCAGAGTTGGAAGTGCCTAATTTAAACGACTGGCCAAATGTGCATTGGGCACCAAGTGAAGCATCGTTAAGAGTAGATTTAGACGCAATAACCCAAGCCGATATTCAGACTTGGAAGCCAGGTCAGACTTTGTTGTTAAACGGAAAATTGCTTACAGGCAGAGATGCTGCGCATAAGCGCATTGCCACGATGTTAGCTAACGGTGAGAAATTGCCAGTAGATTTTAAAAACCGTTTTATTTATTACGTCGGCCCTGTAGATGCAGTGCGTGATGAAGCCGTTGGACCAGCAGGCCCAACCACGGCAACGCGTATGGATGGTTTTACAGAAATGATGCTTAATGAAGTTGGTTTGCTGGGGATGGTGGGTAAAGCTGAGCGTGGCGATGAAACAATTGCGTCAATCGCCAAATATAAATCAGTGTATTTGACAGCTGTAGGCGGCGCGGCTTATTTGGTGAGCAAGGCCATTAAAAAAGCCGAAGTGCTGGCGTTTGCAGATTTGGGTATGGAAGCGATTTATGAGTTCACGGTGCAAGATATGCCGGTGACGGTGGCCGTGGATAGCCAAGGTAATTCAGTACACACCACTGGCCCTGCTGAGTGGAAAGAAAAGATTGCGCAGCATAAAACGATAGAAATTCACTCTGTGCCTTAAGTCACATGTGTAGTGCACTATTTGCGTTAAACTCTGTCAAAATTGATGATAAATACTCAGAGAGCGCACATAAAATGCTAAAACTTTTGTTACGAAGTGCTGTTTTGCTAGGCTTGTTTTTGAATGTAGCCATCGCCAATGCAGATGATGTGCTAGGCTACTTAACCGATAGTGATGGTCGATATGCTGGCCCAACAGTAGAAGACAATGTGCTTGCGATGGATACTGATAAAAATGGCTTTGCCGATGTTACTGAAGTACGCGCGTTTTTAGTGCTTAAAAACGGTACGGATTATCAAAAAGAGATACTAGATAGATGGCAGTTGCGTAGCCAAGGTAAAAGTTGCACATTGCCGCCAGACGATAAATTGTTTAATTAAAGAGTTGAGTCATTAGCAAGAATGTATTTTAATCATAGAAAAACTTACAAATTCGTCATTCCGTCGTAGGACGGAATCCAGTCAAAGTTGAACATTAAAGTATTAAGTTACTATCACTTAAATTGAAACCTGACTGGATACCAGCCTCCGCTGGTATGACGATTCTTAATAATTTCGTTAATAATTTAACTAAAGCTAGGTTAGTGCAAGTGTTTCGAATTATTAAAACCCGTTAACTAAAATTTAGACTGGTTTATAATTGCGCCATCTATTCATTGAACTAAATATTTAAAAACATTACTTTTAAAAGAGCCTTAAATTACTATGTTAAAAGCCTATCAAGCCCATGTTGCAGAGCGCAACACAGTTCAACTTCCACCATTACCTTTATCTGCTGAGCAAGTAGCGCAAGTCGTTGAGTTGCTTAAAAACCCGCCAGCAGGCGAGGGTGAAACATTACTTGATTTAATTGCCAATCGTACGCCAGCAGGGGTTGACCAAGCTGCTTACGTTAAAGCAGCTTTTTTAGCAGATGTTGCTAAAGGCATTGCTAAATCACCTGTGATTTCACCTGAAAAAGCGGTGGAATTGCTAGGCACCATGCTTGGCGGTTATAACGTGCAAGCCTTAGTGAGCTTGCTTGAAACTCCGATGGCGGCAAATGCAGTAACTGCATTAAGCAGTACAATTTTGATGTTCGACGCATTTCACGACGTGGATGTGTTGATGAAAGCGGGTAATGCCCACGCTAAGAAATTGATTGAAAGTTGGGCAAATGCCAAGTGGTTTACCAATGCGCCAGTACTAGCTAATGAAATCAAAATGGTCGTTTTTAAAGTAGATGGCGAAACCAACACTGATGACTTAAGCCCTGCGCAAGATGCATGGAGCCGCCCAGATATTCCACTGCATGCCAAAGCCATGCTCATTAATAAAATGCCAGATGGTTTGAAGCTGATTGAGACTTTGAAACAAAAAGGCTTGCCGTTGGCTTATGTAGGCGATGTGGTGGGCACAGGATCATCACGTAAATCTGCGATTAACTCAGTACAATGGTTTATGGGCAATGATATTCCTAATATCCCAAACAAACGCACGGGTGGCGTGATTTTAGGCGCTAAAATTGCACCAATTTTCTTTAACACAGCCGAAGATTCAGGCGCATTGCCGATTCAATGTGATGTGTCAAAACTGAATATGGGCGATGTGATTGTCATTAAACCGTATGAAGGCAAAGTGCTCAATGAAGCGGGTGATGTGCTCTCTACCTTTGAATTGAATCCAGTCACTATGCCAGACGAAGTGCGCGCTGGTGGACGTATTCCATTGATTATTGGCCGTGGTTTAACTTCAAATGCACGTAAAGCACTAGGTTTGCCAGAAACTACCGTATTCATTAAATCAACACCAGCAGTAAGCTCAACAAAAGGGTATACGCTCGCACAAAAAATGGTTGGTCGCGCATGCGGTTTGCCAGAAGGTACAGGCGTGCGTCCTAATACTTATTGCGAGCCAAAAGCGACAACGGTTGGTTCACAAGATACAACAGGCGGTATGACGCGAGATGAGTTAAAAGAGTTGGCTTGCTTGGGTTTTAGTGCTGATTTAGTCATGCAAAGTTTCTGTCACACAGCAGCCTATCCAAAACCAGTAGATATTAAATTGCAACACAGCTTGCCTGAGTTTATGTCTAGCCGTGGCGGCGTTTCATTACGCCCAGGTGATGGCGTAATTCACTCATGGTTAAACCGCTTAGTGTTGCCTGATACAGTGGGCACAGGTGGTGACTCTCATACGCGTTTCCCGATTGGTATTTCTTTCCCCGCAGGTTCTGGTTTAGTCGCTTTTGCCGCGGCAACAGGCGCAATGCCATTGGATATGCCAGAGTCAGTGTTGGTGCGCTTTAAAGGCACCATGCAGCCAGGGATTACTTTACGAGATTTAGTGAATGCGATTCCTTATGCAGCGATTCAAGAAGGCACTTTAACCGTTGGTAAATCAGGCAAAAAGAACGTATTTAATGGTCGCGTGCTAGAAATTGAAGGCTTGCCAGATTTGAAAGTGGAACAAGCCTTTGAGTTGGCGGATGCTTCAGCTGAGCGTTCAGCCAATGGTTGTACTGTGTTGTTGAATGAAGCGCCAGTAATTGAGTTTTTAAAATCTAACATCGTGTTGATGCAAAACATGATTGAAAATGGCTACGAAGATGCGCGTACGTTGCAACGCCGTATTGAAAGTATGCAAGCGTGGTTGGCAAAACCAATTTTACTCAAACCAGACGCAGATGCCGAATATGCGCATGTGATTGAGATTGATTTGAACACGATTAATGAGCCGCTAGTGGCTTGCCCGAACGACCCAGATGACATTAAACCGTTATCAGCAGTTGAAGGCGATAAAGTGGACGAGGTGTTTATTGGTAGCTGCATGACGAATATCGGCCATTACCGTGCTGCGGCTAAAGTCTTAGAAGGTTCAGGTAGTATTCCAACGCGCTTATGGATTGCCCCACCAACCCGTATGGATGAAGCACAGTTGCGTGACGAAGGTGTGTACTCGACTTTCGGCGTGGCGGGTGCGCGAACTGAGATTCCAGGTTGCTCTTTATGCATGGGTAACCAAGCGCGCGTGGCGGATAAAGCGACTGTATTCTCAACCAGTACACGTAACTTTGATAACCGCATGGGTAAAGATGCGCGTGTTTACTTGGGTTCAGCTGAGTTAGCTGCTGTTTGTGCGAAGCTCGGTCGTATGCCAAGCCATGCTGAATACTTGGAAACAGTAGGTAATAAACTTGCTAATACTGCTGAAATTTACAAATATCTAAATTTTGACCAGATGACTGAGTATAAAGCGGCCTTAGATACATTAAGTACTGGTAAAAAAGTAATTTCAATTGCTGAGATAGTTTAGTATTTAGTTTTTTGTTATTGAAATTTTTCTATGAAGTCACTCTTTACGGCTAGGTGCAAGCATCTAGTCGCTTGTTTATTAGTGGTGCTCACTGTCGCGGCATGTAGTCAAAAGCCTTTAACAGCCAAGCAGATACTTGACCAAGCCTACCCAATTTTTGATCAAAAACACGCATGCTGGATTTCAGATGATGGCGATGGTAGTCGCTATTGCATGAAGTTAGATGCCGAGCAGAAATTGACATTAAAAGATGGCGAACGCTTATATGTCATCACTTCTGGTGAACTAGTGGATGATAAAGGCGAGTCTATTGCATCGCATGCAAATATAGGCTCTGTTGGCGCTTTTGTGGCAGAGTCGCGAAATGGTAAGTCTGAAGTTATCGCCGCTAATCCATCTATTCAAGTAGGTTCAAGCGGAGTTGGCCCAACCGCATGGAAATTAGTCAAGCTTGGCCCTGCCGACTATTGGGGCTGGCAAAATACTTGGGGTGATTGTCATCAGGGCTATTGCGGTAGTCGATACAGTATTCTTGCGCCTTATGGAAAGAGTGTGAAAGAAGTTGGGTCTATGACCGCCAACTATGATGACACGGGCGCATGTGGCGGTATGACTGATAAGCTAGACGAGAACGGTAATGCAGTATTAGATGAGAATGGAGAACCTATTCAGGTCGATGTGGATTGCGACAAAGCCTCTTCATTCGTTGAGTCTTCGCTGAAAATAGATACGCAAAACCCCAATGTTAAGGTTTATCCTATATTGTTAACTTTAACAGGACGTGATAAGAGCGCAGAGCTAAAAAGTCAAATTTGGAAATTTAATTTCGACAGTAAAGCTTGGAGTTATAAAGCGCCAAAAAACTATCCACTCGCGGATAAAGACTTTTAATCAATCTTGTGAATTTTGCATTTCCAATTTGATTGTTCAGTTTTCCTGATATTATCCATTTATGAATTCAGAACAAAAACCAGATAATCATCACATATTTAACCCTGAAGAGATTACGCAGCCCGCTAAGCGCGGCGCTTGGAAGTGGATGCTGCCGTTATCTGTTGTGCTATCCGTGGTGGTTTTTGCAGCATGGCATTTTGGCTGGCACGCTAAAGCCGTGACAACTGGTGTGGTGATATTCGCCACTATTTCTCATGTGTTTGCTTGGGTCGTCGGTCTAATTGCTCTTATTCCTATTATTGGCCCACTCATTGTAAAAGTGCTATCGATTGGTATCATTTGGCTGTTGAACGCTATCGGCTATTTGGTTTCCTATGTTGCTATTAAGCGTGGCTATTCTAAAGATGTACTGACCTATCGCGCGGTGACCATTGCGCTTATTACTGGAATTGTCATTGGCTACATACTTTGTAGCCTTATTTCTTAACCATATGCTTCATCGCAGTAAATATCCCCAAATCTATAACGCTATTTTCTCTAAGTTATCGCAAGATGATCATCACAAAAATTAAACAAACACGCTTGTATCACCATGTTTTAAAGCTAGGTGATTTCTTTCCTGTGATTTTCTTTTTTGGCGGATTTTTGTGGGATGCGCTCACCATAGGTCGTAATGTTGCCTACTCAGATCTCATTACCTTTTTTGTCTATTTATGTATAGCCGCTGCTATTCTATTTACCATCGGAAGCCCAAGATTTATCTTATCTGATGCCTCAAAGCTATCCCCATGGGCTGCAAAAATTCATAAGCGTTTATATTGGGAGAATTTACCTTACTTTTTATTGCAGTTTTTATTTGGCAATTTATTGAGTTCTTTATTCATTCTGTATTTCAAAAGTTCTAATCATTGGCTGGCTTGGGCGATGTCTATTATTTTAGGTATTCTGCTAGTGGCCAATGAGTATCTAGAAGACAAATATAAACAACTCACGCTCAGCTGGGCGCTATTTGGTTTTTGTGCCATGTTGCTGTTTAATTTTGCTTTGCCTTATTTAATGGGCAGCATTCATGCAGTGTGGTTTTATTTAAGTACATTACTAGGTGCAGCTGCGGCATATGGTCTCTATAAAAAAACACCTAATCATGATGGTAGCATCTGGCCAGTTGGTGTAATAGCTGCTTTGTTAATGCTCGCTTATGCGTTTGATATGATTCCGCCTGTGCCGCTAGTGAAGCGCGATATTGCGGTGGGTTATGCCATTAATAAAGTCGATGGTAATTACCAGTTAAGCCAGCAGCCATCCAACTGGTGGGTATTTTGGCGTAATGCTAGTAGTGATTTGTATGTTGCGCCTGGCCAGCGTGTGTATTGCTTTTCTTCAGTTTTTGCACCTAATGGATTAAAAACACGCTTGTACCATGTATGGCAATTCCACGATAAGAAAGCAGGCTGGCAAACTAAGTCACGCGTCGGCTTTACTTTATCTGGCGGCCGTTACAATGGCTTTCGTGGATATACCTACAAAACAGATTTGCAAGCAGGTGAGTGGAGAGTCAATGTTGAAACTGAAAACGATAAAACTGTAGCAGTGCATGAGTTTAGCGTTAAAGCTGAATCGTCAACTTCAACGCCGTACATACAAGTTTATTAGAATTGATTTATTAGTGCTTATGTTCTACACGCATTAACTTATCTATATATGCAATCGCAATAGCAGAAAATACAAATGTCATGTGAATGACAGTTTGCGCAATTAATACTTTGTCACTTAAATTTTCTGCATTAATAAATGTTTTAAGTAGATGAATCGATGAAATACCAATAATGGCGGTGGCTAACTTAACCTTTAACAAATTGGCATTTACGTGAGATAACCAATCTGGTTCATCTGGGTGACCTTCTAAATTAAGGCGTGAAACAAAAGTTTCATAGCCACCAACAATCACCATGATGAGTAGGTTTGAAATCATCACCACGTCAATTAAACCCAATACAATCAACATAATGTCTGCTTCAACAAGGTGTGAAGCTTTAGCCACTAAATGTACTAACTCAAGGCCAAAAAAGTACACATATACGGCTTGTGCAACAATTAAGCCTAAATAAAGTGGTAGTTGAAGCCAGCGGCTACCAAATAAAATATTGGTCATCACGCTTTTTTGCTTATATTCGATAGAAGAAGGGGTGTTATGTTCTTGCATGTGTTAAAGCCTTTAATTTGATTGCAGATTGCGATGTTATTGTAGCAGGTTGAAGCGTTAGCTTTATTTAGACTATTTGACTATCTATCGCGTAACTCGCGGCTCCATCCAGAGCTAATAGCTGTGTTAACACTGGCATGGTTTCTTCCAGTATTTTAGGCAATGTCCAAGGCGGATTCACAATAAACAAGCCGCTGCCATGCATACCAAAGCCTTCTGTCGATGGCTCTTGTATGGTCATTTCTACGTTTAACCAGTTCGGCAAACCTAAATCTATTAAATCATCGATCATTTCAGCTGGTTCTGAACGCTGCAAAATAGGGTACCAAACCATGTAAGTGCCAGTCGAGAAGCGTGTCAGGCTGTCTTTAATCATGTTGACCACGTGCTGGTAATCTTGTTTGTCTTCATAAGGCGGGTCTATCAGCACGGCGGCACGACGAGGCGGTGGTGGCAAGCAAGCTTTGATGCCAGCAAAACCATTTTGCATTTCAACTTTAACTTGCTTGCCTTGACCTCTAAAGTTTTCGATTAACAACTTACAGTCGTTTGGGTGCAGCTCAAATAGACGCATTTTGTCGTCAGCACGCAAAAAGTCTTGTGCCACTATAGGCGAACCAGGATAGAACTCCAGTGAGTTGGTATTAAAGCGTTTAATCTGCGCAACAAAGTTAGTAAGCGGCTTAGGTAGATTGTCCGCCGACATCAGTTTCGCAATGCCTTGTTCAAACTCTGCATTCTGTGTGGCATAACCTTCGGTTAAGCTGTACAAGCCAGCGCCAGCGTGGGTATCGATATACCAATAAGGCTTATCTTTTTGATTCATGTAATCTAGCACTAGGCCTAATACATAGTGTTTGAGTACATCGGCGTGATTGCCTGCGTGAAAGGCATGGCGGTAACTTAGCATTTGATAATAGGTGCAATTAACATGGAGAAATTATAGGCGACAAACGTCTGTTTTCTGTATGATTCAATAAATTATTTAACATGCAATTTCTAGAAAACCTTATGAGCAACCATCCACAGCACGGCGACCATCAACATGCAGCACATCAGCATCATACGGATGACCATCAGCATGGCAATGCATTCGCAATTCCTTTTTTCTTAATTCTAATCTTTGCCATTATTGAGCTATTTGGTGGGATTTTTACACAGTCGCTCGCATTACTTGGCGATGCTGGACACATGATCTCGGATGTATTGGCGCTTGGAATGGCTTGGTATGCGTCGCACCATGCTAGTAAATCTACCAGCAGCAAGCATGCTAGTGGTTTAACGCACAAAGAACTTTACGCTAGCATTGTGAATTGTGTGTTGATGTTAGTCGTCATTGTGTACTTGGTATTTGAGGCGATAGATAGATTAAAAAATCCGCATAACGTGACAGGTGGCTATGTGATGCTGATTGCATTTGTTGGTTTATTGGTGAATTTACTGGTAGCTAAAATGTTACATCATCACGGTGAAGAGCATGGCAGTAAAGATAATCTTAATCATCGCGCTGCATTTTTACATGTGTTGGGAGATGTACTCGGGTCAACTGCTGCTTTGGTAGCAGGTGCCGTTATCTACTTTACTGGCTGGCAGGCAGCTGACCCTATTTTAACGTTGTTTATTTCGGCATTGATTTTGGTCGTCACCTTAAAGTTAGCCAAAGATATTTGGCGCACATTTAAAAACGGCTAATTAGTAGAGCCTAATATGGCTTATATCAAGCTACTCACGCTATTTATCACCACTTAAATCAAAGGAGATTCAATATGCCCTATGTCAATATTAAGTTAGCGGGTTCTGTGACTAAAGAACAAAAAGCCCAAATCGCAAAAGAATTTACTGAAACTTTAGAGCGCGTTGCGCATAAGCCTAAATCCTATACTTATATTACGTTTGAAGAAGTTGCTTATGAAGATTGGGCAATAGGTGGGAAGCTGCTCAGTGATTAAGTGCCAATGGAGTAAAAGCAAGTTGAATAAATGCCTAGTGTTAGAATAGAACAATGAAAACTCCCCAAAGACTTGAGCCTCTTCTAGAAGATGGCTTGATTGACGATGTTGTGCGTCAACTAATGAGCGGTAAAGAGGCTACCGTATATGTCGTGCGTTGTGGCGACGATGTGCGTTGCGCTAAAGTCTACAAAGAGGCGAATAAGCGCAGCTTTCGTCAGAGCGTAGACTATACCGAAGGCCGTAAAACTAAAAATAGCCGCCAAAGTCGTGCCATGGCTAAAGGTTCAAAGTTCGGTCGCGAATCACAAGAGGCCGCATGGCAAAGTGCAGAGGTGGATGCTTTGTATCGCCTAGCCAATGCAGGCGTGCGAGTGCCAGAGCCGTATAATTTTTACGAAGGTGTATTGTTAATGGAGCTGGTGACCGATGCCAATGGCAACGCCGCGCCACGTTTAAACGATGTGACTTTTAGTGCCGAAGAGGCACGTATTCATCACGCCACTTTAATTAAAGAAGTGGTGCGCATGCTTTGTGCGGGAATCGTGCATGGCGATTTGTCAGAGTTTAATATTTTAATGAGCGCCGATGGCCCCGTGATTATTGATTTGCCGCAAGCGGTCGATGCGGCAGGTAACAATAACGCAAGTGAAATGCTGGAGCGCGATGTTAGAAACTTAAGTGATTACTTTGGACGTTTTGCACCAGAGCTACTCACCACGCAATACGGCAAAGAAATTTGGGCGCTTTATGCACATGGTGATTTAACGCTGGAAACGCCACTCACAGGGCGCTTTAGGCAAAGCACTAAAGCGGTTGATTTAAAAAGTGTGATGCGTGAAATCGAAGACACAAAGAAAGCCGAAGAGGCTAGGTTGTTGCGCATCGCTGAAGCTAAAGCGGAATAACAAGCTCGAGCTAAATAAGCCCATGTTCGACTAAACTCATGTTCGACCCTAAACCCATATTAAAAAATTTACCTAATCTGCCCGGTGTTTATCGCATGATAAACGCCACGGATGAAGTGATTTACGTGGGTAAAGCCAAAGACCTCAAAAAGCGCGTTTCGTCGTATTTCAATAAAAACTTAGCTAGCCCGCGCACGCGCATGATGGTGAGCCATATCGTTAAAATTGAAACGACTGTCACTCACAATGAAGCCGAGGCTTTGTTGCTGGAAAATAATCTGATTAAAGGCTTAATGCCGCGTTACAACGTCGTGTTTCGCGACGATAAATCTTACCCTTATATAGTATTGACTGGCGATGATGTAGCGCGTTTGGCGTTTCATAGAGGTGCTCAGCGTAAAGGTAATCAATACTTTGGTCCTTTTCCTAACTCGGTTGCGGTGCGCGAAAGTATTCAACTTTTGCAAAAGGTATTTAAGCTACGTACTTGTGAAAACACGGTGTTTGCTAACCGAAGTCGACCTTGTTTACAGCATCAAATTGAGCGCTGTACCGCGCCTTGCGTGGGGCTTATTTCAACTGAAGATTACAATAATGACGTGCATCAAGCCGCGATGTTTTTGCAAGGCAAGACTAATGAGGTGATTGATGCGCTTGGCGCGCGGATGAATACAGCCGCAGCCAATCAGCAATATGAAATGGCGGTGGTGTTTCGTGACCGCATGCAAGCGCTAAGGCAGGTACAAGCCAAGCAGTTTGTGAGCGACTTCAATGTGTCAGACGCGGATGTGATTGCGTGCGCCGAATTGCAAGGGCAGCACTGCATTAATTTGGTAATGATTCGTGGCGGTCGGCATTTAGGCGACAGAAGCTATATGCCTAAGAACACCGACGGCGAAACATTGGAAACGAGCATGGAGGCGTTTGTAGCGCAGCATTATGTCGCGCAAAATACGCCGCCGCTGATTGTGGTGGGCGTTAAAATTGAAACGACTGTGCTTGAAGAGGTGCTGAGTGAACAAGCTGGTCGCAAGGTAAAAATCAATACCAATCCGATTGGTGACAAACGTGTTTGGCTGAAAATGGCGCAAACTAATGCCGAGTTGGCGTTGGGTCAGCGTGCTGCGACTTCAGCCAATCAAACTGCTAAATTACTGGCTTTACGTGAAGCGCTACATTTACCCGATAATACCGAGCGCATTGAATGTTTTGATATTAGCCACACGATGGGTGAGGCGACCGTGGGTAGCTGCGTGGTGTTTGACCGTGGAGATATGCAAAATAGCGAGTATCGACGCTATAACGTCACAGGCATTACACCAGGTGATGATTACGCTGCAATGCGGGATGTGCTGACGCGCCGCTATAAAAAAGTGGCGGCAGGTGAGGGCGTGCGACCCGACTTAATCTTTATTGACGGTGGTAAAGGGCAGCTAGGCGTTGCGGTTGAAGTGATGGCAGAAGTAGGACTGGAGGATATTTTACTTGTCGGCATCGCTAAAGGTGAAGAGCGTAGACCCGGTCTAGAAACCATGATTTTTTCTGACACAGGCGAAATGCTTAACTTAGAAAAAGACAATAAAGGCTTACATTTACTGCAGCAAATCCGTGATGAGGCCCATCGATTCGCCATTACTGGGCATAGAGCCAAGCGTGCTAAGGCGCGACTACATTCCAGCTTGGAAGATATAGAAGGCATAGGAGCCAAGCGCCGCAAGGCGCTACTCACGCGCTTTGGTGGATTAGATGGTGTAAAGGGTGCTAGTATTGACGAAATCGCCCAAGTTGAAGGCATCAGCCAGAGCTTGGCAGAAAAAATTTACGGAGAGTTGCATTAATGAGCTGTGTTTTAGTCGAATTGCAGGGCAAAAATGGGAGCGTGTTAAATGAAAGTTAACATTCCTACCATGCTTACATGGTTACGTATTTTGCTGATTCCTGTGTTTGTCGGTGCTTTCTATTGGCCTGAAAACCTACACAAACTCAGTGCAATGCCTTCACATTCGGTGAATATCTTCATCACTGTGATATTTGCGATTGCATCATTTACCGATTGGCTCGATGGATATTTGGCTCGACGCTGGAATCAAACCTCATCATTTGGTGCTTTTTTAGATCCTGTGGCAGATAAACTCATGGTGGCGGCTGCCTTAATCGTGTTGGTAGAATTTGGCCGGGTAGGTGCGATTGTTTCTTTAATTATCATCGGTCGTGAAATCGCCATTAGCGCGCTTCGTGAGTGGATGGCTGGCGAAGGGCAACGCAGCAGCGTAGGTGTTGCGATGATAGGAAAAATAAAAACTGCCGCACAAATGCTTGCGATCTTATTCTTATTATATTGGGATGAAATAGATTTAGGCAGCTTAGGTGTTTTTCCAACGCAACTGTTTGGACATGCTTTAATCGTGTTAGCAGCATTTTTAACATTGCTATCAATGGCTTATTATTTAAAGGCCGCGTGGCCAAAATTAAAAGGAAAATAAAACTGAAATAAATATGCAATTTGAATGTCGATTAGTATTGACGACATTCTGAAAGTCGCTATAATGGCGCCTGTCTTAACGACGCGGGAATAGCTCAGCTGGTAGAGCGATACCTTGCCAAGGTATAGGTCGCGAGTTCGAGTCTCGTTTCCCGCTCCACGAATTTGGTAGTAGTACATAAAACGGCGAATGCTAATAAGCTTTCGCCGTTTTAGTTTCAGCTTTTAATGTAGAATTGTTTGTTCAAATAGTTCTCACAATAAGGCGCGATAGCAAAGCGGTTATGCCGCGGCCTGCAAAGCCGTTTAGGCCGGTTCGACTCCGGCTCGCGCCTCCAAAAAATCTAGTCAGCCACATCACTTTTATATATCCAAATAATAAAGCGATTTATAGCTTAAATGGGTAGTTTTTTTCTGTTTTCTAGTGGGCTAAACTTGCATCATTAATTAAATTCGACTTAAGTTTAATTAACTCCTCGTCGTTATTAAATTGTTTGTAACTAAGTTTGAGTGTCAAACGTTTATTTTCTAAATTCTCAGAACTTTAACCCAACTATTTTTGCATTTATTTGCATCTAGCTGACCGTTACTTAATCAATTCAATCGACTCTAATTAAGAAAAAAAGATGATACAAATGTGACAGTATCATTTCAGAATAGCACCCACTTGGTCTACCCTAGTCTTAGTAGACTAGCATTTTGCTACTAAATAAATTTAGATTGTCATATTCTGAGGCTAATCTAAACGTCCAACTTTGGAAATACTATTTAGGAATGAATGATGAAGCTATTTAACTTTGTATTAGCACTTACTTTTGCTGCTTTACCTGTAGTCGCAGCAGCGAATAATCACGATAATTTTAAGCACGAAAATTCAAAAAACATTTTTGTTGTTAGCGAAGGCAGTGGTTTCTATAAAAACTTCTTAAAGCCGACGGTTGATTTAGAGAGTCGCTATCTTATTGGAGCATCAAATAAGCTCTCAACTTACTCAAAATCAGATAATCATAAGCAATTCTCAGTGGATAGTTTTCAATCAAAGTTTGAGTCTGAAGATAGGCTCTCTGAAGGTGCTAGTTGGTTTGGTGGCTATAAGTTTTTAACTAATACTAACTTTAATTACTTCTTGCAGGCGGCTAATAATCACTCTCCATTTCTAGTGATTGTGGTATTTAGTGACAGTTTTAAAAACTTTGATTGGAACCATTCTGGATGGGATGGTCATCATGAGTGGGATAATCATCATGGCTGGAATCAGCATCATTCTGCACCAGTTCCTGAACCAACTGCTTACGCATTAATGCTGGCTGGTTTATTAATGCTTGGTTTTATCAAACGTAGAAAAAATTAATATTATGCAATTATTGATGATGCGGCTTAGTTTAAGCCGCATTTTTTAATGCTAGTAGTGTTTTATTCAGTCGGTCATTAATCGTTAATAATTAGACTTTATAGTTCAATTATATATATCAACTCCTTGATATTAGCTCTGACATTCCAAGAAAGTTTAAGTAATGAAAGCCATGATTTTAGCTGCGGGTAAAGGCACGCGCGTTCGTCCTCTTACCTATGAGCTTCCCAAGCCCATGATTCCACTATTAGGCAAGCCTGTCATGGCGTATCTAATAGAGCATTTAGCAAAACATAACGTCAATGAAGTGATGGTGAATGTCAGTTATTTGCATGAAAAGATACAACAGTACTTTGGCGATGGTCATCGATTCGGTATTGAAATTGGCTACTCGTTTGAAGGTGATATTAGTAACGGAAAGATTGTGCCTAGCCCAGTTGGTTCGGCGGGTGGTATGCGTAAAATTCAAGATTTTGGTGGTTTTTTCAATGAGACAACTATCGTGATATGCGGCGATGCCATCATTGATTTAGATATTACCGCTGCAGTTGCTGAACACCGCAGAAAAGGTGCTTTAGTCAGTTTGGTGGCAAAAGAAGTACCTATGGATAAGGTGTCAGATTACGGCATTGTGTTGACTGATGAGAGTGGAAAGATTGTTTCTTTTCAAGAGAAACCAAGTCAGGCTATAGCCAAATCTAATCTTGTTAGCACAGGTATTTATATATTTGAACCTGAAGCGATTAATCTTATTCCATCAGGTAGTACCTTTGACATAGGTTCAGATTTATTTCCATTACTTGTAGAAAAAGGCTTACCTTTCTATGCGATTAATCAACGTTTTAATTGGATTGACATTGGACTAGTGAGTGATTACTGGGAAGTCATGCAGCAATTGATGCGAGGTGAAGTGCCATCAATGAATATGCCTGGTAAGCAAATTAGGCCTGGAGTATGGGTAGGATTAAATGTTCGTATTGATTGGGAAAATACGAACATTGAAGGTCCCGTGTATATTGGTTCTGGTGCTCGTGTAGATAAAGGCGCTGAAATTATAGGTCCGAGTTGGATTAGCGACGGTTGCCATGTGCAACGTGGCGGAAAAGTGGTGCGCAGCGTGTTGTTTGAATACACGCGTGTTGGGCAAGATTTCAGCTTTGAGGAAATGATTGTCTGCGGTGAGTACTGTGTTGATAAGTACGGCAGAATGATGCATGTAGATGACGACACCTGCGACTTGATATGGTCTGATGCGCGCGAAAAAGTCATTTACCCAATGGATTATGCGCAAGCAAGAGTTTAACTTTCTGGTTGAATGTTAACTAGAAGCATGCCCCAGTAAAAGCATGCTTTGTGATAAAAGTGTCACAAATATGCAATCTTACTGAAAACAAGAATGACTAAAATTGCCACGTGAAATTCACTATGTGCAAAAATATGTCAAATTTAAATGGTTTAAAGCTTACTCAATCTAAAACTCAAGGGTTTACACTGCTTGAGTTGTTAGTCGTCATGGTCATCATTGGCTTACTTGCTGGTTATGTTGGTCCAAAGTATTTTGAGCAAATTGGTAAGTCTGAAACTAAAACAGCACGCGCGCAAATTGATTCTCTGGGTAAGGCTTTAGATCAATATCGTATTGATGTTGGTCAGTATCCCAGTTCTGAGCAGGGTTTAGCTGCATTAAATAAAAATGTTGCAAATGATGCAAAATGGGCTGGACCATATCTTAAAAAAGATGTCCCGAATGACCCGTGGAATAAGCCTTACCTCTATAAGTCACCTGGTGAGCATGGCGATTTTGACTTATATTCTTTAGGTAAAGATGCTCAACTGGGCGGCACTAAAGAATCAGAAGATGTTGTGAGCTGGTAGTTTAGTTCAACTCGATGGAATTCCAAGTTAAAGCCGTTCGCGGAAAAGAAATGGTGCTGTTAAGTATTTCGGCTGCGCATGCTCAAGACGCACTTGCGCAAGTGCAGGCGCGAGGATTCATGCCTATTGCAGCAAAGTCTACTAGCTCTGCGTTAAGTAATCGACAGAACAAAAAATTTCCCCTAGCTTTGTTTAGCCAAGAGTTGCTTGCCTTACTGGAAGCTGGCTTAAACCTTGTTGAAGCGATTGAAACTTTAGCTGAAAAAGAACAGGGCAATCAAATAAAGCATACCTTAGATGCTTTATTGCAGGCTTTATATCAAGGTCAGACATTTTCATCTGCCCTAGAGCAGCAACCTTTAATTTTCCCTGTTTTATACATAGCTACCGTTCGTGCTAGTGAAAAAACAGGCGACTTGCCAGAAGCCTTGAGTCGTTATGTGAGTTATGAGCAGCAGCTCGGATTAGTAAAGAAGAAAATCGTGTCTTCTTCGATCTATCCAATTCTGTTAATGGCGGTAGGGGGATTGGTGATTTTATTTTTACTCGGCTTTGTTGTGCCTAAATTTAGTCGAATTTATGAAGGTACAGGCGGCAACCTGCCATTTTTGTCACAGGTGTTATTAGCTTGGGGGCTATTTTTGGAAAGCCACGGTAAAGAGCTGCTGATTTTTGTAGTCCTATTTATAGCTGGTTTGGTATTTGGTTTATCACAGGCTTCAGTGCGCAAATCAATCATACAAGTGATATGGAAAGTACCTGCGTTAGGTAAGCGATTACGTATTTTTCAATTGGCACGATTTTATCGAACCTTAGGCATGCTGCTTAAAGGTGGTACATCGATTATTGTCGCTTTAGATTCTGTTGCTGGGCTATTAGATGTGGTGCTTCAAGCCAAGATGAAGCAAGCATCTGCTGCAATACAAGAGGGGCAGACTATTTCAGTGGCTATGGAACAAGCGGGCTTAACAACGCCAATTGCGCTTCGCATGCTACGTGTTGGCGAACGCGGTGGAAGAATCGGCGACATGATGGAGCGCATAGCCTCTTTTTATGATGAAGAGTTGGCGCGTTGGATTGACTGGTTTACCAAGCTTTTTGAACCCATATTGATGTTGCTGATTGGCTTGGTCATCGGCGTTGTAGTGTTGTTGCTTTACATGCCAATCTTTGAGCTAGCAGGAAACATCCAATGAATGCGATTTTACAAAATACAATCAATACGATTGATATTGACGAGATGATTGAGCTTAAAAAAACTAGCATCATTGATATCGAACAGATTAAACAGGCTAGGTCGCAGGCGAATATACAGCAACGCCGAGTAATTGAGATATTGGAAGACGTCACTCAATACAATCAAGAGGACTTTTTACAGGCGCTTAGCCAAACGCTGCATTTTGATGCGATTAGCATGAAAGAGCTTCATAGCTTAACTGCCGCTTTCGAAGTCATTCCTTTTTCGAAGGCGCAACAGAAGGAGTGTCTGGCTTTTATATCCAATGAAGATGCACCCAATAATGGTTTGATATTAGTGTTTGCAGACCCGTTTAATGAAGGCTTGCAAGAGTGGGCTTTAGAAAATATTAAGCAAGGTTTTACTTGGCGTTTAGCGCATCGTAATGATATTGCCGCATTTTTAGCGCGTCATGAGGAAACTATGCGCGCGATGGATAGTTTGCATGGGGAAGATAATCACACGGTGGCGGATGCTGATGAAGCCGTTGCAAATTTGTCATTAAAGTCGATTAATGAAGATTCTAATCCAATCATCAAGCTGATTAACTCCACACTTTATGATGCCTTAAAAATTGGTGCTAGTGATATTCATTTAGAGTGCTCTAGTTCAGGTCTATCTATTAAGTACCGAATTGATGGTGTGATGAATGGCGTTGGCGGTCTGCAAGGTATGGACAATGCAGATCAAGCAATTTCGCGCGTTAAAGTCATGGCGCAGCTTGATATTGCTGAACGCCGCACACCACAAGACGGACGCTTTAAAGTCATCGTTCAAGGCCGTGATGTCGATTTTCGAGTATCCATCATGCCTAGTGTATTTGGCGAAGATGCGGTTTTACGTGTGCTCGACAGAAAAGCACTTTCAGAAGAAGCGCAAGGGCTAAGCTTACATGTCTTAGGGTTCGATGAAAAAATTATCACGCAATTCCGTCGTTTAGCGCTTGAGCCTTACGGCATGGTCTTAGTCACAGGGCCTACAGGTAGCGGAAAGACCACTTCACTCTATGCGGCAATCTCAGAGGTGAATACTGGTCACGATAAAATCATTACGATTGAAGACCCCGTAGAGTATCAATTGCCTGGTGTGTTGCAAATTCCAGTCAACGAGAAAAAAGGCCTCACTTTTGCAAAAGGCTTACGCTCTATTTTGCGTCACGATCCTGACAAGATTATGGTGGGCGAGATTAGAGATTCTGAAACTGCACAAATTGCAGTGCAAGCAGCACTTACAGGGCATTTGGTATTCACCACGGTTCACGCAAATAACGTGTTAGACGTGATTGGCCGATTCATGCACATGGGTGTTGACCCTTATAACTTTGTCTCTGCCATGAACGGCATTATGGCACAACGCTTGATACGTTCTATTTGCCCACACTGTGCTGAAGACTACCAACCAGACGACCAATTGTTAGCTGATTCAGGCATTAGCCAAGAAATGGCCGTTGGTATGAAATTTAAAGAGGCTAAAGGCTGCGGGCATTGTCGCGGTACAGGCTACCGCGGTCGAAAAGCCGTTGCCGAATTATTGATACTGAATGATGAGTTAAGAGAAATGATTGTCGCACGAGAACCAATACGCAAGTTAAAGGAAGCCGCAAAAAGAAGTGGGATGCGCACGATAAGAGAAGCCGCACTTGAGGCGGTAGGCAATGGATTAACCACTTTGCAGGAGATCAATCGTGTCACTTTTGTTGGTTAATCAATTGTTAGCTGTCCTCGGCACTGATAGCGTTGCTGTCGTGAGGCGAACACGGGGATTACGTCGACGAATTGTTGATCAAAAACAAGTTCACTTTCCACGACACATCGAAGATGAAAGTACGGAAGTATCTATTTGGCAGCCTGCTATTCATCAACTTGATATGTTGATTAACGCGATGAAAGTAAAGTCAAAATCTCAACTCAATATTACGTTAGCTAGTGAGTTTGTACGATACTTGTCGCTGCCTCCACAGCAGTTTTATATGAATGCTGTTGAGAAAATAGCCTATGCTACTGCGGCATATCGAGAAATATATGGCTCAGTAGTCGATGAGTGGGAAATAAGGCTGCAAGATGCGCCAATGCATGAAACGGCAATTGTCGCAGCCATAGATAAGCGATTATTAGAGGCGCTCAATCAGGTGGCTGTTAAATACCAGCTTAAACTCATCACGGTAAAGCCGTATTTGATGAGTGCATTTAACAGTTTAACCAAACAAGTTGGCCGTAGTAGTGGATACCTCGTCATCGTTGAGTTTAAGCGGTTGTTGTTGGTTAACTTACAGCAAGGCAAGTGTGTCAATGTCCGTATGTTTAACTTGGGCAGCGATTGGCAAGCTGAGTTGAAAAATCTGATGGTGCGTGAATCTGTCCTAAGTGAAAGCAAAAATAGAGAGATTCTGGTTTATGCACCAGTACAGAAAAATATTGTGATTAATAGCCTCGATGGATGGCAGCTAAAGCGCATCAGTACTTTAAATAAATTAAGTAACTATCACTTTGCGATGCTAGAGGTTGCTCTGTGAGATTGCAATTAGACTTTATTAATCAATCAAGCTTTTCTATATCAAGCTGGAGTTTGGCGGGATTAATAGTTCTATTGGCTAGCTTAGTCATGGCTACTTTTACTTGGCAGGTTTATGAAAATAAAGTGCTTGAGCAGAATGCAGTTGCATTAAAAGTAAGCCAAATAAATCGTCAGGTTATTCATGAAAAACCATCGACTACAGCTGTTATATCGGATATTTCCCCAGAGCAAATGCAGCAGACACAGGCGACGGTTAGTGCGCTGATTGTTCCGTGGAATGAACTTTTACACGGCATAGAGAAGTCTGATATGCCAAATATTGCCTTGCTTAGTTTGGAGCCAAATAGCAAAAAACAGTTGGTCAGCATTATTGGCGAGGCTAAAAATTTACAAGCAGCATTGGACTATATTCAGAAACTAGAAGCGCAACCCATGCTAGATAAGGTCTACCTACAAAAATACAATATTGATGAGGCTAATCCATTTAAACCAGTGAAGTTCACATTGTCGGCACAGTGGCTTTTATAAAAGTAATCAATGATGAAAAAATTGGATATATATTATATTTATTGGCTACTTAGCCGAGCTACAACGACCCTTGGTTTGTGGGGTTTAGTTGGGCTTGGGTTAGTGCTTGGCAGCATCATATTTTACATTGTGAAAGTTGAGCCGCTTAAGCAAGAAATTAAAACAACGCAATATGAGCTGAGTAATAAAAAGAAAGGTGTAATGAATATAGTACGTCCACAAGCACTAACATTGCAGACAACTACACAGGACATAAGTGAGTTTTACAAGCGGTTTCCTTCAGGTGCTAGCTTACCAAAGTGGCTACACATGATTGATGAAATCGCAATTAAGCAGCATTTGATTTTAAATCGAGGGGATTACCGATTTTCACAAACTAAACAAGGGCAGTTATTACGCTATGAAATAGTCATGCCACTGATAGGTCAATATTCGCAGGTCCATCAGTTTGTGACGGAAGTCTTAAAAACATTGCCTGCATTAGCTTTAAGCGACCTACAAATTAAACGAGAAAATTCTCTATCACCGACAGTTGAAGCACGCTTAGTGTTTGTGCTGTTTTTAAAAGGTGACTCATGGTAAATGTGACTAAAACTGGCAATGCCAAAGCAAAAACATCTAATAAGTGGCTTTATATTGTATTGTTCATTACCTTGGTGTTTACGGCTTGGACTGCGTTTCACAATGGTGATGAAGCTAATAATGAACTTGAAGTTAAAAATGCATCAGCTACTAACAATCAAACTTCAAAATACAACGTTGGCCAAAGTAAACAAGATCAGTCATCTTTAAAGCCAGTAGAAAACTCCTTAGTCAATAGTTCGATTCCATGGCAAAAATTAAAGCGTGAGCGCTTAGATAGTAAACCCTATGACGCATTTAAGGTGCACTCATGGGTTGTTGTGCCGCCAGTGAAAAAACTACCACCTGTTCCACCTCCGCCACCTAAAGCGCCTCCTGCACCATTTACTTATGTGGGTAAGTTAGAAAATTCACCTAAAGGTACGCAGATATTTTTAATGGAAAATAACAAACTGTTATCGGTGGTGGTGGGCGAGAAAGTGAACGGGTTGTGGAAGCTTGACAGTGAAGATGCTAGTGCAATACACCTCACTTTTATACCGCTTGATTTAAAGCAAGTCCTATCAAAATCCGCAAGGCTCGTTGTGCCAACTGCAATAGAAGTAAATCAGTAAAAGGACTTATGCATGCAATTAAATAAAAATAAAGCTTACGCCAACCAATTCGATCGACACTATTTTTTATTGGCGCTGCTAATGACTCAGCTTGGTGGCTGCGCTTTTGCCCCTTGGGAGAAGTCTGGCGATAAAAATAAAACACCAGAAGCACAGGTCGCAGAAGCCAAACAAGTGGTCGCTAAAGACCCCGATGGAACTGTCAGCCGTAAGAATTTAATTGTGACAAATGAATTGGCTGTCACAAAGCTATTTGCAGAGGCAGAACAGGCAAGGTCAAAGGGCATGTATGAGAGTGCTAATAGTATTTATGACCGTGTATTGGAAATTCTTCCTGATAACCCTAATGCGATTAATGAAAAAAATAAGGTGAATCGAGAGCAAATGCAATCAAAAAAGTTGGCTAAGGCGGCTGAGCTTATTGAAAGTAATAAGCTAGACGAGGCTAGAGATGCTGTTCATGACGTGCTTATAGAGAATCCCCTCCATGAGGAAGCGCTTAAGCTTCAGCAGCAAATTAACGATAAATCAGCACCGTCTAATTCAAAACCACCTCAGCTTAAGGTGCAGTTTGATAAACCTGTGACTTTAGAGCTACGTGATGTCAATATTAAAATTGCTTTTGAAGCTCTGTCGCGCGCCACAGGGGTAAATTTCATTTTAGATAAAGACATTAAACCAGAAACAAAAGCGACAATTTTTGTTAAAAAGGCACGTATTGAAGATGCGATTGACATGGTGTTGTCTAGTAATGGATTGCAAAAGAAAGTGCTATCAGAGAATACGGTTTTAGTCTTTCCTAGTAGCCCGCAAAAATTAAAAGATTATCAAGATTTGATGATTCGTAGTTTTTATCTCAGCAATACAACCGCCAAACAAGTTGCGGCACTCGTTAAATCTATGCTTAAAACTAAAGACATCTTTGTGGATGATCGCTTGAATATGATGACCATGCGCGATACGCCAGAGGTGATTCGTATTGCAGAAAAATTAGTGGCCGCGAATGACTTAGCTGACCCTGAGGTAATGCTAGATATAGAAGTTTTTGAAGTGAATAGAAGTCGTTTGCAGGAGCTGGGTGTTGACTATCCAAGTAGAATAGCTGTCAATAGTTTGATTCCAATTACTACCGTCACATCCGCCACAGGCGTTGTCGCAAGCTCAACGGTGAACACCTCTAGCCAGTTAACATTAGAAGGATTGCTAAACCTTAATAAAAGTCGATTTGATGTATCACCTAATCCAGCCGTCAATTTTAGAAAAACTACGGGTGATGTGAATGTTCTGTCTAATCCAAGAATTAGAGTGCGTAATAATGAAAAGGCTAAAATTTTAGTTGGGGATAAAGTACCGGTCATCACAACAACTTCAACCGCCAATGTAGGTATTTCTGAAAGTGTGCAGTACGTTGATGTTGGTTTAACGCTCAATGTTGAACCAAGAATTACGCCAGACAACTATGTAAATATTAAAATAGGACTTGAGGTTAGTTCTCTTGGTGAAAAAACTGTAACAAGAAATGGCGCCACCGTGTATACCATTGGAACGCGAAACGCCAATACCATATTGCGCCTAAAAAACGGTGAAACTCAGGTACTGGCTGGCTTGATATCGGACGACGAACGTAAAAACACAAGCCGATTGCCAGGGCTTGGAGATATTCCGTTAATCGGACGTTTATTTTCAAATCAACAGGATCAGAAAAGTAAAACGGAAATCGTTTTGGCCATTACACCAAGAATTGTTTCAAATATAGCAAGGCCAAGCGCAGAAATTTCTGAATACTGGTCTGGTACAGATACGGTTATTTCCGATAAACCTGTGATTAATATACCTGCATCTGGTGAATCTATGACACCACAAGACAGAGCTCGAGAAAGAATTCGCTTAATACGTGAGGGGAATAATCCATCTGAGCAAGTGGCTCCGGCAGCTGAAACGCCAACTTTAGAAACAATAGAGCCGCCGCTATCCCAGCCAGAAGTTACACCTAGCGCCAATCCAGAAGGTACGGAAGCTGTGTCACATTAGTGATTAACATTTCTATGAAAAATAGTGGATTTACCTTAATAGAGTTGGTGGTGACCGTGGCGATTGTCTCTATTTTAGCGACGGTCGCTTTACCCATGTTGCAGCTGAGCGTTCAGCGCGTTAAAGAGAATGAGTTACGCACTAATCTACGACAAATTCGAGAAGCGATTGATGCTTACAAAAAAGTCGCGGATATGGATAACGGACCGATAAAAAAAACGCTCAGTCAGTCTGGATACCCGCCTAGCTTGGAGGTGTTGGTCTATGGGGTTGTGGATGAAAAAGATCCCAATAAACATAAAATTAGATTCCTACGCAATATACCTCTCGATCCGATGCAGCCAGCTAATCAAGCCAGTAGTCAATCTGACCGTGACTTATTAAGTAACTGGGGTTTACGAAGTTATAAAAGCGAAGCTAATAACCCAGCTGAGGGTGACGATGTTTATGATGTGTACTCTCGAAGTAGGCAAATTGGTATTAATGGCGTTCCTTATAATCAATGGTAAAGCCGAATGAAGCCTGTTAATCATCAATATTTAAAGGTGTTACATAAGCAAAGTAATGGTTTTACTTTAGTAGAACTTTTAGTTGTATTGTCAATTTTAGCGCTACTGCTGACGCTTGCCGTACCAAGGTACTTTACTAGTATAGAGAAAGCAAAAGACGCTACCTTAAAGCAAGATCTCAATACCTTGCGTGAAAGCTTGGATAAATATTATGCGGATAACGGTCAGTATCCTAAAAGCTTAGAGGATTTGGTTGAGCGTAAATACATTCGTAAGTTACCTGTTGATCCTATTACCGAAAAAACCACCACTTGGATATTCACGCCGCCAGAACCACCTTTGGAAGGTGATATTTACGATATTCATAGTGGTTCAAAAGGTGTGGCAAAAGATGGCACGCGTTATGAGGATTGGTAAGCCTAATTTTTATTTAGCGAATCAATGCGATGGCTTTACTTATATAGGCCTAATGATCATGGTCGCAATCTCAGGTATTGCTTTGGCTGGGGTCGGCATTGTTTGGCATCAAGATATGCAGCGCGAGCGAGAGAAAGAGTTACTTTTTATCGGTAATGCATATCGACAGGCAATTAGTAGTTATTACGAGAATAGCCCGTCAGGCATAAAACAGTATCCTAGAAAGTTAGATGACTTAATGCTTGATAAGCGATTTCCTAATATCAAGCGCCATATACGTAGACTATATATTGACCCGATTGCGCGAGAAGCAGTGTGGGGTTTGGTTTTAGATCAAGAAAGAATTATTGGCGTCTACAGTCAATCAAGTTTAAAGCCGATTAAAAGAAAACAGTTTCCTGAGCCGTACGGAGATTTTAGTGGAGCCAACAAATACAGTGATTGGAAGTTTACCTATATGCCAGGCTAACTATCACTTTATTTAGATGATAGAACTAGTTAGCCCATTCGTTTAGTTTATTAATATCGTCATCGTATAGCTATGAGTACTGCTTGTAATACTTTAATACTTTCGGAACATAGTTCACGGTTTCTTTATAGGGTGGAACTTTCCCGCCAAATTTCTGAACAGCGGCTGGGCCAGCGTTATAGGCTGCCAAAGATAATGTTAAATCTCCATTAAAAAGTTTAAGCAACTCTCGTAAGTACTTTGCACCCGCTAAAATGTTTTGTTTTGGATTATTTTTATCTAGCACATTGAACCGACGTGAGGTTTCAGGCATTAGCTGCATTAAGCCATAAGCGCCTTTTACAGACTGCGCGCGGGGGTTATGTTTTGACTCAACGGCAATGACTGCATGAATGAGTGCAGGTTCAATTCCCGTTATGTTGGCCGCGATGATGACTTCATTATTAAATGGAAGATTCTTATTATCTTCTGAGCCTACATTATTAAAGCTTGCTATTTTCGTCGCAGCGTTAGGTAGCGGAGGCTCTTCAATTTTAAAACTATAGTTCTCTGTATTTGAAGTATTAGCGATGCTAATCTCATCTGTTTGCGATAGATCAACATAAACATCGGCTTTAACAGTCAATGATAAAGCTAGACATAAGGCAACTAAGGATTTTAAAAGCAGCATGATGTAAAAATTTTTCATCATACAAGTTTGCATGAGTAATGTTACAGGTTCATGTGAGCGGCCAGACACAGACCACAATTGCTTGGTCGTAACAATAAATGAAAGTTTTAGTTTGAGATAAGCGCCTAAAATGATTTGGCATGGGCTTTTGTTACAAAACTGTAAGAAAAGTAACATCTAGTCTTAATCTTAGTGTCACTTAACTATTGAAAAATGATACCCATTATAAAAACTAGAAGAATTATCATCTCTACTCAGTTAAATTCTGGCGTGTCATTCAACAATACCGATGCTCTAAGCTTAGAGCAGCGCGTTGATTTTATGGATGTCATTTCCGAATCATTGCGCATTTCACAGCGCACGCATTTATTTAATTGGTTACAAGGTGGCTTTCAAGGTTTAGTTGGACATGAGATTATGATTTTCGGCATTAAATCATCCGAAAATGACACTTACCATTTTGAATACTTTACTAGCTCACGCTATTTTGGTGATACTCAATTTTCTGCCGTAATTGAGCGTGACGTCGGACTAGTAAGTCAAGTATTGAATCTGTGGAAAGAAACGGCAATGCCGTTATTCGTCAATAATCAAGATAAGCCATTACAACATGGCAGTTACAGAGTCATTAATTTTGATCAAGAAGCTTTGGTAAGTTCAGAGTTAAAAGACTTTGTCTTATATGGTTTTGGTCATAATCAAAGCGAATTATCTAGCATCGTTATTTTTGCCAGATTGCATAAACAAGCCAATACCGCCTATGCGCAAATGCTAGAGCTGATTATGCCGCATTTACACTGTGTGCTTATTCGGGTAACTAGTAACCGAGTCAATACAATCGCCTCTACTGATAATTTAGGTAGATTAATTACCAAAAGAGAGTCAGAGGTTTTGCAATGGCTACATATGGGCAAAACTAATTGGGAAATTTCTACCATATTAGGTATTAGCCCGCTCACAGTAAAAAATCATGTACAAAACGTTATACGTAAACTCAGCGTTTTAAACAGAAGTCAGGCAGCCGTTAAAGCCGCTAAGCTTGGATTAATTAGAATGCTCAAGTAGAAATAGTGTCAGCGTTGTATCGTTTATTCGTTTTAAATCCCTCCGTCATCAATCTCCACATATCTTAGTTATTTCTAGTCCGAACGGACTAGTTTTCAACACTTAAATTTTACACATTACATGCATTATTCAATTTAGTAAAAGTTGCAATTTATTGGGTAGCAAACAAAGAAAAGCGACTAGTCCACACAGACTATTTTTTTTGTTTGGCATGTCATAGGTGAAATGTAAATTGTCACCATCGTTTAAAGAGAGTGTTTTAAACGAATTTCAAGTAACGAATATTTTGGTTATTTAGCGGTTTTATTTTTTATGTGTTTTTTTGTGTTTTTTTTGTTTTAATTTTTAGGGAGATTTACAATGAATTTCAAATTAAAAGCTTTAGTTGCAGCTGCAGTTGTTGCAACAACAATGTCAGGTGCTGCAAACGCTTTGACAAACAACGAGTTTATGCTGGTTGCTTATGATGCAGCTTCTTCTAAAACATTTATCGCCGCTTTAGGTCAAGCTGGTTCAGTTTCAGCATTTACTGGTTCTACTAATCTATCAATAGATTACTCAACTGATGCAAACTGGACAAACTTCATTTCTACTGCAACTGCAGGAAGTGTTGTTTACTCTGTAATGGGTCTTTTTGAGTCTAATACTTCTGCTTCAACATCATACAACGCTGGTGATAAATTAGTTGTTTCTTCAAATGCTACACCAGGTACTTTGAGTAACAGCTTAATGAATAACTTAATGAATGATCAGAACCTATCTTCAGGTGGTTGGGGTAATTTTAACGTCTTGAATGGTGCTATTACTGGCACTACAACTGGTTTGGTATTAGGTACTGGCGCTGACTCTGGTTATAAAGTGAACACTAACGTTTTTGGTAAATTTCTAAGTGTAGATACAACATCTGCTTTAGGTACTGACTTAGGTTTCTACAGTGTTACAAGACCAGCAACTTCAGGTAACGTAGTGCAAACAATCAAAACACAATACGTACAAGGTGCTGCTGGCTCTGCTCGTGATACATGGAATCTATCTTCAACCGGTCAATTAGTTTACACAGCAACTGCAGCGGTACCAGAAGCTGATTCATGGGCCATGGCAATGTTGGGCTTAGGTTTAATGGGTTTTGTTGCACGTCGTCGTTCACGCGCTTAATTCATCTGCAATATCACTGGCTCTTTTTTAAGAGCTGGTGATCAAAATAACACGAAATTCAATTAAACAAGCTAGCGCTTATATGCGTTGGTTCAGGTAGGTTGTATCTAAATTTTTGGAGAATAATATGCAAGTTAAAAAACTAGTTTTGGCTTTGGCTGTTGCTATCGCTGCACCATCTGCTTTTGCAGCTGATCTTTCTACAGGCGTAACTGTAGATAACATTATGTACGTAACCGGTGCTACTGCACAAACAAAAGGTATTGCAATTTCTGTAGGTAGATTATGTGGCACTAACCCATTGATTACCTTGACTGATGGTAAAGCAGTGCCAGTGGCTAAGGGTTGGAAATGTAATGCAACTGCTACAACAACTTACCCTAATTTACCAGGCGTAACAGGTCCATTTGTGGTGCTTAAAAACGAAGGTGGCTCTTTAAATGCTATTACACCTTTACGTAACGGTTCTACACAAGGTCAACTTGATTTAACTAACTGCACAGTGACAGGTTCTACAGGTACATGTGCTAATGCGTTAGTAAATAAACCAGAACACATTGGTTTCGCTGATGTTTCACAAAAAATATTTGCTGCAAAAGGCCAATTGGTAGCACAAACAGCGGGTAATACTTACACTGCGGACGTTGCTGTAGGTGCAGGTCAAGGTTTTGGCGTGGTAGTTTCACCAGCACTTTACACATTGTTACAAGCTGACCAAGGTACTTCAGGCGTGCCATCAATCAGCAAAGCACAATATGCTTCTTTAATGACACAAACAGGTGGCTTCTGGAATACTTTATTACCTAATGGCACTGCCCACGCCGCATTACCATTAACTTTAGATCGTCGTAGTGTAACTTCTGGTACTCAAGCTTCTGCAGAGGTGTTCTTCTTAGAGAATCCATGTGCAACTGGTCCGGTTTCTGGCTCTGTAGGTGCGACAGTTGGTTCAGCTGCTGGTCAATCATTTGTTGACGGCACTGATACTTTAATCGTTAAGCAAGCGGCTAGTTCAGATGCTGTGTTGGCTGATGCAGCATCAACAACTGCATATGTGATTGGTGTGGTTTCATTAGAAAATGCACAACCAGCTAGCTCATGGAAATTTTTGGCAATTGATGGCGTACACCCAGGTACTGCAAATGCGCCTGAGTTCCAAAAAACAAATCTTGTGAATGGCCGTTATGCTTTTGCTTATGAAACAGTGCTATTTAAATCAACAAAATCAACGTTAGGTGCTGCTGTTCTTAACAACATCAATGACTTCTCAAATGCTTTTGTTGCTGACTTAGGTGTTGGTTCTAACTTAGCTACAAGCAACGGTTTGTTTGGTGACCCATTAGCGCCAGCTGCTGACTTTGGTACAGATACAAGCCACTACTCACGCGGTGGTAACGAGTGCGCAACGCCACTTGCACAATGGTAATAGTTTTAGTTAGTAAATAACGTAAAGGTATTGAATGAGTAGTGATCCTATCTATTCAATATAGGATAACCACCTCTCTGAAAACAGGGAGGTGGTTTTCTGCTTTATTGTTGAAACGTTTTTTGTAAGCATTTCAACAATAAAGCAGATTAAAAAGTGGATTGGGTAATAGCAAACTTCAGTGTCGAAAATTTTATGGTTTTTTGTTATTTTCGATAACTAAATTGAAATATTCGTCAGTTAAAGTCAGTTAAAGTTTTTTAAGGATGTCAGCATGAATTTTGGTCGTTTTCGCTTAGTTTATAGCCAGTATTTGGGTATGTTTGTTCCAGTGTCAGAGGCAACAAAGTCACACGGCCAAAAAAGCTCAGGTAAGCGTATACGTTCGCGCCATGCTTTGGCAGCAGCGTTAGTTTCTATTGCTTATAGTGTCGATGCTGTGTCAGCTGACCCCTTACCATCTAATGCTTTACCAACCGCCGGAGTTATTACCTCTGGCGTAGGTGCTATTAATAGCCATGATGCAGCTATGACCATCAACCAATCGACTAAGAATATGGTGATTAATTGGGGTGCATTTAATATTGGCTCTGCTGCAAGCGTCAACTTTGACCAAACGTTAGGTGCTACCAGCGCTGTGCTGAATCGCGTGAATGCGGCTGGCGTCCTAAGCCAGATTTATGGTAAGTTGACGGCTAACGGTCAAGTTTACTTAATTAACCCAAATGGCATTTTGTTTGGTAAAGGTGCTACGGTTAACGTCAATAGTTTAATTGCCTCAACACTGGATATTTCTGACGATCTATTTAATAAAGGATTCTTGTCTCTTATTAATGGGTCTGCAGCATTTAATGGCACTACAGGCTATGTGCAAGTGGACGCTGGCGCAACGCTAACCGCTGCCAGTGGCGGCAAGATTATGCTATTTGCGCCTAATATAGAAAACAATGGCATTATTAATACGCCGGATGGACAAACTCTTCTAGCAGCAGGGCAAAAAGTGTACCTTGCCGCAAGTGACGACCCTAACTTACGTGGTTTATTGGTGGAGGTTGATAATGGCGGTACAACGACCAATACTAATCTTGGTAGCATTATTGCTGAGCGTGGCAATATCACTTTAGCCGGGATAGCAGTCAATCAAAATGGGCGTTTGAAGGCGACCACATCTGTTACTGCTAATGGCTCTATTAAAATACAGGCGCAAGATACGACGGATGTTAAAAACGTAACGAAACGTGTTGCGACTAAAGGTGGGGCGGTGGTACTCGGTGCAAATAGTATTACGGAGGTTTTACTGGATGATACAGATACCGCAACCGTATTAGATAGCGCAACGGTAAATAAATCTAAAGTGGATATTAGTGGTCAAAGCATACACCTAATGAATAATGCCATGATTATTGCACCTAGTGGCAATGTCAATTTAGTTGCTGGTTTAGACCCGAGTACGCCCACTATTGCAGATTCTAACTCCAGCGCGGTGGCTAATAGCAGCCGCATTTACTTTGAAAGTGGCAGTGGTATTGATGTAAGTGGTGTGGGTAGTGGCAGTACAGCGGTGGATAGAGCTGGAGAAACTGCGGCGCAGGTTTCCGTGGCAAGTAATGTGGTGTTAGCGGAGTTGCGTTCATCGCAGTTAGCCGACTCACCTCTGCAGCGTGATGGTATTTTAAACAAATCAAAAGTGTATGTAGATTCTAGGCTCACTGGTATCAACGGTGATGTAGGCACTTCTGTTGCCAATGTAAATGGGTATGTGGCCGGTATTCAGCATGGTGTTAAAGAGCGTTTGGCTACTGGTGGCGCAGTAAAAATACAATCCGAAGGCAATATTGTATTTGCCCCAACGGCAACTATTAATGTTTCTGGTGGTAAGGTGGATTACGCTGGCGGTACGGTCACTAAAACAAAGCTGTTAGCCTCTAATGGCCAATCTTATGACATAGCGAATGCCTCAAAAGATTTGACGTATGTTGATATTCAAAATGTCAGTTATCAGGAACAAGGCTACACATCAGGTAAAGATGCGGGTAGTGTGTCATTTAGTGCGCCAGCCATGGTGCTAGAAGGTAAATTAAAGGGCGACACTATTTCTGGTATACACCAGCGCACTGAATTAACTAAGCCTAAAGGTGCCACTTTGCAAATAGGCCAAAACAGGGCAAATTCAACAGATACAGAGTTGCTTAAACAGACTTACGTATTACATTCGGACTTAACATTAGATGCTTCACACACTGCGGGTGCATTACCTGTGTTTGGTCAGGACTTAAGTAAAGAACAACAACAAACCTTGCTATTGGGTTCTAACTTTACTGCGCCAACTGGCTTTAACAGCCTTTTATACTATGCAGATGGTCAAATAACCGTTAAGAGTGGCACTAATTTAAATGTGACGCCAGGCAGTAATGTTACCTTGAACGGTGGTGGGCTTGATGTGCAAGGTAATATCACTGCTCGTAGCGGCACGATCGATTTATCAGCTCAGAACATGGGGGAATATATTGGCAAAAAGGCTACCTTTACAAGCAACGCTAATAGTAATGTGGTCGTAGCCAAAGCCAGCACTTTAGATGTTAGTGGCTTGTGGACAAATGATGGCGTAAACCGAGCTGCTAAAGATACAGTGGCTGTAGATGGCGGAGCAATTAGCATCTCAGCTTCTAGTGCAGATGGTGCTGGCGATATTACTTTGGAGAAAGGTAGTGTAGTAAATGCCTCTGGCGGCGCGTGGCTAAATGCTAGTGGAAAACTGACTAGCGGTAAGGGTGGTGACATTAAACTGTTAGCGAGTGATGGTATTACCGATGATAAAACGACCTCACATACAGGTAAACTAAAATTAGATGGCACTTTGCGCGCCGACTCGCTAGTAAAAGGTGGTAGCTTAAGTCTTTCATCAGGCACAGTTACCATCGGTGCCACTGCATTAGGAACGACGGGTGAAACATTGATTGACCCTGCATTCTTTCGGAGTGGTGGGTTCACTTCTTATGAAATCAATGGTTTTGAAGGCTTAACCCTAGCCGATGATACTAAAATTGCTCCTGCAGCACTTACTCGTGTGTTAGATGGCGGTTTTAGTGTTCAGCAAAGTGGCGCTGATATTAGCAATTTTTCGCATTTGGTCATGCTGCCAGCCTCAAATGCTGCATTAACGCGTCAGACGACTAACTTAAGTTTATATGCCAGCAATCAAAATACTGGTGTGCTCACGCTAGGTTTAGGGTCTGAAATTAACACAGACCCAGGCGCAAGTGTCAATTTATTGGCTAAACGTCAGCTAACCATATTAGGTAGCGTTTTAGCTCGGGCAGGTAATATATCGGCCACATTGGGTACTATTAATGCTCCCGTAGGTATTGTCAAAGAGGACAGTGTAAGTGCTTTGAAGTATAAGGCAGATCAAACGTTATGGTTGGGTGCTAACAGCGTTTTAGATGTCAGTGGTGTAAGCACTAGTTATACCAACAACAAAGGCTTTAACGTCGGTGAGGTAAAAGATGCCGGTAATATTACCTTAAAAACGACAGCAGGAGCGGTGGTAGCAGAAACAGGGAGTCAGTTAAAGCTTGATGGTACTCATGCATTGCTAGATGTTAAATCTGGTAACAGTTATGTGGCAAAAGATGTGGCTTCAAAGGGCGGTACTTTAAGTATTTCGGCACGCGAAGGCCTAATGTTAGACGCTACCATGACTGCACATGGCGGTAATGCAAGTGTGGCAGCGGGTAATTTATCAATTGCGCTACCATTGATTCCTGATATAGATACGAAAAATGCTGAGAATAGTAATGCTTCCCCTGAAGAACAGTATCCAACATTGGTACGTGAAATAGTCTTGAGTGCAGCCGGGGCGGCAGTGCCAGTCGGCTTGAAAGTTGGCGATGCGATAGATGCCTCCCATGACGGCATTGCCTATGTATTTGCAGATAAAATCCAAAATGCTGGTTTTGATACCATACAGCTGGCTAAAGCGGATAAAATTCGCATTGCAGATAACCTTACCTTAAATGCCCGCGGTGCCATTACCCTAGACACGCCTAATTTATTGGTCGACGGTGTGAATGCTGTGATTAATGCTTCTTATGTTGGCATTGGTAATGGGCAGGTATTTACGCAAGATGTGCTTAACCAACATCTTAAACCCGCTGTTTTAGGCACAGGATCGCTAACCGTTAATGCGGATTATATTGATTTGTTTGGACAACAAAGTCTTTCTGGCATTGGTCATCAAGATGCCTCTGGAAAAGGGGGGGCTAATTTCAATAGCACTGGCGATATTCAACTAAGAGGTGTGCTTAAAGATGTGGCCGATCATGATACTACGCCAGTTGGTAAGTTACAAACCGTTGGTGATTTAAGCTTTAGCGCTAGGCGCATTTATCCTTCAACGCTGAGCAATTACACGCTCAGTAGCACTGGTGCAGGTTCAACGATTGGTTTTAAATCGAGCGGTACAGATACTGGCGTGCCATATTCAGTATTAGCTAAGCTTAATGTAGAAGCGGCTAATATCACGCAAGATGGTGTGTTACGCGCTCCGTTTGGCGTGATTAATCTTAAAGCGACTGACAAATTAACGCTTGGTAGTAACAGCTTAACCTCAGTTTCAGCAGAAGGAAAAACTTTGCCTTTTGGTTACACCGTGAATGGTAAAGATTGGCGTTTTGATGAAGGTAGTATTAATATTTTTGCAGCAATCAATAGCCTGCCAGATAAAAATGTGAATTTAGATAGCCAAGTCATTGAAGCCAAAGCTGGTTCTAAAATAGACGTTTCAGGCGGCGGTGATTTATCCTCTTGGGAGTTTACAACAGGCACTGGCGGTAGTGATGATGTGCTAGCAGCGGCTGGTGTATTTGCTGTGATGCCTGATCTTAAAGCAGGTTATATGGCGGGTAATAGTGAGTCATATAGCAATGGCACGTTTAAAGCGGGTGACTCAATTTACCTTTCCGGCGGTAACGGCTTACCTGCGGGTAATTATGTGTTACTGCCAGCACACTATGCTTTGTTACCGGGTGCTTACTCTGTTAAAGCTGTGGCTGGCACGCAAGATTTTAGCGCACAGCAAAATACACGCAATAAAGATGGCTCAATGACTGTGTCTGGTTATCGTACACAGTTTGGTGGTATTACCGCAGATTCACGATCTTCTGGATTTATTGTAGCCTCTGGCACCATTGCTAGAACGCAATCTGAGTTTAGCAATACTTTAGCGAGCAACTACTTTAATCCTGCCAACAGCACAGGGCAAGCGGGTGGTTTACGCTTACCAGCTGATGCTGGCCGCGTTGCAATTAGTGCCACCACAAACTTGATACTCGATGGCAATATTATCGGCAAACATTCAGCCGATTCACGCGGCTCTGAAGTTGATATTAGTTCAGATAAAATCGCCATTTCTGGCGATGGTAGTCAAGAGGCTGGTTACTTGACGCTATCTAGTACCAAGCTAAATGCCATGGGGGCAGAAAGCCTGACCATTGGCGGTAAACGCACTAGCGTTGCAGCGGGCACACAGCTTGATGTCACAGCCAGCAATGTGAAATTAATAGGCGGTGCAAGTTTAACAGGGCAAGAAATTACACTGGCGGCGATTGATACGGTTTCAATGGCAACTGGCACCTCTGTTAATGCTACAGGCACAGCGGTGAAAAATGGCAGCGCATTGATTATTGGCAACGTGGATGCCGGAGTGAGTGGTGATGGCGCATTGTTACGTGTTAGCACTGGTGAGCAACGTGATTTAGTCCGTCAAAATGTGAGCCAAACAACTGGTACACTTGATGTTCAATCAGGCGCAAGTGTTTCAGCAACGGGTTCTGTTATTGCTGATGCAACGAAAGCTAATAACATAAGTGGCAACATTACTTTAGCAAAAGATGCCGCAATACGGCTTGGCGCCCAAAAAATTAGCTTTGGCACACCTGCTGCTCCAGTTGATGGCTTGTTGCTGGATAATAGCAAGTTAGCTGCATTAGGAAACCCAAGTAATGTTCAATTAAAATCGTATAGCTCTATTGATTTTTACGGTGAAACTGAGGTGGGAAATAAAGATTTAAAAAGCTTAACACTTGAAACCGCTGGTTTTAAAGGCTACAACAATGCAGGTAAAACAGTGACGTTAACTGCCGATACTGTTAATTTGGCTAACCCAGATGGTGCTAGCTTTAACACCAGTGGCGCGTTGGGCAACGGTACATTACAAGTGAATGCGACTAAAGAAATTGGCCTGGGTGCAGGTACGTTCTCTACTGCTGGCTTTAGCCAAGTAAACTTAAAAGCAAATCAAGTGATAAGTCAAGCCAAAGGTACCTTGGACGTGACTGGTAATCTTAATATTGATGCAGGTCGCATTACAGCCGCAGGTTTGTCGGATCAAACAATCAAGGCTAGTGGTAATTTAGTAACTAAAACGTTGTTAAATGAAAAAGGTGAAGCAATCACTTTTTCAGACAAATCTCCACTTGGTGGCAAGCTGACGTTAGCCGCAGATACCATTACCCACGGCGGAAATATTGAATTGCCTTCTGGCACCGTCACACTTAAAGCCGCTGGTTCTGCTGGCGGTGATAGTTTAGTTTTACTCTCTGGTTCGCAAATTAGTGCTAAAGGTAGTGCGAAAATGCTCGGTTCGGTAGCAGGTTTAGCTGATGCTGGAACCATTAATTTAATCGCAAGCAATGGCAATCTGCGTATGGATACAGGCGCATTGCTTGATGTCTCGGCAACGGGTGGTGCAGCAGCTGGTAAAGTAGCTGTTAATGCTGCAGGTTTAGCTACCTTGGCAGGTACGCTTAATGGGCTTGCTGCGGTTGGTAACGGCGTAGGTTTACCTAAACAAGGTAGCTTTGAGATAACCGCTGGCAAAGTAGCTGATTTTAAAGCCTTAAATGCCGAGCTAGAACGTGGTAACTTTAATGAAAACCGTAATATACATGTCGCGCAAGGCGATTTGAATGTGACTGATAAAGTCACTGCGCATAATGTAACACTGACGACAGATGATGGTGATGTGAATGTTGATGCAACAATTGACGCATCTGGCAGCAAAGGTGGCATTGTTAAATTAAATGCTGGCCAAATAGCAGGGGATGGCAAAGGTAATATCAACCTTGTTTCATCAAAAGCTATCATTGATGCATCGGCTACGAGTGCCGCAACAGAAACAGCAGGGTCAACAGGTGACGGCGGTAAAGTTACCCTGCATACTGCGACGGATAGTGATACTTCACCCTCCATTGGCAGCCGTATTTTTGCCGCTATTGGCAGTGTGATTAACGTTAGCGGTAAAGGCTTAGGTACGGACGGTAAAGTCACGTTGCGTGCGCCACGTTTAGGCATGGCAGATAATACCCAAGCAGGCAATGACATTGCCATCACTCAGTTTGGCTCTACCGTTAAAGGCGACAAAGCAAATATTGTTGCAGAGGGCGTGAAAGTTTATAAAAAGACGGGTGACTTTACCTTAAACACTACAGCTGTTAACAATATGCTGGATAGCAATGTTGAGTTCTTAAAAAATGCTGACGCAATTAAATCTAAGTTAGGTTTAGATTCTGATTCTCGACTTGTGATTGCCTCAGGTGATGAGGTGCGCAGTACGGGAAGTATTACTGTGGCAAATGATATTGATTTGCATGCAGCAGGCCCTGGCACATTAACTTTGCGTGCTGCAGGTGATGTCAATGTGAATGCCAATATTAGCGCTGGCTTTAGCACAGCGACAACAACAGGTGTATTGACTGACGGTGGCGCATGGACTTACCAAATCTCAGCAGGTGCTGATTTGAATAGTGCAGATGCTTTGGCAACCAAAAACGACGGTAGTGGAAATTTCACATTAGCGGCTAATAAGTTAATACGCACTGGTAAGGGTGATATTGAAATTTCAACGGGTGGAGACTTTACTCTATCCTCTGCAACCTCTGCCATTTATACTGCGGGTGAGTTAGATACGACTGATTACACAACAAGTTTTGGAGCGTTCACGACACCAACCGTTGCTGCTAGCTATAACATGAATGGTGGTGATATTACGCTAAACAGTAAAGGTAGTATTAATGGGGCAGATACTGCGATTGCCCAAACCCCTGCCGATTGGTTGTTCCGCCAAGGCAGGGTTGATACTACGACAGGTCTTTATAGCAAAAATACCAGCTGGTGGGTTTATTTCAATAACTTTAAAGAAAACATCGGTGCTTTGGGTGGTGGTGATATCAACATCAATGCTGGTGGTGCGATTAATGACCTATCAGCGGTGATCGCTACCAATGGACGTGTATTTGGCACAGGCTCAGCGGATGGTAAGTTGATACAGAATGGCGGTGGTGACCTGACTGTAAAAGCTGGTGGTGACATTTCTGGTGGTTTGTACATGGTAGATAAAGGCGTTGGGACAATTCGCGCAGGTGGAGGCTTAACGGCAGATAGTAACGGTGTTGCTACGGCTTTTGCGCTTGGTGATGCTGCAATGAATGTCGCCACATTAGGGCAATTGAAACTAATGACAGTTTTTAACCCAACCTTAACTGGTATGTCTAGCATTAATGTGCCTACTACTATTAAACAAAATTCCGACTCAAGTGTTTTTTCAACTTATGGCGACAGCAGCGCGGTACAGCTTACTTCCATCGCCAGTGGTGTTGAAATTACTAATCAATTGACGACAAATGATTTGGTCGTAAAAAACACTGATGATTCGCTTTTATTATTTCCAGGCTCGCTTAAGGTGGCAGCGATAGGGGGCGATTTTACTTTGAGTCAGGGCAAAAAAGGTAATAGTGGTACGGTTAATGGGTTTACCTTAATGCCTTCAGCAAAAGGCAATCTCCAACTAGCAGCAAGTGGCTCAGTGAACTTAAACACGACTATCAATATGTCGGATAAAGACCCAGCACAAATACCTTCTATATTACAGCCGACTTCTACTCAAAACTTTGTCACAGTATTAAAAACTCTAGTGTTAGGCACCAATCCTCCACTGAATACTAATCTTTATCACGCAGCAACGCCTTTACATGCTAATGATGATGAGTCCGTAGAGATTTATGCTGGGAATGACATTGTTGGTAATGGTAAATACAGCCTATTTTTACCTAAAAAAGCAAATGTTATCGCAGGTAATGATATTAATAATTTTGCTATATTTGGACAGAATTTAAACTTAACGGATGTCACCACCATTACCGCTGGCCATGACTACAATGTGGGGTCGAGTGGCGTTACATGGGGTGGGCCAGGCTATCTCGATATTTCGGCGGGTAGAAATATTAGTTTGGGTACCAGCGATGGAATTATTACGCGTGGTAATTTGGATAACCCATTCTTACCTGAAGCAGGTGCTAATTTAAATCTATTAGTAGGCGCCGCCGCCGCAGATAATCAAGCATTTATTGCTAAGTATTTAGATCCGTCAGCCAGCAAAACATACAGTAGCGACTTGACCAACTTTGTTAAAAAAGTAAATGGTATAGGGACGGATAGTATTTTGAGCGATGCTGATGCTTGGACAAAGTTTCAAGCCATGGATACAAAATTGCAACATCAATTTGTTCAAAGCATTTTCTTTAAAGAGCTCAGGCAAGCTGGAGCTGATCATAATGCAGGTGGCAACTATGCGCGTGGATTTGATGCAATTGCAACTTACTTCCCAAATGAACATTATGATGGCAATTTAGATTTAGCTTTTAGCCAACTTAAAACAGAGCGCGGTGGTGACCTAAATGTAATGGCGCCAGGGGGTAGCATAGTCATTGGCTTACCTAAAACGCCAGAGGCTTTTCTTTTAGCTAAGTTTGGAGATCATATTGATCTGGAGAAATCTAAAGCTGAATCAGCTAGTAAGTTAGGCATATTTACGATAAAAGGCGGCAATATTAATCTGTTCAGTAAGGGGAATATTGATGTTGCGCAATCTCGTGAGTTTACTGTTGGTGGTGGAGATATTTTAGATTGGTCGAGTGAAGGTGATATTGATGCTGGTAAAGGTCCTAAAACAGCCACCTCTGCGCCGCCGCCACTTATTAGAACAGATGACAAAGGAAACACAGTAGTTGATTTGTCGGGCGTGGTATCAGGTAGCGGTATTGGTACTTTAAAAACATTAGCATCAGTGAAAGCTGGTGAAGTTGTCTTAATTGCACCATCAGGGGCAGTTATTGCGGGTGATGCTGGTATTCGCTCATCAGGTAACCTACTGATTGCTGCTCAGCGTGTGATAGGGGCGGATAATATCTCAGTGGGAGGTACCTCAAGTGGTGTGCCATCAACCAGTTCAGCTGGCATTAGTTTTAATGCGCCAGTATCACCAGATTCCTCAGCTACGAACGGTCAAGGAGATCAACTTGGTGCTGCGGATAAGCTTGGGCAAAATAGTAAGCTTGCAGCACTACCCTCTGTTATTAGTGTAGAAGTGATTTCATTAGGAGATGAGTCTGCGCCAGCAGCTAAACCTGAGGTATCAACTAAGCCTGAAGCATCAAACAAAAAAGATAAAGATGGAAAAAATAAAAAAGACTAAGCATCTTGTTTCTTAGTCATCTCGTAACCTTGCTGTAACAAAAAGTTATTAGTATAGATCGCTCATTAGGATGGTAAGTTTGCTTACCATCCTAATCTCTATCAACAGGACTTTATTTCGTTATGCGCAAGCAGAATAACTATAAAACATGCACAGTTATTTTTACATTTCTGATGCTTGCACAAGAGACTTCATTGTTCGCAGCGGAGAGCCTTGGCGCTGCATCAGAGAAGCTTGCTTTGCCGCCAGTTTCGCAAACGTTGGATGCTGACTCAGTTGTCACAAAACAACCTGTAGCTGATGTTAACGCTCTTGAAAATCCAGTGGCTGCCCCTGAAAAATCTAAAGAAAAAGAAGTTAATTATTTTGATATTTTAGAGTTTCAGGTAGAAGGCAACACCAAGCTCCCGCAAACTAAAATTGAGTCGTCTGTATATCCACACATGGGTGAGAAGAAGACCATTGATGATGTTGAAAAAGCGCGAGAAGATTTAGAGAAAGCTTATCATGACGCGGGCTATTTAACGGTTTTGGTCGACATTCCAGAGCAAGAAGTTAATAAGAAAATAGTCAAATTAAACGTCACTGAAGGTAAGGTCTCTAGGCTGCGGATTAAAGATTCGCATTATTACTCATTAGGTAGAATTAAAGACTTAGCACCATCGGTTAAAGAGGGTGAAGTTCCATACTTTCCAGCACTTCAGCAAGATGTCACGCGTTTAAACCGAACTTCAGATAGACACATCACGCCTGTTCTAAAAGCGGGTAAAGAATTCGGCACGGTTGAAGTTGAGTTGAAGGTGGAAGATAAGCTGCCGCTGCATGCTAGCTTGGAACTCAACGACCGCTATAGCCAAGATACGACTAGGTGGCGACTAGGTGGTTCTATTCGTTACGATAACCTATGGCAACGCGACCACAGTTTGTCATTAAGCTTTCAGCTATCTCCAGAAAATATAGACGAAGTTCAAGTGCTTTCTGCCAATTATTTGATGCGCTTTGACAATAGCGATTTGCTATTAGCGCTATATGGCGTGCACTCTAAGAGTAACGTGGCAACTGTGGGTGGCATTAATATTCTGGGTAACGGTACTATTTTGGGCGCACGTCTGATTAAGCCTTTACCTTCAGTTGATAGTTATTATCACTCAATATCACTAGGCCTTGATTATAAAGACTACGGCCAAACACTCACAAACTTTGATCTCAGTACGCCTATTACTTATATGCCTTTGTCGGCTTCTTACTCTGGTGGTTGGCAAGGTGCTGGTAGTAGTACGCAGTTCACGACAGGGGTTACTTTTGGACTTCGCGGCTTAGTGGCAGATGATAAAGAGTTTCTGGAAAAAAGACCTGGCGTTGGCAATGCTGCTGGGGCTAAACCAAATTTCTTCATCGCAAAAGCGGAGGTAGAGCGAACTGAGGCTTTGCCGCGTGGCTTTGAAGCCTATGGCAAGTTAGATGGATTTTTCTCAGGCTCACCTTTAATTTCAAATGAACAATATCTAGCAGGTGGTGCTGATACGGTAAGAGGTTATTTAGAGGCGGAAGCTTCTGGTGATCAGGGTCTGCATTCCACATTGGAAATTCGCACACCGCAGTTGCTTAAAAATGTTAGCTGGGTTCAGGATTTTAAATTAGCTGCTTTTTACGACATCGCTAGTTTAAAAACAATTGATGCTGGATCAACCCAGCTATCAGGTACCGGTATAGGTTTGCGGCTAAAAGCATTTAAGGGTGTTAATTTTAATCTCGATTTAGCCGTGCCACTTAAAGAGAGCTTGGCTACAAAAAAAGGTGATTTGGCAAGCCATATGCGGCTTTGGTATGAATTCTAAATATTAAAGTAATGAGCAATTAATTTATAAAAGTTTAACTTGGAAAGCTAGCGTATGAAAAGACTATTTTTAACATTGGTAATTGTGTGCGGGTTACTACCATTAACGAGTGTTGCGGAGTGGAACAAAGACTGGACGAAACATGCAAAAGTTAGCATTAATTCACAAAGCGTGACTGAAGCAGCCAGTCAAGTGCCGGTCGTGGTGCGACTACACTCAGGCAACTTTGATTTTGCAAGTGTGAATGTAGATGGCTCAGATTTACGTTTCGTTGCTGCGGATGACAAAACCGAACTTAAATACTATATCGAAAAATTTGATGCAGTGAATGAACTAGCGATTATTTGGGTCATGCTGCCAAGCATTAAGCCAGCTGATAAGGATGCGTATTTTAATGTGTATTACGGCAATGAAAAAGCAACGGCTAGCACCAGTGATGCTAAAGCAATTAATGCTGCTGGAACCTTAGCTAGCTTTCACTTTGCGGAAGCTAGCTTATTACAAGATAGCTCAGCAACTGGATTACAAGCTTCAGGTGCAATTACCGTACAAAAAGCAGGTTTAATTGGAGAGAGCGCGGTTTTTAGTGGACAGCCACTTGTGATTGCCGCAAACCCTGCTATTACGGCAAGTGCTGGTTACACGTGGTCAGCTTGGATTAAGCCAGCGACGCTTCCACAGACAGCAAATCTTTACAATCAAGGTGATGCTTTAAGTTTAAGTATTGATGCACAAAAGCTCACTTTAAAAATTGGTGGTGCCACCATAGCAGGCGGCGAACTAAAACCTGCAGTTTGGCAACATATTGCTTTTACAGTCAATGCTGGAAATGCAAGTTTGTATTTGGATGGTGCACAAGTGGCTACAGGCGCCATACAAGCATTAGACATGAGTAAAGAAATTAAAATTGGTGAAGGTTTTACTGGCGAATTGGATGAAATGCAAATGGCTAGTGCAGCGAAAACTGCTGGTGCAATTAAGTTGGCTGCAAGTAGCCAAGGTGTTGAAAGTGCGTTATTGAAAGTCTCAGGATCTGATGCCGGTGAAGGTGACGAAGAGGGTGGTGAGCCTAATTATCTTTCTATTTTAATTAATAGTTTGACCATTGATGCCAAAGTTGTCATTGGAATTTTGGGTGTGATGTTTGCCATTAGTGTTTGGGTGATGTGGTCAAAAGCTGTATTGGTATCAAAAACTGATAAAGATAATAAAAAGTTTTTGGCACGCTTTCAGAAAGCAGATTCCAGCGATTTATTAAGCTTAGATAAAGGTGCTAACTACCCAAACTCTACTTTGTATCGACTTTACTCTGCGGGTTTGAGAGAGATTAAAAAACGTCAACACCCTGAACAGCAACTCGCCTTGAGTGGTGCGTCAATGGATGCTATTAAAGCGGCGATTGATGCAGACTTAGTGCGTGAAACTCAAAAGCAAAATGCGGGTATGGTGTTACTCACCATCGCAATTTCTGGAGGCCCTTTTTTAGGTCTATTGGGTACAGTGGTTGGGGTGATGATTACCTTTGCAGCAATTGCCGCAGCTGGTGATGTGAACGTGAATGCCATTGCGCCAGGTATTGCGGCAGCTTTGCTGGCTACTGTAGCTGGTTTGGGCGTGGCGATTCCAGCGTTGTTTGGCTATAACTATTTGGCTAGTCGGATTAAAAACATCACGATTGCAATGCAGATTTTTGTAGATGAATTTGTGACACGTTCTGCCGAACTTTACGGTAAAGAGTAAGGCAGAAAATGTCTGAAGGCGTTAAAGAAGAGAATCAGCTGTACGACGAGATTAACATCACGCCGATGTTGGATTTAGCTTACGTGCTGTTGGTGATTTTTATCATCATGACAACGGCATCTGTGCAAGGGGTGAAAGTGCAAACCCCAACCACCGTCAATTCTGCGCCATTGGCAAAGCCGCAAATGCGGGCAATTACCATTACAAGTGATGGTGCTGTGTATTTGGATGCTTACCCAGTAGATATGGCGACGTTAGAGTCACGCTTAGCGGAATATAAAAGTGGTAATCCAGATTTGCCCGTGGTGCTAAAAGGCGATGCTGCTGCACATTTTGATAAAGTTTCCGAGGTATTGGGAATCTGTAAAAAACTGGATATTACTGAAGTTGGTTTGGTGACTAAGCGAGTGGCGGAGTAACTTAATAGAGAACATCATGCAAGTACAAAACGACGCACAACCTTATGACACCATTAACATCACGCCAATGTTGGATTTGGCTTATGTGCTGCTGGTGATATTTATTTTGATGACAACTGCAGGTGTGCAGGGTTTGAAAATGAATCTGCCTAAGCCTTCAAATAAGCCTAGCACTGAAAAACACGATGTAAAAATTATAAAAGTACAGCCTGCTGGCACTGTCACTATTAATGGAGCTGGTGTGAGTATGGCGCAACTCGAGACCGAGTTAAATACCGCCAAAGCCAAAGACCCTAAGTTTAATGTGATGATTGCTGGCGAGGCTAATGCGCCCTATGGCGGTATTGTCAGCGTCATTGATTTGGTCAATAAGCTAGAAATAGAAAACGTAGGTTTAGCCACCGGAAAAATTGGGACATAAAGGTAATCAACGTGCAACACACTTATGACCCATTGATAGACGCAGAAACCCCAAGCCAAGCTAGTGTTTGGTTAAAGCGGATTGTTATTGTGCTATTGGCTTTGGTAATTCTTGCGGGCATTGGCTACGGCATAAAAAAGCTTATGTCAGGTGGTGATGCTCACCCTAAAAAGAAGATGACGACGATTGCTTTAAAAGATTTACCGCCACCTCCTCCACCTCCTCCGCCAAAAGAGCAGCCAAAAGAGCAACCTAAGGAACAGCCAAAAGAAGTAAAGGTTGAACCACAGCCGAAACCAGTTGAAACGCCACCAGCTGAAGTCTTAAAAATGGAGGGTGCTGCAGGTGATGGACCTAGTCCGTTTGCAGCAGGTGCAGTGAGTGGAGATTACAAAGGCGGTGATACAGGCACCATAGGTGGTGGCCCTAATAAGCACCAATTTGATTGGTACACAGGGCAACTCAAAGACAAAATAGAAGATGCCATTTCTAAAGATAAAGCGCTTGCAACTGGTTCATACAAAGTGATTGTAAAGGTGTGGGTAGCGACTAATGGACATATTCAGAGATATGAGTTGCTCAGCTCTACTGGAGATGCTGATAAGGATGCATTAGTTAGAAAAGCTTTAGATAACATGCCTGCGTTGTCTGAGCCACCACCTGCAGATATGCCGCAGCCAGTAAAGCTAAAAGTGAGTGCACGTTCTATAGGGTAAAGCTATCGTTGGTTTAAATGCCGCCATAGTTCAAAAAGTTAAAAAATTAACTAAGCATTAAATGAATTTTATTGAATATGAAATTGGAGTAGATATGAAGAAACTGCCATTATTTAAAGCGCACGCTCAAGACTTTCAGCGTAGTCATTTATCTGGTTTAAACACCAGTTCAATTATCGCAACTATCGCTGCGGTAATGCTGGGAACTTCAGTTAACTCTGCACAAGCTGGTGAGCGCGAGTCATTGGAGCAGCTTCGTTCGACTACGACCAACCTAGTTAATCTATTGGTGCAGGAAGGCGTGCTCAGTAAAGACAAAGCGGGTGCTTTATTAAAGCAAGCTGCTCAGGATGCTGAAAAAGCTAAAGAAATTGACGCTGCTGCAGCCCCCGCAAGCACTTCTGAGTCTGTGGATGCGGCTATTGATAAGAAAATGGTGCGTGTGCAATATGTTCCTGACATTGTAAAAAAACAAATGAAAGAGGAAATTAAAGATGAGGTTATGACAACCCTCAATTATAAAGCAGGTGAACGTTTAGGCATGCCAGAGTGGATAGATCGTTTGAAATGGGAAGGCTCACTACGTTTACGAGCTGAAGCAGACAAATATCCTGAAGGTAATCCTATAGCAAGTAAATTTAATAGTCTTAACGGTACTAAATTAAATAATACTACCGAAGATAGAAATCGTTTGAGAGTACGTGCTCAGCTAGGGGTTAAGGCAGATATTAACGATTGGATGACTGCTGGTATCAGGATGACCACAGGTAGTTTGGACGACCCCATTTCGCCCAACCAAACACAAGAAGCTGCTAGCGGTAAATATACAATAGGGTTGGATAGAGCCTATATGAATGCCAAAATTAAACCTTGGCTGAATGTCGTAGGCGGTCGCTTTGCTAACCCTTGGTTCTCAACTGATTTAATGTGGGACCCCGATTTAGCCTTTGACGGCATTGCTGCAAGCTTTACGCCGGCGATTAATGATCGACTTTCTGGCTTTGTTACTCTAGGGGCATTTCCCATTGACGAAATCGAAAAATCTGACCTTAATCAGGCTAAGAGCAAATGGATGTATGGTTCACAAGCTGGCATTAACTGGAAGTTTAGTGATAAATCATCTGCAAAATTTGGTGTAGCTTTGTATGATTTTCAGAATGTGGAAGGAATTTCTAACGTAGCTAACGGATTTACTGCTAGTACCAGCGGGCCATTCAGCGCTACAGTTCCAGCTTTTAGAACCAAAGGAAATTCAACATTCGATATTAATGGTGGCGTATCAGGTACTGAGCAATATGGTTTATCTTCGAAATTCAGAGACATCAACATCACTGGGCAAATTGATTTAGCTCAGTTTGACCCCGTACACATTATTTTAACTGGTGACTACATTAGGAATATAGGTTTCGATAGTCAGGAAATTGCTCAAAGAACGACAGGCGGCGATATCAATTCTCCATTAATGCCTAAGAAGCAGGTGAATGCGTATCAATTGAAAGTGGCAGTCGGTATGCTAGAAACATATCAGAAAGGCCAGTGGAATGTATTCGCCGCTTATAAACGATTAGAAGCCGATTCAGTTCTTGATAGTTTTACGGATTCAGATTTTTATCTAGGTGGAACCAATGCTAAAGGCTGGTTGTTAGGCGGCAGTTATGGTTTAGATAAAAATACTTGGTTAACAGCAAGATGGTTTAGCGCCGATGAGATTTCTCCTCGCAGCTCGGGCGTTGTTGGAGAAGCACCATTATCTCCACTATCTGTTGATGTGTTAATGCTTGATCTCAATACTAAATTTTAATTGATACTCATCATGACACTAACACCAACCTTTAAGAACACATGTTTAATCATTGCGACTTTAGCCATTACTATTGTTTACTCTAGCAATAGTAATGCAGCCGAGAAAGACAAGTCATCTAGACGTGCCGCATTGATGATGCAAAAGATGAAACAGGATATTGAAGCTGAAAAAGCAACCATGCAGACGCAGTTTGATGCACAAAAAAAAGAACTTGAAGATAAGTTAAAAAGTAGTGATGAGGCATTAGATAAATCTAGTAAGTTGCTAGCCACAGCCGAGCGTAAGAATAAAGCTTTGGAGGGCGAAATTAAAAAAGTAACGCTGGCGAAAGAAGCGGTAGACGCTAAGCAGTTACAAACGCAAGCTCTACTAGAAAGCACACAAAAGAATTTGGATGATCTACAAGCGCAGCATCTACAAGCGCAGGCGGATCTTAAATTTAACGATAATCAACGAAAAACACTGTCTACAAATTTAGCGCAAACGACAAAGTCACTAGACGTTTGTGAAGCTAAAAATGCTAAGTTACACCAGTTTGGTACAGAGCTTATTCAGATATACGATAAACCTGATAGTTATAATGCAGTGATGCGAAAAGAGCAATTTTTTCAGTTAAAACGTGTAGAACTGGAAAATATATTACAAAGTCGCCAAGATCAGCTCAATGATGAGCTTGTAGTTAAAAAGCAGGCTGCATATTAAATAGGGGGCTGTACTATGTTGCACTAGCTTAGTTAGCTAAATTAGGGGGTGGTTTTCACTAAGTGATTACAGCCCTGTAATTAAATGAAATTGTATTAAAAATGTAATGTTAGAAATATTGTCGTAATAATCGGCACGTAATATCCATGTCTCACCAGTCAGTGTGAATATATGGTCAATCAAAATAATATCCTTCCTAGAGTTCTGCCTTTTGCTATTTATATCTTTTTTTTGGCTCTAAGTGATTATTTGCCATTACTCTTGAATAGTTTAAGTGGTAGTTTCTTAAGCTTTGATTCTAAATGGTTATATCTCGTCAGAGTGCTGTTGGTTCTTTCAGTATTGCTTTATTACTGGCGCGACTATGTAGAACTTGCAACTAAACCTGCTGTTGTGGATTTCTTATATGCAGTACTTGCTGGTCTACTAGTGTTTCTGCTTTGGATCTTACCTTATCCTACATGGGCAGGTGTTAACAATCATTTTAAAACTGTTGGCATAGCGCAAGATGTCTTATGGTTATCATCACGCTTAATCGGCGCGGCACTTATCGTACCAGTCATGGAGGAAATTTTTTGGCGTTCGTTAGTGATGCGCTGGATCGATAATAAAAACTTTCTCAATACTTCACCAAAAAATATCTCCTTGTATGCGCTCGTTTTAAGTTCAGGATTGTTTGCTTCAGCACATCATTTGTGGCTTGCAGGTTTATTGGCGGGGCTTGTTTATGGCGCAATGTACATGAAGTATAAAAATCTGTGGATACCCGTAGTTGCACACGCGGTGACTAATGGCGTGCTAGGGTTGTGGGTGATGTTGACAGGTCACTGGCAGTATTGGTAATGCGCAATCGTACTTACAAAACACTTTCTATTGGAGGGCTGCTATTTTTTTCTTTAGCTTCTTCAGCCGAAGGTATTATCGATATAAAACCTTATGTCAGTACCAATATTAGCTACGATGATAACGTGTTTAGATTTTCGTCACCTGAGCAGGCAAAAGCAGCGTTGGGAACAGCCGACGCCTCAGATACGGTGAAACAAGTTGATTTAGGCGTGGCTGTTAATTTAAGGTTAAGTCGCCAGTTAGTCACTGCTGCAACAAGTATTAATGAGAGCACTTATAATCGATTTGAGAATTTAAATAACACAGGTAAATCTAATAGTCTTCGTTGGAGTTGGCGAATCGGCAATGATGTTTATGGTGAGCTCAGTACAAGTAAAAATGAAGCAATTGCTGGCTTCAACGAAACTAGAACGCCATTAAAAAACTTAAGAACATCGAGTCGGCAACTTGCCAGTATTAACTGGAACTTGCAGCCAGATTGGACATTAAGTGCAAGCCGTGAACATGTTAAATTGGAAAATGCATTAACCAGCTCAAATATTTATGACAGAGAGGATGATATTTATGAGGGTGGTATTCGGTACCAAAATCCATCAGCTACAGCGTTAGGTCTTTCATATCGTGTAGCTGATTCAATGTATCCGAATAGAACAGGCTTTACACAGGCCATTTTCGGAAATGAGAGTACCCAGAAAGACATTATAGTGAGTGCTGCATGGGTGCCTACTGGTAAAACTAGGATTTCAACTAGAGTTTCACGCGTAAGTTTAGACCGCAAAGATTCGCCAGAGCGTGACTTTAATGGTTTTAGCCAACGCTGGAATTTAGATGAAAGTCTGACAGGTAAAACCAGTGTTAACTTAACCGCGTACCAAGAGGTTTCGCCTGTAGATGATGTGCTGTCAACCTATGTAAAGGCGAAGGGTTGGGGTATCAGTCCAACATGGGACGCTACCAGCAAAATCAGGTTGCGATCAGGTGTTGGATATGAGGAAAGAACATATCTAGGAAGTGCTGGAGTATCTTTCAATAATATAGATCGTCACGATGAGTCCAAGCTTTACAATTTATCGCTTATTTATGCTCCCACATTAAGGACATTAGTTCAGCTTCAATATCAAGGCGAAAAGCGTACATCCAATTCAGCAAATGAAGGATATCAATTTAATAACGTAAATCTTTCTTTACGCTACGATTATTAATCAATTAACTTTTTTAAGTTTTGGTGACATTGCGCTCAGTGATTTTGTTAAATCGCTTAATACAACGTCATAAATTTGACTTATTTTAGACATATTAAATACACATTTTACTCTTATAGTAGATGGACTTTAGAATTGGATAAAATAGATATGCGTCATACAAATAGTGGTTTAGTACTGTTAATCATTTGTTCGGCAATGGTACTTGCTTCTTGTGGAAAAAAAGATCAGGCAGCCTCAAAAAAATCCGACTCGCAAGTGGTTGCTATCGTAAATGGTGATGAGATAACAATACATCAGGTCAATAATCAGATGGCTCAAATGGGTCCTTTGGATAAGGCTCAGGCCAAAACCGCATCTAAGCAAGTTTTAGCTGCATTGGTAGAGCAACAACTTCTTAAGCAACAAGCGCTTAACTCTAAGTTGGATATTGACCCTAGGGTGCAGCAGGCAATAGAAGCGTCAAAGGATCAGTTCTTAGCTCAAGCTTATTTAGAGCAATTGATGCAAAAAGCACCTAAACCTTCTTCATCAGAAATCGATACTTTTTATAAATCCCACCCTGAGCTGTTTGAAAACCGTCGTATTTTCCGTCTACAGGAGCTAGTGGTTGATGTTAGTAAAGATAAGTCTGCGGAGGCTGAAACAAATCTAAAATCACTGAAAGATATCAATCAAATCGTTAAGTGGATAAAAGACAATAATTATGTATTTACTGTTAACAGTAATGTGAAAGCTGCAGAGCAGTTGCCAACGGCTTTGTTGGTGAAATTACAAGCGCTAAAAGATGGAGAGGTATTGCAGGTTCCAACAGGTAATACACTGAATGTGATACAAATTGCAGCCTCTCAAATATCACCAATTACTCGTACAAAAGCGACACCAATTATTGAGCAGTATTTTTTAAATCAGAATAAAAAAACTTTAGCTAAAAAAGAAATGATTACCCTTAATGAAAAGGCGAAAATTGAATTTTCTGGGGTTTTTTCTGACATGAAAAAGTCAGATTTAGAGAAGCCTGATAGTGCAAAAGAAAACGCTGCTAAACAGCCTGTAGCCGAGGTAAAAGCCGAAGTTAAGTCAAACCAAAAAGATGCTAAGTCTGATGCTGGTTCATCTGCAGTAAATAAAGGCTTGTCAGGGCTTTAACTAGTCTTGCTATTTGCTTTAAGTTGTTCGAGTAAGATGACCATTAATTTTTATAGAGAGACTTAGTTAATGTTAGGTAAAAGCTTTAGACATTTTTTTGTCTGTATGGTGACGTTAGTGCTAGCTGTTTGGATACACTCAGCCTCTGCAGAAGAAAGCAATTACGTTTTGGGTCCAGGTGATGTGCTTAAAATCACGGTATATAACAACCCTGATTTGACACTTGAAACTAGAATCACAGAGAATGGAACAATTAGTTTCCCTTTACTTGGTGAAGTTCAGCTTGGTGGTATGACCGCTCCTGCAGCAGAAAGTAAACTTGCCGAGTTGCTTGTCAGTGGTCGATTTCTTAAGCAGCCGCAAATCAATATTTTAGTGGTGCAATTCCAAAGTAAGATGATTTCTGTATTAGGCAGTGTCTACAAACCAGGGCGCTATCCATTGGATCGTGCAACAAACCTGACTGATCTGCTCGCACTCGTAGGCGGAGCAACGCCTGATGGTTCTGACTTAATTACCATTATTGGCAAGTCTGGCAAGAGTGAATACGATTTGCGTAGCATTGTCGACAAAGCTGATGGCTCACAGAATATTCCATTGGCTGGTGGTGAAATTGTTTATGTTCATGCTCGTGACATCTCGGTCATGGGGCAGGTCAATCGCCCAGGAAAGTACTCCGTTGTTGGCGGTGTTCGAACTGTTGCAGATTTCTTAGGAGTAGCTGGCGGCATTAATCCTTCTGGAGCCGATGTAGTCACTGTGACCACCTTTCGAGATGGAAAACTTAATCGCTTTGAAGTTGATGTAGATAGCCTATTTAGAACTGGTAACAACTCTGAAAATATAGAACTCGCAAGTGGTGACGGTATCTATGTCCCTCGTGCACCAATGTTTTATATCTACGGTGAAGTACAGCGTCCTGGATCATTTCGTATTGAACGTAATATGACGGTGATACAAGCACTTGCTCAAGGTGGTGGATTAACCTCGCGTGGTACTCAACGCAACATCAAGTTACATCGCCGGAATGAAAAAGGTGTAATAGAAAAACTTTCTCCAGAGCTAACAGATCCTGTTTTGCCGGATGATGTTCTATACGTACAAGAAAGCCTGTTCTAGGAACCCTCATGAATTTCACTCAGTTTCTGATTATCCTTAAGGCAAGGATTAAGATTGTATTAATTACATTCGGCTTGATTGTGTTAACAACACTGCTCGTCAACTTACTCACTGCTAAAGTGTACAAGGCAACAACTTCTATAGTGCTTAACTATAAAGGTGTTGACCCCGTCACAGGTCTTACTCTTCCAGCCCAGCTAATGCCAGGCTATATGGCAACTCAGATAGATATTATTACTAGCCCTACCGTTGCGATTAAAGTGGTTGATCAACTCAAGTTTGCTGAGAACGAGCAAGCTCAAGCACAGTTTAATAAAGCGACAAATGGTAAAGGTGATATTCGTGAATGGTTTGGTAATTTGCTTCTGAATAATTTAGAAGCTAAGCCATCTCGTGAAAGTAGTGTGATTGAAATATCATTTACTGGTACAGATCCTGATTTCGCAGCAGGTGTGGCAAATGCTTTTGCAGAGGCATACCAAAAAACTAATATACAACTTAAGGTAGAGCCTGCACAGAAAGCCGCTGAATTCCTTGGTGAGCAAACCAAAACATTGCGGACAAATTTAGAAGCTGCTCAGTCTAAGCTTTCAAAATATCAGCAGGAAAAAGGGTTAACGAGTGTGATGGGCAATCTTGATGTTGAAAGTGCTCGTCTCAACGACCTTTCTTCACAACTGGTATCCGCCCAATCACAGTCTTTTGATTCGACATCTCGCCAGCAGCGCACAACTGGAAATGGTGATGAGTCGCCTGATGTTGCAGCAAACCCAGTAGTTCAAAACCTTAAAATTGAGATCGTTCGCGCAGAATCCAAGTTTTCTGAGTTATCACAGAGGCTAAGTGACGCTCATCCTCAGTATCAATCAGCTAAGGCGGAGCTTGATAAACTTAAAAGCCAATTGCTAGAAGAAACTCGTAAAGCGACGACAACTATCGGCGGCACTGCGCAGATTCATCAGCAGCGAGAGTCTGATATAAGAGCCGCACTTGCAGCCCAAAAGGCGCGCGTACTTGAGCTAAATCTCACTAGAGATGAGTTATCTGTGCTGCAACGCGATGTGGAAAATGCTCAGCGGGCGATGGATACAGCAAGTCAACGCTTTACTCAAACGACCTTGGAAGGCAGTGCAAATCAGGCAGATGTTGCCGTATTAACGCCTGCTTCAGCCCCACGAAAAGCTGCGGGTCCTAGAGTTTTCTTTAATCTTATCTTATCCATTTTTCTCGGTTCAATTTTAGGTGTCGGGGTGGGATTACTCGCTGAAATAATGGATAGACGTGTTCGCAGTCGTGAAGATCTTAGTGAAGACTTGCAGCTACCAGTCTTTGCCATTATTCGAAGTAATTCAAATAAAGGCAATGTAAGTAAGTATGGCTTTAAAGCATTATCTCGTCGATTGTTTAGGCCGCGCAAGGAATTGTATGCAAGATAATATGACGCATTTATTAGGTAAAAATGTAGATACAGTTAGCGAGCGAAGTATTGGTCGCCTATTGCTCCAACTTGGAAAAATATCAACACAAGACGCTGAGGCTATTCTTCGAGCACAAAAAGACTTAGGCTTGCGATTTGGTGATGCAGCACTCAAGCTTAAACTGATTACTGAGGCTGATATTAGTCAAGTGCTTTCCATGCAGTTTAATTATCCCTACTTACATGCAGGGCAGGGTAATTACAGTGCTGAGCTAGTCGCCGCATACCAACCATTTAGCCAGCAGGTGGAAGAGTTGCGCGTGTTGCGAAGCCAAGTCATGATGCGATGGATTAATGAAGGCTATAAGACTTTAGCCGTTGTCAGCGTCAATGAAGGTGAAGGTGCAAGTTTTCTAGCCGCTAATCTAGCCATAGTGTTTTCACAATTGGGACAACGCACGCTTTTGATAGATGCAAATTTGCGTGACCCACGTCAGCATAAGATTTTTAATCTTAAAGAAAAGCTTGGCTTGTCTGATATTTTAGCTGATCGAGCGGCGATGAGTGTTGTGACTAATGTTGATTCTTTCGTTGATTTATCCGTGCTTGGTGCGGGCACTTTGCCTCCAAATCCTCAAGAGCTATTAAATAGAGATGTCTTTGCAAGCTTTATGCATACTGCAGCAAATGAATATGATGTGATTCTTATTGATACTACTCCAGGTAGTTATATTGCAGACGTGCAAGCAACTGTGGCAAGGTGTGGAGGAGCATTGCTTGTTTCTAGGTTAAATCACACACGACTTTCTGATGTTGCTGAAGTACGCAGTCAAATTTCAATGACAGGTGCTCGTGTCATCGGTTCTGTTATCAATGAATTCTAAGTGCTAATCTCTATTTTGAACATGATTAAAACTTAGTTGTCATGCCCTTGTAAAGAAGATAAGTCATTATGTTTCAACACTAGAATCAATATAGAAATTGATTGCTAGTATTGGCTAGCGTCATTTTATAAACCTTGTTTGAAATGTTAATTCATGAATAAAGTTGCACTTATTACCGGTATCACAGGCCAAGATGGCGCATATCTGGCGGAGTTTTTGCTAAAAAAAGGTTATGTTGTTCATGGTTTGAAGCGTCGAGCCTCATTGTTTAATACAGATCGTATTGATCATCTTTATCAAGATCCGCATGTTTCAAACCGAAATCTTGTATTGCATTATGGTGATTTGACTGACTCTACTAATCTTATTCGCATCGTTCAGTTGGTTCAGCCAGATGAGATTTATAATCTTGCCGCTATGAGTCATGTAGCCGTAAGCTTTGATACGCCTGAATATACGGCAAATGCCGATGGTATCGGTACTCTACGCATTCTTGAGGCTATACGTATTTTAGGTCTTGAAAAGAAAACACGTTTCTACCAAGCTTCTACTTCTGAGCTTTATGGACTTGTGCAGGAAATACCCCAAAAAGAAACAACCCCATTCTATCCGCGCAGTCCATATGCAGTGGCTAAGCTTTATGCGTACTGGATCACCGTTAACTATCGTGAAGCATATGGTATGTATGCATGTAATGGTATACTTTTTAATCATGAAAGCCCTATCCGCGGCGAAACATTCGTCACTCGTAAAATAACACGGGCATTAGCACGCATAAAACTCAATCTGCAAGACTGCCTGTACCTTGGCAATATGGACTCACTGCGAGATTGGGGTCATGCTAAAGACTATATTGAAATGCAATGGCTCATGTTACAACAGCAGCAACCTGACGATTTTGTCATTGCGACTGGCGTCCAATATAGTGTGCGTGATTTTGTGAATGCTGCTGCCAAAGAGCTGGATATTATAATTAACTGGCAGGGTGAAGGGGTTGATGAAACGGGTACAGACCAGAATGGCAAGGTTATTGTAAAAGTTGATCCACGTTACTTCCGCCCGACAGAAGTAGAAACTTTGCTGGGTGACCCTACCAAGGCAAGAGAAAAATTAGGCTGGACGCCTAAAACAAGCTTCCAAGAGTTGGTTTCAGAAATGGTTAGAGAAGATCTGAAAAGTGCAGAGCGTGACGAATTGGTGAAAGAAAATGGATACTCTGCTTATGATTATCATGAATAACTTTAAGCATATGCTCGAAGCTTCTTTGATGAAAATTCTATCAAAATGAATCAGTCTGAACGAACTATTTCCTTAAAAGACCTAATCGCTACTAACAATGTTCGCTTTGGTACGAGTGGCGCACGTGGCTTGGTTGTAGATATGACCGATGATGTTTGCTTTGCTTATACATTAGCTTTTTTAGAAACAATGAGTATTGAGCCCCAAAGTAGCGTAGCGTTGGCAATTGATTTGCGCCCAAGTAGTCCTCGTATAGCTGCAGTTTGTGCCGCTGCAATTGAGTATGCAGGATTTACGGTCGATTTCTGTGCTGATATTCCAACACCCGCTTTGGCTTTTTATGCTCAACAGCAGGGCATTCCTGCGATGATGATTACTGGCAGTCATATCCCTTTTGACAGAAATGGCATTAAATTTTATGGACTGTCAGGTGAAATTACTAAAGACGACGAAGTAAGCATTAGTCAGGCAATCATTCGTTTGCCTCAAGTGGTCCATCCAATTGATTTGACTGATGTGCATATGGCTGCTCGTCAAATGTATATTAATCGATACCTTGATTATTTTGAGCCTCATTGCTTAGCTGGAATGCAACTTGGATTTTACGAGCACTCCAGCGTAGCGCGTGATTTGTTACGAGAGATTTTAGAAGCGCTTGGCGCTCAAGTGACTTCACTGAATAGAACGAATGAGTTTATACCTATCGATACCGAAGCTGTCGCAGAGGTGGACATAAAACGAGCTCATAAGTGGGCGAGCGAAAATAAATTTGACGCAATTATTTCTACAGACGGTGATGCGGATAGGCCACTTATCGCGGATGAGCAAGGGCGATGGATGCGCGGAGATGTTGTTGGTCTATTGTGCGCACACTTTCTTAACGCTCAAGCTGTCGCAACGCCAGTAAGCTGCAATACTGCTATTGAGAAAAGTGGTGTTTTCTCAACGGTGATTAGGACTCGCATTGGTTCTCCTTATGTGATTGCTGGTATGGAGCAATTACGTGAGTCTGGTTTAAATAGTATCGTAGGTTTTGAAGCCAATGGCGGATTTTTACTTGGGTCTAGTATGGTAAAAGATGGGCGAGTATTGGCATTGTTAAATACTAGAGATGCCGCACTGCCAATACTCTCAGTTCTTTCTATGGCCAAAGGGAGTGCGTGTAAACTTTCTGAATTATCGCAAACCCTACCAGCTAGATACACTGCCAGCGATAGATTGCAGTTATTTCCTTCTGATATTTCTAGTCAGCTGTTGCTCGAGCTAGCTGCATCAATTAGCTCTATTAATCAGTTACTAAAGAGCTTTGGTGCAAACGTCAGTGAGTTAGATCAGACCGATGGACTTCGTATTACGTTTGATAATGACGAAATTGTTCATTTTAGACCCTCTGGAAATGCGCCAGAGCTGCGTTGCTATGCTGAAGCAGAAGACCCGATACGTGCTGAGTATCTTGCGCGCACAGCATTAAAGCTCATACGAAAAAGAGTTGTCATCTAAGCATTAATTAACTGAATTTTAGAGATATCAATATGCAATTAGACGCTAAGATTTATATCGCAGGGCACCGTGGAATGGTGGGCTCTGCCATTTTAAGAAACTTAGAAGCGAAGGGGTATAGCAATATACTCACACGTAGTAGCCAAGAGCTAGATTTGTTAGATCAAAAATTAGTGTTTGCCTTTTTGCAAGAAGAGCAGCCAGATTACATTTTTTTGGCCGCGGCTAAAGTGGGTGGTATACATGCAAATAATACCTACCGAGCTGATTTTATTTATGAGAACTTAATCATCGAAGCGAACTTGATTCATGGTGCTCATTTAGCTGGAGTGAAACGGTTATGTTTCTTAGGTTCTAGTTGCATCTACCCACGTGATTGCCAGCAGCCAATTAAAGAAGAGTACTTATTAACAGGCGCTTTAGAAAAAACAAATGAACCTTATGCAATTGCCAAAATTGCTGGCATCAAACTTTGTGAAAGTTATCAGCAGCAATATGGGCATCAGTTTGTAGCTGTCATGCCCACAAATCTTTATGGTCCAAATGATAATTATGACCTAGCGAATAGTCACGTGCTTCCAGCTTTGTTAAGAAAAGCGCATGAAGCCAAAGAACGTGGTGATGCAGATTTGGTGATTTGGGGTACTGGTACGCCTAAGCGCGAGTTTTTGTACGTAGATGACATGGCAGCAGCTTGTGTTTTCTTAATGGAAAATGACATCAATGAAGGTTTATATAATGTTGGCACTGGCACAGACGTTACTATTCGTGAGTTAGCTGAAACTGTGATGGAAGTTGTGGGTTTTGACGGTGGAGTTGTATTTGATGCAACTAAGCCAGATGGAACGCCACGTAAGCTACTTGATGTAAGTCGACTGAAAGACATTGGATGGCAGTCTGAAGTTGGTTTAAAAGAGGGTATAGCATTGACCTATGCAACAGATCCTTTTAGAAACCTGAGTGTGTAATGTTGACCACCAATCACTGTATGCTAGCTTGGGAAGTTGCTTAATGAACACATTATCTCAATCAAACTCCCTTGCTTTAAAAGTACGTGAGATACATGCACACTTTACTGCAAATAAAAGCCTATGGTTGATGTTTGCAGGTTTAGCGCTCATGTTTATACCCACACTATGGAGCCTTTTTGCGGGTAATGGTCTATGGACTGATGATGAGCATTCTCATGGCCCTATCATTTTAAGCATCTCACTTTGGCTACTTTGGACTCGTTGGAACGAAACGCCAGATTTACAGCGTTATAAACCTGCGCCAGCATTGGCATGGGTCTGCTTTTTGATAGCAGGAGCCTTATATATTCCTGGTAGGGCATTAGACATTATCTACTTTGAGACGGGAGCCTTCGTTTGGCTGCTAACAGGCATCGTATTGATGTCTGGTGGATTGGGTTTACTCAATAAGTTAAAGTTTCCGTTGTTCTTTATGATATTTATGATTCCTCTGCCAAACTCCTTAGTAGGTCCTATTACTGGTGTAATGAAGCTCGCTGTTTCAACTGTGACTGTTAACGTACTTGCATGGGGCGGACTGCCTGTCGCTCGAAGTGGTGTTGTGATTTATTTGGGGCATTATCAATTATTAGTTGCCGATGCATGTGCTGGAATGCGTACTCTTTTCATGCTTGAAGCACTAGGAATCTTATACCTTAACCTAGTGCATCATCACTCAATATTACGCAATATTGCGTTGCCAATTCTTATCATTCCGATTTCTTTTACGGCTAACGTGATTCGTGTGATTGTTTTATCGCTCATTACCTATTACTGCGGGAACGCGGCTGGTCAAGGCTTTCTACATGGTTTTGCTGGAATGGTGTTATTTGCAGCTGGATTACTTATGATGCTTGGCACGGATTCTCTGTTGCGAATGATTGGTAGGAGATTCCATGGTGATTGAGATGAATATTAATGCGAGTTCTAAGCCAAATACTCACCATTGGTTAGCCGTATTCTTTATGGCAAGTTGTGTTGCGATTGCATTCTGGTTAACACCACATGCTACTTGGTTTGAACATATTGGCAAGCCGCAGTTTGAAAATGTTGTACCAAAGCAGTTTGGTGACTGGGTAGAAGTTTCAGATGTACTAGGTAGCGCAATTGTCGACCCAGAGCAACAAGACGCCCTGAATAGCCTCTACACGCAAATAGTAGGCCGTACTTATTTGCATAAGCCTAGCGGCAGGCAAGTCATGCTTTCGGTCGCGTATGGAGATAATCAAACTTTCTCTAAGCAACTACATCGCCCTGAATCTTGCTATTCCTCCCAAGGTTTTAAAATTGAAAGCTTACAAGAAGAGGTTTTGAATACATCAAGTTTCCCAATCAATGTAAGGCGTATGACGGCATCGAGGAGTTCTACATTAGAGCAAGTGACCTATTTTATTCGTATTGGAGATAAAGTCATCAGCGGCCCACCAAGTGCGCTCAATTATGCTCGTATGGGGATGGGACTAAAAGGCTATATTGCAGATGGATTATTATTTCGTGTTTCTGAAGTTGCTGACGATGCCAAGCTGTCAAATCAACTCAATGATCAGTTTATCAATGACCTGCTCAAAGCGATAGGTCCTGCGCAACAAGCCATCCTTATTGGTCCCAAAGTTTAAATGCTAAGCAGAATGACTTTTAGAGAATATTATTGTGTGTTTTAAATCTAGTATTGTTATCGCAGCTGACTCATGGTTTGGATCGACGACTTTTGGTGTAGCCCAAGGGTTTCGTCGTTTAGGATTCGAAGTTGTAGAAGTTAGTCAGTCCTCCTCATTTATACAAGGGCGGTCACTGATAGCTAGAGTCATTGGTAGGTTAAGCAGACCCATAAATATTGCTATTTACAACAAAGAAATATTACAAGCGGTTGATCAATTAAATGCAAAGGTTTTTTTAACTGTCAAAGGCAATAATATCAAACCAGAAACGCTTAAAATATTAGCGTCACGAGGAGTCAAGACAGTAAATTACTATCCAGATTTTAGATTTACTTACGAAAGTGTTGATCGATCTACTTTTCCGCTTTATTCGGCATTTATAACGACTAAATCTTTTCAAGTAGAAGCGCTTGAAAAATTAATGAGTAGAGATAAAGTTCATTTCCTGCATCATGGATACTGTTCAGATGTTCATCAACCACCCAAAGAAAACTCGTTGAATGTAGCTGACGTACCAGATGTCCTGTATGTTGGCACCTATACTACACATAAAGAAAAGTTATTTTCTGAGCTAATAAAAGCTTGTCCAGATGTACGTTTTAAGATTTACGGTAATGGGTGGAGTCACTCGAAATGCAGTGCGGAGCTAATCAATTGCCTAGCAGACCGACCAATCTATGCAATGAACTATGCACAATTAGTCAGCTCGGCCAAAATTAATTTGGCGATTCATATGGGGGCAGCTGATGATAGCGGTTGGCAAGACTTAGTTTCAACGCGCAGTTTTGAGTTGCCAGCCTGTAGAGGCTTTATGTTGCATGCAGATAACGCTGAAATTAGGCAACTGTATGATGTAGGCCAAGAGATCGATGTTTTCACTGCGGTAGATGATTTAGCGCAAAAAATTCGATTCTATTTGGCACATGAACAGATAAGATTGCAAATGGTCGAAAAAGCCTATCAGCGTTGTGTGCCAGCCTATAGTTACGACCAGCGTGCAATTGAAATCGCAGCATTAATAGAACCTTAATTGCTGGCTAAAGTAAACATTCGTATGAATAATCCAGTAAAAAAAATTCGTGTAGCAATCGTCATATCTCACCCTATACAGCACTTTGTGCATTTATATAAAGCGCTGGCAAATCAAGAGAGTATTCAGCTAAAAGTTTTCTTTGCCTCTAAAATTGGTCTTAACTCATATTTTGACAAGGATATGGCCGTTGAAATTAAATGGGCTACTGATTTGCTTGGAGGCTATGAATATGAATTCTTATCTGAAGCAGAGACCATAAAAGAGTCTGGTTTCTTAAAAATTAATAATCCTAGCGTAACTTCTGCATTAAAAAGCTTTGCACCGCACGTTGTGCAATTGCATGGTTATGCACAACTAACGCTTTTACGTGCCTTGCTATGGTGTAATTTAAAACGAGTTCCAGTGTTGCTTTGGTCAGACAGTTCTTTGTTGTTTCGCCGTCCCGCTTTAAAGCAATTTCTAAAAGATATGGTATTGCCTGTATTGCTTAATCGATTTAGTGGAGTTCTGGCAACAGGTGAAAATAATGCTGCTTACTATCTTAAGTATGGCATCAAACCAAACGCTATATTTCGCTGCCCCTTTACCGTTGATGAGTCTCGGCTAAACGAAGCTAAAGTCAATAAGCTTAAATTGCGTGAGCAGTATCGTACCAACTATAAAATATCTAATCATGAAGTAGTCCTCTTATTTGTGGGAAAGCTAGCGCCATGGAAGCGACCACAAGACTTATTATTAGCAGTGAGGGCTGCACAAGAAAAACTAGGCATGACGGCGAAGCTGGTCGCATTTTTTGCAGGAAATGGTGTGATGAAAGCCGAACTAGAGGCGATTGCCAGCACTAAAGGCATTCGTGCAGTTTTTGCTGGTTTTATTAACGTAGATGTGTTGCCGTCCATCTATGCTATGGCTGATATTTTGATTTTTCCTTCTGAAAAAGAGCCATATGGACTGTCAGCACGAGAAGCCGTTTGTGTTGGTATGCCATTAATTGTTAGCGATCAAATTGGTTGTATCGGCGCTACCGATGCGGCGCGCCCAGACTTTAATGCGCTAGTTTATCCAAGTTTAGATGCTAGCTCGCTTGCAACTAAAATAGTTGCGTTGGCAAGTCGGCCTGAACTATTTACAAAGATGTCTCAGGCGTCATTAGTGGTTGCTTCGGATATGGCGGAGTGCAAAAGCGTCGCTGGATTCTTGAGTGCGGTGAACTCTGTTGTTAAACATTAAATTATGATTCGCGCTTATAAAAATATTGTATTAAATCAACAGCATTTATTTATAGGTTGTCTATGAAACGTAGAATCATCGCAGGCATGGGTGCAAACTCTTTTGGCTTGGCAATTACTATTGTTATACAGCTGGTCTCATTACCATTATTTTTACATTACTGGAATACCTCAACATATGGTGTATGGCTTATGTTGTCAGCAATTCCAGCTTATCTGTCTATGGCAGATATAGGAATGGTTGCTGCAGCAGGAAATCAGATGACTATGTCTATGGGTGATGGTGATGTCTTAGAGGCAAATAGAACTTTTCAAAGTGCACAGTTGTTTATGATGATTGTTTGTTGTTCATTGGCTTTGTTAGTTATTCCATTGGTGCTATTCGCTCCGTTTCCAGGGCTAAACACTATGGATCGTCGAGTCGCTTTACTTGCCTTATCTGCTGGGGTATTACTTTCTTTATTTAGTGGTTTAATCGAAACGCTGTACAGATCAACAGGTCGCTACGCAATTGGTGCGATGTTTGGTAATCTTGTCCGCTTAGGGGAGTGGTTAGGCTCAATACTTGGGTTGATGTTTATAGGTAGTTTTGCTGCAATTGCATTATTTAGCCTAGTAGCCCGTTTAATAGGTACTATATTTTTTATATTGTACGCCGTGCGTGGTAATCACGGTATTAAGTTGGGAATTAGTTTGGCGGAAAAGTCTAAAGTTATTTCATTAGTAAAACCAGCAATATCATTTATGACATTTCCATTAGCTAATGCTTTGAGCTTTCAGGGCATTACTTTACTTGTGGGGACTTTATTTGGATCCTCTTTAGTCGCAATTTTTAATACATATCGGACAATTGCTCGTATTTCTGTTCAAGTGACAGCTATGTTTAGTTTTGCTGTTTGGCCAGAATTTTCACGTCTATTTGGTCAAGGTGGAATGGAGGCGGTTGAGTGGTTGTTTAAGAGGTCTTCACTTTTCGGAGTTTTTCAAGCAATAGGTTTAAGTGTATTAGTTTTTTTTATATCACCGTGGATATTAGACTTTTGGACGCATGGGCGTATTAAATTCACCCCAGATTTAATGCTACTCATGCTTATATATGCTGCAATATGTGGAGTTTGGCATGTACCGCGTGGCCTATTAATGGCAATTAACCAACCAATGAAAATCGCTCAATGGTCTTTAGTGGTTGGAGTACTTGTGATTGTTCTAGCCTGGTGGTTTGGACAGTATTGGATGCTTAATGGTGTGGCCATTGCTATGATTGTTTCAGAACTACTCATTGCTATAGTGGCGACCAAACTTGCATATGCTGCAATGGCTTATCAACCTCAGAAAAGCGTGACAGCATGAAGGTTGCTGTTTCAACATTAGGGAAATATCATGCTTTTGACTTGGCGCGCGAGTTGCATGCACGTGGAGCATTAGAATCAATTTTTTCGGGGTACCCTAGTTTCAAGCTGCGTAATGAGCAGTTGCCAGAACCTTTGATACATAGTTTTCCTTGGGTGCATGGAGCATACATGGCACTTCCATGGAAAAATAAGTGGCCTGATTTAATAATTCGTCAGTGGAAATATGCGGCTGATATTACTTTTAGTCATTATGTTAGTCATCACTTACCAGATTGTGATTTATATATAGGAATGTCTGGAACTGCACTTCTGGCAGGTAAAAAGGCGCATAAAAGAGGCATACGTTTTATTTGTGATAGAGGTTCTGCGCATATTCGAGTACAAAATCAGTTGTTGCGCGAAGAGCATGATAGCTGGGGTTTAGATTTTTCTGGTATAGATGAACGTACTATCGACCGTGAGGAGGCTGAGTATGCTGAGGCAGATCTCGTCACTGTGCCATCTACCTTTGCATTTAGTTCATTTGTTGAGCAGGGTGTTCAAGTTGATAAGTTAGCATTACTACCTTACGGAGTGAATGTTGAACGCTTCCAACCAGTCACTGCGCCAGATGAAAATAGATTCGATATTCTTTTTGTAGGTGCGATGAGTTTACAAAAGGGTGTTCAATACCTTGTTCAGGCTTATCAAAAAATTACTCATCCTGCTAAGTCATTAACTTTTGTAGGGTCGCCTTCGCAGGCTTTAATAACGCTGTTACAACAGCGTGGGCTATGGCCTTCAGATGCAAAAGTATTGGGGCATGTGCCTCAAGCGGAACTGAAACACATCATGAGTCGCAGTCATGTGCTGGTGTTACCTAGCATACAAGATGGCTTTGGTATGGTATTAGCTCAGGCCATGGCATGTGCTTGCCCAGTCATAGCAAGTAGACATACAGGTGCAGAAGACCTAATCAGTGATGGCTGTGAAGGCTATATTGTTCCTGTTCGGGATGCGAGTGCGCTGGCAGAGCGATTGCAGAAATTAGTAGATTGTCCAGAGTTACGTTCGTCAATGGGGGCGCAAGCTTTGGGGAGAGTTCATAAGATGGGTGGCTGGAACACCTATGGTGAAAAAGCAATGGCCATTTATGGCAAGGTTTTACAGTCATGACAATTTCAAAATTTATTAGTAATACCTTGATAAGCTTAACGTTTGTTGCGTTTGTTGCACAACTTATTATTGACTTTTCTACGATTAACATCGCTACCAGTTGCATCATCTTAACTTCATCAGTCTCTACTTTGCTTTATTTTAGGTGGAGTAAGGCATTTGATAGTCACCCACTGTCTAGCTTTGCAATTATTGGATTTTGTCTTACTTCAATTCTGGGGGCGATGTTAGCGCAATCAGGCGCTTGGACAGCTGTAAGTAAAGATTTATATCAACCAATATTTACTTTCTCTATGTTGGCTATGTACCAAGCCATCGCATTGTTAGCACATGGATTTTATCGGATGGTTTCTTCAACCTCTACTAAGCATGGCTTGCTGCGAAGCACTTTTCAGGCTATGGGTATATATGCGACGCCTGGGGTTTTGAATTTGTGGATTATAGGGTTGATGGGTTTGTTTTTTGTGCTACTGGCTAATATTAGCCCCGTAGCAAGAGGCCTGAGTTTTCTTGCATGGGCGCCATTTTTGATTCCTATTTACTTGCAGCAGATGGGGCCAAATTACTGTAATGCAAAGAAAAACTATATTCTATTATTCATGTTTACCATTTTAGTTGGCTTAGTTGCAATGGCATTTAATGCGCGTGCAATGATGTTAAGTGGTATTGCAACAGTTGCACTACTATTTTTCTTAATAGGCCTTAGAAGCGATAAGTTGGTATCGAGCAAAATGCTTTTTAGGATGGGTATTTTGCTAGTCTTGGGTGTCACATTATCTTGGCCAGTTTCTAATATGGTAACTGCAATGGCAATCGCTAGGGCAGATCGTGGCAAGGTGTCTGGCGCAGAAATGGTAACGAAAACGCTGGAGAATTTTCAAAAGCAAGACAAAATTGATAGTTTTCGTAAAGAAGTTTTGTCTAGAGAGCTTCAATCTTCATACGATGAAGGTTATATTAAAAACCCCTTCGTAGCCCGTTTTGTTATTACACAGTTTCACGATAATGCGATGTATTTCGCAAGTAAAGTCTCTGACAAAGGCGCAGAACAGGTGACATCTATTAGCGGTGATTTCTTTTGGGCAACATTGCCACAACCTATACTTGATGCGCTAAAAATTGATGTAAATAAAGATAAAATGTATTTCTCCATGGGAGATGTGTTAGTTAATTTAGCTGTAGGCATCCCGTTAGGCGGGCAGAAAACAGGCTCAGTCTTTGGTCAGGGTTGGGTAATGTTCGGTGTTTTTTTTAGTTTTATTTATTTTTTTATGTGTTTGGTATTGTTCATTGCGCTAGATTTATTTTCGATTCGAACTACTGTCGGCAAAGTTGAGTTAGCCGTTATTGGAATGTTAAATGTTTGGCCAAACTTTCTTTTTGGAATTACGGCAGATTCTCTACACTACCTTTTTATCGGTGTCGTGCGCGGTGTTATTCAATCGGTTTTGTTGTATTCGATTGTGTTTGCTATTTCAAAAGTAGTTTCAGGTTTAATTACAATGCTTATGCATAAAAAGCCTATGACTATCTCATCTCTCGCAGTGAAGTAACGTAAATATAATGACAAGACAACAGGCACGGATTAATGACGTTAGTAAGATGTTATCTGCACGCAATTATCAATATTCTGCATTAGCTTCAGTAATATTCATTATTGGCGTATCTATGACTACCGCGGGTATGCATAGATATGCAGCACGATTACCTTTAATGTTCTTTGTTGCGATGCTATTGGTATTTTGTTTTTACACGCAACGACATTTTAAAGCGTTCTTTTCTAATCAGGTTTCGCGCTTTCTTGGGGAAATTTCGTTTTCACTTTACCTGGTGCACTTTCAGGTACTCATTTCGCTGATGTCTTGGCTAGTGATTCAAGATTACACAGCAAAAGGCTCAATTGATCAAATGGCATTTCTTGGTTTTGCCTGCCTGACTGTGATTGTTAGTGTGCTTGTTGCGTGGTGTTTCCGTGTGATTGAGCGGCAAATACTTAAACGTGCGGACTCTCTAGTGTTGCCTATACTGATTTAGTAGATAAAATTTATGAATATCGTTTTGTTTTCTCATCCTGCTTTTATGAACTCGCAAAGCATGCCCCGTTTCACTCGTATGCTTGAAGAGTCTTATCGTGCACGCGGTCATCAGGTAGAGGTTTGGTCGCCGCAGGCAAAGGTATACGCTTTATTAGCTAAAGGTAGGTTGTCCAAATGGGCAGGCTATATTGATCAGTACATTCTTTTCCCAATGTGGGTGCGCAAGCAGTTGAAAAAAAAGCCTGCCAACACGCTGTATGTTTTTTGTGATCAAGCGCTTGGGCCTTGGGTACCCTTGGTAAAAAATAAATCGCATGTTGTGCATGTTCATGATTTATTGGCTTTACGTTCTGCTTTGGGGGACATACCAGAAAATCCTACGCAATGGTCTGGTAGGGTTTACCAACGCTATATACGGCAAGGATTTAAACAGGCAAAGCATTTTATCTCTATCTCTAAGAAAACCCGTGATGACCTGCATTACTTTGGAGAGGTTACTCCTGTGACTTCTGAGGTGGTATATAACGGCTTAAATTACCCTTATGCTCCAATGCTACAAAGTGATGCGATAGCAGTTCTTAAGAGCGCTAATTTGCCCATTAAGCCAGAAGGCATGCTACTGCATTTAGGTGGTAGTCAGTGGTATAAAAATCTTGCTGGCGTGATTAGGCTTTACATTGAGTATGCCAAAAGTGAGACAAAGCCATTACCGCTTTGGTGTATAAGTCCTACTCCGAATGCTAAGGTACAAGCGTTACTTAAAGAGTTGCCAACACAGGGGCAGGTACTTTTCTTTCAAGGCATTGATAACCAAGCGCTTCAAGCGGCGTATTCAATAGCACGTGTGTTTATTTTTCCTAGCCTTGCAGAAGGCTTTGGTTGGCCAATTATCGAAGCACAAGCTTCTGGTTGCTTGGTGCTGACAACTGAAGCTGCGCCTATGAATGAGATTGGTGGGCCATCAGCGAGTTATATTCCGCTTTTGAAGTCGACTGATAGTCCTGATGCTTGGGCTTTAAAAGGCTCGAATACCTTGAAATTAATACTTAACATGCCTGAAATGCAACGAGTTGCGTTGATTGAGAAGGGGCTTGCACATGTAGCTCAATTTAACTCAGACGATGCAATTGAGGGTTATCTGAAAGCTTATCAGCATGCACTTAGTTATATCAATACCACACAGACTTTGCATAACGATACATTAACTTCTCGGAAAGCTCGATAATGAGAGCGCTACATATACTGCCTTCTATAGATCCTAAAGGTGGCGGACCAATGGAGGGTGTGCGGCAATATGGCTTGCAATTAAGAACAATAGGTCACGAGGTCGAGGTGGTCACGCTTGATGACCCTAATGCAGATTACATAGCTGATTTTCCACTTAAGGTGCATGCGATGGGCCCGCCTATTAGTAATTATCGCTATAGCTCTAAACTCGTACCTTGGTTAAAAGAAAATGTTCGTCAATATGATTATGTGGTTGTTAATGGCTTATGGCAGTACCATGGTTTTGCTGCGTGGCGGGTAATGAGTGATATGCATGTCCCTTATTTTGTCTTTACACATGGCATGTTAGATCCGTGGTTTAAACATACTTACCCACTTAAGCATTTGAAAAAATGGCTTTACTGGCCATGGGCAGATTATCGGTTGTTGCGTGATGCAACCGCAGTGCTTTTTACTTGTGAAGAGGAAAAGCTACTAGCACGTAAGTCATTCTGGCTTTATAAAGCAACAGAAGATGTTATTAATTACGGTACAAAGACACCACCTAGTGATGCCGAGGCATTAAGCACTGTTTTTTATTCAGCTTATCCTAAACTGCGTGAAAAGCGAGTTCTCCTATTTTTAAGTCGTATTCACGAGAAAAAAGGTTGCGATTTGCTGATTGAGGCTTTTGCTAGGGTAGCAAATTTAGACTTATCCTTACATCTGATGGTAGCTGGCCCAGACCAAACTGGTTTGGTTGCAAAGCTGCAGGTACAAGCACAGCGACTAGGTATTGCTGACAGGGTTTCATGGCCAGGGATGTTGCAAGGCGATATGAAGTGGGGCGCTTTTTATGCTAGTGAGGCGTTTGTTCTATCTTCTCATCAGGAAAATTTTGGTATCGCCGTGGCCGAGGCAATGGGTTGCGGCCTACCAGTGTTGATTTCTGACAAAGTGAATATTTGGCGTGAAATTGAGGCTGATGCTGCTGGCATAGTCAATACTGACACGGTTGAAGGTACGGAAAAAACCTTGCGTCAATGGTTGTCGTTTGATATTGAAAAACGCAAGCAAATGTCAGTGCAAGCCAAACTCAGTTTTGATAAGCGATTTACTGTAGAAGCGATGGCAAGTAGCCTGCTTATCACCATTAAAAGATATATGCCATGATTATTCAGGGCAATAATCCCTATGTTCAACCGTCGTTCTCGATGAGAAATCGTTTGATGCGAGGTTTATGGGGTGTCGTCTGGCTGATATTCTTTCGCCCTAGCCCTAGGCCTTTTCATTCATGGCGAAGATTAATTTTACGTGTATTTGGCGCACAATTAGGCCAGCATGTGCATGTGTATCCTAACGTAAAAATATGGGCACCTTGGTCACTTGCCATCGGCAGTTTTGTTGGGATCGCTGACGGCGTGACTATTTATAATATGGCGCCAATTTCGATTGGTGATCATTGCGTTGTTTCTCAGGGAGCGCATCTTTGTGGAGGGTCTCACGATATTGATTCTGCAAACTTTCAGTTGGTAGCTAAACCAATTAAGTTGGAAAGAAATGTATGGGTGTGCGCAGAGGCTTTTATTGGTCCCGGCGTGACGATTGCTGAGGGGTGTGTAATTGGTGCACGTGCTGTGGCGGTGAAAAGCATCATTGAGCCTTGGTCAGTTTGGGCAGGTAATCCCGCTGTGATGAAAAGAATGCGTAAGAAAGGAGAGGTGTAGTGAGTGCAATATCAGTCTTAATTTTAACGAAGAATGAAGAGCAAGATCTTCCCGAGTGTCTGAAATCCGTTGCTTGGAGTGATGATGTTCATATTCTAGATTCAATGAGCACTGATAAAACATCAGAAATAGCTACAAACTTTGGTGCAAATGTAACATTGAGAGCTTTTGATGGATATGCCTCACAACGTAACTACGGTTTGCAGCTTCCCTTTAAGCACCAGTGGCTAATGATATTGGATGCTGACGAGCGAATTACGCCTTCACTCGCTTCTGAATTAAGAGAGTTTGCTAAGTCTGCTTTAGATAATGTGGCTGGCGCACGTATGCGTCGTCGTGATATTTGGTGGGGCCGTTGGCTGAAACATGCTCAAATATCACCATTTTATGTACGCTTGGTTCGTGTTGGCCGAGCGCACTATGAACGCGAGATTAATGAGGTGCTGGTAGTTGATGGAGATATTGCTGATCTTACGCAACCTTTTGTGCACTATCCATTTTCTAAAGGACTCGATCATTGGATCAGTAAGCATAACACTTACTCTCGAATGGAAGCAGAAGTGGTTGCTAAAGGACTTTTTATCAAACCAGATTGGCGCACGGCATTATTTGGTAGCGATTTCGGTGAGCGACGCGTTCACCAAAAAGCAATTTTCTATGGGTTGCCTGCTCGCCCATTGATTAAATTAATGTATATGCTGATTGTGCGCCGCGCCTTTTTAGATGGTTGGCCAGGTGTAAGGTATGCCATTCTTCAAGCTATTTACGAGTACTTTATTGTACTTAAAACTAAAGAAATGCAGGCAACCAAGGGGGTATAAGCTACGTGCTTTAAAAAGCTTAGTTATTTTACTCAATTCAGTTTCTTCCAAAACCACACAATCCCTACTCTAAATTTAGCTTCATCGTCACTTTTTTAGCCGCTGTTGAACTTAAAATAAACACAGATAAAGCAATTCACTTAAGTTCTACTTACATTGGACTTCACCCGTTTTAGTAACCCCATTTTTTATGAGCAGATAGGACTATTACTGTTCATAAAATGGTCATGAGTTACAAATACTATATCCATCTCGGCACTGTAAATAACGTCATTTTGTTATCTACAGATGGCTATGTAGTACTTCATTCTGAAACGACTCTGATGTTGAAAATATTATTGTACACGGCTAACTTTGCGCCTGAACCTACAGGCATTGGCAAATACTCGGGTGAAATGGCTGCATGGCTTGCCGCGCAAGGTCATCAAGTTCGAGTGGTTTCAGCACCCCCTTATTATCCATCTTGGAAGTTAGAAAAAGGGTATGCATGGCCACCTTACCGTCGTGAGCAATGGCAAGGGGTTGACGTGTGGCGCGCACCTTTATGGGTGCCAAGTAAGCCGAATGGAATTACTCGACTACTTCATTTGTTTACTTTTGTATTGTCATCTTTGCCAGTAATGCTATGGCAGATACTGTGGCGCCCTAATGTCGTGATTACCGTTGCGCCAGCTTTAATGTGCGCACCAACAGGCTGGTTAGTCGCTAGACTTAGTGGAGGCAAAGCGTGGTTGCACATTCAAGATTTTGAAGTGGACGTGGCCTTTCAGATGGGGCTTCTTAAAGGAAAGCTACTTAAGAAGGTTGTACTAGGTTCAGAACGTTGGTTGTTGCGTCGATTCGATAGTGTGTCTTCAATTTCTGGACAAATGCTAGATAAGCTTCGCCAGAAAGGTATCGCTGAAAGAAAAATCAGATTCTTCCCAAACTGGGTTGATATTGCGCATATTTTCCCACTAGATAAACCAAGTGATTATCGTGAAGAGTTGGATATTCACACTGATACGAAAGTCGTTTTATTTTCTGGAACTTTGGGTGGTAAACAAGGGTTAATGGTAATTCCAGATGCGGCGAGAAAATTGTCACATCGCAAGGATTTGATTTTTATTATATGTGGCGATGGTGTGATGAAACCGCAATTAGAAGCTGCTAGTGCAGGCCTTACTAATATTCGCTTTTTACCGTTACAGCCATTCGGTCGACTTGGGCAGTTATTGGGTCTAGCCGACATACACTTATTGCCGCAAAGCCCAGACGCTGCAGACTTGGTACTGCCATCTAAACTTTCTGGTATGTTGGCTAGTGGCAGACCTGTTATAGCCATGTGTCAACAAAGCACAGAGATTGCTAGACTGGTGACGGAGTGTGGCTTGGTAGTTGCGCCAGAAGATGGGTCAGCGTTAGCGGATGCTGTTATAAAGCTAGCTGATGACAATGAACTACGAAAAGATCTGGGAATTAAAGCGCGTCATTCAGCTAAAGAAAAGTTTGAAAAACACGGTGTTTTAAATCGATTGGTTTATCAATTACGTTTTGTAACGGGTACGGTTCAAAACGCAATCTATGATCTTTCGTCACATTAGTGGTTTTTTCGCTGTAATCTTATCTTTTCTGTATGTGATTAGTTACACTGTAGATGCGAATGCCGACGGTGTATCAAGCTTAAATACTGAAAAAGCCACTTTATCCACCTTAGATTCAGCAGAAAGTTTTTTGAATCGAAAAGCGTCTGTCAGGCGTATGGGGGATCCGAAATACATTGATAACTCAGGCGCTAAAGCTAAAAGTTATGACGTATTAGCCGCAACAGCAAAACAAGGTTGCGGTTCAGCTGAATGGCCAGCTTACATGGCGAGCTTATCTAGTTTACCAGTGTCTTATCCACCAGATGGGCCTATTGAAATGTTTAGCATGCCACCCTTGGTACGTTACCTGTATCAATATGGGGATTGCATGTCACCTGTACAAAAGCAACAATTACTCACAGGGCTTACTTCACAGCGACAGTGGTTACTCGGACACGGTACCCTTAATCATGCGATTATGCGTGCTACTTCATGGTATTTGTTGGCGCAATACTTTCCAAAAGCCAAGTGGACGCATTGGGACGGCACAGTGTATACCTCTGCACAACTCATGGCAGCACTGAAGCCATTGCTTAATGGCAGAAAATCAAGGTTCTATAAGTCTGGGCACTATGAATGGCTTTCGCCAACTTATGCGATGGTGAATGTTTTTCCATTGTTAAATTTAATTGATTTCGCAACAGATCCAGCAGTTAGAGAAACAGCTGAAGAAGAGGCAACACTTGAGGTTGCAGTGCTTAAAGCTCATTCTTTTCATGGCGAGATTGTACCCCCGTTAACACGTAAAAACTTTGATCAACTTAATGCTTCAGATAGTCCGCAAGATTATGTACCAGCAATTACGCAGCAGTTACTTTGGTATTATTTTGGGGAGCCAGCTGGTTTGGGGTTATATGATTTTCAAAGTAAAAAAGAACCCTATTACACTTCAATTTTAGGGCTATCTAATTGGTTGCCTCCTGCAGATGTGCTCGCTATGGGGTCTGTTAATCCAAGTGACTATGTTATTAAAGCCATTACCCCTAGCTTTGGTATTTGGGATGCAGAAACATCGCCAGAGATTTTTGGCGACTCTTACATAGCTGATGATTTTGCTGTGGGAACTGGAAATCAGTTATTTGAACCAGGTGGTTACTCAGGGCATATTCAGACATTTTCAATATTGCTTAAATCGAAGAAACCACAAAACCAAATTGAATGCTATCAGCCATATTGGAAAAGTAATGCGGGTGAAGATGCATGGGGAACCGACCGTTCATCGCCTTTTCAACAAATGTATCGTTATGATAAATCTAGTGTTGTCATGCTATTCGATATTCCTAAAAAAGACCCCTGGGCCTTAGGTAGCGATGCTCGATCTATGCCAGATCGTAGTATTCATAAAGAAGCATTATTGCAATTAGCTGAATGTCGAATACCTAAATTATTTGACGAGATTATCAAAGAGAAAAATTGGATATTTGTAAGGCAGGGCGGCGTATTTGTAGCCATGGCAACCTTATTTGGTAACAATGATTACGACCAAGCACCCTCTAAATTAACGTCAAAGTATTTGGTTGTAAAAGTACGTGAGCCTAAAACGGGATTGTTTTTTAGAATTGAACGTGAAACAGCAGATCTTAATTTTACTCAATTTAGAGAGCAGGTGCGGTTGCAACGTCCTCAGTATGACATTGTTAACTCATCTGTAGCATTGGTAGAAAAGTCTGGTATGCAAACGCAAGTGAAATTTAAGTTGCAACCATACTCAGATGGAAAGCGATGGTCTGCGATTCCAGAAGTTATGCAAAACGATAAACCTTTACTGAGTACAAATTCTTATGTGATTGATTCCCCGATGCTTAAGCTTAAAAATGGCGTTATGACTATTAACTAATATTCGCGGGTATATTACTTGTAAAGTCCAAAACATCAACTTCTCCAAACATTAATATTCGAGTTGGCTATAGTTAATACTGCAACTTATAAAACTGAGTGGCTAGTGATATGCAGATAGTGAAAAATGAAATGGAAATGGATGGCTTGGTTATGTAGAGATCGACAAAGAAACAACCTTAACAGTCTTAGGATATTGTCGTGTGAGTGATCTAAATCACAAGTCCTTCTAAATACAAAGCTAAGCTGTTTTTAATCTAGCCAAACGAGATTGGTTGAGCCAAGAAATGATAGGGCGCTCAACAAAGTAAAAGACCAAACTAGAGCCTGCTATTGCAATTAGTGTTACTCCGACCAACACAGCAACTGGATTAGTATTTTTATACATTGAGGACCAAATACCAAGTGATGCTGAAACGAAGAATTCATGGAAAAGATATATCGTGAATGAGGCATCGCCTAGTAGTCTGAAAATACGATTACCTAGTGAAGGCTCTCCAGACCACTTTGTTGAAAGCATTAATATAATTATGGCTGTACATATCATACCAATCACTGCCAAATCCAATACTGTTCGACTATCATGATCTCTTACCATGTACATTGACAAATTAGCATAGAGCATTAATCCGCAGCAGCAAAAGATAGATAAGATATAGCCGCTCCTAAGTGTAATGCAAGGTCTAATAAATCCTTTCAAATACAGGTGACCCCTGTTGAAAAAAGTGGACACTTTTTATCGTATAAAATGACGAAAAG
>NZ_JAQSDC010000039.1 GCF_029945705.1 Methylotenera sp.
AATAAAACAATGGGTTAAGAAACATATGGGCTAGTTATCTAGGACAGCCCCAAAAAATTTTCTAATATATTCCATCTTGGCTACTGGCTTACTCGCCCAGTGAAATGCCAATACCTAAGATAGTTTGGTCGTGGTTGTAATCCAGTAAGCTTGCACCGTAGCCAGTTGAAGCCATCAGATGTAGTTTTAAATAGGGGTTATTGAATACTTGTCTTTGCAAGTCTAATTGCGCATAACCTTTATTATCGCTGCGTAGATTATTCCTAAGCGTCAACGTTGCCGCATTTTTGCGAACTTCATCTTCCCACCTGATAGACATATCACCATAACCTAGATACTTCTCAATATCAGGATTGTCATCATTGCTCTCAGAGATTCGCCACCAAGGTCGTACCATAAGTGAAACACGATCAGTCAACTCCCAACCGCCCTCTAGATAGACACGATTCCAACTTCTAGAGGTAGGATTAGAGCGTCCATTGGATTGATGCACTAGACCTAGATTCAGCATTCTTGGAATATAGTGTTTTTTATCTCCGTTTACCTCGTTGTCTATTCCCAAAGATAACATTATTTCAGGTTCATAATTATTCTCCCGCAACGGTCTTGATGCCTTTGAATCAAACACTTGCCAATTTGATTGCTGCGTATAAGCCGCCCATATTCTTGAGCTGGTGACATAAGGTAAGTCACGAATAAGGGGGATGTTGCTCATCATTTCAGTTTTCAAGCTAATCTGAAAACTTAAGTCTTTGTCATCTAAATTTCTGTCCACACTATTCAACTGAGTCGGTGTTTGAGGCACATCATTCGTGTTGTTAGTTTTGGTAATTAATAAGTAATTAGATTTATAGGTTTCAAAATCACTTACATTCCAGTCACCTTGTGATGTTAGCCGCCATTTTCTTTCCAAATAACTTAACTTAGGACTAGATTTCTCAATGGCGATAGATGGGCTGCTGGCAGGGGTTAATTTGATTGAGCTATCTTGCTCAGGGCTATTGGCTTGGGTATTTGCAGCTTCTGCTAATACTTCTTGAGGTGTGTTGATACTATCAAAGCAAGATAAGCGTTTTTTTGCCTCAAAATCATTAGGGTAAAGTTTTTTACACTTGATTAAAGCTTGCTCTACTGTCACAACTTCTTGCGCAAATACAAGGGTAGGCATCCATAAAACTAACAACAACGCTCGCATAGTTTTATTTTTAACATTTTTCATCTAAGTGATCCGTATGATTAATAAGTTGTTGCATTATTTATTATTGAATAGCTAAGAGAATAAAAAACTCCGTTAATACTTTGATTAATACAGCACTACAAAACTGCGTTTTGCGTATGCCTTGGATCTTACAAGCAAAACCAGCTCTTTAGGCTTTTTTAACAAATTCGGACTTCAATTTCATCGCACCGATTCCGTCAATTTTACAATCAATATCATGGTCGCCATCTACAAGACGGATATTTTTGACTTTGGTGCCCACTTTAACTACCAATGATGAACCTTTTACTTTCAGGTCTTTAATCACGGTGATGGTATCGCCATCTTGCAGCACATTACCGTTAGAATCACGCACGACTTTTGACTCCTCTGCACCATCTACTGCTGCACTTTTTGGCCACTCGTGCGCACATTCTGGGCAAACGTAATTATCGCCATCTTCATAGGTGTATTCTGAATTACATTTTGGGCATGCTGGTAAAGCGCTCATAATTACTTTCTTCTATTCAAACATTTTAAAAATCTAATTTAGCTTGCTGCAAATTTAAGGTGCTGGATTTGTCATCGCTAAATGCAGTTTATCAATTTCTTGCAATACTTCTGGCGACAGTGTCGTGTCCCAAGCACCTATATTTTCTTGCAACTGCGCCATGCTGGTCGCACCAATAATGGTACTGGTCACACTCCAACGGTGCATAACAAAACTTAAAGCTAATTGCGTCGGTGTTAATCCGTTATCACTTGCCAATTTTGCATAAGCAGCACTAGCGGCAACAACATTTGGTTTACTGTAACGTTGCGCATAGCCCAAAAACATAGTGACTCTACCTTTAGCTTGTGGGTCATCAATGTATTTACCTGTTAGATGCCCAAAAGCCAGCGGGGAATATGCTAGCAAACTAACATTTTCACGATACAAAATTTCGCTTATGCCAAAGTCAATCGTGCGATTCATTAAGTGATAGCTATTCTGCAAGGTAGCGACGCGTGGCAAGCTGTATTCTTTGCTGATGCGCAGAAACTCCATGATGCCCCACGGCTGTTCATTGGAAAGCCCAATGGCGCGTATTTTCCCTTCAGCAATTAACTCTGCTAGCATTTCTAATTGCGTATGGATGCTCACCCAGTCTTTTTGATTGCTTTGCGCATCAAGCTCTAATGTAGGGTCAAACTGATATTGTCCGAATAATGGCACATTGCGCTCTGGCCAATGCAATTGGTAAAGGTCAATATAATCAGTCTGCAAGCGCTTTAATGAATCGTGAACAGCACTGCGAATATTCGCTTTGGTGAGAGATTCATCGCCATTGCGTATCCAGCTTAGCCCACGGTTACGCCCTGCGACTTTGCTACCTAAAATAATTTTATCGCGCGCTTGGTTTTTAAGCCAATGACCAATCATTGTTTCTGTGCGCGTAAAGGTTTCTGCTTTGGGTGGCACTGGATACATTTCAGCCGTATCTATAAAATTTATGCCCTGTGCTAAAGCATAATCCAGTTGCTCGTGTGCCTCTGCTTGTGTGTTTTGGTCACCATAAGTCATGGTACCTAAACAGACTGAAGAGACTTTTAGATCCGAATTTCCTAATTGACGATATTGCATGATTAATACGCCTAATGTAACGTTTGGTGTGATGAAATAACGCTTACTTCTCTATTATCAACCGTCATCAATAAATCCCAACCCGCCTCGCGAGTGGCTAACTGCATCATATTGGTAACCGCATGTACAAGTTGAGGAGTAAGTGCGATTTTAACGGATTGTCCGTTTGTGCATTGCAGCTCTAGTTGTGGAGGCAGGTTAACTATGCCAACAATCAGGCATTGAGCAGCTAACATGGGGACTTCGGAGCGAGATTCACGATCAACAAGATACTCAGATTTAAAGTCTAGATTCTCGATTTCTTTCAGCTCAGTGGCTTCGCGTGAAAAGCTGTCGATCGCCTCTTTCTTAGCATCAGGTGTTGCGATGGCAGGGAGTGCAAATTGCGGTGCAGTTGGCATTGTGCTATTCTCCACGCCATGCAGCAAATTCCACATCACCTTACACACACGGCGCGTAATCCAAACGGCCACCTCGGTTTTATCAGCAAGACCGACTTTCAGTAACAGTCTATCTTCTTGCTCATTAAAACTTAAGTTAATTTGTTCAATCGCGGATTCGTTTTGTGACATTGGCCTGCTTTAAATATTAAGTACAAGTCACAGCATAAGGTTTTTATCGCAATTTTTCTATATTTAATCTTGAAATATTGTAATCCAACCCAATAAACAACACACCATCTAGCACTCTCATTGTTTGAGTGCTAAAATCGCAATCGCTTTGCATGGTATGCAAGCCATGTGCAATATATTTTAGTGTGATCAACATTAGTTTAATTCACAATTTAATGCGTTATTTTTAATAAATTAATTGTGATGTTTATTTTTAGTTATTTAATTTTTGGAGAACCTTATGAAAATTCGTCCTTTACACGATCGCGTCATTGTTAAACGCTCAGAAGAAGAACGTACAACCGCTTCTGGCATTGTGATTCCTGATAGTGCTACAGAAAAACCTGATCAAGGTATTGTGCAAGCCATTGGTTCTGGCAAACGTGATGACAGCGGTAAAGTAATCGCTTTAGACGTTAAAGTTGGCGATAAAGTGTTATTCGGCAAATACGCTGGCCAAACTGTAAAAGTTGATGGCGAAGAGTTATTGGTGATGCGTGAAGAAGACATTATGGCGATTGTTGAGGCTTAAGTTTTTGTAGGTTGGGTTAGGCCATGGGCTGTAACCCGACAAACTCTCAATCGTTGGGTTACGCGCTTTGCGCTAACCCAACCTACAATTAAATAGATTTTTAGGAGATTTAACATGGCAGCAAAAGACGTAAGATTTGGTGACGAAGTTCGCCAAAAAATGACAAACGGCGTGAACATTTTAGCTAACGCAGTTAAAGTTACTTTGGGCCCTAAAGGCCGTAACGTAGTATTAGAGCGCTCATACGGCGCTCCTACGATTACTAAAGATGGTGTTTCAGTAGCGAAAGAAATCGAACTAAAAGACAAATTCGAAAACATGGGCGCACAGATGGTAAAAGAAGTGGCTTCAAAAACTTCTGACATCGCTGGTGACGGTACAACAACGGCTACAGTATTAGCACAAGCAATCATCCGTGAAGGTATGAAATCTGTTGCTGCCGGTATGAACCCAATGGATTTAAAACGTGGTATCGATAAAGCGGTTGCTGCAGCAATTGCAAACTTAAAAGAGCAATCAAAACCATGTACAACTAGCAAAGAAATCGCGCAAGTTGGTTCTATCTCTGCAAACTCTGATGAAACTATTGGTAAAATCATTGCAGATGCAATGGACAAAGTAGGTAAAGAAGGCGTAATTACTGTTGAAGACGGTTCTGGCCTAGAAAGCGAATTAGACGTAGTTGAAGGTATGCAGTTTGACCGTGGCTACTTGTCACCATACTTCATTAACAACCAAGAGCGCCAAATTGCGTTGTTAGATAATCCATTCGTATTATTACACGACAAAAAAATCTCAAACATCCGCGATTTATTACCAACTTTAGAGCAAGTAGCTAAATCTGGCCGTCCATTATTGATTATTGCTGAAGACGTTGACGGTGAAGCATTGGCAACATTGGTGGTGAATAACATTCGCGGTATCTTGAAAACAACAGCAGTTAAAGCGCCTGGTTTCGGTGATCGCCGTAAAGCAATGTTGGAAGATATTGCAATGTTAACTGGCGGTACAGTGATTGCTGAAGAAGTTGGCTTGAAACTTGAAAATGTAACGCTTGAGAATTTAGGTCAAGCTAAACGCATTGAAGTGGGCAAAGAAAATACCATCATCATTGATGGCGCCGGTAATGAAGCTAACATCAAAGCACGTATCGCTCAAATCAAAACACAAATCGACGAAGCTTCAAGCGACTACGATCGTGAAAAACTACAAGAACGCGTAGCTAAATTAGCTGGCGGTGTTGCAGTGATTAAAGTGGGTGCTACTACTGAAATCGAAATGAAAGAGAAAAAAGCGCGCGTTGAAGATGCACTACACGCAACTCGTGCAGCGGTTGAAGAAGGTATTGTTGCTGGCGGTGGTGTTGCATTAATTCGCGCACGTGCAGCGATTGCTTTGGTTAAAGGTGATAACTTAGACCAAGATGCTGGTATCAAAATCGTATTGCGCGCAGTTGAAGAGCCATTACGCCAAATCACTCAAAACGCAGGTGTTGAGCCATCAGTCGTGGTAAACAACGTTGCTGCAGGTAAAGGCAACTATGGTTATAACGCTGCTAACGAAACATACGGCGATATGATTGAAATGGGTATTTTAGATCCAACTAAAGTTACTCGTTCTGCATTGCAAAATGCTGCTTCAGTGGCTGGCTTAATGCTAACGACAGACTGCATGGTGGCTGAATTACCTAAAGACGACGCTCCAGCAATGGGCGGCGGTGACATGGGCGGTATGGGTGGCATGGGTGGCATGATGTAAGCATTTTTTGGTTTTGCATCAACTTGCCGAGTTTAGTTGATGCAATAACAAAATGTAAAAAAGCCTCACGATCGTGAGGCTTTTTGCTTTATTGCGCAAAAAATACGGTCTTAAAAATAAATTTAAATGTTGCTAGCTATTAATCAAAATTAGCCTAAGTTAGGCTTAGTCTGCATCAACCAAGCTTGTACTTTTCAACAATCTCTCAATATCTATCTTTTGTAAGGCTTTTCTATAAGCATCAAAATCCTCTATAGAGAGTGGGCGACTAAATAAATAACCCTGATACTCATAACAACCAATCCCTTCTAAAAACTCTCGCTGCCCTTCAATCTCTACCCCCTCGGCAATGACTGAAAGCCCTAAACTACTTGCAAGCGCTACAATAGTGCGGGCAATCACTGCATCATTTTGATCGCTCAATACATCTTGCACAAAAGATTTATCAATTTTCAATTGGTAGAGCGGCAACTGTTTTAAATAACTTAATGATGAAAATCCTGTACCAAAATCATCTAGTGAGAATCTAATGCCTGCAGCTTGCAGCAAGGTCATTTTAGAAATCACGTCGTCCATGTCATCCACCAGCATACTTTCCGTAAGCTCTAGTTTTAATCTCTGCGGATTTACGTTTGTAACACTTAGTACGTCTAACACTTGTGCCACAAAGTCTGGTTGATGAAATTGCCTTGCGCTCACATTGATTGATAGATTCAAGTGTTCGGTTTCTGCAGACCCAGCCCAAGTCACGAGTTGTTTGCAGCCTGTTTCTAGCACCCACTTTCCTAAAGGTAAGATGAGACCCATTTCTTCAGCCAGTGGGATAAACTCTAGCGGAGAAATCATACCTTGTTGTGGATGATTCCAGCGAACCAAGGCTTCTGCGCCAGTCAGCACACCTGTTCGATTTACCTGTGGTTGGTAATGCAATACAAATTGATTATTACCTATGCCATGGCGTAGCGCATCAACCAATATAGCCTTGGTATCAGCGTTTGCCTGTATTTCTGGGTCAAAAAATCGCAAACAATTTCTACCTGCAGATTTTGCTTGGTACATGGCGATATCCGCCCGTTTCAAAGCTTCATCAACCGTATCACTCTTACCTACAAAAATGGTAGCTCCAAGGCTTGGTGTGCTGTAATAGCCATGTGGCACTATCTCGTAAGGTTGATTAAGTGCCTGAATTATCTTAGCACCAACAGTTTCCACCAGTTTTTTGGCTTCATAAGAATCCGTATCAAGATTGTCAAGCATCACGACAAATTCGTCACCACCGAACCTGGCCACCGTATCACAATCTCTTAAACAAGCTTGAAGTCGCGTAGCAACTTGCTTTAACAATGCATCGCCCATATCATGACCTAGCGTATCATTTAAGGTTTTAAAGTTATCTAAATCTATAAATACTAATGCACCATAGCATAGGCTCCTTGCACTAGTGAGCAAGGCCCTATCTAGTCGATCAAGTAATAACCTCCGATTAGGCAGCTGCGTTAACACGTCATAAAAAGCCAATTTTTTAATAGCATCGTCCGCTAACTTTTGCTGGGTAATATCTTGAAATACCCCAACTAATCTCGTAATTTTGGCATTTTCATACTCAACATTGCCTTGCGCCCTCACCCATTTATGATTATTTTTTGCGGTAATGATTTCCAGCTCTAAATCCCAAGACACGCCATTTTCAATCGCACTATTCACCGCTGAGCTAATAATTGGTTTGGATTCTGGTGTATAAAATTCAATAGCCTTATTCATTTCTGGCACATAATCATCATCTACCTCATGAATGCGCTTGATACCTTCAGACCAGTAGATACTACTGGTCGCTAGATTAAACTCCCATCCACCCACTTTTGCCATATTATTGGTTCTTCGTAAGAGTTCGGCGTTTGAGTTAACGATTAACTCCGTTGCCTTACGTTTTGAAATATCCATATGCGTTCCGAGCACTCTTATTGGAGTACCATCAGCACTACGCTCCATCACTCGCCCGTGATCGTAAACCCAAATCCAACTACCATCTTTGTGCAGCATTCTAAACTCCAATGAAAAGTCTGAAGTTTCACCGTTAAAATGCGCTTGCAAGGCAGCTAATACTTCAGCTTTGTCATCAGGATGCAGTAAACCCTCAAATGCATCCAATGTCTGTTCAATTTCAGATAATTCATACCCTAACATTTCGGCCCAACGAGCGTTATAAAAGGTCTGACCTGTTGGTACGTCTAGATCCCACAAACCTAGACTAGCGCTTTGAAGCGCTAAATCTAATCGTTCGTTACCCTTAGCAATTTGTATAGAAAGATTATTACGACGGATAAGGTTTACTACTAGGCGTGAAAATAGATGTACGAAATCGATCACAGTGACATCAAAACTATTGAACTGCGCTTGTTTAGAAAGTAATATCAAACCATACCGATTGCCATCTAACAAAAGCGGTAGACCAATAAAGGATTCAAAGCCCATCAATGCATAGCATCGATGATTAGAATATCGAGAGTTTTTCATCTGTTCAACAAACAGAATGCCGTCTGCTTGAAATAACAGTGAGCTATAAGTATCTTCGAAAGGGTATTCTAGGCCATCATAGATGGTATCTGGTGGTGAAACCTGTACATCAATGAAACAACTCTCACCCTGAATTTTGCTTAATATTCCATACTCCATCCCTAAATACTTGCAAGCAACAGCAAGTGCCTCTCTTAATTGCTTTTCGTATTCGACTTGTATTGTTTGAGATGAAATATCATTAAGCGCCTGCATTGCCTCACGCTGACGTCGTAATTTTGACTCAATGCTTTTACGTTCAGTAATGTCGTGCGCAATACCTAGCGTACCTATCAGACTGCCTGCATTATCTTTAATGCCCGTTTTAGTGACCTCAAACAAGCCATAGTAACCATCATTAAAAGTTAACCACTCTTCAGTAATCAATGGGAAATCTTGATTTGCCGCTTTTCTATCGTGCAACCTAAAAAAATCTGCCGATTCTTTATCAAAAAAATCATAATCTGTTTTGCCAATAACATTGGGCTTGTCGCTACCTAAGAAGCGCTCAAAAGATCGATTACATCTTAAAAACACACCGTCCATATTTTTCATCCATACTAAATCAGGAATTGCCTCCAGAGAGGCTTCTAGCTGACTTGTAGCGGTAAATATTGCATACTCTTGACTTTTACGCTCACTAATATCACTAGCGATACCAATATATCCAATAATATTATTTTGCTCATCTCGCATAGCAGAAACTGCCAGCCTGACAGACACTTTATCACCACGCTTATTGACATAAGTCCATTCATTGATATCTACCACTCCATTTCGAGCTTTATGAACAAACACCTCAAAACCTGGTGTTATCGTTTCATTAAACTCAACACTCAATTCAATCGCTTTAGCGACTATCTCATCGGCATCGTGAAAAATGGCTGGTGTGTAAAGACCCACTAACTCCTCTTGCTTATAACCTAGCAAGCGCTCTGCCGCTTGGTTAAACGTAAGAATAACGCCATCAGGCGTAGTTGAAATAATGCTATCTGCCGCAGAAGCCAATAACACACTCTTAAAAATAGCTTTTTGGTTTACCTCTTCAGAAAGCTGTAGTATTTTTTTTGAAGCTATTCTAGATTCAAGTAAACGCATGACTTGTCGCGCAAGTACGGCTAAAGTATCGCGCTGCTTTGAAGACAAGGTATGTGGGGTACTATCAATGACACAAAGAGTGCCTAGCGCCAAACCATCACTAGTGATAATGGGCATCCCTGCATAGAAACGAATATCTGGGGCACCACTGACTAAAGGGTTATCTGCAAACCGGCTATCATCAAGCGCATTTGAAACTTCAAATAAGGTATTTCCATGAATAGCGTGTCCACAAAATGAAATGTCTCGTGGGGTTTCAGTAGCATCTAAGCCAACACGGCTTTTAAACCACTGCCTATCCCCATCAACAAGAGAAATTAGAGCGATTGGCACCTCACATATTTGGGATGCGAGCAACGTAATATCATCGAACTCTTGCTCGCTAACTGTGTCCAGTACTTCATAACGTGCCAATGCTGTAAGTCGCGCTGACTCATTCACAGAATTTTCTGGTTTTAGCAAAGCAAACCCCTTTTATAATTTACCCATCGTAAACTAATATAATATCCAAAGCCCAATCAAACAAAGGGCTAATTAACTTTAGTTTTATTGGCTTATTTGTAGAATGAGTTTTGAGAAAATATCTAAAAGGCAGCAAAAAAAAGCCCCGACTCAAAGGGGTTAGAGTCGGGGCAAAATGCCCTATTAGCTAAGGCTTCCGCTCAGGGAGGAAAGAAGCGGAAAGGTGACTAAAAACTAATTCAGCCATCATGTAAGTTCAGACAGAGCGTATTTGGCTTTAGTTCTCGATTTTTTGTAACTTTTTGTATCGATTTGTAAGCAGATTACTTCCTAAATTTTAACTCATCCCATGCGATAATATCACCATGGAAACCGAATCTACATTACTCACTGGCCTTAATAATAAGCAACTAGAAGCTGTTACCCTGCCGCAACAATCTGCGTTGATTTTAGCGGGCGCAGGGAGCGGCAAAACACGCGTTCTCACAGCGCGTATCGCATGGTTGATTCAAACTGGACAAGTTTCGCCTACGGGTTTATTAGCCGTGACATTTACCAATAAAGCCGCTAAAGAGATGCTCACACGTATTACGGCATCATTGCCAATCAATACGCGTGGTATGTGGGTTGGCACATTCCACGGACTTTGTAATCGCTTATTGCGCGCTCACCATCGCGAAGCTGGTTTACCTGCAAGCTTTCAGATTTTAGATATTGCAGACCAATTATCTGTGATTAAGCGCTTGATGAAACTCATGAATGTCGATGATGAAAAGTTTCCGCCTAAGCAAGTGCAAAACTTTATCAATGGCTGCAAAGACGAAGGTCTACGCGCGCATGCAGTAGAGGCTTACGATCCGCACTCTACCAAGATGCGCGAGATTTTTGATGAATACGACAAGCAATGCCAACGCGATGGCGTGGCTGACTTTGCAGAACTTCTATTACGTTGTTACGAGCTATTGGAGCGCGACGCTAATATCCGCGGCCATTACCAAAGCCGTTTTAAATACATATTGGTCGATGAGTTTCAAGATACTAACCGCCTACAATATTTGTGGCTTAAACTGCTCGCGGGTGAAGACAATTGCATGTTCGCAGTAGGTGATGATGACCAATCCATCTATGGTTTTCGTGGCGCACGCGTAGGCAATATGCGCGATTTTGAGAGGGATTTCAAAGTACAGAATGTAGTAAAGCTAGAAGAAAACTATCGCTCTCATAGCAACATTCTAGATGCCGCCAATGCGATTATTTCGCACAACAATAATCGCCTAGGTAAAAACCTATGGACGAGCGCAGGCGCAGGCGAACCTGTACGTGTGTACGATGCTTATAATGACACTGATGAAGCGCAATTCATTGTTGATGAAATTAAAATGCTACATTGCGAAGGCACGTCATTAGGCGAAATCGCCCTGCTCTATCGCTCGAACGCCCAATCACGCATCTTGGAGCAAGCGCTGTTTAACGCTAACTTGCCTTATCGCGTGTATGGTGGCTTACGCTTCTTTGAACGCGCCGAAATTAAACATGCGCTCGCTTATATGCGCTTAATTGCCAATGCAAATGATGACACGGCATTATTACGCGTCATTAACTTTCCCACACGCGGCATCGGTGCACGTAGTCTAGAGCAGTTACAAGAAGTAGCTCGCGCAGAAAACTGTAGTATCTGGCAAGCGGCGATTAACAAGGTTGGCAACGGTAAACTTGGTGCTAAAGGCATTGAAGGCTTTGTCGCCCTGATTAGACAAATGGTAGACAATGCTTATGGCATTAGCCTGCGTGAACTGACTGAGTTAGCCATCACTATGTCTGGCCTAACCGCCCATTATGAAAATGACAAAGAAGGTGAAGACCGCATAGAAAACTTGAAAGAGTTGGTGACAGCGGCTGTGTCGTTTACCAACAAAGATTTTGGCAACCACAACAATGTGGATGGCGAAACTGATCAAGACTTACTAACACAATTTTTAAGCCACGCCAGCTTAGAAGCTGGTGAACACCAAGCAGACGTGGGCCGTGAAGCTTTACAGTTGATGACGGTACACGCCTCGAAAGGCCTTGAGTTTAAAGCTGTATTTATTAGTGGTCTAGAAGAAGGCTTATGCCCGCATGAGCAGAGTTTGTTTGAGAATGCTGGCTTAGAAGAAGAGCGCCGCTTGATGTATGTAGCCGTCACCCGCGCTAGACAGCGACTGTACTTAAGCCACGCGCAAAGCCGCATGTTGCATGGCAAAGTGCGCTACGGCATTCCATCGCGCTTTTTAGATGAAATCCCAGAAGAACTACTCAAACGTTTAAACAGCAAACCTGCCGCTAGGTCTGGCAGTAACCGTGACTACAGCGAGCTGCCAGCCATGATGAGTAAGCAACAAAGCAGTACCCAGAAAAACGCCATGCCGTGGAAAATCGGCCAGCAAGTTGCACATACTAAGTTTGGAAATGGTGTGGTAGTAAGTTACGAAGGCAACGCCAACGACATGCGTGTACAGGTAAACTTTGGCCGTGAAGGTTTGAAATGGTTAGCGCTGGAGTTTGCTAAACTCACTCCGATTTAGAACTAATCAACACGCCACTTAATTTAAGTGGTGTGTGCTAATCTGCTGTTTCTGTGATGTTAAAAACATCCACGTAACTAGTATACAAACTGGTCATCATCACGGGTATAGCAACGACTAACCCTAAGCCAAATGGAATAATCGCCACCACTAATATCAGCATAAAAATCAAACCGTATAATAAAAACGGCAGCATATTTTTTAGACAAGCAATAAAGCTCAACTTCATCGCTTCTAATACTTTAAGATTGTGTAATCCAATCAGTACTGGTGCATACCAGTAAGCCATTAATATCGGCAGTATAAAAAGCATAGCGGTTAACATCGGCAACACCATGGCGTTGGCTTGCGCTGGGCTAACTTCTTGTCCTTTCATTAACAACTCAATGGTGTCTTTATCCAGAGTTAAAACCACCATCACCATAATCATTAGCAGGCTCAGCATGTAAATACCGCCTACTGAAATGAGTTGCGCGGTATTTTTCTTAAAACCTTCAAATAAATGGTTGATTTCTAAATCTTGTTTTAGAACGAGTGCTTTACAACCCCACATCATGCCTGCGGCAAAGACAGGGGCTAATAAGGTGCTGACCACAGAGCCAATCACGGGGATGAGTGAGATGGGAATAATGATTGCTAAATAAATCAGCAAAATCACAATCCACATCACTGGGTTAGCTTTAAATAAATTAAAGCCGCTCACAATCCAAGCCCAAGCATTGCCTGCGGGTACCTGACGGCTTTCTAAAGAGGTATTGATTGAGTTCTCGGTCATGATATTTTTCTCTAAATTGACTCAGCTAAACTAGTGCGTAATTTCAGGATTCTTTGAAAATGGTTAGGGTCTTTTGCATGCGTCAACTCACCCGCTTGCGGATAGATTTGATCATACAAACGTGACAACCAAAAACGTAAAGCAGCAATGCGTAGCAAGGCTGACCATGCAATATGTTCGGCTGAAGTAAATGGCCTAACCGCTTGGTAAGCATTGAACATAGCGTCTAGCCTAGATGCATCTAAACTACCATCGGCATTCACACACCAATCATTCACAGCAATCGCTAAATCGTAAGCAAGCACATCGTGGCAGGCATAATAAAAATCAATCAATCCGCCAATTTCATTGCCCTCGAACAACACATTATCTCGGAACAAATCCGCATGAATAACGCCCATTGGTAACAGTGTAGTATCAAACTCCGCTTGAAATGCTAAAGTCTCATTTAATAATTGCTGATCTGCCGTTGATAAATGCGGCAACACTTGAGTAGCGGCGTTAACACGCCAATCCAACCCACGCTGATTATGACTATCGTGTTGCGGAAATTCCGCTTCAAAAGATTGTCCGGCAATATGCATTTTTGCCAATACCGAACCCACAGCGCCGCATTGCATTACATTTGGTGTTTCAATATCTTGCCCATTCAAGCAACTAATTAAAGCGGCAGGTTTACCGTTTAGCATGTGCAAACTAGCACCTGCTTTGTCTGCAATTGGCTTAGGGCAAGGTATACCGTGTGCTGCAAGATGGCTCATTAAATCAATAAAATATGGCAGCTCTTCTAAGGCATTGTGTTCAAACAAGGTCAGTACAAACTTACTCTGGTTGCCATTATGTTGAGTCGTGACGAAGTAATTAGTGTTAGTAATGCCAGATGAAATACCTTTTAGTTCTACAAGTTCGCCTATCGCGTAATCTTGCAACCAAGTTTGTAATTGTGGAATGCTGACCGAGGTAAATACTGACATAGATTAGAGTGTTATAAAGTGATTAATGGGTAACTAGTCTTGGGAATGTTAAATAAATAAAGAGGGCGATATACCCTCTTTATTTAATACATTTTTGTTTTATTAAAACCTAAAAATCGTCCACTTAGGAATACTCATAGGCTGGCTTGGGCCATCGTTCACCCAACCACCATTTTGGTCTTCTTTGTGCATGTAATAAGGCACCCCATGTGCTGGTGTAACTTTCATCATATAAAGCTGACCGTTGATGCGATACTCCTCAATCGTCTCACCTTTTTTCTTGATAATGGTGACTTGTGGTTCGTCGGCATTTTCATCACTACTCATGGCAGGTGGTGGAATGTCTTCTAACGGTTGCAAGTCAGCAGGTGGCGTTTTAGCTTTAGGTGTTTCCGCAGCAGCCATTAAAGGCAGTTGCGCCACACCAAGCGCTAGCAAAAGTGCTATATTTTTCCAGATAATACTCTTAGAGATCTTACGCATGGTGTGACACCTATTCTTTAAAATTGAATCGAAACCTGATTTTCTGATTTTAGCAAATTACACACCAATATAATGCATTTGCTATAAATAAAGCTGTACGCGTTCTTCATCTACAGACAACTTAAATCCACGTGTTTCATAATGTTTGAATATCGCTTCAACAACGGCTTTTGGCTCATCAATCACTTGAATTAAATCTAGGTCATCTGCCGAAATCATTTTTTCATCGACTAAAGTGGTTTTAACCCATTCTACCAAGCCACGCCAAAATGCTTCACCTACTAAGATAATCGGCATTTTCAAGCTTTTACCAGTCTGCACCAAGGTAATCGCCTCCATCACTTCATCCAGCGTACCAAAACCGCCTGGCATCACCACATAAGCACTGGCATATTTAACAAACATGACTTTACGCATGAAAAAATGCTTAAAATTCTGACTAATATCTTGATAAGGATTGCCCGTTTGCTCATGAGGCAACTCAATATTTAGCCCTATGCTCGGCGATTTTCCTGCAAATGCACCTTTGTTAGCGGCCTCCATAATGCCAGGGCCACCACCCGAAATCACACTGAATCCCGCATCACTTAATAATCGTGCGATTTCTTCAGTAAGCTTGTAATAAGGATGGTCAACTGGCGTGCGTGCGCTACCAAAAATAGAAACCGCTGGGGTAATTTCTTTCAGGCGCTCCGTGGCATCCACGAATTCTGCCATAATCTCGAATGCATGCCATGACTCATGGCCAGTTTGATGTTGCCCACGCACGTCTGGGTCAGCAAGTTTTGGAATTTTTTTTGTAAACGACATAATTTAATTCTCTTAATTTAGCCTTCTTATGTTTTATTTTTACCTTTAAAATTCAAAGGTTTAAGTGAGGCTAGGCGCAAAATTTTTTTAAGACGAGCCGCATATGGTTTATTATGCAAACGGCTTTAAAACATCAAGTAAAAATATAGCGCAACAACGCATCACGACAACCTCTGGATTTTATATGAAAACTTTGTTATTAGTTGACGGTTCATCTTACCTGTATCGTGCTTTTCACGCTATGCCTGACTTAAGAAATAGCCAAAATGAACCCACAGGGGCGATACAAGGTGTGCTCAACATGTTGCGCCGTTTACATAAAGATTATCCTAGCGATTATAGCGCCTGCGTTTTTGATGCCAAAGGCAAAACGTTCCGTGATGATATTTATGCAGAATATAAAGCGAATCGAGCCAGTATGCCAGACGATTTACGTCTGCAAATTGAGCCTCTGCATGAAGCGATTAAAGCCATGGGTTGGCCGCTTATTGTAGAATCTGGCGTAGAAGCCGATGACGTGATTGGTGCGTTGGCAAAGCAAGCCGAGCGCGAAGGCATTAGGACAATTATTTCCACGGGTGATAAAGATATTTCACAGTTGGTGAATGAACATATCACTGTTGTGAACACCATGCGCGACGCGTTTAGACGTACCGATGACGTGCTGGATATTGCTGGCGTAGAAAATAAATTCGGCATTCCGCCTGGCTTAATGGTTGATTACCTAGTGCTGATTGGCGACACCTCAGACAACGTGCCTGGCGTCGACAAAGTTGGGCCAAAAACCGCGGTTAAATGGCTAAAAGAATATGGCTCATTAGATAATATTGTCGCCAACGCCGATAAAATCACAGGCAAAGTGGGTGAAAATCTGCGCGCTGCATTAGATTGGTTGCCGACTGCACGCGAGCTGATTACCATCCGTTGTGACGTAGGCATACAAGAGAACTTAAGCGACCTCGCTCCACAAGCCATAGACAAAGCCAAACTAGCTGAGCTATTTGACCGTTTTGAATTTAAAAGTTGGCGCCGTGAACTGGAAAATATGCAGGATAACGCACCTGTTCCTACTTCAACCAATACGCCCGTAAAGTTTCCAAGCTCACAAATTCAACCGGCTCAAACTGCGGATATGTTTGCAGTGACGCAATTTACAGCGAACACCAGCCGCAACTTTGAGACTATTTTAACCAATGAACAACTCGATGCTTGGTTGTCAAAATTGCAAGCCGCAGAATTGATGTGTTTCGATACCGAAACCACCTCGCTAGACCCAATGACGGCAAAAATTGTTGGCATGTCATTCAGTGTAGAAGCGGGTAGCGCGGCTTATTTGCCGCTAAAACATGATTACTTTGATGCGCCAGAACAATTAAATTTTGCTGAAACTCTAGCAAAAATTAAACCTATTTTAGAAAACCCAGCCATTAAAAAAGTCGGGCAAAACTTTAAGTATGACCAACACGTGTTAGCTAATCATGGCATTGCGCTTAATGGCATTACGCATGACACCATGTTGGAATCTTATGTGTTTGAATCGCACAAAACACATGGCATGGATGCGCTAGCTGAACGCCACTTAGGCATACAAACCATTTCATTTGAAGAAGTGGCAGGCAAAGGCGCAAAACAAGTCACGTTTAACCAAGTGACGGTAGAAGTTGCCAGCGAATACGCCGCAGAAGATGCCGACATTACGCTGCAACTACACCAAGCAATGTATCCACAAATCAGCAATGACGCCAAGCTAGACTTTATTTATAGCCAAATTGAAATGCCAAGCTCGCAGATTCTATTCACCATAGAACGCAACGGTGTGTTGATTGACCGAGACATGCTGAATATTCAAAGCAATGAAATTGGCGCGAAACTAGTGGCACTGGAAAACCAAGCTTATGAACTGGCTGGGCAGCCATTCAACTTAGGTTCACCTAAACAACTACAAGAGATTTTGTTTGATAAACTTGGCATTAAGCCGACCAAAAAAACGCCATCTGGCGCACCAAGCACTGATGAAGACGTATTGCAAGAGCTCGCCTTAGATCATCCACTGCCTAAAGTATTATTAGAGTATCGCGGTTTGGCAAAACTCAAATCCACCTACACAGATAAACTGCCAAAAATGATTAATGCGCAAACAGGCCGCGTGCATACCAGCTATAACCAAGCGGTGGCAATTACTGGCAGATTGGCAAGCTCAGACCCTAACTTGCAAAACATCCCTGTGCGCTCAGCAGAAGGTCGTCGTATTCGTGAAGCTTTTATCGCACCAAGCGGCTCGCATATTGTTTCTGCCGATTACTCACAAATAGAGCTACGCATCATGGCGCATTTATCAAAAGATGAAGGCATGCTAGCCGCCTTTGCTAATAATGAAGATATTCACCGCGCCACCGCGGCTGAAATCTTTGGCGTAGAGCGCGAAAGTGTAGACAGCGAACAGCGCCGTTACGCCAAAGTCATTAACTTTGGTTTAATTTACGGCATGAGCGCATTCGGTTTAGCGCAAAATCTCAACATAGAACGCGACGCCGCAGCGAGCTATATTGAACGCTACTTCGCCCGTTACCCAGGTGTGCGTGAATACATGCAAAACACCCGAGAAATCGCCAAACAAAAAGGCTATGTAGAAACCTACTTCGGCCGAAGGTTATGGGTACCAGAAATCAATAGCCCTAACGGCATGAGAAGAGCTGGCGCAGAACGCGCAGCCATCAATGCACCGATGCAAGGCACTGCGGCTGACTTGATTAAACTAGCAATGATTGCCGTAGCCAAATGGCTACAAGACGAAAAACTCGCAACAAAACTCATCATGCAAGTACACGATGAATTGGTGCTAGAAGTGCCCGATATTGAACTGGAACTGGTAAAACAAAAACTGCCAGAATTAATGCAAAGTGTGGCTAAGTTAGATGTGCCTTTGTTAGCGGAGGTGGGTGTAGGTAGTAACTGGGAAGCTGCACATTGATATAATCAATACTAAATATTTTTAAAAAAATAGGAGCAGAAGCTCCTATTGTTGGCCATCAAACCTAGACTTAAACTAGACCTAACTGTCTTTTCTACGGCGAGCCATATAGCCCATAAAACCCAATCCAGCTAAGAACATGGCATAAGTTTCTGGTTCTGGGACAGGTGATTTAACTTGCTCTAATGAGCCAACAGTGAAATTATCAAATACGAAAGCATCATTTCCATTAGAAGTATTGCCAAATGTAATGCTGGTAAAGGTATCTGCGTCAGAAACTATGCCCCAGAACAACACGCTACCGCCCAAACCATTTAAAGTGTTTCCAACATTAAAAAACTGGTTTAATCCACCACTTGTTGTTAGCGTTACTTGACCATTAAAGTCACCTATATCTACGCCATAGAAACCGAATGCGGCAACTGGATTACTAAAGGTTAAACTTAACTCACCTCTAGTCTCGTAGTAACTATCAACACCATTACCATCAGGGTCACCAGAAACTCCATAACGACCTGCGCCATTGGTTACTCCATTTGCAGTGCTCATCACGCTGCCTCCAGATAATGTTGCGGTAACACTAGCCCCAACAAAGTTAACTGCTGGATTAGTCGTACCATCAGTAAAAGCCTCAAAGTTCTCAACGCCTGGATTGATGAGTGATGATAAGAAATTAGCCTGAGTTGCATTTGAATTGGGAGTTGAAGCTAATTTGATGCCTTCACCTAAACCTAAATCTTCCCCGAAGTAAGTAGTCACGGCGGCATTTGCACTAAATGAACTGCCTAGTAGCGCGATGAACAGAAGTTTTTTCATGTTATATCCCTTAAAATAAACTACTTAAAAGTAAAATTGAATCGTCTTTTAGCAAAGACATTAAGCTGAATATTAAATATCACCTATCCTAAAAACAATCCCCAATTTGGGAGTAGTACCCGATAAACTTGTTACTTAATAACGGCAATCATTCAACTACAAATGAATACATTCAATTGTTAAGTTATTCAATTTAGTAAAACCAAATATGACAAATCTAAACCTCACCCATCCGCCAAAAGAACTATAAAAATATACGGCTAATTAATTTCTCTGTCATTTATGGCATGCATCATAAGCACTGCTGATAGCTCTATGTCGCTCACGATTACTTGTATCGCACTTTGTTATATGTAGATATTTAATGTGACGGCATTTATTCAATAAGTGCGTTTGGAGAATTTATGATTAAGATTAAGAAAATTCCTGCAGCTTTAATGCTGGTAGGTTTAAGTGTGGTTTCATTACCTTCAGTATCTGCTGAGCTGATACAAAATGGTGGCTTTGAGACACAAGGCGCTGATGTGTATAGCATCAACTCATGGAACACGGCTGAAGACGGAATTTTAGGTTCCGTTTTAGTAGAAAACGATACAGTGACTGATGCAAGTGGTCGCAACACCGTAGGTGCCGCCAGTGGCAATTATTATGGCTTGCTAGACTCTGCTGCACCAAGCAACCAAGCTTTATATCAAACGTTTAGTACGGGCGCAGTCAGCGCTGCAACGCTAACATTCCAAATGTTTGTTAATAATCAAAGTACCAACGGTACGCAAATCAATGCTTCTGGGCTTGATTACACCACAGGCGGTAGTTTTGACTCAAACCAACATGTACGTGTTGATTTGTTAAGTGCTGGTGCTAACGTATTTTCAACTAACAGTGCCGACATTTTGCAAAGTTTGTATTTGGGCGGTTCAAACGGTAACAGTGTGATTGGTGGTGATATTGCTAATCCTTACCTAAGCTATTCATTCAATTTATCTAACACGCTTGCAGCTGGCGGATCTTACACACTTCGTTTTTCTAGCGTGACAAATGAGGGACAAATGCAGCTAGGTATCGACAACGTCAGCTTATCTGTCACACCAGTGCCTGAACCTGACACCTATGCCATGTTGCTATCTGGTCTTGGTTTGATGGGGTTTGTGGCTCGTCGCCGCACCAAAGCTTAAAACCACATACAATAATTTCAGGCAATATATTTAAGGGAGCAATACCAATGAAACAATTAACTTTAAAGGCAACTACGCTTGCCGTAATCATGACGTTTGCAACACCATTTGCCTTTGCAGAAGATGCCAATACTTGGTTAAATGATGGCGCTGCTTCACTTGCTGCAGCTAAAAAATTAGTACCAAACGTTAAACGCGCTAAAAATGTGATTTTATTTGTAGGTGACGGTATGGGTATTTCTACTGTGACTGCAGCGCGTATTTTTGAAGGTCAGCAAAAAGGTTTAGATGGCGAGCGTAACAAATTAGCTTTTGAAAAACTACCTTATGTCGCCTTATCTAAAACCTATTCTGCTAATCAACAAACCTCTGATTCAGCACCAACCATGACAGCCATTGTGTCTGGCGTAAAAACTAACGATGGTGAGTTGTCTATCAATCAATCTGTTGTGCGTTCAGAGCCAAGCAATGCTGTGATTCAAGCTAATAAAGTGGCCACAATTCTTGAGCAAGCCGAAATCAGTGGTCGTGCTACAGGCATTGTATCAACAGCACGCCTAACACATGCAACACCAGCAGCAACGTACGCACATACATCTAACCGCGATTGGGAAGCGAACGCTAACTTACCTGCTGCCGCGGTTAATGGTGGCGTTAAAGATATTGCTGCACAAATGATTGATAACTTTGGTGCAGGCGGCATTGGCGATGGTTTAGAGGTGGCATTGGGTGGTGGTCGTACTTACTACTTACCAAATACTGCATTTGACCCAGAATATACAACTACAAAAGGCCGTCGTACCGATGGTCGTAACCTGACCACCGAATTTACAAGTAAATTCGGTGGTGAATATGTTTGGAATAAAGCGCAGTTTGATGCCATTAACCCAGCTTCAACTACAAAGTTGTTAGGTTTGTTTGAGCCATCACATATGCAATATGATTTTGATCGCCCAGCTGATACCGCTGGCGAGCCATCATTAGCAGAGATGACTGATAAGGCGATTGATGTGTTAAAAAACAACCCAAAAGGTTACTTCTTAATGGTTGAAGGCGGCCGTATTGACCATGCCTCTCATGCAGGTAATGCTTATCGTACATTGAGCGATGCCGTGGCTTTTTCAGATGCTGTTAAAAAAGCTTTAGAAAAAGTAGATTTGAACGATACATTGGTGATTGTAACGGCCGACCATAGCCACACATTAACTATTGCAGGTTACCCAAAACGCGGCAACCCTATTTTGGGTAAAGTGGTTTCACCTGGTAAAACGACGCCTGATTTAGCCACTGACGGTAAACCATACACAACGATTGGTTTTGCCAACGGTGTTGGTTATTACCAAGATCAAGCTGGTGACGCAGTGTACAACCAAACAGCGCGCGCTGGTCGTATTGAAGATATGACCGCGGTGAATACTGAAGATCCTAACTTCCATCAAGAAGTGACGGTACCTTTACAAGGCGGAGAAACGCATGCGGGTGAAGATGTTGCAATTTTTGCAGGCGGCCCTAAAGCTTACTTAATGCAAGGTGTTCAAGAGCAAAGCTATATCTACCAAGTAATGAAAGATGCATTTGGTTTTTAATCTAATTGAATCTTTATAAATTGTAATGAACAAGGTGGCTTGCGATGCAAGTCACCTTTTTTCTATTGCCAGACTTTTTATTGTTTAAATAGTATGGCTAGATGCGCATCACTTAAGGAAAAAGCATGACCGTGTTATTGAAAAGTATGAGTAATTTATTAGGGGCTTTAATGTTATTAGTCAGCACTTTTGCCTATGCAGAAACTGAACCTTTACCTACATTAGATGCTAGATTTGAGACAGTACAATGTGCAATGCCATGTAAAAAAGCTGTTAAACGTCAGTGGTGGTTAATGCGCCAATCTGAGCAGGTGGAGTTGCGTGATATAGACAGTAAATCTGGCCAACTCGCTAAACGAGGCGAAATTTGGAGGCATAGTCCAGATGGTAAAACTGGCTATTTATTTTTAATGCATGAAGATAAACGTGCCATTGAATACCTATTTGATGATCTTAGAGTGTTAGGCATCAATGCTGATGAAAATCAATGGCAAGTGACTTCTCAACTTGTTTCAGACGCTGAGCTTGTAGGTCTGAAAAAAACAAGTAACAAACCAGCAAATTATGGGGAATACTCTGTCGAAAGCTATACTGGTACCATTCATGCAGGCACGGTCAATGATGCCAAAGTAAAGCTGCTTTGGTTACCGCAGTTGCATATTCCCGTTAAGATTGAATATACCTACCCAAAAAGTAAAGTCACGATTCAATTACGTCAATTAAACGTAGCAGGCAAAGCGTTATCTGCTAACAAACCAGCACCAAAAACGACTGAAGAAGTATTAAGCAGTTACCAGCAAGTGTATTACACCGACATTGGTGATATGGAACAAAACGATGATGCTAAAGAGTGGCTAGCTAAGGCACAAGGTGCGCCAGGCTTACATGCGCATCATCATTAAAGAGTTATTAATTAAGTAAATACCTTGCTTAGAGCTGCAAGTAATTAATTTGCAGCTCTTTTAAGTGGCTTTCTTAGCACGTGCCATTTAATAAAAAATTTTTAATTGACTACGCTTTGGGCGTCTTTCGTACTGACTGCTTGTTGCATTGCAAAGTCAAAGTGTCTCACCACATTACGCCCTGCTCTTTTTGCCTGATACATGGCAATATCCGCATGCTTTAGCAACTCTTCATGTGAGCTACCATGCTCACCAAACAGCGCTACGCCAATGCTAGGGGTACTGCTATGTTCAAGCGTATTGAGCATATACGGAATATTAAGTGTTTCTATTATTAAGTCTGCTACTTTCTCTACTTGCTTAGTCGCTTCGTCCACATCCTCACTTAAATCTTCCAGCATGACGACAAACTCATCGCCGCCTAAACGCGCAACGGTATCGCTTTCTCGCACACAACGTAGCAAGCGTTCAGCGACTTTTTTCAAGAGCAAGTCACCCATAGCATGCCCCATCGTATCATTTAGCATTTTAAAATGATCTAAATCTAAAAACAGCAAGGCGCCACGCCTACCAGAACGCGCGCTCACGGTCAGTGCGTGGTCTAGCCGATCAAGCAATAATCGACGGTTAGGTAAGTTTGTGAGTTGATCATAAAAAGCCAACTGTTTAATTTCATTTTCACGTTTGACTGCATCAAAACGTAAAATAATATTTTCCGTCATGCTGCGATTGAAATTACGAATGCTGACAAGCATGTAAGCCACATAAATGAAGCCTGTGATACTCATAGCAATAGAAATTTCATCGCCAAACCAAAATGACCGAATTAGCATAGGTAACAACGATAATAAAGTGTAGGCCATGGCGCAAATAACATCGGCGGAATAAGAAATGACAGCGCTAGCTGACAATCCGACAAGGATATAGATCACAAACATGTGATATCTGGGTAGCTCGGGAGTGAAAATGAACAAACTGATTGAACCCCAAAGCAGACTACTAACGATGACACCTAACCGAAACTTATTGAGTCGACTCTCAATCATTTTAAAATCGGCAGTAGGCTCACGTAAACAGTTTCGTGTAAAGGCTAGACGAATGGCATTTACACCAACTGAAGCGATTAACCAAGCAATCAGTAACTCATGAGAAGCCACATCTCTTTGCAAGTACGCAAGAATAAACGCCATGGTAATAGCTGCCAGTATTGTTCTGGCACTGCAAGCTAATATCTGCTGGAGCTGTGCTGCTTTTACGGCAGCCATTTTATTTGTATCGTTCATTTGATTTAAGTTATTACAAAGAACTATTAGGTTGGTTTTATAATCTCACCATTGCATTATGTAACATGCAATAGCTTTACTCAATCAGTTTGTCCATCTTATAGGAATAGCTCAGTAATTTTGTCCATAACACTAAAATGGCGTTACTGTAATTTTTAAGAATAGAATCATTCAATGCAAAATTTCGGTATTTATATCATCGGGGACGAAATTCTCTCAGGCAAGCGTCAAGATAGACACTTAAGCAAAGTCATTGAGCTACTTTCCGCACGTGGCTTGCAGCTTGCTTGGGCGAATTATCTTGGCGATATTCCAGAGCAAATTACCAACTCACTTAAAGCCAGTATGGCGCGCAGCAAAGAGCATGGTGATATTGTGTTTAGCTTTGGCGGCATAGGCGCAACGCCTGATGACTTTACAAGGCAATGTGCGGCGGATGCCGCTGGTGTAGCCATTGAACGCCACGCTCGCGCGGTAGCAGAAATTGAAGCGCAATATGGTGAAAGTGCTTACCCAAAACGTGTGCTGATGGCTGACTTCCCCAAAGGTTGTGAGTTAATCCCCAACCCGATCAATCGCGTCGCAGGTTTTAGCATTCATCAACATTATTTTGTACCTGGCTTCCCTGAAATGGCACACCCCATGGTGGAGTGGGTGCTAGAAACCTACTACTCGCATTTATTTCACACGCAAAACTATGTGGAAGATTCAATCTTAGTGAGCGAAGCTGGCGAGAGCGATTTAATTGATTTAATGAACCATATGTTGGCGCAATATCCTATGTTGCAATTATTTAGCTTACCCAGAAGCAACCAGCGCAGAACCACGGAACTAGGAATGAAAGGTGAATCTGAACAAGTAAAACTTGCAATGGACGCTCTAAAATCAGGCGTCACTGCACTTGGCTATCCTTGGGCAAATATATAAAGGAAACTAGCTAAATGGAATGCAGATCTGACTGTGGCGCATGTTGCACTGCGCCATCTATTAACAGCCCAATTCCCGGAATGCCTAACGGCAAACCTGCGGGTGTATGTTGCATACAATTGGATATTGGAAACCGCTGTATGATTTTTGGTCAGCCTGAACGACCTGCGTTTTGTGCAGGATTACAAGCTAGCCTAGAAATGTGTGGCGATGATCGTGAGCAAGCAATGATTTGGCTAACGAATTTAGAGCACCTGACTAAGCCAGATGTGGAGACCAGATATAGAAAAATGTAATTTAAGTCTTATTGAAATCGACTTGCTTAGTTTCCTGCATCAACATCACCGCCAAAAAACTCACTAAAGCCATCGCTGAAACATAATACCCAACCCAAACCAAACCGCCTTTATCGACCAACAGTTGTGAGATAAAAGGCGCGGTAGAAGCCCCTAAAATCCCACCCAAATTGTAAGACAATCCCGCGCCAGTATAGCGCACGGCCACAGGATACTGCTCTGGCAGAAATGCGCCCATCGGCGCAAATGTCGCGCCCATTAAGAGTAAGGCGATGGATAAAAATAAGGTAATTAAAACACTTGAACCACTAGCCATTAATGGACTGAGGGTAAAACCAGCTAATACCGCCAAAAAACAGCCTGCTAACAATACGGGTTTACGACCAAATTTATCACTAAAACCTGCTGAAACTGGCGTAATAACTGCCATAAACAGCACAGCAATACATAACATTTGAAGAAACTCAGCACGCGGAATACCGAGTGTTTTAGTACCATAACTTAGGCAAAATACAGTCGCAGTATAAAACAAGTTATAGCAAACAGTCATGGCAAATGCGCCCAGCAATACAGGACGCCAATGTTGACTCAACAGCGATTTAATAGGTGTTTTGAGCGTTTGCTGATGTTGTAAAGCCTTAGCAAAAGCAGGCGTTTCAGCCAGTTTAAAACGTACATATAACCCAACCAACACCAACAAAGCACTCGCGAAAAACGGAATGCGCCAACCCCATGCTTTAAATGCATCGTCAGATAAATATAGGGTTAAAGCCAGAAAACTTAGCGTCGCCAGCAAAAAACCGATTGATGGGCCAAGCTGTGGAAACATGCCAAACCAGCCGCGCTTGCCTGCTGGCGCGCTTTCCGTGGCTAATAATGCGGCGCCGCCCCACTCACCACCCAAACCTAAACCTTGCCCAAACCGCAACAAACACAGTAGCACAGCGGCCCAAGTGCCTAAAATTTCGTAGCCAGGTAAGCAACCGATTAACAAGGTAGAAACCCCCATCACCAATAATGAAGCGGCTAAGGTCGCTTTGCGTCCAATGCGGTCACCAAAATGACCAAAAACAATCGCACCTAATGGCCTTGCAATAAAAGCAATACCGAATGTTAAAAAAGCGTTCAACGCTTGTGCGGTAGGATCGCTCGCAGGAAAAAATACTTGTCCAATCACCAATGCTGACGCCATGGCATAAATATAGAAATCATAAAACTCAATCGCCGTACCAATAAAGCTGGCAAAGGCAATGTGCGTGGTTGATGGACTACTGACAGATAAATTTTGATTATTCAAAGTAAGGCTTTCAAATGGCTTGTTGCGTAAGTGTGTTGTAGGTACGCATCAACATTATACAAACTTAGCATCATTCGAAAAATTTAAGTTTTCTGAGACTTCATTTGCGTATAAAATAGGCAGTTCGCTCGAAACAATTCAAAATTGCTAAAAAACTACTAAAAACTAAATAACAATGCAAATCGGCTCACACATTTTAAAGAATAACCTGATTGTCGCCCCTATGGCTGGTGTGACGGATAGACCATTCCGCCAGCTATGTAAGAAAATGGGCGCAGGTTTGGCTGTGAGTGAAATGGTGACGTCAAACTCCTTGCTCTACGGCAGTGAAAAAACCTTACGTAGAGCCAATCATGAAGGTGAAGTTGACCCTATTTCAGTGCAAATTGCTGGCGCAGACCCGCAAATGATGGCTGAAGCGGCGCGACATAACGTAGACAATGGTGCGCAGATTATCGACATTAATATGGGCTGCCCTGCGAAAAAAATCTGCAACGTGATGGCGGGTTCTGCATTACTTAAAGATGAACCCTTAGTTGCACAAATTTTAAGAGCAGTCGTGAATGCAGTTGATGTTCCTGTGACCTTAAAGATTCGCACAGGTTGGGATAAAAACAATCGCAATGCAGTGCAAATTGCCAAAATGGCCGAAGACTTAGGCGTTCAAGCCTTAGCAATGCATGGTCGCACGCGCGCGTGTTTGTACACTGGCGATGCTGAATATGACACGATTGCTGCGGTGAAACAAGCGATCAAAATCCCACTCATTGCCAACGGGGATATTACCACCCCAGAAAAAGCTAAATTCGTGTTGGATTACACAGGGGCAGATGCGGTCATGATTGGCCGTGCCGCGCAAGGCAGACCTTGGATTTTCCGCGAAATTGAACACTTTATTAAAACCGGTGAGCATTTACCCGCACCAGAAGTCACAGAAATTCGCGCTGTCATGCTAGAACACCTGCATGATTTATATGATTTTTATGGCGAGTTAACTGGTATGCGCATGGCGCGCAAGCATATTTCTTGGTACACCAAGGGTTTAAAAGACTCTGCAAACTTCCGCCATAATATGAACACACTGCAAACCATAGATTTGCAGCTTTCTGCGATTGATGAGTTTTTTGATCATCTGCAAAGTCGCGATCACCGTTTGCAATACGACTCTACAGATAATACTGACTCCAACAATCTAGTTCTTAAGGTGGCATAATGAATCCGTGCGAACTCGCTAACAGCGTAACATTATCATTAGATCAATACTTTAAAGATCTTGATGGTGAGCCGCCGCACGCCTTATATGACATGGTGTTGTCATGCATTGAAAAACCATTACTTGAATACACATTGCAATACGCAGGTGGCAACCAAAGCAAAACGGCAGAAATACTAGGCTTAAATCGCAACACCCTGCGTAAAAAAATGCAGCAATACAAAATCGAATAAGCAACAGCAAATATTCACTTCCAACTAATCACTTTCTTCTCTAGAGTTTTCAAATGGCAACTATTAAACGTGCGCTAATCAGCGTTTCAGACAAATCAGGTATTTTAGAATTAGCACAAGCTTTAACTAAATTAAACGTAGAAATCTTATCAACTGGCGGCACTGCGAAACTATTCCGCGATAATCAAATTCCTGTGATTGAAGTCAGCGATTACACTGGCTTTACTGAAATGTTAGATGGCCGCGTAAAAACGCTGCATCCTAAAGTACATGGTGGTATTTTAGGTCGCCGTGATTTGCCTGAACATGTAGCCGCTATGAAAGCAGCTAATATTCCAAATATCGACATGGTCGTGGTGAATCTTTACCCTTTTGAAGCCACGGCTGCAAAGCCAAATTGTACACTTGAAGATGCGATTGAAAATATCGACATCGGCGGCCCAGCGATGGTACGTTCTGCTGCAAAAAATTGGAAAGACGTAGCAGTGTTAACCGATGCGAGCCAATATGCAGATGTAGTAAGCGAGTTGCAAAGCACTGGCGGCGCGCTTGCGGAAGCGACAACTTTTGCGCTATCAGTTGCCGCATTTAACCGCGTATCGCAATATGATGCAGCCATTAGTAACTACTTATCAGCTATTGATTATGCGGCAAGCATGGCGAGCAAAAAGCCTGTATCGCATCAATTTCCTGCGCAAAGCAACACTAATTTTGTCAAAGTACAAGATTTACGCTACGGCGAAAACCCACATCAGCAAGCGGCTTTTTATCGCGACCTACACCCAGCGCATGGCTCATTGGTGACTGCGCAACAATTGCAAGGTAAAGAATTAAGTTTTAACAATATTGCCGATGGCGATGCTGCTTGGGAAGCGGTTAAATCTTTCGACACTACGGCCTGTGTCATCGTTAAACACGCAAACCCATGTGGCGTAGCGCTTGGTGCAACTGCCCTAGACGCATACTCAAAAGCTTTTCAAACTGACCCAAGTAGCGCATTTGGCGGCATTATTGCTTTCAACACTACTGTTGATAAAGCGGCTGCAGAAATCGTCAGCAAACAATTTGTGGAAGTGCTGATTGCACCTGATTACACCGCTGAAGCGCTGGCAATTTTTGCTGCAAAAGCGAATGTTCGCGTACTTAAAATCGCATTGCCAACTGGCGGGGCAACGGCTTGGGAACAAGGTCGCAACTCACATGAAAGCAAACGTGTCGGTTCTGGCATCCTGATCCAAACAGCTGATAATCATGAAATTAGCCAATCTGATTTAAAAGTCATCAGCAAAAAACAACCAACTCCACAGCAAATGGCCGATATGCTATTTGCTTGGCGCGTAGCGAAATATGTGAAATCAAACGCAATTGTTTTCTGCGGTAACGAAATGACGCTGGGCGTAGGCGCTGGTCAAATGAGCCGTATCGACAGCACGAAAATTGCAATTATCAAAGCGCAAAATGCAGGTTTAAGCTTGCAAAATTCAGTGGTGGCTTCTGATGCTTTCTTCCCATTCCGTGATGGCATTGATGCGCTAGCAGAAGCTGGTGCAAGCTGCGTGATTCATCCGGGTGGTAGCATGCGTGATGAAGAAGTCATTGCGGCAGCTGATGAGCACGGCTTGGTCATGGTAGTGACTGGTATTCGCCACTTTAGACATTAGTCACCACGGACACTAATCACCACTAAAAATCTATAAAAACTAGGGTAAAGCTAAAATATGAAAGTAATGGTCATTGGCAGTGGTGGTCGCGAACATGCGCTTGCTTGGAAAATTGCGCAGAATAAAGAAGTTAGCCGCGTCTATGTCGCGCCTGGTAACGCTGGCACCGCTCTCAACCCTGATATGATCAACGTACCGATTTCTAGCGTACAAGACTTACTAGAATTTGCGCTAAAAGAACAAATCCAGCTGACTGTTGTGGGTCCAGAAGCGCCTTTATCACAAGGGGTTGTAGATGTATTTCGCGCTAATGGTCTGAAAATTTTTGGCCCAACTAAAGCCGCTGCGCAATTAGAAAGCTCAAAAGATTTCGCTAAAGCATTCATGGTGCGCCACAACATTCCAACGGCGGCATACGCGACTTTTACCGATGCTAAACTTGCGCACGATTATGTTACAGCTCAAGGTGCACCCATTGTGATTAAAGCCGATGGCTTAGCTGCAGGTAAAGGTGTTGTAGTCGCCATGTCTAACGACGAAGCACACGCAGCTATAGATGCGATGCTTTCTGACAACAAGCTAGGCAGTGCAGGCGCACGCGTGGTGATTGAAGAATTTTTAACAGGTGAAGAAGCTAGCTTTATTGTGATGGTAGATGGCAAAAATATTTTAGCGCTTGCCACTAGCCAAGACCATAAACGCTTGCAAGATGGCGACCAAGGTCCCAATACTGGCGGCATGGGTGCATATTCACCTGCACCAGTAGTTACGCCAGAAATTCACGCAAAAGTGATGCGAGAAATTATTCGCCCTACCGTTGATGGCATGATGAAAGACGGCATTCCTTACACCGGCTTTCTATATGCAGGCTTGATGATTTCGCCAGATGGTGGCGTTAAAACATTAGAGTTTAACTGCCGTATGGGCGACCCAGAAACACAGCCGATTATGCTGCGACTTAAAAGTGACTTTGTAGCACTCGCAGAACATGCGGTAAATGGCACATTAGACCAAGCAGAAACCGAATGGGACAGACGCACAGCGCTCGGCGTTGTCATGGCCTCTGCCAACTACCCAGACACGCCAAGATTAGGTGATGAAATTACCGGCTTACCAAAAAATCTAGTGGATGCGCATGTGTTTCATGCTGGCGCCACACTTAAAGATGGCAAAATATTGACGAGTGGTGGTCGTGTGCTTTGCGTCACGGCATTAGGCGAAACCGTTAAATTTGCACATCAGCAAGCGTATAAAATCATCGACGAAATTAAATTTAATGGCGCACAATATCGTAAAGATATTGGCTATCGCGCGATTAAAGGCTAATCATGAATACTGCCAACGCTAGTCATATCAATACTAGTGACATCTACAATTACCTGCAGAAACTGCAGACAAAAATTATAGAAGCCATTGAGTTGGTGGATGGTAAAACGTTCCTGCAAGATAGCTGGCAACGCCCTGAAGGTGGTGGTGGTAACTCTTGCTTGCTTGAAGAAGGCAATGTATTTGAACGTGCTGGCGTCGGATTTTCTCACGTATTAGGTACAAAGTTACCACCAGCAGCTAGTGTTGCGCATCCTGAAGCGGCTGGCCGCCCATGGGAGGCAATGGGAGTGTCACTGGTGTTTCACCCGCGCAATCCGTACATTCCAACCGTACATATGAATGTACGTTTTTTTATTGCCAAAGCCCAAAATGAGTCCGAGCAAGACATTTGGTGGTTTGGTGGTGGTATGGATTTAACGCCGTATTATGGCTTTGAAGAAGATGCAGAACATTTTCACCGCACCAACAAAACCGCATTAGATGCCTTTGATACAAGTTATTATCCGAAATTTAAAAAAGAGTGTGACGAATATTTCTACTTAAAACATCGTAAAGAACCGCGTGGTATCGGCGGTATTTTTTACGATGATTTTAGCGAGTTAGGTTTTGAACGTAGCTTTGATTTTCATCGCGCAGTCGCTGACTCATTCCTGCAAGCTTACTTGCCTATCGTGCAACGCCGTAAAGATACTCCTTATGGCGAACGGGAGCGTGACTTTCAAGCTTATCGTCGTGGGCGATATGTCGAATTTAATCTAATCTATGACCGTGGCACGATTTTTGGGCTTCAATCGAATGGTCGTACCGAATCTATTCTGCTATCGATGCCGCCTATCGTTAAATGGCGTTATGACTGGAAACCAGAAACAGGTAGCCCTGAAGCTAAACTTTACTCTGACTTCCTGATTGACAAAGATTGGCTTTCGTTGGCAACGTAAAACTCATTTTCTAAACACGTAAGGGGCATTCGACATCATCGAATGCCCCTTAATTTTTTAGCAAATCAATTAATCATATTATTATTTATTTTCTGCTACTATCCTGCATGCAACTGTTGAAGTTGAGCACCTTCCAAGTAAAATTATACTGCTACAAAAGTATGCACAAAGCACCAATACGCTAACTTTTGGTGCATTAAAATACAAATATCTACTTGATTTATAAAAATAAAGCCAGTTTATACTGGCATATTTATTGCATGTTAATTAGCAGTTAATATGGAGTGTCATAATGCGAGTTCTTACCCAACCTGAATTAGCCTTAGATAGCTCAGCTGAATCTGTAGTAAATTTTCAGTCTACTAAAGACTTTGAAGAGCAGGCCGTTTTGCTGGAAGGCTGGAATCAAGGTTATGCTCAACTTTCATCTGGTGGCTTTGAAGGTTATGTTTCTGAAATGCGCTTTGACAACATGCACTTATTCTTAGAATACAGCAGCCAAAGCTTATTTCAAAATGGCCAACTGAAAGAGGATGTCATAGCAGTTGGCGTGCCACTTCAATTCAGTGGCAACGGTTTATTTTGTGGGTCAGCATGCAATCATCAGTCCATGCATGTTTTTTCAGGTGTGAATGGATTTGAATTTTTCTCACCAACACAATTGTTGATGGCGGGAATTTCAGTTAAACGTGACGCGCTGTTAAATACACTCAACGCGGAAGATGCCGAGCTTGCATTGCATCACATTTCACAAGCCAATCTATTGCATATCGACGACACCAGAACCTGTGCAGTGCGTGACTTCATGACAGGGGCATTTGCCATGATTAATCAGAACCCTCAGCTATTAGAAAGCAAGAAAAACCGCACTTCTCTAAGCAAGTCTGTCATCTCCCTGTTAACTGAATGTTTGGTAGACACGCCAGACTCAAGGGATAGAGCACTACAACATGCGGCAATGACCAATACTAAATGCTGGCACATTATTGCTGAAACGCGTGAACTCGTGCGAAATAATGTAGACGATCCAATAAGTGTCGCTGAAGTATGTACACAACTAGGTATCAGTCGACGTACTTTGCAATATTGCTTTCAAAACCTGCTGAATACTACTCCAATGGCTTACTTGAGAGCTGAGCGTTTAAATGGCGTGCGAGCGATGCTCAGAACGGAGAAGTCAGTGACTGAGGCTGCTGCGCATTGGGGATTTTGGCACTTTGGGCACTTTGCACAGGAATATAAAAAGATGTTTGGGGAGCTGCCATCAGTCACGTTTAAAAGACGCCAAAATCATTAATGACTTGCAGCCCATTGCTGCAAGGGAATCAACATAGAGTTTAGCTTTTTTGTCTATTCAAGCGAGGTTTGCTGGGAGATTTCTTGCATATCACTTTCATCTTTTAGCGCAACACCAGACAATTTGAGTCTTGATGCTTCTTTAGCTAACCACACGAGCTTTTTAGCCGCCGCAGCATAATGCAAACCTTCAGGACGCACGTTAGAAATACAGTTTCGATCTGCATCGCTACCACCACGTTTTGGTGAGTATGTTAGGTAAACCCCTAGACTATCTGGCGAACTCAATCCTGGACGCTCACCGATGAGCATAGCCACCATACGCGCCCCTAGCGCTTGCCCAATTTCATCTGAAATAGCGACGCGTGCCTGACTAGCTATCACTACTGGGCCTAGCTTCCATTCCACAGGTAGGACATTACGAAGCGCTTCAAGCATGGGTTGCACATGCCGTGAAACAGCTAAGGATGATAAACCATCACCTACCACAATTAAAAAATCAATTGGCTCTGCTATATCAACTTTCTGCTTTTTGTAGTCCTCTAAAACATTCAAACTATCTTGATTGAGGCTACGTCCCCAATCGGGACGAAGTAAATAGCTGGCGCGATCGGGTGCGCGACTGTGCACCCGAAGCGTATTAAAGCCTTGTGATTGAATACCAGCTTCTAGCACATCTACATCTAAAGCTAAATGTACGGCATCACGAGCCATTGCATGTGCCAAACCAAAATCAAGCACTTCTTTAGTTGGCAAGCTACTGCCTACACGCCCCAATGCAATTCGAGCTTGTGTGAATTTTTTTAACTGTATCCACGGATCTATGGAAAAAGCATCCGCTGTAAGCGAGTCTGAAACTTCAGGAGTTTCGGGCAATACGCTATCTGGTTTTTTAGTCATACTTTCCGCCATATTGATAAAACAATTATGCCGCACTCAGTAAATTTTTGGGCATATTTTGCAACATACTATGCCCGCTCTTCACGGCTTGCATCTGGCCTTGTGCATCCATAATATTCATTTTCTTAAGCCATAGCTCAAACTCTGGTGCCGCTTTTAAACCTAGTACTTTACGCAGATATAAGGCATCATGGAATGAAGTGGTTTGATAGTTAAGCATGATGTCATCAGAGCCAGGAATGCCCATAATGAAGGTCAACCCAGCAGTCGCTAGCAGAGTCATTAACGTATCCATATCATCCTGATCGGCTTCTGCATGATTGGTATAGCAAACATCGCAACCCAAAGGTACGCCTAACAATTTGCCGCAAAAGTGATCTTCTAAACCTGCACGTATAATTTGTTTACCATCATATAGGTACTCTGGGCCAATAAAACCGACAACGGTATTAGTCAGCAAAGGAGATAGATGCCTTGCAATCGCGTAGGCACGGGCTTCGCAGGTTTGTTGATCCACGCCAAAATTAGCATTGGCGGATAACACCGAACCTTGGCCTGTTTCAAAATACATGACATTGTTACCCACCGTGCCACGATTTAATGACAAAGCTGCCGACTGAGCTTCTTTAAGCAACGCTATATCTATGCCGAAACTTTTATTCGCTTTTTCGGTACCCGCAATAGACTGAAATACCAAGTCGAGCGGCGCGCCTTTTTCAATCAATTGAATCTGGTTTGTCACATGCGTGAGTATGCAGGACTGGGTAGGAATGTTGTATTGGTTGATGACTTCATCCACCAAATAATATAAGTTCATTAAAGCAGGTAGGCTATCTGTGGCAGGATTAATGCCAATCACAGCATCACCCGAGCCGTAAAGCAGGCCATCTAACAGTGAGGCAGCAATGCCGCGTGGATCATCGGTTGGATGGTTTGGCTGTAAGCGTACCGAGATATGCCCAGGCAAGCCGATAGTATTTCGAAATGCGGTTATCACATGACATTTTTTAGCAACAAGGATTAAATCCTGATTGCGCATCAGTTTACTCACAGCGGCTGCCATCTCTGGAGTGATACCAGGTGCCACACGTTTTAAAGTAGCAGAGTCTGCAATATCAGATAGTAACCAATCACGAAAATCGCCGACAGTCAGGTGGCTAATTTCGGCAAATGCCTGCTTATCATGCGTATCAACAATGAGCCGTGTCACCTCATCGGTTTCATAGGGGATGATTAACTCTTCCAAAAACCTTTTAAGTGGGATGGCAGCTAAACACATTCTGGCAGCCATGCGTTCTGCATAGGTTTCAGCAGCTACACCTGCAAGATAATCGCCGGAGCGCGCTGGAGTTGCTTTAGCCAACACACATTTCAGGTCTGCGAACTGATAAGTATGTACTCCCGCAGTATATTGATAGCTCATCATGTACTCACTTCACTTTTATTTACTCTTCTATCATTACTTGATGTGCATTTACTTTTAGTGACTATCACTAAAAGTAAATGCACATCACATAAAGATAAAACTAACCGCGCTAGAAATCAACTCTAGCGCGACTTAACCCTAAAACACCTAGGCTGCGACTTTATTATCAGCAGATGCATCACGATGATGCTGCGTCATACTGAAGTAAATATAGCCTAGCGCCATTAAACCAAAAAACACCATAGTCAATTGTTGATTGTAATAAATCATTGTCACCAAACTAATCACAGCTAAACCCAAGGCAATTGCTGGAAATAGCGGATAGGCCACGGCTGCAAATGGGCGTTCTAAATTAGGCTCATTTTTACGTAGTGCAAACAAACTCATCATTGACACGATATACATCACAATCGCCCCAAATACAGCCATAGTAATCAAGTTTGCAGTCAATGTTTGACCTGCAAATTGAAAGCTATCGCCCATAATCGCAGCAACACCAACTACTGAACCAGCAATAATTGCACGGTGCGGCGTTTTGAATTTATTATTAACCTCACCAAAGTATTTGGGCATATAACCTGCGCGTGACAAAGCAAATATCTGACGTGAGTAGCCAAGAATAATGCCATGGAATGAGGCAATCAGGCCAAACAAACCTATCCAGACCAACATATGCAACCAACCACTATGTTCACCAACAATCATTTTCATGGCTTGCGGTAATGGGTCGTTAATATTTGAAAGTGCTTTCCAATCACCTGCACCACCCGCAAATATCATCACGCCAATTGCCAACACCAGTAAAGTTAAAATCCCACCGATGTAAGCCTTAGGAATAGTTCTTTTAGGATCTTCAGCTTCTTCTGCTGCCATGGCAACCCCTTCAATGGCTAAGAAGAACCAAATAGCAAAAGGAATAGCGGCAACCATGCCAGGAATAGCCGCCATACTAAAATCATTCTGACCAGCCCAACCATTCGCCACAAAATTGCTCATAGAAAAACCCGGTGAAACCACGCCCATAAATACTAACAATTCAAAAATAGCCAATATGGTCACGAACAATTCAAACGTAGCAGCTATTCGTACACCGATGATATTCAAGGCAACAAATACTACATAGGCTCCCATCGCAAACATTTTAGGATCAACTCCCGGGAACTGCACATTCAAATAAGCGCCAATAGCCATCGCAATTGCAGGTGGTGCAAACACGAATTCAACCAGCGTAGCAAACCCTGCTACATAGGCCATTTTTGAGCCAAATGCACGTCGTGCATAAGCAAAAGGTCCACCAGCGTGAGGAATGGAAGTTGTTAATTCAGTAAAACTAAAAATAAATGTTGTATACATAATTGCGATTAAAATAGAGGTGACAAGAAAGCCTAGCGTGCCGGCCTTATCCCAACCATAACTCCAACCAAAATACTCACCCGATATGACCAACCCAACGGCTAACCCCCACAAATGCCAGCCATTTAGCGTGGCTTTTAATGATGAACTCATTACTACTCTCCTTAGTATGAACCTTTGTATGAAAATGGCACCCTTAATGGTCACCAACTTAAAGCATTGTGACCACAATATGTTAGCCTGAATGCGATAGTGTAACTTTTTAGGAAATTGCACTATCCCATTTTGGCAATCAGCACTTCGTTCATTTTGGTTGTTTTATATTTAACAGGCTTCTTAAATTAAGGTTAACTAGTGATATTCAGCGCTCAATATCAACATTATTGGAGAATTGGTGATGAAACACTGGCATGATAAACTTCCAGCATCTATGTAAAATATTTAAGACAAAAATGCCCGTCGAAACAAACTCTCTGATCCACGCAAAAGTGCAAGCCCAAGACTTGCTTAACTTCATTGACGCAAGTCCAAGCCCTTGGCATGCGGTTGACAGTGTAGCGAAATTATTAAAAGAAAATGGTTTTAAGCCGCTCATAGAAAACCAGCCTTGGCAGTTTAAAAAGAGTGGTCGTTATTATGTGGTGCGTGATGGTGCTTCTATTATTGCCTTTGTTATTGGCAACCAAGCGTTAGCAGAAACAGGTTTTCGTATTGTTGGCGCGCATACTGATTCACCTGGGTTGCGCTTAAAGCCAAAAGCCGCATTCAGCAGCCAAGGCATTGCTCAACTTGGCGTTGAAGTATACGGCGGCCCTATTTTAGCTACGTTTACCGACCGCGATTTGAGCCTAGCTGGGCGCGTGATGGTGCGCGATGGCAACTCACACGTGGCGCGCCACGTACAATTTAGCAGTTCAGTTGTGCGCTTACCTAACCTCGCCATTCATATGAATCGTGAGGTGAATGACAAGGGTTTGGTACTTAACAAACAAACTGGCTTACCGCTTATTTTTGGCTTTGCTGCTGACAGCGCCGAGGCACAAACACAGCTAACCAGCGTGCTTGCAGAGCAATTAAAAGTAGAACCTGCTGACATTATGACTTGGGATTTAAGCGTTTACGACACACAAAAAGGTAGCTTTTGGGGTCTAAATGAAGAGTTTATCGCCAATAGTCAATTAGACAATCTCGCCTCTTGCCATGCGGCTATAAGCGCTTTATTGAGCGATAAAAAGCCAGATAGCACTAACATCTGCGCACTATTTGACCATGAAGAGGTTGGTAGTGAAAGCGCAACTGGTGCAAGTGGAAGCTTTATGAATGATGTGATTACGCGCATTTGCGCATCAACCAACACAAGCACAGAAGACCGTTTACGCGCACTCGCAAATAGCTTTTTTGTGAGTGCAGATATGGCTCATGCATTCCATCCTAACCATGCAAGCAGCTACGAACCCTGTCACCACGCACTTGTAAACCAAGGCCCTGTGATTAAAACCAACGCAAATCAACGCTATAGCACCAATGCAGATACGGCCGCGCGCTTTATTCAGCTTTGCAAACGTGCAGAAGTACCTTACCAGCAATACGCGCATCGCACCGATTTAGGTTGCGGTAGCACAATAGGCCCGATATTAGCGGCTCAACTTGGAGTAGCAAGCGTGGATGTTGGCAACCCGATGTGGGCGATGCACAGCATACGCGAAAGTGCTGGCGTGCTAGACCACAGCTATATGATTGCTGTATTGAAAGCGCTATTCAATAGTTAGTCGCAAGCGAGAGTTTATGTGCCGCACACAATAATGAATTTATGTCTATAATCAAACTTAATTCAACCTACTGGTAAATCAGCATGCAAACATTCGAGGCGCTCATCTCTACTCTTTCTGGCTGGGTGTGGGGTCCACCAATGTTAACCCTACTAGTAGGTACTGGGCTTTACCTCACCATTTTACTTAAAGGCATGCAGTTTCGTGCATTGCCACTAGCCTTCAAACTTGTATTTCGCAAAGACCATCACCATGAAGGCGATATTTCGCATTTTGCGGCATTGATGACTGCGCTTGCCGCCACAGTAGGGATTGGCAATATCGTCGGCGTAGCCACCGCAATTACACTTGGCGGTCCAGGTGCAGTATTTTGGATGTGGATGACGGGCTTGGTGGGCATGGCTACTAAATATTCAGAAGCCGTATTAGCCATGAAATACAGAGAAAAAGGCCCGCATGGCATGCGTGGTGGACCAATGTATTACCTAGCCAAAGGGGCAGGCTTACCTTGGTTAGGGACAATATTCGCAGTATTCACAGCCTGCGCCGCATTTGGTATTGGCAACATGACGCAAGCCAATGCTACCGCTAAAATTTTCGAATCCACCTTTCATATCGCACCCTATATTACTGGTTGGGTGCTGATGATACTCACTGGCGCGGTCATACTTGGCGGCATTAAATCTATTGGTAAATTCACCTCGTTCTTAGTACCGTTTATGATTGTGGGCTATGTCAGCACTTCCTTAGTCGTTTTATTTATTCATGCGGACCAAATTCCACATGCTTTTGGTTTAATTTTCTCCAGCGCATTTAGCCCTGCCTCCGCCACTGGCGGCTTTGCGGGTGCTACCATTGCAGCAGCCATGCGCTATGGTATTGCTCGTGGTGTGTTCTCTAATGAGTCTGGTTTGGGATCTGCGCCAATCGCAGCCGCCGCAGCGCGCACTGCCGACCCAGTGAAACAAGCCTTGGTTAGCATGACACAGACCTTTATTGATACTCTAGTGGTTTGCACCATGACCGCACTGATCATCTTAACGGCAACTTCTTGGACACAAGGTGTAAGCGCAAGCGAACTCACCAGTGCCAGCATGGCTGAAACATTGGGCGATACAGGTAAAATCATCGTCGCCATTTCAACTGCATTATTCGCTTACTCTACATTGATTGGCTGGAATTACTACGGTGAGAAAGCCATTGAGTACTTATTTGGTTCTAAATCGATTGCTATTTATCGCGTCGTTTTTACCGCTGCTGTGATTGTAGGCGCAACCATGAGCCTAGAGTTAGTTTGGAATTTCTCAGACCTAATGAACGGCATGATGGCGATTCCGAATCTGATTGGTTTATTACTACTCTCGAAAGTAGTCAAAGCAGAAACTGACAGATTCTTTAGCGAGAAACACTAATCGTTATTTTTAAACTACTTCTAAAATATGAGCCATCCATCACACCGTAGCCATTGGAACAGTCGCTGGACATTCATGCTAGCCACGGCTGGCTCGGCAATTGGCTTGGGTAATATTTGGAAACTACCCTACATGATAGGTGTGAATGGCGGCAGTGCATTTGTATTGGTATTTGTCGCCTGCATTTTTTTAGTGGGCATCCCATTGATGATGACTGAAATATTACTCGGTCGTCGCGCACAAAAAAATCCACTTGATGGCATGCAAGCACTCGCAATTGAAGCAAAAAGATCTACGGCTTGGAAATATCTAGGCGGCATGGGCATGCTCACTGGATTGTTGATATTGAGCTTCTATAGCGTTATTGGCGGCTGGGTTCTAGCCTATATTATTGAAGCCGCTCGTGGCAGTTTTAGTCAAATTACTGCAACGCAATCTACCGCCAACTTCGATGCTTTATTAGCCTCCCCATTGCAGCTACTAGGTTGGCACACATTATTTATGTTCATGACCATGAGCGTGGTAGCGCATGGTGTCAACTCTGGCCTAGAAAAAGCTAACAACATTCTTATTCCTTCACTGTTTGCCATCCTGTTGATATTACTAGGCTACAGCATGTCAGTGGGTGATATGCATGCAGCCTTTCAATTCATGTTCAAGCCTGACTTTTCTAAAATCAAACCCGTTGCAGTGTTATCTGCCCTAGGGCATGCGTTCTTTTCACTTAGTTTAGGTATGGGCGCGGTCATGGTGTATGGCTCATACCTTCAGCGTAATGTCTCTATTGCGCGCACTACCATTTACATTGCACTGGCAGACACCATGCTTGGTTTATTAGTAGGCCTAGCCATTTACTCTTTAGTGTTTGCCAATCATTTAGCGCCAAATGCAGGACCAGGCCTAATATTTCAAACGCTGCCGATTGCTTTCGGTCACATGCCTGCAGGTGGCTTTATTGGTATGTTATTTTTCATACTTGTCGCATTTGCTGCTTGGACTTCATCGATTTCATTGGTTGAACCTGCTATCGCATGGATTGTAGAAAACACCAAAATTAAACGCCATACTGCAGCATGGGCAATTGGGCTAGTCGTTTGGATACTTGGTACTGCCGTGGTGTTATCTTTCAACGAATGGAAAGCAATAAAAATAGTATTTGGACTGAATATTTTTGAAACACTGGATAAACTAACTTCCACTATCTTATTGCCGCTTGGTGGACTATTGATGGCGATTTTTGCAGGTTATTTTATGAATAAACACCATGCGCAAGAAGAGTTAGACTTAAATGATCAACATTTCAAACTCTGGCGCTTTACTAACAACTACATTGCCCCCATCGCTATTGGGGCAGTGTTCTTGTATCTGTTTGGGCTTGTGAAATAAATCTGCCAGCTCTCATTAATAAATCCAGTTCATCAATAAATAAAGCGTACTGATAGAAAAAGCCAGCTTTTTGAGCTGGCTTTTCATTTACTACTTAACTTACTGAGCTATTTATAGCGATTAAACTAAAGCTAGTAAATTATAGTGACAAGATCCATTTTACGATAGTTTTGATATCTTCGTCTTTAACTTGTGGGCTGTTTGCTGGCATTGGCATAGGACCCCAAACACCACTACCACCCGCTTTAACTTTAGCTACTAACTTAGCTTCAGCGCCTTTATCACCTTTGTATTTTGCAGCAACATCTTTATACGCTGGGCCTAAAATTTTTGCATCTACGCTGTGGCATGCTAAACAGCCACTTTTTTGTGCTAATGCTTTAGCATCTTCTGCGTTTGCTTGACCAGCAACTAACATTGAACCAGCCAAAGCGATTGTTAACATTAAAGCTTTCATGCTATCTCCTTGAATTTACACTTAATAATTAGTTTGATTTTTTTTGCAACGAGCTATGATACCTACAATTTTAATTTAAACAAGTGAGCTTTATCAATTACTTAAAGAATACTTAATAAATTAAAGTTTTCATCAAACTTATAACATTATCAATGCTCTGTGAATATGTAACGCCTTTATATATTTGTACGTTGACAGCTTTCGAAACTTTATTAGTTACAGATTAGTTACAGCGTCTCAACAGCATATTCTGCGCTGATTATATGGGTACGCCCAGGGTTAATGACTACCATATTATCCATCGCATTTGTCGTTTCTACACAAACCATTTTGCGCCATTCATCTGCCGTACCCATATCTGCCATTTGTGCAGATTTTTCAGCACCAGGGCTCCACACTACTGTGGTGTCACTACCTGATTTTGAAACATGAATCAGGCGATTGTACCCCTTGTCATGTACCGTACAATCCGAGCTATGGTTGATAAACACACGGTCAAACTCACCGTCAAACGTAAGTGGGTTATGCTCTACATGACGTTCATATTTAAGCATTTTGTCTGAATATACACAATCTTGCAGACCTGTAATTTTCACATTGGCAATGTCACTAATATTTAAATAGGTGTGAAATGCCTCACTAATCACAAATGGATGATCAGCTTTATTTGTCGTGGCTAAATCAACACGTAAACGTCGCCCAACTGTAATCGTCGCGACAAGTGTGTATGGGTATGAAAGCTGACGCTGAGCTTCTGGCGTATCGGCCATTTCCAACATAATACGCGTAGCACCTGTTGGTGTGGCATCGACATCAATCACACGCCAAGGAATAACCCTTGCGAAGCCATGCGGGCAAAAAGTACTGTCTGTTGGATGCGCACCGAACCAAGGCCAGCAAATAGGCACGCCACCGCGTATTGAGCGGCCTTTTACATATCGTGCATTGCTTGAAAGCCATAACACTGGCTCAGTTAAAAACTTGGGTTGCCAAGCCATCACATGCGCGCCTTGTAGGGCAATTTTAGCCGTACACAGCGGGTTATCAACTTCAAGATATTGCAAGCCATTTTCATCTTGCGTTTGCATGACATGCGCATGAAGTTTTAAACGTTTTTTTGTTTGTGGCATGTTTAGCTCTAGTGTTTCTGTATTCATCTTATCCATTACTCTTAGATTACACGGATTAATTAATAGGCTCTATAAATAGATTATAGTTTACTTTTCAATTTGGCTAACATCGCGCACTGCACCGCGTGCCGCGCTGGTGCTCATTGCTGCATAAGCACGCAAGGCAGGAGAAACTGCGCGCACACGACCAACTGGCTTCCAAGCATCTTTACCTTTAGCTACCATTTTGGCGCGACGATGTGACATTTCTTCATCAGAAACAGCTAAATGAATTGTACGATTTGGAATGTCGATTTCAATTGTATCGCCCTCTTCAACCAAACCAATCGCGCCGCCTTCAGCAGCTTCTGGTGATGCATGACCAATACTCAAACCTGACGTACCGCCTGAAAAGCGGCCATCTGTCAGTAGCGCACATACCTTGCCTAAATCTTTAGACTTCAAATATGAAGTTGGATACAGCATTTCTTGCATGCCAGGACCACCACGTGGGCCTTCATAGCGAATCACCACTACATCTCCTGCTACTATTTTATCGGCAAGAATCGCCTCAACTGTAGCATCTTGGCTTTCAAAAATACGTGCGCGACCTGTGAACTTAAGAATACTATCGTCTACACCTGCGGTTTTAACAATACAGCCATCTAAAGCGATATTACCGTACAACACAGCTAAGCCACCATCTTGTGAATAAGCATGGGCTTTGTCACGAATACAGCCTTCTTCGCGGTCATCATCAAGGGTTGGGAAAAGCATACTTTGACTGAAGGCAATCGTGGTAGAAATACCACCTGGTGCTGCGCGGAAGAATTTTTTAACGTCTTCATCTTGTGTGACTTTGATGTCCCATTTATCGAGCGCATCGCCCAAAGTTGCGCTATGCACGGTTGGCGTATCACGATGAATCACACCAGCACGGTCTAACTCGCCTAAAATACCCATCACGCCACCTGCGTGGTGCACGTCTTCCATGTGATATTTTTGTGTAGCTGGCGCCACTTTACATACGCAAGGCACTTTGCGAGAAATATGGTCAATGTCACTCATGGTGAAATCAACCTCTGCCTCATGCGCAGCAGCTAATAAATGTAATACGGTATTGGTTGAGCCACCCATCGCTACATCAAGTGCCATGGCATTTTCAAACGCTTTGATATTAGCAATGCTGCGTGGCAACACTGAGTAATCATCTTGCTCGTAATGGCGTTTTGCCAATTCAACAATCAAACGACCCGCTTTTAAGAACAACTCTTTGCGTGCACCATGCGTGGCAAGTGCAGAGCCATTACCTGGTAGACTTAAACCAAGTGCCTCTGTTAAGCAGTTCATTGAGTTGGCAGTAAACATGCCTGAGCATGAGCCGCAAGTTGGGCAAGCTGAACGCTCAATTGCCTCAGCCTTTTCGTCACTCACTTTGCTATCAGCCGCAGCCACCATGGCATCCACTAAGTCTAGTTTCAAGATTTCGCCTTGCCAGTTTACTTTACCAGCCTCCATTGGACCACCTGAAACAAATACCACAGGAATATTCAAACGTAGCGCCGCCATCAACATGCCGGGCGTGATTTTGTCACAGTTTGAAATACACACCAACGCATCCGCACAGTGCGCATTCACCATGTACTCGACTGAGTCAGCAATCAAATCGCGGCTAGGTAAGCTATACAACATGCCGCCATGACCCATCGCAATACCGTCATCCACAGCAATGGTGTTGAACTCTTTTGCCACGCCGCCTGCACGCTCAATTTCACGCGCAACTAACTGACCTAAGTCTTTAAGGTGTACGTGACCTGGAACAAACTGCGTAAATGAGTTACAAACTGCAATGATAGGTTTATCAAAATCGCCATCTTTCATGCCAGTAGCACGCCATAAGGCGCGTGCCCCTGCCATATTGCGGCCGTGAGTAGTGGTTCGAGAACGATAAACTGGCATAGGTAAAAATCCGTAAAATAATGAGTACTATATGTAAAGTATAATTTTAGACCAGATGGTGAAGCTAGAGCGGATTAAATATGTTTATTTTTTGAGCATCAACATCAAATTATCTAAACCTACAGACTTGCTAAACAAAAACCCCTGAGCATATTGGCAGCCATAACTTTGTAACAAGCAGGCTTGTGCTTCGGTTTCAACGCCTTCGGCAATCAGCTCTTTACCCAAACTATACACCATGGCAACAATGGCTTTTACTAATAAGGCATGGCTACTATTGGTCGTAATTTCGTTAATGAAAGAGCGGTCTATTTTGACTTGATGAATTGGAAATTTGTTCAAATAAGCCAATGCTGAATAGCCTGTACCAAAATCATCGATAGAAATTCTAATGCCTATTTCATCAAAAGCACCTAGCACTCGATGCACTTCATAAGCATCCTGCAAGAGCAATCCCTCGGTGATTTCAAATTTTATCCACGCAGGCTGGCATTTTGTTTCATCCAGCAACGCCTTGATTCGCTGCAAAAAGTTAAGCTCAACAAACTGCCTAGATGAAAGATTAATCGATACTGAAATAAGCGCTGCGCTGGTTTCATTAATGATTTTTGCCGCAATAAAACCTTGCTTGATGACCCACTGCCCAATCTCCACAATGAGCCCAGACTCTTCTGCCACCTGAATAAAAGATGCTGGAGAAACTTCGCCTAATGTAGCACTACTCCAACGACACAAGGCTTCTACGCCAATTAAGCGCTTGGTCTGCATATCAATAATTGGCTGAAACTCTAAGTACAGTTCATGTTTAGCCAGCGCATATCGCAATGCTGTTTCAATTTCTAGTTGATATCTCATATCCTCCGTTAATACTGGTGAGTAGAATTGGCAATTATTTCGGCCTTTTTGTTTGGCCGAGTACATGGCTGAATCAGCATATTTAAGCAAATCATCGACGTCACGACTATCTTTGGGATAACAGGCAACACCGATACTGGCTGAAACAAAATAACCCGAACCTGCAATATAATAGGGCTGAACAACCTGCTCTAATAAACGGGTAGATTTTGCAATCAGTGCTTCGGTGCTTTCGTAGCCATGAATCAATATGGCAAACTCATCACCGCCCATGCGAGCAAAGAAGTAGCTTTCATCCGGACTTTGTTTAATGCGATTAGCCACGCCGATCAATAACTTATCACCCACGGCATGTCCCATGGTGTCGTTAATTGTTTTAAAGTGATCTAAATCCATGATGAGTACGGCAAATGGCGCTTGATTCTGCTCGGCTCGCTCAATCGCTTTATTTAAGGCTTGATTAAAGAATCTGCGGTTCGGTAAATCAGTCAGTACATCATGAAATGCCAAATGCTCAATCGTCTGTCTATACTCGGCATTCTCAGTAATGTCTGTAGCTATGGTTAGCGCACCTGTCACATTGTGATGCTCGTCATACTCGGCAATCAGCCTCACTTGATTGACAGAAAAGGCTTCACCAACCTTAGCGTGCAATTCAAACGACTGCTTCTTTTGTGTTTGCATCACCTGCTTAAGTCGCAGAGTAAACTCCTTGGCAGAGAGATTAAGAATATACGGACTCCATTCCTCTTCAGGTGTTTTATAAAGATAAACTTTGTCTGAAACGCCATATTGCTCATCACAATGCGCACTCACAAAAATACGCTTACAATCCAAGTCATATCGCACAATGGTAATTGGCAGATTCTTCACCAAGGTCATGTAATCTTGCTGCCGTTTGGCCACTTGCGCCTGCAGGTATTGCTCTTTAGTAATATCGCGGGCAAAGCCAACCGTGCCGATCACCTCGTCATTCACAACAACACAAGACTTGAAGGTTTCAGCCCAATGTGTTTCACCGTTATTTTTTACAATTGGCTCCACGACTACTTTACTAATACCCGATTGCATCACCTCTCGATCATCCTCGACATAGCCAGTAGCCGCCTCCGCTGAAAAGTAATCGAAATCCGTTTTACCTTCTAGATCATATACAGAAAGCTGCTTAGCCACCTTAGCAAAAGCATCGTTGCAAGCTAGAAAACGACTCTCTTTATCTTTCATCCAGACCATAAATGGAAAGGTATCCAATAAAGCACGTAAGTAATATTCACGGCGCCTGATTTCCTGACTTTCAATTTGTTTATAGAAACCGTGATCTCGACCGATGGCTAGAACGCCTAAGATTTGATTTTGTTCATCAATGATTGGGGCTATATGCAGTAAATCATAGACATTATATTGCGCCACTGGGCCTACACACTTAAAGTCAAAAGTCGTATTGGTGCGCATATGCATCGCACGCATCATTTGCACATTCACTTCTTGGCAAACGTTATTCCATGCTGTTTCAGCATGGGTGTTAGCATATGCAGCGTCTAAAGCAAGTAGCGCAGGGTTCCTATATACCTGTTTACCATGGGTATCAATCATGCAGATATTATCTTGCGCGAGTAGAAAAAGTCTTTCACATAGGCTTACATAAGCAGCTAAACCTTTGTCCGCCTTTAGATTAATCAATTCTGATGTGTTAATGTAAGCATTTGATTCTGACATAAATATCCCAGACAAAAATTGCATCTAATGTGTTAAATTCAATAAATCGTCTAATTAAAATAGATTGTTATTGATATTCATAATATTTGAACTATACGCCAAGTTTATGGACTTTGACTATGCCAATCTAAACCGCATTCAGAATAGCGATCAGACTTGCAAAGCTTAGCTAAAGAACCTGCTAGAAATAACAAGCTCAAGATCATTACAATTTAATTACCTTTATTTAAACCTTTAACTATTAAAACTTAGGTAAAATTCAAACTTCACTTAATAGCGCACCTCTCATGTTCGTTCACCCTAGTTTTGACCCGATAGCAATTCACCTTAGTAAGTTTGGTATTCACTGGTACGGCCTAATGTACTTAGTAGGATTCTTAGCATTTTTGGGCTTAGGTAAATGGCAAATTAATCACAGAAAATGGCATGGCTGGACCATAGCAATGCTCGATGATGCGCTGTTTTTTGGGGCTTTAGGTGTGATTTTAGGTGGCCGTCTGGGCTACGTTTTGTTTTACCAGTTCAGTTACTTTATCCATCATCCACTAGAGATTTTTGCAGTGTGGCAGGGTGGCATGAGCTTTCATGGCGGCTTTTTAGGCGTATTAGTGGCAATGTGGTTATTTGCACGTAAATACCAAGTTAAATGGCTGAATATTATGGATTTTGTAGCGCCACTTGTACCCATTGGCCTAGGTGCAGGGCGCATGGGCAACTTTATTAATGGTGAACTTTGGGGGCGTGTGACCAATGCTCAATGGGGCATGGTATTCCCTAAAGTGGACAATCTATTGCGTCACCCTTCGCAACTATATGAATTTGGTCTTGAAGGCATCGTACTATTCTCTGCACTTTGGATATATTCATCAAAACCACGCGAAACTGGCGCGGTGTCAGCTTTATTCTTAATTGGTTACGGTAGTTTTAGATTTCTAGCTGAGTATACTCGCGAGCCAGATGCCTATTTAGGCTTGTTGTCGATGGGCTTTAGCATGGGGCAATGGCTAAGTTTGCCGATGATATTACTCGGCATCTGGATGTGGATTCAGGCACAAAAACAACGATTTAATTAGCACACTTAATCGCTTGGTCTTGCCCATGATGAAAATCTAAACCAAGCGATTAAAATCCAACATCTCAATCTAGCGTTACATCTGCAACTCTAAATTTCACATATCACCTCAAATTAATAATATTTATAAATCAATCACTTAATTTTACTCATTTCATGCCGTAAAGATGGTATGTACTTTGCATATTGAATAATGTACATGACCATTTGAGGTGAATGAAAATGAAAAATTTATTTGAAGTAATGTTCAAAAAAGAGTCTGGATTAAGTGATCTCAAGGCTGAGTTTCAACCTTTATATATTAATTCACCTAATTTCTTGAATGCTGTGGATGACTCAGAGCATGAGTTTGAAAAGGCTTCTATTTCTGACGAAATACAACAAGACGAGATGCAAATTGATAACATATATCGTAGTTTGTAGTTTTTTTCTAGCCTTTTGGTATAAAACTACCTGTGCAACTTGTTGTGCTGTTTTGACTGATGACGCGTGACGTCTGCGGTTCTCAGCATTACATGCTTGGTCTTTTGCCCATGCGTACGCTCACGCCATAGCTTGAAAGAACTCAGCTTTAAATGAGCGCGCATCACTTTAATCACACCATCTTGATTTAAGCCAAATTGCGCTTCAATCGCCTCAAAGGCGGTTCTATCTTCCCAAGCCATTTCTATAATGCGTGAAATGTCAGCCTCACTAAAATTTGCACTTAGCAGCAACGTTTGATGCCTTTCCATTTTTTATCTTGCCACTCTTTAAAAAAAGCTTCTCGTGTAAGCGGAGCAATCTCGCCTTCTACAGAATCCTCTTGACCCGCATGATTCTCTGCAAAATGCTTTAAGTATTGCTCATAGGCGTCATCGCCCGTCAGGCGGCGGACATAACGCCAAAAATCTTTTAATTTTTCTAACATATCAATCTCTCACCCAATTCTCTACCAAACGACTTGGCTCACGTGCCACTTCTGTTATAGGTAACACAGGCTTACCGGCTAAATACTTATAGGTGACATAGAGCATGTCAACAATCACTACCCATAGTACGGCAACAAAAAACATCGTTAAATAGGCATCTAGCTGCTGGTTAAATATGAGCTGAGGCGCTACTGCCGCCTTTTCTGCTGGTAGCGCACCTGCAGCCAACTTAGTTGCCAAATCATTTGCCGCAGCAAAAAAACCAACGCGAACGTCATCGCTGAATATTTTTTGCCATGCAGCGCTACTGGTAATAATGACTAGCCACACTAGAGGCAAACCTGTGACCCAAGCATATTTAGCTTTACCAGACTTAACAAAAATTCCTGTTGCTACACATAAGGCAATGGCTGCTAGCATTTGGTTCGCAATACCAAATAATGGCCACAAAATGTTCACACCGCCATTAGGATCTATCACGCCGATATATAAGAAGTAACCCCAGCCAGCGACCACTAGCGCACTGGTGAAAATTACAGATGGCATCCAAGAGGTGCGGCCAAGTTTTGGCCAAATATTACCCAGCATATCTTGCAACATGAATCGTCCAACGCGCGTACCAGCATCTAGCGTGGTAAGAATAAAAATCGCCTCAAACATAATGGCAAAGTGATACCACAGTGCCAACATGCTTTTACCAAAAGCATTACCAAAAATACTGGCCATACCCACCGCTAAACTTGGCGCGCCACCAGTACGGGCAAACAAGCTGCTTTCGCCCATGTCTTTAGCGAGCTGACTCATTTGCTCGACGCTCACCGCAAAACCCCAGCTATTGATTTTGGCAATCGCGTCAATAGCTTCTTTACCCACCACGCCTGCTGGACTGTTAATAGCAAAGAATACGCCAGGCTCTAGCACTGTGGCAGCTATCATCGCCATAATCGCCACAAAGCTTTCTAGCAGCATGGCGCCGTAACCTATCATACGAATATCGCGTTCATTGGCTAAAAGCTTAGGCGTTGTGCCAGATGAAATAAGCGCATGAAAACCTGAGATGGCACCACAAGCAATGGTAATAAATACAAATGGAAATAGCTTGCCGCCAAATATTGGCCCAGTTCCATCCGTAAATTGCGTCATCGCTGGCATATGAATATGCGGCTGCAAAATGATAATCGCAACGGCTAGCAAAGTAACTGTGCCCAACTTCACAAAAGTGGATAAATAATCGCGTGGCGCCAGCAGCAACCATACTGGCATGACTGCCGCCGCAAAACCATAAGCAATAATCACCCAAGCCAACGTTAAGCCTTCGTGATCAAACAAGCCTCGTAAAGATTGGTTGTGCTCTATCCAACCGCCACCAACAACAGCTAATAACAACAAGACTACCCCTAATGCCGAAGCTTCTAACACACGACCTGGGCGGAAGTTACGCATGTAAAAACCCACAATCATGGCGATTGGAATCGTTGCTGCTACAGTAGAAGTCGCCCAAGGACTGTGCTTCATCGCATTGACCACAACTAAACCCAGCACCGCGATCAGAATAATCATGATTAAAAATGTACCAATAAGCGCCGCGGCGCCGCCAATTGGACCAATTTCATCACGCGCCATTTGCCCTAAACTCCGAGCATTACGGCGCGTTGAGAAAAATAAGGTCACCATATCTTGCACCGCGCCGCCTAATACGGCGCCGATGAGAATCCACAACGTGCCGGGTAAATAGCCAAATTGTGCGGCTAAAGTAGGGCCAACCAAAGGCCCAGGCCCTGCGATGGCAGCAAAGTGGTGACCAAACACCACCCATTTATTAGTTGGAATAAAATCACGGCCATTGTCTAACCTCTCAGCAGGCGTAGCGCGGGTTTCATCCACGGTTAATACCGTCGCTGCAATCCAAGCCGCATAAAAACGATACGCAATTGCGTAAATACACAGTGCCGCTGTAATAAACCACATGGCGCTAATGCTTTCGCCGCGATTAAGCGCAATAGCACTCACTGCAGAAACGCCTATAACAAGCACTGCAATCCAGATAATTATTTTGAAATTTTTATGCATAATGACTATTTGAAATAATTAGATTCGCCAAGTATAAATCAGACCTGCTACCACGCTAAAAACTTTATTGGAAACTTTGTATTTGTGAACTTGAGTCGCAATGAACCTAAATGGTTTTCAGTTGCCAGTTATACTGTCATTAATACAACTTAACTGAACCGATAAGCATGCAAGCTACTGATACAAATAAGACAAAAACTGATTTATCTCTCCACGCAAAATCTCCAGCTAAAAAACTATCGTCACTAGCTAATCTTTGGCCATTTTTGCACCCTTATCGTTCACGCGTATTTCTGGCATTTATATTACTGTGTTTAGGTTCCGCCACGCTATTATTGGTACCGCTAGCCTTTAGAGATTTAATCGACTTTGGTTTTGTCACGAAGGCAACTTCTGCAGCTGCTCATCCAGGTTTGATTGGTTCATTAAGCTTAAATGGTCACTTTTTAGTGATGTTCGCGCTGGCGGTATTTTGGGCGCTGATGATTGCATCTCGCTATTACACAGTTTCTTGGGTAGGCGAACGTGCGACAGCTGATTTGCGTAGCGCCGTATATGCTCGAGTCATGACACAATCACCACAGTTCTTTGAGACCACTCAAACTGGCGAAGTGCTTTCTCGCCTCACTGGCGACACCACATTAATTCAAACCGTGGTTGGTAGCTCAATTTCTATGGGTTTACGGAGTTTATTTCAGTTCATTGGTGGCATGGTCATGTTGGCGGTGACTAATTTTTACTTATTTTCACTGAATATTGGCCTAATGTTATTGCTGATATTGCCTATTATTATCATTGGTCGCTCAGTGAAAAAGCTCTCACGTGAATCGCAAGATCGTATAGCCGACAGCTCTGCCATGGCAGGTGAAATACTTAACGCCATGCCGACTGTGCAATCCTATACCCAAGAACAACGCGAGATTGCACGCTTTAGCAAAAGCGCCGACCTTAGTTTTACCACTGCTTTAAAAAGAGTCCGTGTCCGCGCCATGCTGACTATGTTAATGGTCACTGCCGTATTAGGCACAATTATTTTTGTGCTATGGATAGGTGCGCGCCAAGTCAGCGCTGGCACTATGACTGGCGGCGAGCTGGCTAGTTTTGTACTTTACGCCATGATGGTAGCTGGTGCGGTAGGCACAATGGCAGAAGTTTGGGGAGATGTAATGCGAGCAGCAGGCGCAACCGAGCGCTTGCTTGAGCTTTTGCATGCAGAAGTTTCAATTAAAGAATCCACAAATGCACAAAGTCTAATCAACCCAACTCATGCCGCAATTGAATTCAGAAATGTGGTGTTTTACTACCCATCGCGTCCGCAAATTGCCGCTTTAGATAACGTATCACTAAGCATTGCCGCTGGCGAAACGATTGCATTGGTTGGCCCTTCTGGTGCTGGCAAAACCACTTTATTCCAATGTTTGCTCAGGTTTTATGAGGCAAATGCTGGTCAAATCAGTATCAACGGACAAAATATAGATACGCTTAGCTTAAATAGTTTACGAAGTAATATTGCCATTGTGCCGCAAGATGCGGTGATATTCTCAGCCAACGCACTGGAAAATATTCGATATGGCAAACCTGATGCGACTGATGATGAAGTGATTGCCGCAGCCAAAGCCGCCCAAGTAGACGAATTTGTGCATAAACTGCCTGATGGCTACCAAACCTTTTTAGGCGAACGCGGCACCCGTTTATCTGGTGGGCAACGCCAACGTATCGCCATCGCCCGCGCCATCCTTAAAGATGCGCCAATTTTGTTATTAGATGAAGCCACTAGCGCATTGGATGCAGAATCAGAAATACTTGTTCAGCGAGGTTTAAATGCCGCGATGCAAGGCCGCACCACGTTGATGATTGCGCATCGATTAAGCACAGTGCAAAAAGCCAACCGAATTATCGTGCTGGAAAATGGGCGTATTATAGAAATTGGTAGTCCAGCGCAACTACGTGAACAAGGTGGGCTATATTCGCGCTTAGCGGCACTTCAACTAGCTTAATTCGATGCCGATATTGCTCCACAGATAAAGACTCCTGTGGGTTTATTAAGCTTAGATTAAACACAACTTTGCACTTGGTTAAATTAAGCCTGACGCGATATTGATTGTTAAAGCCACTAAAGTGGTATTAAAAAAGAAAGCTAAAATGCAATGCACCAACCCTGTTTGGCGCATCTTTCTATTTGTAAAACTTACATCTGCCGTCTGGCCTGAAGTTCCTATTACGCAAGCGAAATAAAGAAAATCGCTATATTCAGGCATGGCTGTTCCTGGGAACGTCAAACCACCTGAATCACTACGTTCTTTAGATACATAAAAATCGTGAGCATAATGTAACGCAAACATGACTTGAGTAAATGTCCATGAAGACATAATAGTGAGCACTGCTAGAGTGATATGAGCATAACGTAGCATGCCGTGCATATCTTTCACTACTGACAACTCTGCAACAATGGCGCCAATTGCCACGATTGCGGCTATAACCACCATACCCAAAATTACCAGTCTTCCATCATCTTGCTCGATCGCTCTGGTGCGGACTCTTTCGCGGGTGGTCCAAAACATCATCCTGAAGGCAAAAATCAAATAAAGCCATGCGCCAGCATTCCAGCCGATAATTGCGCGCGTCACTGTATGAAGAGCAAAAGACTGCGGCAGAAAAATGGCTACCAACACCCCGAAAATAATTGAAATGAATAATCGTGGTCGTAAATACACGATACGAAGTATTTTTGGCCAAGGTGTTTTTTGTAAGTTTGCTGACGTTGATTGTTTTTTCATTCATTAGCTTCGAGTTAAGTTAAATTCCAAACCAAGCACATATACCGAAACCTATCCCAATAGCAGCACAAGTGATACTCGCATATTGCAACCACTTTCTACGTGTGAGTAATGCAATTGCAGCAAGTGATATGGCTATCTGTAAAGCAGTCGTACCAGTAGCCCAGCGATGATGGAGATGCATAGAATGCTCTGACTGCACGTCAGCCTGATGACTTAATGTTTCGAAACCCTCAGCTTTCTTTTTGATGTCAGATTTCTCAGCACTAAAGCGTTTAGCGTCATTGATACTTTCATCGTGATCTTTGCCAGTGGTTAATTTAACTGTCAACTCAGCTAAGCTTTGTTTATTGCTTTTAGCCTGATAAAAATTCCACTGATCTGACGCGTTAGTCTTCTGAATAGACGCTTCATTTTTAAAAATAATCGCTTCGCCCAATGTGACACTAGCTTCATAAGAAAGTATGGCGCCAATAGTAGCCATCACAGCAGTCATCACCGCAAGCCTAGCGTTAAAGCCGTTACTTTCTTCATTGGCTTCTAAAACCTCTTCATGCGGACCTTTTACTTCAAACTCTTCACTCATTTTTGCCCTTTAGATACCAATTCTGACAGCTTAAAACAGCTTAATTAGCTCCAGTCATCACTTCCTGAAGCATCATCCCATGACGAACTGTCTGCAATACCGAAGTCTGTACCACCCATATCATTTTTATTTTCTGGCCAATCACTTGCCTGTGCAGTATTGATAAGGTCATTATTGCTGCGCTCACCATCAGTAAAATGGTGCATGATTGCTTCGCCTGCAACCATGCCGACACCGACTGCAGCGCCTGTTGCCAACCCACTCATGATCGTCGAACCTAAGCCGCCACTTGCTTGCCCCATTGGGGGAGCTGATGCCCCATATTGCGATGAGTTAAGATTGGAATTATTAGGGTAATAGTTCACAGGCACCATATCAGCATTACGCTTAGTCATCCATTTTGCAGCTAAGTAAATAAATGCAATTAAGCCGACCATCAATAAAATCATTCCCCATGGTGTTGCACCACTACTTGCTGACTGGAAATTATGGTTGCTAGGTATTTGAGAAACTGGATGAGCTGTCGATATTTGTGCTTTAAGTTTTTCTAATGCTTGAGGTTTAACAAACGATAAATTAGGTTGCAAACGCTCCGCAATAGTTAACTCATCTTGAGCACCTGTGTAGCGTCCTTGTTTCGCTAACAACTCAGCTTCTACAAAATGCGCTTTAGCACTATTTGGATGATCATGCAGCACTTTATCCATCATAGATTGTGCCTCATTAATTTTACCAGCTTCCGCGGCGAGGTAAACCTGATGCATCGAAGCATCATCAGCGGAAAATGCTGGTACTGTAAATGAGATTGATAGCGCTATTGCTGCGGTCTGTACTAATGACTTTATATTCATATGCAAGCTCCTATACAAAAATTAATATATTGCATATTAAGCTTGCATGCTTACAAAAGGCTTACACTGACTTTCTTGTAAATTCTAATTTGACGATTTTGGTCATCGCGCATTAGCTACATCAATCGAATCATCATCAATATCGCGATCAATAAACTCATACTAGCGAATATCAGTTTTGATTTTCTCAATGTAATTTTGTTGGCATAACCTCGACCTAACAAGCTGCCGAGAAGCGTAGCGCTAACAAACGGCACCGCAACTACCCAATTAATTGCGTTATAACCTGCATAGGATATAACACCCACCATAGAAACTAATGCGGTCATGGCCAGCGCGGTGGCAACAACCATACGGTTTTCCATATTACTCATTTTTTGCATAGTAGGCACAACAACAAAGCCGCCACCAACACCTAGCAAACCAGATAATAATCCAGCAACTGAGCCAGTTAAAAGTAGACGCTTCGTGCAAGAGGCTGTCCAAAATAGTTTTGAGGTAGAAGGATTTATTTCACATGGTGTTACTTGAGGTTTAAATAAATGCCCTTGTGGGTTACGGACTTTATTTGAGGTAGTGAATGCATTTAGCGAAACATACAGCAAGACTAAAATAAACATCATCTGTAAAAAAGTGGCTGAAACTTGATGGGCAAGCACAACGCCTATCGGTGACATAACAACGCCCATTAAGGCTAACAGGCTAGCTGCTTTATACCTCACTACTCCCTGCTTTATCCCTATGACGCTAGAAACACCTGCAGCAAGAGATACTGCGAGCAATCCAATTGGCGCGGCTTCACGCATTCCTAAATGCATGAATATCACTAATAAAGGTAACGATAATATTGCGCCGCCAGCGCCAGTAACCGACATGACAAAACCCACAAATAAGCCAAGTAGAATTGCGACTACGTTGATGTCTAGCATTTTATGTTGAGGCTAAGTGAAAAAGCGTAGACGCACGATTTCCTGTTCGACAGAATCCTAATATTGGTTTGGGCGCATCATCAAATGCCTGTTTAAATTTGGCAATATTTTCAGGCGTTATTTGATTGGGAATCACAGGAATATACGCATAAGAAATTCCGTATATTTTTGCAAAAGCCTCTATTTCAGTGCTAGTTGGCTGCTCGCTACCGCCTTCAAAATCTGGGCGATTGTTGATAATAGTTTTGAAACCTAAACCCGCGATTTCGCCAATATCATCCATATGAATTTGGCTGGTAAAGCTAAAATCTTTATTTAACTGATTAATTATTAATGTCATTTTTGTTTTCCTGATTGCATGCAAATTTCTTGGTAAAGCACTTTCATAATGGCTAATGCGGAAGAGCTCGAAATCATGTAATAAATATTTTTTCCTTCGCGACGAGTGCTGACCAAGTCCGCACCTCTAAGCACTGTGAGTTGCTGAGATAAGGTTGGCTGTTTAATCTGCAGAAGCTCCTCTAACTCGCCTACTGACTTTTCACCCTGTGATAACTGGCAAAGCAACATTAAACGATCACTATTACCCATCGTTTTCAACAACATGGTCGCTTTATCTGCTGAGGCTCTTAATTCGTCAAAATTTAACTCTTCTGTGTGCATTTTTTAATACATAAAAATATAATATATATAATTATATAATGTTGTTATACAATACAGCAAGTGCTTATTAATGTAATTAAAGGAGATATCATGTTTAAGCAATTTTATGATCAAACTTCATCAACCCTCACCTATTTACTCACTGATTCAGATAGTAAAAAGGCCGTATTAATTGACCCAGTTACTGAAAATATTGAACAGTATCTATATGTGATTAAAGCAAATCAATTTGAGCTGCTGTATTCGCTAGAAACACATGTACATGCCGATCACATTACGGCTGGGGGTAGACTCAAAAACATCACCAATGCAAAAACTGCTGTAAGTAAAGACTGTGGTGCAGATACTGCCGACATTCAGCTTAAAGATAATGATGTCATTTCTTTTGGTAATGAAACAATTAAAGTCATTGCCACACCTGGGCATACGGCTGGCAGCGTTAGTTTTTTGTGGAAAGATCGCTTGTTTACTGGAGACAGCTTAATGATCAATGGTTGCGGTAGAACAGACTTCCAAAGTGGTGACGCAGGTCAACTTTATGAATGCATAACTACGAGATTATTCACTTTGCCTGATGAAACATTGGTTTTTCCAGGCCATGACTATAATGGCAGAAGAGTCAGTTCGATTGCACAAGAGAAACTCACAAATCAGCGTTTAGCTAACAAAACTAAGGACGAATTCATTAGCATCATGAATCACTTAAACCTACCGAAACCTCACTTAATGGACATTGCTGTCCCTGCAAACCGCAAATGCGGCGTGCCTGAGCCGCAGCAAGGATAATTTATAATGAGCGACCTAACCTTTATTTCACCGCTAGTTGGTGGATTATTAATCGGACTTTCTGCGGCAATACTCATTCTTACTAGTGGGAAAATTGCTGGCATCAGTGGAATTGTTGGTGCCTTAATGCAAGTTAAAAACACGCCAAAAGATCATTATCTATGGAGGATTTTATTTATAGCTGGCTTGCTTTCGTCTAGTTATGTTTATAAGTTTTTTGCACCATTACCCACTTCTGAAATCTCAGCCTCAAATTCAACTCTAATTATTGCAGGTCTTCTGGTTGGATTTGGAACAAGAATGAGCTCAGGCTGTACCAGCGGTCACGGCATTTGCGGACTTAGTAGATTATCAGTTCGCTCTTTAGTCGCAACCATCAGTTTCATGGTGACTGGTGTAATCATTTGTTACTTACTACTTCACTGGACAAAATTTTGAAAAACATTCTCACACTCTTAGCTGGGCTTATATTTGGCATAGGCTTGATACTTTCTGGGATGACAAACCCTGCAAACATCATTAGTTTTTTAGATGTCACTGGCAAATGGAATCCAAATTTAGCTTTTGTGATGATAGGCGCTATATTGATTGGTTTTTTTGCTTTTAGGCGTGCTGAAAATAAGCCTTTAACTGTTTTTAATGAGGCAATTCACTTGCCTGGCAAAACACACATCACAAAAGAGCTCATTATTGGTAGTGTATTATTTGGAGCTGGCTGGGGCTTAGCTGGGTTTTGCCCAGGGCCAGCAATTGTTGCATTTGGCGCAGGGTTAAAAGAAGCGTGGATATTTGTCGCAGCAATGCTTATTGGTATGATTTTGCACGACCAGATATATTTGAAATTAGCGCAGTTAAAACATTAAACATAATGAGCTTTAAACTCAGAATAACCACCAACCTAGCCACGTTGCTGCAACTTGTATGATTAATCCAGGCACCACTTGAAGTGCAAATGCCTTGCCACCACCCGCGATGGATGCGACTATTTTGGATAAAGTATTGACTGAAAAAGCAACGAGTATAGGAATGACAGCATTGGCTGCACTTAGGTTACCAGCAGCGGCCAAGGAAGCAACAGAAATTGTTGAAGCATGCACGTCTGCCAGCCCTGCGACTGCCGATGCAACGACGAGCCCCGCTTGACCAAACCATGCCTTCAGCGCCGCGGAAGCAATCAATACAACTGCAATGACCGCAGCCAAGATGAGTGCAGTTTTAACACTAAAGGATCGGGTTGGCTTGGTCATTTCTGCGCCATGGTGATGGAATGAACTTAGCGTGACTAACAAGCCATAAACTGCTATCGAAACACCGCTAAAAATCAGTGGTACAGCTAAAGCTTGTAATGTTGGCCTATGAATTGCGGCAAGCAATAGAGTTAACTGCAAAACAGTAGAAAGGCAGGACAATAAAGCGCCTGATACCGCCGAACCCATTAAAGCTGGTATTTCTTTAGCGCGCTCACCCATTGCTCCTATCGTCGCAATGCTAGAAATAAAACCAGAAACCAAACCCACTATTGGCAAGCCTATACGCCCACCAAGCAAGCGTAATCCAAGGTGACCCAGCGCACTAATAAACATCACTAATATTACAATTAACCAAAGATTTCTCGGATTGATTGCATTAAATGGCCCAATAAGTTCATTTGGCACTAATGGCAACACAATCAGCGTAGCTGCCGCAAGTATTAAAAAATCATTCAACTCATCTTTAGTCACAGTTCCGCGAACAAAACCATGAATAGGCTCTTTTGCAGCTAGTAGTATGGATGCTGTTACCGCAAGGCTAGCAGCTAAAGACGGGGCAGTAAGCGCTAACCCACCTAGGATCAACGTAAAAATTAGTGTGATCTCTGTCGTTAATCCGGGGTGCTTATTGACTCTCACCGCATAGGAAATGGCAGCAAAAACAGTGACACTGACGACTGCGACAACTAACAGCCAAAAACTAATGATTGTACTTACCGCGCCAAGCAAGGAGGCAATAGTAAAAGTACGTATTCCCGCTAACGACCTATCAGGATCGACACCTTTACTACGTTCACGCTCGGTACCCACTAAAAGCCCTATACCTAAAGACACGGCCAAGTTCAGCCAAAGTGAGTTATTAATTAAAATGTGTTCCATCAACCTAGTTTACAACAACCCGCGTTCAACGAATGAAAGCGTAGTATTGCCAGCAACAATAAAATGATCTAATACCCTTACATCCACTAGCGACAAGGCTTCTTTTAATTGCTTTGTGATTAACTCATCAGCCTGGCTTTGCTGAGCAATGCCAGAGGGATGATTATGCGCAAAAATCACGCTGGCAGCATTATGGTGCAATGCGCGTTTAACGACTTCTCTCGGGTATACACTAGTTTGCGTGAGTGTGCCGCTGAACATTTCTTCAGTCGTCACTACTCTATTTTGTGCATCTAAAAACAAGACAAAAAATACTTCACGCGTCAGATTGCCTAATTTCAAACAAAGGTAATCACGCACTTGCTTGGGTGAACTGAGTATATCTTTCACTTGCATTTGCTCGTTTAGGGCGCGGCGGCTCATTTCAAAAATGGCTTGTAATTGCACATATTTACTAGTGCCTATGCCGTGTACTTGCGTTAATTCACTCACTTGTGCAGCAAAAATGCCGTTTAAGCTGCCAAACTGCGTGAGCAAATCGCGTGCTAAGTCTACCGCACTTTTACCCGTTACCCCCACACGTAAAAAAATGGCGAGCAGTTCAGCATCAGAAAGCGCTTCTACGCCAAGCTCTAATAGCTTTTCACGTGGACGCTCGCTTGCAGGCCAATCGGTAATTGCCATATTTACTCCTTCATCATTTCAGCCAACCAATTTCACGAGCGGTTTTTGCACCAATTAACGTCTGCTTCAAGCTTTTAGGAATTTCAGCTTTATTTTCGCTAATTGGCGTTCGCCCACCCATCAACTCAGCCAAGTCTTGCGGATAAAGTGGTGACTTATCGGGCTCGGCAAAGCCATCTGGGTAGACAGGCATAGAAGTCGCCAAATCGTACTTATCGTTAGCATTAAGCGTGTGCAGTAACTCATGCGACAAAATCACCAAGTTCTGCTTTGAGTAGGCACTATCACCAAACAAATTCACGCGACCAATTCTGCCTTTATTAAGCGCGGTTGAGTGACTTAAACGTGGGTGAGTAACTGGATCGTAATACAGTAAATACAACCGAATCGCAGGTTTAACATTAACTTTAGGGCTATGACGCCATGCGAAATATCTAAATTTTAAACTCCAAACAATCGTGCCTAAAACACTTCCATCCTTAGGCGGTGCTGGTGGAATATCCGTCACTTGTGCCCCTAATTGCACTTCTATTGGTCGACGTAAACCCAAATGATACGGCTCCGCTTCAATTGCAAAGTATTCTGCTACTGGCTCAAAATCCTCACGCGTTAAGGTACGTAAGTAATCACTCACTTTGGCGTTATTATCGACATTGACTGGATAGAGCGCAACATAGAAATTATCTTTCCATGCTAAATCAGCTTTATCCAACCAAGTATTTTGTACAACGGTCGCTAAAATCAATAATAAAATAATGATTCTAATTTTCTTCCACATACCCAATGACTTTCATTTTCTTGAATAATTTTTTGACAATTGATTTTAGTACTTATTAGTCACATATGGTCTGGCTTGGACTATCCAAAAAACATCTTGGCCGCTTTGGGTTTCTAGCACCCACTCAATATCTAACACATCCGTTTGATTAAAAATCTCAGCAACATGCTGCGCAGCTTGACCCAACATTTTGGCACGCTTCTCTGTCAAAATCGCCGTACCTTTTGTAACGGGTCTCTCCATCATGCCGCCTTTGGGATTAGCCACTAACATGGTCGACTCATCCGAGCGGCTAATCACGCGCGTGCCATTATTGCTGGTATCAAACAAAATCTGCTCAGCAATCTTTTGCCCTTCAACTACGCGCATACCCAAACCCCATTTGGCGTTAATGGTATAAGTAGTCGTTTGATGTCCCCAAATATCTGTGGTCAATAACACACCTGCCGCTGCGGCATTGACGGCAGATTGTATCAACACAGCTGGATAAACTTGTTCATGCGGAATACCAAAGTGTGTACGTTCTTCAACTGCACGTAAATTCCAAACCGACGCCCATACCTGCTTAATTGCAGCTTCCAAGGCTTTTTTATCTTTTACGTTAGGCACCGTGTCATAAAGCCCAGCGCCGTTAAAACCTTTTAAATCTTCTGCATTAGTAGAGCTGCGCACAAACACACCTCTGCCACCTAGCTGTTTTTGCCACTGTGTTTGAATTTTATTAAAGCTGCTCAGAGCTAGCGGCGCATTTGTAATCGAAAAACGAATATCTTCTAAGTGTTTTTTACGCCAATTCGCATCTTGTTTAAATTTTGGGTCGTTTAAAACATTCACTATCAATTGATCGATATGATGTAGCTTGATATGCGCAAGGTAATAACTAAAAGGGATGCCAAAGCCATCAGGGATATTCAAATTGTTGTTGGCACGCACCATTTCGCCTAAATTACTGGTTTTAGCGCCGTATTTATTGGCATCTTCAGCGCTGATTTTATTCAGTGGTAATAATGCTGTCGTCGTTAAATCGGCAGCAGGCATGACAACTGCAGCTTTAGCGAGCTTGTTATTCTTATGTTGTGTTACCTCAACTTCCGTTGCCAGCCGCATGTGATAACCAGCTTCAGTCACCTCATAAACTACCTGCTTTCCATCAAAACCCTTAAACTCATTAGCAGCACTTTTGATAGTCGCGTTAGGAACCCCCCATGCACTTGCACGCAAATTCACATGAGATAACGGTGTAGAAAACTGCGTGGTAATTACACCTGCTACTGGTGAAATATCAGGATAACTACTTTGCAACAACACAATATCATCCTCATCAAATGTTAAGTTTTCAATTGGTGTCGTTGGCGGCACGATCACCAAGCGGCCAATCGCACTGCCAGTGTTAAATGCCTGATAGGGTAGCGACTGATAAATTTGGTTGTTATTGATAGTTGGAATATGAAATGATTTTAACTGGTTGGCTACGCGCTCTTGCTCAGATGAGTCAGGTCTAAATACCAAGGGCGCAACGGTAAACGTTTGTTGCAAGCGCTTATAAGCCAGCTGAATATCCTGCGCTTGAATAGTATCGCCCTCCCAAAATGAGAAAGTCCATAAATCATGGGGCGTTGCATTTGTATCTTGTTTAGATAAGTCTAACTTAGGATAGTGAGTTAAATAACCCAAAATAAACTGTGGTTTTTTAGTGCTGTAATTCCGGTTATAAGCTTTCATATTGGCTACGGTACGCGGAATTTTTTTCAAATAATCCACCACAAAATCTGCGTGTAGCATAAACACATTACTATCAACAAAGTAAATCTTGTTGGTTTTCAGATCTATCACAAACTTACTAAACTCAGCATCTCGAAGCGGTTTACTTAGCTGCTTCCAAGTCGCTATATCCCGCACTTCTGCTTGCCACACTCGACCAGAAGGCGCTTCCGTGGGCGGTTTTGTATTTGTGCAATCTTTACACATAATGCCTGCAACAGGCGTTGACTGAGTTTTTATCTGATTATTGTCAACGGAATCTATTAAAACAGGATTCATACGCCGCGCTTCTGCCGAAGTGGTGCTAAGCAGCATACTTGCACACAGCATAACCACCCATGTTAAACTTGAACTTGTATCTGAAATTTTCAGCAATTTTATTGTTTTTAGCATAAGCAAAATCTACCATGACAACGCAGATAAATAAACGAATAGTTTCAACAAAGCTGGTACTAGGCATTACTGGCGGCATCGCGGCATACAAGGCTGCGGAACTAGTGCGTCTGCTAGTTAAAGCCAATTACGACGTACAAGTAGTCATGACCGCTGCCGCTTGCCAATTCATTACACCAGTAACTATGCAGGCGCTGTCTGGCAAACCCGTGTTTATTGACATGTGGGATAGCAGCATTAGCAACGGCATGCCACATATAGAATTAAGTCGTGAGGCAGATGCGATTTTAGTCGCCCCCGCCAGTGCAGATTTTTTAGCAAAACTAGCGCATGGTCGTGCGGATGACTTACTTTCCACATTATGTTTGGCAAGGGATTGTCCACTATTAGTCGCGCCAGCCATGAACAAACAAATGTGGGAAAACCCAGCCACGCAACGCAATATCAATCAGCTGATTGCAGATGACATTAGCATATTAGGCCCTGATAGCGGCGAACAAGCGTGTGGCGAAGTTGGCTTAGGCAGAATGCTAGAAGCGGAGGCTCTACTAGCGTTAGTAAACACTCACTTTACACCTAAATTATTAGCTGGAAAACGTGTGCTGATTACCGCTGGTGCCACATTGGAAATGATAGACCCTGTGCGCGGTATCACCAACTTAAGCTCAGGAAAAATGGGCTACGCTATTGCTCAAGCGGCAGCTGATATGGGCGCAGAAGTAACGTTAGTTAGCGGAATAACTGCGCTCAATAAAATAACAAATGCCACCAACATCAAAGCCGCAAGCGCTCAGGCCATGTATGAGGCAGTGATGAACAATGTTATCCATCAGGATATTTTCATCGCAGTAGCCGCCGTAGCTGATTACCGCCCAGTGACGCAACATCACGAAAAAATCAAAAAAAGCACGTCGCCACTCACACTAGAGCTCACACCGAACAAAGACATATTGGCAGATGTTGCCAGCCTGCCCAACGCGCCATTTTGCGTAGGCTTTGCAGCAGAAACTGAACACTTACTCGAATACGCCGAAACCAAACGTAAAGCGAAAAAACTACCCTTAATCGTCGCAAATCTAGTTAACGATGCCATGGGAAGCGAAGAAAACAGCGTCACACTTATTGATCAAAATGGTGCGCACCCAATACAACGCGCCCCTAAAGCCGAAGTGGCCAAACTATTGTTACAGCACATAGCGAATATGAGCGGCATTTAACCCTTGCATTAATCATGGTTTTCTTCATTGCCTTGATCTATAAGGCAATATATTATGCAACCTTTCCAAAAATGAATGCAATTCGCCATGAAAATCAAATCGCTGAACAGAAAACCCTTATTTATATTAATCGCAGCGATCGTTTCTCCACAAGCCTACGCTGAAGACACCATATCACTTGCACCTGTAGTTGTAACCGCTACACGTACAGAACAAAATAGTTTTGACTTACCTGTCGCCATTGACGTTGTTGAGAAAAAAGACATTCAAGACGGTCAATTGCAAATGACACTTTCTGAAAGCTTAATAAGAGTACCTGGCATCACTGCACAAAATCGTAACAATCAATCTCAAGACCCACAAATCTCTAGCCGCGGTTTTGGCTCTCGTTCTAGCTTTGGTGTGCGTGGCGTCCGTGTATACGTTGATGGCATTCCTTTGACCATGCCAGATGGCCAAGGTCAGCCTGGCGTCGTAGATTTATCGGCAGTTAAAAGTATTGAGGTTATGCGAGGCCCATTTTCTTCACTTTACGGCAACTCATCAGGTGGTGTGATTCAGCTTTTAACTGAGGATGCTCCTAAGAATCTAGAGGTAGGCGGCTCAGTAATGCTTGGTAGCTATGACACAAAAAGACAAGTGCTAAATGCAACGGGCACATCAGAAAATCTAGAGTATTTATTGAATGTCTCAAACTTTGAAACTAACGGCTACCGCGACCATAACTCAGCAGATAAACAGCAAGCAACAGCAAAATTTAAAATCAACTTAAATGAAGATACCAAACTTACATCAATGGTAAACTGGTTTGACCAAAAAGCTGAAGATCCCTCTGGCTTAGAGCGTGCTGCTGCTTTTAACAACCCAGAAAGCGTTACGCCTGGCTCAATAAAATCAAATACTCGCGTTTACCGCAGCCATACACAAGTTGGGTTCAATCTTGAACACGCCTTAAACATGAATAACTCAATCAATGTTATGACTTATGTTGGCACGCGAGAAAATGAGCAGCATTTGGCTTTAAATTCTACAGGTTCTGGACGCGCTAGCATCATTTCACGTGATTTTTGGGGTACTGACTTACGCTGGAACCATAAAGGCGAGCTTATCAACAGACCTTATTCTATATCTGTGGGGATAACTTACGGGAAAATGAACGATGCACGTATGGATATCAATACCACCAATGGTATTACATTACCATCATCAAACTTAGCCAATGTAAATCGTGATGAAGAGAACATTTCAACCAATTTCGACCAGTACATTCAAGGACAATGGGCCATATTAGATAATGTTGATTTGCATGCTGGTGTGAGAAGAACTAAAGTAACATTAGAAGTTGAAGATAATTTAGTAAACTCAACTAATACAGGTAAATTTCGTGACACCTCTGGCAGCGTAACGCATGAAAAAACGACACCCGTCATAGGCGCCGTTTGGAAAGCAACGCCAACATTAAATCTATACGCAAACTATGGTAAAGGCTTTGAGACACCTACATTTATTGAAGTTGCATACGATAACTCATCTAGTGGCACTGGGCCAAACCTCAACATCAAACCAAGCACCAGTGACAACTATGAAATCGGTTTGAAATCATTTATAACAGACAATACAAACGTTAATGTATCTATATTCCAAACAAATACCGATAAAGAAATAGTTGCTATTTCTGGCGCGCCATATGCTGTTTATGCCAACGCAGGTAAAACTAAACGTAAAGGCTTAGAATTCTCTGCCGATACACGACTAAAACATAATATTGGCTTATATGCTGCCTACACCTATTTAGATGCTAGATTTGACGATGCCTTCACTGGTAGCAAAGGCAAAGTTGCTTCTGGGAACTACATTCCAGGCACCTATCGCAGTCAACTCTATGCTGAAGTTTCTTGGAAAGCCCCATCAGCAGGCTTTTCTACAGCATTTGAAGGCCGCCACAACAGTAAGGTCTATGTGGATGATAGAAATACTGACTCAGCTCCAGCTTATACAATATTTAATATTCGCGCAGGCTTCGAACAAAAATTAGCAAGCTTCACTTTAAGTGAATACCTTCGTATTGAAAATATGTTTGATAAAGATTATATAGGCTCAGTGCGAATTAATGACACAAATGACCGCTTCTATGAACCATCTGCAGGGCGTAATTACTTATTAGGCGTTAATGCTAATTATAAATTTAACTAATTTTCGAAACTAAAATATTAACTAAAAGCCAGTGAGCATACTTACTGGCTTTTTTAATAACTATAATTAGTGTTTAATGCTAACCTAAAATATATTCGCTATTTACTAATTCATATTAATGAGAATGTTATGAAAATTATCGTCGACCTAAAAATTCTAGATGACCGCCTACATGAGCAAATGCCCACCTACGCCACAGAAGGCTCAGCAGGGCTAGATTTACGCGCATGTATTGACGCTCCCATCACGTTACAACCTGGTGAAACTACGCTCATTCCAACTGGCATGGCGATTCATTTAGATAATATATATCACGCCGCGCTCATTTTGCCGCGCTCAGGGCTTGGCCATAAACATGGCATCGTTCTAGGCAACTTGGTTGGCTTGATTGACTCTGATTATCAAGGTCAACTCATGGTGTCGTGCTGGAATAGAGGCAACACCGCATTCGAGTTAAACCCTATGGAGCGCATTGCGCAATTAGTCATCGTACCTGTTCTGCAAGCTGACTTTCATCTGGTAGATGACTTTGATGCAAGCGAGCGTGGCGAAGGTGGATTTGGTAGCACAGGTAAACATTAATTAGCCGCATTGAGGACTGAATTCCAACATTAATCATAGCTAACGCTTAAATATCCGTTAAATCTTGAATATTATTGATTTTTTCTGATATTTCTCTTGAGAATAAGTTGGCTTTCATACTATAATTGCGGTCTTTCAAAAAAAGCAGAAGTTTGGAGATTAACCATGGCACGTGTATGTATGGTAACTGGCAAAAAGCCAATGGTGGGTAACAATGTTTCTCACGCTAATAACAGAACAAAACGTCGTTTTTTACCTAATTTGCAAAACCGCAAATTTTGGGTTGAGAGCGAAAATCGCTGGGTAAGCATGCGCATTACTAATAATGCGTTACGTACAATCGACAAAAACGGTATTGATGCCGTGCTTGCTGATATGCGTGCAGCTGGCCAGAAAATCTAAGGATAGAATATCATGCGCGAAAAAATCAAATTAGAGTCTAGTGCTGGTACAGGTCATTTTTATACCACTACTAAAAACAAACGTACTATGCCTGGCAAAATGGAAATCAAGAAATTTGATCCAGTAGTGCGCCAACACGTTATGTACAAAGAAACTAAACTTAAATAATATCTATATTTAGATATGCTAAGTTTAGTTTAATAAAAAACCCGCTATTCGCGGGTTTTTTATTATCTATTCTTAACTTATTTTACTGGTTGACATCTAAGCGGTCGCCTCAGCAAGCTTTGCGGCCGCATCTGACTTAGCAAAGACAATACCGTTAGCCTCAAAGGCTCGCCATATTGATAAATAAAGTGAAGACTGTAGTGCTCCTCCGCCTGACTCAGGATTCATTACCCACACCGTCAAACTTAAATCGATTCCGTTCTCGGTAAATCCTTTCACTAGCACATCTGGCGACGGCTTCATTAACACCCGCTCCTGCTGCATTGCCTCGTCATGCATCAACGCCATAGCGCGCTCTAAATTACTCTTATAGCTAATACTTAAGTTAATTTGTATGCGACCTTTATGTTCAATCAGCGAGTGATTTACAACAGAAGTTGTCACCAAGGCTTCATTAGGGATAATCACGTGCGTACCATCTTGTTTTGCTAATATCATATAGCGGGAGCGTAAGTCATTAATCACACCATAATGCTTATCGACAGTAATCACATCGCCAATTTGCATAGATTTATCGAGCAGAATGATAAATCCACTCACATAATTACTAGCAATCCTTTGCAAACCTAAACCTAAACCCACACCTAATGCACCACCAAAAACCGATAGAAAGGTAATATCTAAACCTACTGCTGAGAGTGCAATTAAGAGCGCTATCGTTAATAAAAGCATGCGCAATAGTTTAGTCATGACTACGCGCAGATTAACGCTCACATGCTCTGCTCGCATGACTTTGTTTTCAATTACACGACTAATCCATAGCGCGATAAAAATCGTAACAAGAATAGTCAACACTGCCTGCAAAACTAATAACAAGTCAACTGGGTGCTTGCCTATCTTAAACTTCACATCTTCAAGCACCTGAAAAATTTCCGGCAGCAAGCCACTTAAATGCAAAGCGAGCACAGCCCAAATTGACGTCGATATTGTATTCTCTAAAGTCTTTAGCAGGCCACCAGGTGCAACAATGTAGCGTATTGCATAAACAGCTAACCTGATGATAGCCATGGCGAACAACAACGTACTGGTTAATTGCAGCAAACTAGTATGTTGCCAATGCGACATAGCTATCTTACCAATTTGAACAAATATAAGTGTGGACAAAGGAAATAAAACACGATTAGCACCACCTATGCCCAACCTCCATTTTTCTGGTGCATTACGCATTACATAAGCGCGCAAGGCGCCGTTAACTGCCAATGCTATACCACATGCAACGGCAATTATCGTCAGCTCCCACAGTGCAGCTGTGGTCGATAAATCCGCTAACATTTCTTTCCACAACAAATGTATTTCTGGGTTCATTTCAATGAGTTTCTAATCTGAAGTAAATTAGTGACAATGGAAATACTTGTAGCTGAATATATCAAACTAATGACTTTCCATTCGATGACTCTTTATTTTACGGTTTTCTAAATGACGCAATCCAATATAAGTCAATAAACCTATTCCTATCATCACAATAATGAATATGCTATATGCGATAGGCCACGGAATAGCATGCGTCATCATAGAAAACTCAGACATACCGCCGATGCCAGCCAAAACATTGATCGGCATAATCACAACACTAATTACGGTTAAACGCTTAAGATCCTTATTCTGATTTACATTCAAGAAACCCACAGTGGCGTCCATTTGAAAGTTAATTTTATTAAACAAGAAAGTGGTATGTCCGTCTAGCGACTCAATATCACGCAAAATTTCACGCACATCTTCATGTTGTGCGATTGATAAGAATTTACGTCGCATTAAAAAAGATAATGCATTGCGTGTATCTAGAACATTGCGGCGTATACGACCATTTAGGTCTTCCTCTACAGAAATATCAGTCAGTATTTTTGCTGCCTGTTCATTGGTCATGTGCGATCTAAATACTTGCCTGCCAACTTCTTCCAGACGCACATACTCGTCCTCTAATGCATTTGCTGAATACTCAACATCGGCTGCGTAAAGATCTAGTAGTACATCTTTCGCTTCAGAAACATAGCCAGCCTGAGCGCGCGCTCTCAAGCGCTGTAAGCGAAATACTGGAAGCTCCTCGCTTCTCACTGAAAATAGCGTACCTTTGTTGAGAATAAATGCTACGGCGACATTTCGCGACTCGTTTTCACGCTCAAGCAAGAACGCAGAGTGCAAATGTACTTCACCGTTTTCCTCTTCATAAAAACGGGCACTAGTTTCTAAATCCGTTAACTCTTTAGGATTGGGCAGATTAACGCCAAAGATTTCCTTTGCCCAGGCGAGCTGCTCGTCTTCTGGTGTAACAAGGTCAACCCAGATAGGCTTAGCTTGCACCAAATCCTCTCTATTATAAATGGGTATTTGCCTCAGCTTTCCTTCGTGCAAATCAAACACGCGGATCACCATACTTTGATTGGTAGGCTTAGGCTCCGAGACTAATTCCACACGAACAGAATCCGACACCACAAGCAAAATTTCCTCTTTGCGCTCCTCACTGACTAGCGGCCAAATGATCTTACAATCTTCCGTAGACAATGATTCAAGTATGCTTGCTATCGCTTGAGTTTCGAGCTTATCTAAAAGTCGACGTAATTCCGATAGGTTATTTTGGTGCACCATCCCTTCAACCAAGTCATGGCGTTGCATGTCTTGACGATGCACCAAGTCTTCAACAAGTTTATGTCTCTCTATCATGCCTTTAACTTTAGCACGTGATTCTTGAATGCTTTCGAGTTCACTCATTTGAGCTGCCTTTAATTCATAACGATACTATCAATTTAGCCCCAATTCTAACACGCAGTAATTCAATTAGCCGCAAATAGTGCACTAACAATGAGCACACGAAATACTTTGCTTGTTAATGTTGAATTGCTTACAGCCAAATCTGTAGAAATCTAAACAATGTTAATATTTAATATTAGACTTTGTGTGTTAAATGGACAAATATTAATGATTACAAATCTTATTCTGTATTCAACTTCACACTGTCATTTATGTGAGCAGGCCGAGGCATTACTACTTAAATTAAGTCTTGAGTATGAGTTAGTATGGACCTCGATTGAAATAGCAGATAACGCAAGCTTGTATGAAATCTATGAAATCAAAATTCCAGTATTGAGAAGAGTAGATACTAAAGATGAAATTTTCTGGCCATTTAATGAAGATGACATCAAGTTACTACTAAGGAACAGCGAAATCAAAAGCTAAATGAATAACTGTTTCCACATAAGCAAAAAGCCAGCAAAAGCTGGCTTTTTCACTAACTAATCAATAATTACAGAACTTAATCTGCAACCACTACATCTGCACCTGTGTCAGGACGATCAACTAATTCAACTAAAGCCATTGGTGCGTTATCGCCGTTACGGAAACCACATTTAAGCACACGTAAATAACCGCCATTACGCGTAAGGTAACGTGGACCTAATTCACCGAATAACTTACCCACGATATCACGATCACGTAAGCGACTGAACGCTAAACGACGATTAGCTAAAGTAGGTGTTTTACCTAATGTGATTAAAGGTTCTGCAAATTTACGCAACTCTTTTGCTTTTGGCAAAGTAGTTTTAATCACTTCATGACGTAGCAACGATGCTGTCATATTGCGGAACATAGCTGCACGATGGCTGCTTGTACGATTTAATTTACGATTGCTATTACCGTGACGCATAGTAATTCCTTAAAGTTTCTTTATTTATGCTGGTCTATTAAGCTTTTTCAAGCCCAACTGGTGGCCAGTTTTCTAGTTTCATGCCCAATGTTAGGCCGCGAGTTGCAAGTACATCTTTAATTTCATTCAATGATTTACGGCCAAGATTTGGCGCTTTTAACAGCTCATTCTCAGTACGTTGAATCAAATCACCAATGTAGAATATATTTTCAGCTTTCAAGCAATTTGCTGAACGAACAGTTAATTCCAAATCATCTACAGGACGTAATAAAATTGGGTCAACCTGTGGTGCAGATTTCACTTCAACTTCACTTGGTGCGCCTTCTAAATCAGCAAATACAGACAATTGACCCATTAAGATACGCGCAGCATCACGAATAGCTTGCTCAGGCTCAATCACACCATTAGTCTCAACATCCATGACCAACTTATCCAAGTCAGTACGTTGCTCAACACGTGCGCTTTCAACTTGATAGCTCACTTTGTTGATTGGGCTAAATGATGCATCAACCATGATAAAACCTAGGACACGGTCTTCTTCATTTGCTTTTTGACGTGCTGGAACTGGTTGATAACCACGACCCATTGCTACTTTAACTTCTAAATTTAACTTGCCACCTTTTGTAAGATGAGCGATCACATGATCAGGGTTAACGATTTCAGCATCATGACCTGTTTCAAAGTCAGCCGCTGTAACAACACCTTCAACAGATTTATTTAACACCAAAATTGTTTCTGATTTAGTATTTAATTTTAAAGCTACACCTTTAAGATTTAGCAAGATATCTACTACATCTTCTTGAACGCCATCTAAAGTTGAATACTCATGTACAACGCCATCAATTTTAACTTCTGTAATAGCGAAGCCAGGAATTGAAGACAATAGAACGCGACGTAAAGCATTACCTAAAGTGTAACCAAAACCACGTTCCATAGGTTCTAGTGTTACACGTGCACGCAATGGAGACAACACCTCAACATCTACTACACGTGGTTTTAAGTATTCGGTAGGACTGTTTTGCATAGTTATACCTTTTAATTTTTGTATTAATCTCTATTAACTTGTTAGCGCTTAGAGTAAATATTTAGGTGAGCCGTAAACGGCTCACCTAACATAACAATTTAAATCTTAATTATTTTGAGTAAAGCTCAACTACCAATGATTCATTGATTGTTGGCGGCAACTCATCACGTTGTGGTTTAGCCTTAAATGTACCTTTAAGCGCTTTAACATCAACTTCGATCCATGCTGGGAAGCCACGTTGTTCAGCAGCTTCAAGAGCGCCTTTGATACGCAACTGTGTTTTAGATGACTCGGCCACACTCACAACATCACCAGCTTTGACTTGGTATGAAGGAATATTTACGCGGCGACCATTTACTAAAATACTGTTGTGACGAACAATTTGACGTGCTTCAGTGCGTGAACCACCAAGACCCATACGGTAAGTAACATTATCTAAACGACACTCTAAAAGTTGTAACAAGTTTTCACCTGTAATACCTTTTTGACGATCAGCTTCAGCGTAGTAGCTACGGAATTGAGCTTCTAGAACGCCGTAAATACGACGAACTTTTTGTTTTTCACGCAATTGAACACCATAGTCTGATAGACGTTGGTTGCGACGTTGACCGTGCTGACCTGGTGGGAAGTTACGTTTTTCGATTGCACATTTGTCTGTAAAGCACTTTTCAGCTTTTAAAAAAAGCTTTTCGCCTTCACGACGACATTGACGGCACTTAGGGTCTAAATTTCTAGCCAAGGGATTCTCCTGTTATCTCTACTAAAGTGAGCTTAAGCTCAACTTAAATGCGGCGTTTTTTAGGTGGACGGCAGCCGTTGTGTGGCACTGGCGTCACATCAGTAATGCTGGTGATTTTAAAACCAGCTGCATTAAGTGCGCGCACTGCAGATTCACGACCTGGGCCTGGTCCTTTAATACGCACTTCTAAATTCTTAACACCATTTTCTTGCGCTGACTTACCAGCCACTTCGGCAGCAACCTGAGCAGCAAAAGGCGTACTCTTACGCGAGCCTTTAAAGCCTTGACCACCTGAAGTTGCCCATGACAACGCATTACCTTGACGGTCTGTAATGGTGATGATGGTATTGTTAAAAGATGCATGCACGTGGGCAATGCCCTCTGCAATATTCTTTTTAACTTTTTTTCTTACGCGTACATTAGCTTTTGCCATGTTGCACTATCCTTACCAATAATCTTACTAAAATTTGTAAACCTAAAATTTTGAGCTAATCAACAGCTTATTTAGCTTGTTTAATCGCTTTAACTGGACCTTTACGTGTACGCGCATTTGTTTTTGTGCGCTGACCACGAACTGGCAAACCACGGCGATGACGAATACCGCGATAGCAACCTAAGTCCATCAAACGTTTGATGTTCATAGATACTTCACGACGTAAATCACCTTCAACTTTTTCTTTAGCAACTTCATCACGCAATTTATCTACATCTGCGTCATTTAAATCTTTCATTTTTGTTGTTGCTAAAACGCCAGCTGCAGCACAGATTTTTTGTGCTGTAACACGTCCAATACCGAAAATTGCAGTTAATGCAACGTCAGCATGTTTGTTATTTGGGATGTTTACCCCTGCAATACGCGCCATACTTTACTCCAAATTTAGGTTTACCTAAAAATCTATTGCTTTAAAAAAGCCGACGATTTTAACAGTAAAACCAATTTATATCAATTAGCTTATCTTCTGATCAATTAAAATATTGACCAACTTAATGAATGGTAATAAAACAACCACTCATTGGATTAATAAAAATCTATTAACCTTGACGTTGTTTGTGACGTGGATCTGTACAAATGATACGTACAACGCCACGACGACGAACAACTTTACAATTACGGCATAATGCTTTTACAGATGCACGAACTCTCATTTATAACTCCATCACTTCTTAAACTACAGGTTCTAAATTATTACTATTAATTACTTTTGTGTATTACCTTTGAAGTTAGCCTTTTTAAGCAATCCTTCATATTGATTCGACATCAGATGTGACTGGACTTGCGTCATAAAATCCATCGTAACAACAACAATAATTAGCAATGATGTACCGCCAAAATAAAACGGCGTATTAAATTTCAATCTTAAAAACTCTGGTAACAAACAAACCAACGTAATGTAGATAGCACCGATTAATGTTAAACGACCCATAATTCTATCGATGTATTTTGCAGTTTGATCGCCCGGACGAATCCCAGGAACAAACGCACCACTTTTCTTTAGGTTATCAGCTGTGTCTTTTGGATTAAACTGCAATGCAGTGTAAAAGAAACAAAAGAACACAATAGCGACGGTAAAGAACAAAATGTAAATCGGCTGACCTGGTGATAATGCGTTAGAAATATCTTTCAGCCAGTACATACTTTCTTTACCACTAAACCAGTTTGCCAACGTTGCTGGAAACAAAATAATACTAGAAGCAAAAATTGGAGGAATAACACCTGCCATATTTAATTTCAACGGTAGATGAGTCGTTTGCCCACCGTAAACTTTATTGCCAACCTGACGCTTAGCGTAGTTGACAGTAATTTTACGTTGGCCACGCTCTACAAATACTACCAATGCTGTCACAAGAACAATAGTGACTAACAAAAAGAATAAAATTAAAGGACCGGCTGCTCCAAATCCACCTGAATTAGCCATCTCTACCGAACTACCAATTGCTTTAGGTAAACCCGCAACAATACCAGCAAAAATGATGATAGAAATACCATTACCAATGCCACGTTCTGTAATCTGTTCACCTAACCACATGATAAACATAGTACCGCTGACCAAAGTAATGACAGCAGTTAATCTAAACGCTAGACCTGGATCAATAACTAAACCAGGTTGACCTTCAAGGGCAATGGCAATACCTAAAGCCTGAAATGCAGCTAAAACAACTGTGCCGTAGCGTGTCCATTTTGTAATGGTTCTTCTACCAGCTTCGCCTTCTTTTTTCAATTGCTCTAACTTAGGTGACACCGCCGACAATAACTGCATAATAATAGAGGCAGAAATATACGGCATGATACCTAAAGCAAACACTGTGAATCTAGAAAGAGCGCCACCTGAGAACATGTTAAACATGCCTAAAATGCCACCGCTTTGCGATTCAAATAGCTTAGCTAGAACTACTGGATCAATTCCAGGAACAGGTACGTGAGCACCTAAACGATATACGATTAACGCACCTAGCACAAAAAGCAGGCGACTTTTAAGTTCGCCCATTTTTGACGCTGTTTTTAATAAACTATCCTGTGCCAAAACTATACTCTTACGCAGCTTCTAAAATTTTACCGCCAGCTGCTTCAACTGCGGCGCGAGCGCCTTTAGTTAACAATAAGCCTTGGATATTATATTTTGCAGTTACATCACCAGATAAAAATAACTTCGCATTTCTAACTGTGCCAGAAACGATATTTGCTGCTTTTAAAGCTAACAAATCGATCACTTCATTTGGAACCAGCGCTAATTCACTAGTACGCACATGTGCAGTCTTAGCTTTAGTCATTGATTTAAAACCGCGTTTTGGTAGACGACGTTGAATAGGCATTTGTCCGCCTTCAAAACCGACTTTATGAAAACCACCAGTACGTGACTTCTGACCTTTATGACCGCGACCAGCAGTTTTACCAAAACCAGAACCGATACCACGACCAACACGGCGACGTTCTTTCTTTGCGCCTTCAGCAGGCTTAATTGTATTTAATTGCATTATCCTTCTACCTTTAATAGATAGCCCACAGTATTGATCATACCGCGGATTGCTGGAGTGTCTTGTAACTCAACTGTATGGTGCATACGACGTAAACCTAAACCTGTAACGGTAGCTTTATGTGATTGAATGCGACCAATAGTACTTTTAACCAACGTCACCTTGATAGGTGTCGCAACTTTCTGTGTTTTAGCCATGATTAGCCTCTAATTTCTTCAACTGATTTACCGCGTTTAGCTGCGATTTCTGCTGGTGTATTCATTGACTCTAGGCCATTTAAAGTAGCACGAACCAAATTATAAGGGTTAGTTGAACCAATACATTTAGCCACAACGTTAGTAACACCCATCACTTCAAAAATAGCGCGCATTGCACCACCAGCGATAATGCCTGTACCTTCTGAAGCTGGTTGAATAAACACTTTAGCTGCGCCATGCACACCAGTCACTGCGTGATGTAAAGTACCGTTAGTTAAGTTGATTTTCAACATACCACGACGTGCTTCATCCATTGCTTTTTGTACAGCTACAGGTACTTCACGTGCTTTACCTTTACCCATACCAACAGCACCATCGCCATCACCAACTACTGTAAGAGCTGCAAAACTCATGATACGACCACCTTTAACCGTTTTACTTACACGATTAACTGCAATCATTTTTTCGCGCAAACCATCAGTCTGCTGCTGTTGCTGTTCCATTTCTCTCGCCATCATTAACCTCTTTAGCAATCAGACCAATTAGAAGGATAAGCCGTTTTCGCGAGCGGCATCAGCCAACGCTTTAATACGACCGTGATATTTATAGCCTGAACGATCAAAAGCAACAGTTGTAACACCAGCTTTAACCGCTTTTTCAGCAATAAGTTTACCAATAGCTGCAGCTGCTTCCACATTGCCGCCATTTTTAATATTTTTACGAACGTCAGCTTCTACCGTTGAAGCACTAACAATTACTTTATCGCCAGATTCAGCAATAATTTGTGCATAGATGTGCGTATTAGTACGGTGCACACTTAGACGTGTAACTTTTAGCTCTGCAATTTTGGCACGGGTTTTACGTGCACGACGCAAGCGATTATTTACGATGTTCATTTTTTAAGCCTTATTTCTTTTTGGTTTCTTTAATCGCAACAACTTCATCAGCGTAACGAACACCCTTGCCTTTATATGGCTCCGGCGCCCGATAAGCACGAATCTGTGCAGCAACCTGGCCAATCACTTGCTTATCAACACCTGTTAACAGGATTTCTGTTGGCGTAGCAGTTGCCACAGTCACGCCAGCTGGCATTTTGTGGTTGATTGGATGTGAATAACCTAACTCTAAGTTCAATATAGCGCCTTGTGCAGCAGCTTTGTAACCAACACCAACAAGTGTTAACTTACGTGAAAAGCCTTCTGAAACACCTTTAACCATATTTGCCACTAATGCACGCAATGTACCTGACATTGCACGTGAGTGTTGCGCATCACTTGAAGCTTGAAACGTAATCGTCTCACCTTCACGCTTAAGCACAACCGCACTTGTTAGTGGATGTGATAATTTACCTAATGGACCGCTAACATCAATTGAATTAGCACTTAATACCACTTCAACTTTAGCTGGAATAGCGACTGGATTTTTAGCAACACGTGACATTTGCTTCTCCTTAAGCCACTACGCACAACACTTCGCCACCGATACCGGCTGCTTGTGCTTTACGATCTGTCATTACACCCTTAGATGTAGACATAATCGTCACACCAAGGCCATTCATTACTTTAGGAATCTCTTGAGACCCTTTATATACACGCAAACCCGGCTTGCTAATACGCTGTATACGCTCAATAACTGGGCGACCAGCATAATATTTCAAGCTAATAGTTAAAGTAGCTTTACCACCTTCAGTTTGCACTGCAAAATCTTCTACGTAACCTTCTTCTTTAAGCACGCTAGCAATAGCAGTCTTAACATTTGATGAAGGCATAGCAACAACCGCTTTGTTAACCATTTGCGCATTACGAATACGCGTCAACATGTCGGCAATCGGATCACTCATACTCATAGCTATATCCTCCTATTACCAGCTGGCTTTAGTAACGCCCGGCACGAAGCCAGCCATCATTAAATCGCGTAATTTACTACGCCCAATACCGAATTTACTAAACACACCACGTGGGCGACCAGTTAAAGCACAACGATTACGAAGACGAACTGGACTAGAGTTACGTGGAAGCGCTTGGAATTTCATCCGCGCTTCAAGGCGACTCTCTGCAGTTGCAGTAACGTCATTCATTGCCGCTTCAAGTGCAGCACGTTTTACAGCGAATTTACTTACAGTTGCGCGACGTTTGATTTCGCGCTCTGTCATACAGGTTTTAGCCATGACTTAACCTCTGAAAGGAAAACTAAACGCAGCAAGCAAAGCTTTTGCCTCTTCATCCGTTTTCGCAGTAGTTGTAATAGTGATATTCATTCCGCGAATTGCATCGATTTTATCGTATTCAATTTCAGGGAAAATGATTTGCTCTTTAACACCCATGTTGTAGTTACCACGACCATCAAATGATTTCGCAGAAATACCGCGGAAGTCACGAATACGTGGAATTGCTACAGTAACCAAACGATCCAAGAACTCATACATACGTTCACGGCGCAAAGTTACTTTACAACCAACAGGATAGTCATCACGAATCTTAAATGCAGCCACTGATTTTTTAGCTTTAGTAACAATTGCTTTTTGACCAGCAATTTTTTCCATATCGCCAACAGCGTGTTCCATTACCTTTTTATCTGCAACCGCTTCGCCAACACCCATATTAAGAGTGATTTTATCAATACGAGGCACTTGCATTACTGAAGTGTAACCAAATTGCTCAGTCATAGATTTAACAACTGAGTCTTTATAAAAATCTTTTAAGCGCGCCATAATTCTTCCTATGCGTCCACTGCTTCGCCATTAGATTTGAATACGCGAATTTTGCGACCATCATCTAATGTCTTGAAGCCTACGCGATCACCTTTTTGGGTCGCGCTGTTAAATAAAGCAACGTTAGAAATGTCTAATGGCATTTCTTTAGCAATGATGCCGCCAGCGATACCTTTCATCGGGTTTGCTTTTGCGTGTTTCTTAACCAAGTTAAGACCCTCAACAACAACATGACCTGAATCAAGAATACCTATAACTGTACCTTGCTTACCTTTGTCTTTACCGGTATTTAGGATGACTTGATCACCCTTGCGAATTTTGTTCATGTGAGCTCCTACAACACTTCTGGCGCTAATGAAACGATTTTCATGAATTTTTCAGTACGTAATTCACGTGTTACTGGCCCGAATATACGGGTACCAATCGGTTCTAGCTTATTATTTAACAGTACCGCAGCATTGCCATCGAACTTAACTAATGAGCCGTCTGGACGACGAACACCCTTAGCAGTTCGCACAACTACCGCGCTGTAAACTTCGCCTTTTTTTACGCGACCACGTGGTGCAGCATCTTTGATGCTCACTTTAATGATATCGCCTATTCCAGCGTAGCGACGTTTAGAGCCACCTAACACTTTGATGCATTGCACAGAGCGCGCACCAGTGTTATCGGCAACTTCAAGCCGAGATTGCATTTGAATCATGAGAATAAACTCCAACTTAATCCGTTAAAACCAACACCAGCCATTTTTAATTGAAAATTATCTTTCAATTAACACGGCCGATAGACCCGGTCAGTATTGGGGCGAGAGCTTATGACTTATTTTTTACTAAAAGTCGCTCGCCTAAATAGCCAAACATTATAACTTGCATCATCAATTAGCGCAATTACTATTACTAATAATTACGCTAATTGAACTTACTTTTACTTAAACTGCTTTAACAACCCAGTTTTTTGTTTTAGAAAGCGGACGACTTTCAACAATCGTTACAATGTCACCTTCTTTACAGCTGTTAGTTTCATCATGTGCATGAAACTTTTTAGACTGGCGAATAACTTTACCAATCAACGGATGTTTAACTTTACGCTCAACCAACACCGTAACTGTTTTATCCATTTTGTCGCTTGTTACGCGGCCTGTTAAGCTACGTACTACTTTTGTCGTTTCAGTCATGATTATGCCTGTTTCGCTTTCTCAGCTAACACAAGCTTCACACGCGCTACATCTTTGCGTACTTTACCTAGCTGATCTACTTTAGATAATTGCTGAGTTGCTACTTGCATACGTAGAGAGAATTGCGCACGGCGCAATTCAATCAACTCTGCATTTAGCTCTTCAACGCTTTTTACTCTTAAATCGGTTGCTTTCATTTTAGCTTCCTTATCCTTAACTACCGATTTGGCGAGTCATGAATGTCGTTTCAATTGGCAACTTTGCAGCAGCCAAACGGAACGCTTCACGTGCAAGCTCTTCGCTTACTCCGTCCATCTCGTATAACATTTTACCTGGTTGGATTTGAGCAACGTAGTACTCTGTACTACCTTTACCATTACCCATACGTACTTCAGCAGGTTTTTTAGAAATTGGTTGATCCGGGAATATGCGAATCCATACACGACCACCACGTTTAATGTGACGAGTCATAACGCGACGAGCAGCTTCAATTTGACGTGCAGTTAAACGGCCGCGGCCTACTGCTTTCAAACCAAAATCACCAAAACTTACTTTATTACCCGTAGTTGCAATGCCTTTGTTACGGCCTTTTTGCATCTTACGATATTTTTGTCTAGACGGTTGTAGCATCTTTAGCCCTCGGCTTTCTTACTTTTTTCTCTGGCTCAGCAACTGGAGTTGTAGTAGCGCCGATAGGAGCTTGTACGTTACCAGCAAAGATTTCGCCTTTGAATACCCAAACTTTAATACCGATAATACCGTATGTCGTTGAAGCTTCAGCAACACCGTAATCAATGTCAGCACGAAGTGTATGTAATGGCACACGGCCTTCACGATACCATTCAGTACGAGCAATTTCGATACCGTTTAAACGACCTGAACTCATGATTTTGATACCTTGTGCACCAAGGCGCATTGCATTTTGCATTGCACGCTTCATAGCACGACGGAACATCACGCGTTTTTCAAGTTGTTGAGCAATAGATTGCGCAATCAATGCTGCATCGATTTCAGGCTTACGAACTTCCTCAATGTTTAAATGAACTGGTACGCCCATTAAACCTTGTAAAGTTGCGCGCAAAGACTCAATATCCTCACCTTTTTTACCGATAACAACACCAGGACGCGCACTATAAATAGTGATCTTTGCATTCTTTGCAGGACGCTCAATCAAAATACGGCTTACAGCAGCACTGGCTAATTTTTTATTTAAGAACTCACGTACTTTAATGTCGCCTTGCAACATTGCAGGGAAGTTCTTGCTATTGGCATACCAACGTGAGGACCAGTTTTTTTGGACACTCAGACGGAAACCAATTGGATGAATTTTCTGACCCATGATTATCCCTTAGTTACCGACTGTCACATGAATGTGACAGGTTGGTTTAGTAATACGACCAGCGCGACCTTTTGCACGTGGACGAATACGTTTAAGCACAATACCTTTATCAACATAAATTGAAGTAACTTTCAATTCGTCGATATCAGCGCCATTGTTATGTTCCGCGTTAGCGATTGCAGACTCAACCACCTTCTTAATGATCTCAGCACCCTTTTTAGGTGTGAAATTAAGAATGTTAAGTGCGTGATCTACTTTCTTGCCACGAACAAGGTCTGCCACCAATCTAGCCTTTTGAGGAGAGAGATGAACACCTTTTAATATTGCAGATACTTGCATCTTCAGCTCCTACTTCTTAGCTTTTTTGTCGGCTGCATGACCTTTGAATGTACGCGTTAACGCAAATTCACCGAGCTTGTGACCTACCATGTTTTCAGAAATCAACACTGGAATGTGTTGCTTACCATTATGAATTGCAATAGTAAGACCGATAAAATCCGGGAAAATTGTAGAGCGACGTGACCAAGTCTTAATTGGTTTACGATCGCGCGCTGCAGCTGCAACCTCTACTTTTTTAGCCAAATGACCATCAATAAATGGACCTTTTTTAAGTGAACGTGCCATAAATTACCTTACGCCTCTCGGACGACGACTAATACGCATATTATCTGTACGCTTACTACTACGTGTACGATAACCTTTAGTTTTAACACCCCATGGGCTAACTGGATTCATACCTGCAGCTGTACGACCTTCACCACCACCATGCGGGTGATCTACCGGGTTCATCACCACACCGCGAACGGTTGGGCGAACACCACGCCAGCGCATTGCACCAGCTTTACCGATTGAGCGTAGTGAATGCTCTTCATTACCCACTTCACCTAAAGTTGCCATGCAATCAACGTGTACGCGGCGAACTTCACCTGAACGTAAACGCAATTGAGCATAAGCACCTTCACGCGCTAGCAATTGTACTGAAGTACCTGCTGAACGAGCAATTTGCGCACCTTTACCAGGCTGCAATTCGATACAGTGAATCGTGCTACCTACTGGAATGTTACGTAGCGGCATCGCGTTACCTACTTTAATAGGCGCTTCTGAACCACTAATTAATTGCATACCAGCACTTACGCCACGTGGAGCGATAATATAACGACGCTCACCATCAGCATAACAAAGCAAAGCAATGTGTGCCGTACGGTTTGGATCATATTCAATATGTTCCACTGTCGCTGGAATACCAGCTTTATTGCGTAAGAAGTCAATTAAACGATAATGCTGCTTATGACCACCACCTTGGTGACGCACTGTAATACGGCCGTTATTATTACGACCTGCGTTTCTACTTTGACTCTCCAACAGCGGTGCGTGTGGTTTACCTTTATAAAGGTCAGGTGTTACCACCTTTACTACACCACGACGACCCGGGGACGTTGGCTTGACTTTAACTAATGCCATCTCATCTCTCCTTATTCAGCCGCTGCGAAGTTAATTTCTTGGCCTGGCTTCAAGCTTACATAAGCTTTTTTCCAGTCTTTACGCTTGCCCATACTTTTGCCAGCGCGCTTTGTTTTACCACCAACATTGATCGTAGAAACTTTTTCAACTTCAACTTTAAAAACAAGCTCAACTGCAGCTTTGATTTCTGGTTTAGTTGCATCAGTACGTACGATGAAAGCAATTTGCTGATGCTTATCAGCAATGTAAGTTGCTTTTTCAGTGATTTGTGGTGCTAAGATTACTTGCAACAAGCGATCTTGAGTTTTAGTCATAGCGGTCATCATGCTAACATCTCCTCAAGTTTCTTCACCGCAGCAACTGTAGCCACTACATTTGGGAAACGCACTAAGCTGACTGGGTCAGCAAATTGCGCTTCAACCACCATGACGTTAATCAAGTTACGTGAAGATAAATATAAGTTTTCATCAAAGCCATCAGTCAGCACTAATACGCCGCCTTCAAAACCTAGATTTTTAATTTTCTCAGCAAAAGCTTTAGTTTTAGGGGTAGCTACAACAAATTCTTCAACCACATTCAAACGCTCTTGACGAACTAATTCAGATAAAATCGTTTGCATACCAGCACGGTAAGCTTTACGGTTAATTTTATGACTGAAGTTTTCTAGCGGTGAGCTAGGAAATGCACGGCCGCCTCCACGCCAGATTGGGCTAGACGTCATACCAGCACGTGCATTACCCGTTCCTTTTTGTGCGTATGGCTTGTGCGTAGTATGCGCAACATTACCACGGCCTTTTTGTGCACGTGTTGCTGTACGGGCATTAGCCATGTAAGCTACAACCACTTGATGCACTAAAGCTTCGTTAAATTCACGACCAAAAGTATCGTCAGATACAGTTACGCCAACTTTAACCGCTTTACCATTTTTGTCTTGTAATTTCAGTTCCATTATTTCATCCCCTTCTGAAGCTTAGCTTTAATAGCTGGGCGCACAACAACATCGCCGCCTTTAGAACCAGGGATTGCACCTTTAATCAACAATAGGTTACGCTCAGCATCAACACGAACGATTTCTAGGTTCTGTGTTGTTACCTTAGTTGCACCTAAGTGACCAGGCATACGCTTACCAGGGAATACTCGACCTGGATCCTGCGCCATACCAATAGAACCAGGTACGTTATGTGATTTAGAGTTACCGTGAGATGCGCGGTTAGACTTAAAGTGATGACGCTTGATAGCACCAGCAAAGCCTTTACCCAAAGAAATACCAGTAACGTCTACTATTTGACCCGCTTGGAAAATATCAACAGAGATATTTGCGCCTGCAGTGTAATTAGCCAAAACATCACTAGTCACTGGGAATTCATGTATACCAGCGCCTGCAGCAGAACCTGACTTGGCATAATGCCCAGTCAATGCACTGTTGATGCGGCTAGCACGACGTGTACCGTAAGCAACTTGAAGGCCAGTATAGCCATCGCTTGCGATCGTCTTGATCTGTGTCACGCGGTTAGGTACAACTTCCAACACGGTTACTGGGATGCTTGCGCCGTCCTCAGTAAACACGCGGGTCATACCCACTTTGCGACCAATAAGCCCTAAGCTCATGATCGTATCCTTATTATTTAGTTAAAAAGTCGATTACAATTGACCGACTTCTGTGAAAGAGGGCGGATTATACCGAACCCTCAATATTTTTACAACCAGTTTATTACAACAACATTTTTACTACTTAAATTCTTACAGCTTGATTTCCACATCCACACCAGCTGGCAAATCTAACTTCATTAACGCATCCACTGTTTTATCTGTTGGATCAACAATATCCATCAAACGTTGGTGTGTACGAATCTCGAACTGATCACGTGAAGTTTTATTAACGTGAGGTGAACGTAAAATATCAAAACGTTCGATGCGTGTTGGTAATGGCACTGGACCTTTTACCACAGCGCCTGTACGTTTGGCAGTTTCTACGATCTCTTGAGCTGACTGATCAATCAAACGATAGTCAAATGCTTTAAGACGAATACGAATTTTCTGTGTTGACATTATTTACTGCCTTTCTAATTTACTACTTTTCAAAGAGCGAAACGGCAGAGTTCACTCTGCCGCTTGATTAAACTACCTATTTATTACAATTACTCAATATGCTTTAGTTAAAATCATCTTACTCGATGATTTTAGCTACCACACCAGCACCCACAGTACGACCACCTTCACGGATAGCGAAGCGTAAGCCTTCTTCCATCGCGATTGGGGAGATCAATGTGACTACGATTGATACGTTATCACCTGGCATCACCATTTCTGTGCCTTCTGGCAATTCTACTGCACCCGTTACGTCTGTGGTACGGAAGTAGAATTGTGGACGGTAACCTTGGAAGAATGGTGTGTGACGACCACCTTCATCTTTACCTAGCACGTAGATTTCTGCTGTGAATTTTGTGTGTGGTTTGATTGAGCCTGATTTAGCTAATACTTGACCACGTTCGATGTCTTCACGTTTTGTACCACGTAGTAATACACCTACGTTATCACCAGCCATACCTTGGTCTAGTAGTTTACGGAACATTTCAACACCAGTACAGGTGGTTTTTACGGTTGGTTTTAGACCAACAATTTCAATTTCATCACCGACTTTTACAATACCACGTTCGATACGGCCTGTTACTACAGTACCACGACCTGAGATTGAGAATACGTCTTCAACTGGCATGAGGAATGTACCGTCGATGGCGCGTTCTGGCATTGGGATGTAGGTATCTAACGCTTCTGCTAGACGGAAGATTGATGGTTCACCGATTTCTGTTTGATCGCCTTCTAATGCTGCACGTGCTGAGCCTGTGATAATTGGTGTATCGTCACCTGGGAAGTCGTATTTGCTTAGTAAGTCACGTACTTCCATTTCAACTAGTTCTAATAGTTCAGCATCGTCTACTAAGTCTGCTTTGTTTAGGTATACAACGATGTATGGTACACCAACTTGACGTGCCAATAGGATGTGTTCACGTGTTTGTGGCATAGGACCATCAGCAGCTGAACATACTAAGATCGCGCCATCCATTTGTGCTGCACCGGTGATCATGTTTTTAACATAGTCGGCGTGGCCTGGACAGTCTACGTGTGCGTAGTGACGGTTAGCTGTTTCATATTCAACGTGGGCTGTGTTAATGGTAATACCACGTGCTTTTTCTTCTGGTGCTGCGTCAATTTGATCGTAGGCTTTTGCTTCGCCACCGAATTTTTTAGACAGGATTGTGGTAATCGCTGCTGTTAGTGTTGTTTTACCATGGTCAACGTGGCCAATTGTGCCTACGTTAACGTGCGGCTTGGTCCGCTCAAATTTACCTTTTGCCATTTAATTTTCCTTTAAATTTAATATATTAAGAATAGTTTTTAATTACTTCTTATTCATAATGGCTTCAGCCACGTTTCTTGGTGCTTCTGTGTAGTGCTTAAATTCCATGCTATAGCTTGCGCGACCTTGCGACAACGAACGCACAGTGGTTGAGTAACCAAACATTTCAGCCAATGGCACTTCAGCGCGCAACACTTTGCCTGTTGCATTATCTTCCATACCTTGAATCATACCGCGACGAGATGACAAGTCACCCATGATGTCGCCCATGTAATCTTCAGGCGTTTCAACTTCTACAGCCATCATAGGCTCTAGCAAGATTGGGTCTGCTTTACGCATACCATCTTTGAAACCGATTGAAGCTGCCATCTTAAAGGCGTTTTCGTTCGAGTCAACATCATGGTATGAACCATCAAACAATGTCACTTTAACGTCTACTACTGGGAAGCCAGCTAATACGCCTGACGGAATAGTCTCACGTAAACCTTTTTCAACAGCAGGAATAAACTCGCGCGGAACTGTACCGCCCTTAATTTGATCGATAAATTCAAAACCTTTACCTGGCTCATTTGGTTCAAGAATTAGCCACACATGACCATACTGACCTTTACCACCAGATTGTTTAACGAATTTACCTTCAACTTCAACCTTTTTCTTAATCGCTTCACGGTAAGCCACTTGCGGCGCACCAACGTTAGCTTCAACGTTAAATTCACGACGCATACGGTCTACTAGAATCTCAAGATGCAACTCACCCATACCAGAAATAATCGTTTGGTTTGTTTCTTCATCGGTTTTCACACGGAAAGATGGGTCTTCTTGCGCCAAGCGGTTTAAAGCAACACCCATTTTTTCTTGGTCAGCTTTTGTTTTTGGCTCAACAGCAACGTGAATCACTGGTTCCGGGAATATCATGCGCTCTAAAATGATTTCATCATTCAAGCTACATAAAGTATCACCTGTAGTCGCTTCTTTCAAACCAATAGCTGCAGCAATATCACCTGCACGAACCTCTGTTAGAGGCTCACGTGTATTTGCGTGCATTTGCACGATACGACCGATACGCTCTTTTTTACCCTTAATTGGGTTGTACACCGTGTCACCCGCGTTAATTACACCAGAATAAACGCGGAAGAAAATCAATTGGCCAACAAACGGGTCAGTCATGATTTTAAATGCCAACGCTGAGAATTTCTCATCATCAGAAGCTCTAAGGCGGATTTCATTACCTTCACCGTCTTCAGCTTTAGTTGGAGGAATATCTGTTGGAGCTGGCATCAACTCAACAACTTTATCCAACATGGCTTGAACACCTTTGTTTTTGAAAGCTGAACCACACACCATCGGTACAATTTCAAAGGCGATAGTACGCATACGCAAACCAGCCATGATGTCAGCTTCTGACAAATCACCTTCTTCAAGGTATTTATTCATCAACTCTTCAGTAGCTTCAGCTGCCGCTTCCACCATGTTTTCGCGCCATTTATCACATTCAGCTTTTAAGTCTGCTGGAATTTCACGGTAGTCAAACTTCATACCTTGTGAAGCATCATCCCAGTAGATAGCTTTCATCTTAATTAGATCAACAACGCCTTCGAATTTATCTTCCGCACCGATTGGCACTTGTAAAGGAATTGGATTTGCTTTTAGACGCGCACGCATTTGATCGTACACTTTAAAGAAGTTAGCACCAGCACGGTCCATTTTATTAACGAACGCTAAGCGAGGCACTTTGTATTTATTTGCTTGGCGCCATACAGTTTCAGACTGAGGTTGAACACCACCCACAGCACAATACACCATACATGCACCATCAAGCACACGCATTGAACGCTCTACTTCGATCGTAAAGTCAACGTGGCCTGGAGTATCAATAATATTAATACGGTGTTGATCAAATTGACCAGCCATACCTTTCCAGAAGCAAGTAGTTGCCGCTGAAGTAATAGTAATACCGCGCTCCTGCTCTTGCTCCATCCAGTCCATTGTTGCAGCACCATTGTGCACTTCACCAATTTTGTGGTTTACGCCTGTGTAAAACAAGATACGTTCAGTCGTTGTAGTTTTACCTGCATCAATGTGCGCAGAAATACCAATGTTACGATAGCGTTCAATAGGGGTTATACGAGCCACGGCTATTACCTTTACTTAAATATTATTGCTTAAATTCTTAAAGAGCGATGCAAATAGCCTAAGCACTTACTTAGGCCAAACAAACAACATTCAAATATTAGAATCTGAAATGTGAGAATGCTTTATTCGCTTCTGCCATACGGTGAACTTCTTCACGTTTTTTCATTGCTGAACCACGCCCTTCAGAAGCTTCAGTTAACTCAGCAGCTAAACGTAAGCCCATTGACTTCTCACCACGTTTACGCGCTGCATCACGCATCCAACGCATCGCCAAGGCACTACGACGGTTAGGACGCACTTCAACTGGCACCTGATAGTTAGCACCACCAACACGACGGCTTTTAACTTCCACTAATGGACGTAAGTTTGTTAATGCAAGGGTAAATACTTCCAAAGCATCTTTACCTGTTTTAGCAGTAATTTGATCAAACGCACCGTATAGAATACGCTCTGCAACAGATTTTTTACCACCTGTCATTAATACGTTTACAAATTTTGATACTTCTTGGCTTCCAAATTTTGGATCAGGAAGAATGTTGCGTTTGGGGACTTCTCTACGTCTTGGCATTATTTTCTCTATTCTATTAAATTAATTTTGCTAGCAAATACATTAGCAAGGCATCTCAGCCGCTTAAATGCATATCTTATGCGCAATACATTACGAACACATTACGCAAAGTAAATTACGCTGCTTTACCCGCTTTAGGACGTTTAGCACCGTATTTAGAACGTGATTGCTTACGGTCTTTAACACCGGCCGTATCCAAACTACCACGTACCATATGGTAACGCACACCCGGCAAATCTTTTACACGACCACCACGTAGCAATACCACGCTATGCTCTTGCAAGTTATGACCTTCACCGCCGATATAGCTAATCACTTCGTAGCCATTAGTCAAACGTACTTTTGCAACTTTACGTAAAGCTGAGTTCGGCTTTTTAGGTGTTGTTGTATAAACACGAGTACATACACCACGTTTTTGTGGACATGATTCAAGTGCTGGCACTTTACTTTTTGTGACCACTTTAGCGCGTGGTTTGCGTATTAACTGATTGATGGTTGGCATTGCCCTAATCCCTAATTTAAGTCATCTAAATTGATGTCTTCAAATATTACTTTTAAAATTTTGCAAAACAAATCAGGATAGCAATGTCATCGCTGACAATTTAGCTATCCTGAAAAACCCAACATTCTATTTAGCCTGACTTTTATTGTCAAGCCTTTAATTGTTTGATTTTATTCTGCTGCCGTTTCACTTACTACTTCTACCGCTGGAACTTCAGCTTCCGTAAATAATGCTTCAGCTGGAATTTCTTTAGCTGGAGCGCTGCCTGCTACCGCCGCACGCTTGCGCGCATCATGGTATGCCAAGCCCGTACCTGCTGGAATCAAGCGTCCAACAATCACGTTTTCTTTCAAGCCACGCAATTCATCACGTTTACCTAAAATAGCCGCTTCAGTTAACACACGTGTTGTTTCCTGGAACGAAGCCGCAGAGATAAATGAATCTGTAGATAATGATGCTTTAGTAATACCTAGCAACACATACTCAAATTCAGCTGGGCGTTTATTTTCAAGAACAACTTGCTCATTTTGCGACAATAGATCTGCGCGCTCAACTTGCTCACCCATGATGAAGGTTGTATCGCCAGCATCTGTCACACGTACACGACGTAGCATTTGGCGTACAATCACCTCAATATGCTTATCGTTAATCTTTACACCTTGTAAACGATAAACGTCTTGCACTTCATCGATAATATAACGTGCTAAAGCTTCACGACCTTGTAACCGCAAGATATCTTGCGGTTCAGCTGGGCCATCAACAATGCTCTCACCTTTAGTCACCACTTGGCCATCATGCGCCGTTACGTGTTTATCTTTAGGAATCAAGAACTCGCTGGTGATGCCATCTAAATCAGTAATCACTAAACGTTGTTTACCTTTAGTATCTTTACCGAACGACACTGTACCTGTCACTTCAGCTAACATACCTGCATCTTTTGGTGAACGTGCTTCAAACAACTCAGCGACGCGTGGAAGACCCCCAGTAATATCACGTGTTTTAGATGATTCTTGTGGAATACGTGCAATCACTTCACCAACGCCTACTGCTTGACCATCTTTAACAGTAATAATGCAACCCAATTGGAATGTCGTATTGACAGACTGCTCACTACCCGTAATTTTCACTTCAACGCCATTAGCATCCAGCAATTTAACTTGTGGACGCAGACCTTTAGTTTGGCCAGCACGTTGTTTAGGATCGATCACTACCAATGATGACAAACCTGTTACATCATCGATTTGCTTAGCAACGGTAATACCTTCTTCCACGTTTTCAAATTTAATTTGACCCGCGTACTCAGTAATAATTGGGCGGGTATGTGGATCCCAAGTTGCAATCGCTTGACCCGCTTTTACAGTTTTACCATCAGTAATTTGCAATGTTGCGCCGTATGGCACTTTATGACGCTCACGCTCACGACCGTTTTCATCAGCAATAATCACTTCACCATTACGTGAAATCACTACTTGCTCATTACGCGCATTCGTTACGTAACGCATCGTAGAAGTGAAGTTCAACACACCGTTAGACTTACCTTCAACTTGCGACACTGAAGCCGCACGTGATGCCGCACCACCAATATGGAACGTACGCATTGTCAACTGCGTACCAGGCTCACCGATTGATTGCGCCGCAATCACACCTACAGCTTCACCCATACTAATCAATTTGCCACGACCTAGGTCGCGTCCATAACATTTAGCACAGATGCCGTAACGCGTATCACAGGTAAGTGCAGTACGCACTTTCACTTCATCAATACCAAGCGCATCAAGGTGCTCAACTTCATCTTCACCCAATAATGTACCTGCTGGGTAAATCACTTCTTGCGTTTCTGGGTTAACTACATCAAGCGCAGCAGTACGACCTAAAATACGATCGTGCAACGGCTCAATTACTTCACCGCCTTTTACTAAGGCTTTAGTCACCAAACCATCACTAGTACCACAGTCAATTTCAGTCACGACTAAATCTTGCGTTACGTCCACTAGACGACGTGTTAAGTAACCAGAGTTCGCTGTTTTCAACGCAGTATCGGCTAGACCCTTACGAGCACCGTGGGTTGAAATAAAGTATTGCAATACGTTTAGACCATCACGGAAGTTCGCTTTAATTGGCGTTTCAATGATAGAACCATCTGGTTTAGCCATCAAACCACGCATACCAGCTAACTGACGAATCTGCGCTGCAGAACCACGCGCACCAGAGTCGGCCATCATGTAAATAGCATTGAATGATTCTTGACGTAGCACTTTACCTGCTTTGTCTTTCACTTGCTTGCCATCAGCGTCTAATACATCTTCTTCTTTAAGTTGCTTCATCATGGCATCAGCAACTTTATCACTTGCACGACCCCAAATATCCACCACTTTATTGTAACGCTCACCTTGAGTTACCAAGCCTGAAACGTACTGATCTTCAATTTCTTTCACTTCAGATTCAGCAGCAGCAATCAACCCGCCTTTTTCTTTTGGTACTAACATATCGTTAATACTGATAGAGATACCAGCTTTAGTTGCGTATGAGTAACCAGCATCTTTAAGCTTATCAGCGAATATAACTGTTTCGCGGATACCCACCTTACGGAATGAAGCATTGATTAATTTAGAAATTTCTTTCTTTTTCAATGCCTTATCTAGATTGCTATAAGCTAAACCAGCAGGTAGAATTTGTGACAATAATGCACGGCCTACCGTTGTTTCGTAACGATTGATTTTTTCAGTTTTAACGCCGTCTAAATCTAGCTCGTATTCTTTAATACGCACGGTAACTTTGGCATGAAGGTCAATTAAGCCTTGGTCATACACACGTTGCACTTCTTTAACATCAGCAAAGCGCATGCCTTCACCGCGAGCGGCTACTCTTTCACGCGTCATGTAATAAAGACCCAACACGATATCTTGTGACGGCACAATAATTGGTTCACCGTTTGCTGGAGACAACACGTTGTTTGAAGCCAACATTAAAGTACGTGCTTCCATTTGCGCTTCTAAGCTCAATGGAACGTGAACAGCCATTTGGTCACCATCGAAGTCGGCGTTGAATGCCGCGCAAACTAATGGGTGCAATTGAATCGCTTTACCTTCGATCAAGATCGGCTCAAAAGCTTGAATACCTAAACGGTGCAATGTAGGTGCACGGTTAAGTAATACTGGATGCTCGCGGATAACATCCTCGAGAATATCCCAAACTTCTGGTCCTTCTTCTTCTACTTTTTTCTTCGCAGCTTTAATCGTTGTTGCAATACCTAACACTTCCAATTTATGGAAAATGAATGGTTTGAACAATTCCAAAGCCATTTTCTTAGGTAAACCACATTGGTGCAATTTCAGTTGTGGACCAACCACAATTACTGAACGACCTGAGTAATCCACACGTTTACCCAACAAGTTCTGACGGAAACGACCGCCTTTACCTTTAATCATGTCAGCCAATGATTTCAATGGACGCTTGTTAGCACCAGTCATCACTTTGCCGCGACGACCGTTATCTAATAGTGAATCCACCGCTTCTTGCAACATACGTTTTTCATTACGTACGATAATTTCAGGTGCTTTTAACTCTAACAAACGTTTTAAGCGGTTGTTACGGTTAATCACGCGACGATATAAATCGTTCAAATCAGACGTTGCAAATCGTCCACCATCCAATGGTACTAATGGACGTAATTCTGGTGGCAATACCGGCAAGATTTCAAGAATCATCCACTCTGGCTTAATACCAGATTTTTGGAACGCTTCTAGTACTTTCAAGCGTTTTGCAATTTTCTTGATTTTTGCTTCAGAGCCTGTTGCGCCCAGATCTTGACGTAATTGAACCACTTCACGCTCAATATCCATTGTACGTAATAACTCACGCACCGCTTCTGCACCCATGACAGCATTGAATTCGTCGCCGTATTCTTCAACTTTTGCCAAGTAGTCATCTTCAGTTAACAACTGACCGCGTGTAAGCGGCGTCATGCCTGGATCCACTACGATAAATGCTTCAAAGTACAATACGCGCTCAATATCACGTAAAGCAATATCCAACACCATACCTAAACGGCTTGGTAATGACTTCAAGAACCAAATATGCGCTACTGGTGATGCTAGGTCAATATGACCCATACGCTCACGACGCACTTTTGACAATGTCACTTCAACGCCACATTTTTCACAAATTACACCGCGATGTTTTAAGCGTTTGTATTTACCGCATAGGCACTCGTAATCTTTTATCGGGCCAAAGATTTTTGCACAGAACAAGCCATCACGCTCAGGCTTGAATGTACGGTAGTTGATAGTTTCTGGCTTTTTAACTTCGCCATATGACCATGAACGGATTTTTTCAGGTGAAGCGAGTGCGATCTTAATAGCATCGAACTCTTCTTCTTGGGTAACTTGCTTAAATAAGTCTAATAGAGCTTTCAAGTCTGTTCTCCTTACAATGCGCCCACTTGAGGGCGCATGTATATAAATTAATTGCGGTCTAGGTCAATGTCGATAGCAAGTGAACGAATTTCTTTCACTAACACGTTGAATGATTCCGGCATACCAGCATCAATTTTGTGTTCGCCTTTAACAATATTTTCATATACTTTTGTACGGCCAGTCACGTCATCAGACTTCACTGTCAGCATTTCTTGCAATGTATATGAAGCACCATAAGCTTCAAGCGCCCAAACCTCCATCTCACCGAAACGCTGACCACCGAATTGAGCTTTACCGCCCAATGGTTGTTGCGTAACAAGAGAATACGGACCTGTTGAACGTGCATGCATTTTGTCATCCACCAAGTGATGCAATTTCAATACGTGCATATAACCAACTGTCACTGGACGTTCAAATGCATCACCAGTACGACCATCAAACAATGTTACTTGTGTTTTACCAGCATGGAATTGCAACTGTTTTGTACGTGCTGCATCATCAGGGTAAGCTAAATCAAGCATCGCTTTAATATCAGATTCTGCCGCACCATCAAACACTGGCGTTGCAAAAGGCACACCGTTTGTTAAGTTGCGTGCAAGCTCTAATACTTCAGTGTCAGTAAACGAATTGATGTCTTCTTTTTTACCTGTGCTGTCGTTGTAGATTTGCTCAAGGAACTTGCGAATTTCAGCCACTTTAGCTTCTTCACGCAACATTTCATCAATACGCAAACCTAGACCTTTAGCAGCCCAACCCAAGTGAACCTCTAAAATCTGACCGATGTTCATACGTGAAGGAACGCCTAGCGGGTTCAACACGATGTCCATTGGTGTACCATCCGCCATGTGCGGCATATCTTCAATTGGGCAGATTTTTGAAATAACACCCTTGTTACCGTGACGACCAGCCATTTTATCACCAGGCTGAATGCGACGTTTAACAGCTAAATACACTTTAACCATTTTTTGTACGCCAGCTGGCAACTCATCGCCTTGCGTTAATTTACGTTTTTTCTCTTCAAACTTGCTGTCAAAGTTAACACGCGCTTGTGCCAAACTGTCTTTTAACTGCTCTAATTGACGCGCTGTTTCTTCGTCAGTTAAGCGAATATCAAACCAGTCATAGCGACCTACTGATGCCAAGTACTCAGCAGTTAAAGTATCGCCTTTTTTCAGTTTGTTAGGACCGCCAGTGGCAGTTTTACCTTCAATCAAACGACGGATACGACCGAATGCATCGTCTTCAACAATACGCATTTGGTCAGCTAAGTCTTGTTTGTAATGCGTTAGCTGATCATCGATAATTTGTTGTGCACGTGAATCACGCTCTAAACCTTCACGGGTAAATACTTGTACGTCAATCACTGTACCGCTCATGCCTGAAGGCACGCGCAATGAAGTATCTTTAACGTCAGATGCTTTTTCACCGAAAATAGCGCGTAACAACTTCTCTTCTGGTGTCAGTTGCGTTTCACCTTTTGGTGTCACTTTACCAACAAGTACATCACCCGCTTCAACATCAGCACCAATATAGATAATACCCACTTCATCTAAACGACCTAACATACGCTCGCTTAGGTTTGAAATATCCTGTGTAATCTCTTCAGCACCAAGTTTCGTATCGCGAGCAACAACAGTTAACTCTTCAATGTGAATTGAAGTGTAACGATCATCAGCCACAACGCGCTCAGAAATCAAAATCGAGTCTTCGTAGTTATAACCGTTCCAAGGCATAAAGCCTACTAACATGTTTTGACCTAAAGCCAATTCACCCATATCCGTAGAAGCACCATCCGCAATCACATCACCACGCGCCAATTTATCGCCTACGCGAACTAAAGGACGTTGGTTAATGTTTGTGTTTTGGTTTGAACGCGTATATTTAGTTAAGTTGTAAATATCTACACCAACTTCACCATCTTTTGCTTCGTCATCGTTGACACGAACCACAATACGGCCTGAATCAACGTAATCCACTAAACCGCCACGACGTGCTTGCACTGTAGTACCAGAGTCAACCGCAACCGTACGTTCAATACCCGTACCAACCACGGCTTTTTCAGCACGTAGACATGGCACTGCTTGACGCTGCATGTTGGCACCCATCAATGCGCGGTTCGCATCATCGTGTTCCAAGAATGGAATCAATGAAGCCGCAACAGATACAATTTGACCTGGCGCAACGTCCATATATTGAACGCGGTCTGGCTGAGTCATTGTGAACTCGTTGTGATGACGTGATGAAACCAAGTCTTCAACAAACATGTTCTTAGTATCTAAGTCTGTATTCGCTTGCGCGATCATGTACTGACTTTCTTCAATCGCTGAAAGATAGTCAATGGTGTCAGATACTTTATTGCCTTCAACACGGCGATACGGTGTTTCTAAGAAACCGTATTCGTTAGTACGTGCGTACAGAGCTAAAGAGTTAATCAAACCAATGTTTGGACCCTCTGGCGTTTCAATTGGACACATACGGCCATAGTGAGTAGAGTGAACGTCGCGCACTTCGAAACCTGCGCGTTCACGTGTCAAACCGCCTGGGCCTAATGCAGAAATACGACGTTTATGCGTAATTTCAGACAATGGATTGGTTTGATCCATAAATTGTGACAATTGGCTTGAACCAAAGAATTCACGAATCGCGCTAGACACTGGTTTAGCGTTAATCAAGTCATGTGGCATTAAGTTATCCGACTCAGCTTGTGACAAACGCTCTTTAACAGCGCGTTCTACACGAACCAAACCTGTGCGGAATTGATTCTCTGCCAACTCACCAACTGAACGAATACGACGATTACCTAAATGGTCAATATCATCAATCTCGCCGCGGCCATTGCGTAACTCAAGCAACACGCCGATAACAGCAAGAATATCGTCATTTGAAAGGATATAAGCACCTTCAGCACCACGTGGGCCTACAGTCTCGTAGAACTTGCGCATCCAGTTTGATTGACGGTCTTCCGCTTTCTCTGGGAATGCGCGACGGTTAAACTTCATACGACCAACACGTGACAAGTCATAACGATCTTCATTGAAGAATAAACCGTTAAATAAAGCTTCAACTGAATCTTCAGTTGGTGGCTCGCCTGGGCGCATCATGCGGTAAATCGCAACACGTGCGCTGTATTGGTCAGGAATTTCATCAATACGTAATGTTTGAGAGATATAGTCGCCGTGGTCTAAATCATTAGAATAGAGCGTGTTAATTTCGCCTACTTTTGCGTCGACTAATTTCTCTAACAACGATTCTGTAATTTCATCATTGGCATTCGCAACGATTTCACCAGTTTCTTTATCGACAATATTTTTACCAATCGCACGACCTAGAATAAAGTCTTGTGGCACAGCAATTTTGCTTACACCAGCTTTTTCCATATCACGGATATGTTTTACGGTAATACGTTTGTCTTTAGCAACTAATACTTCACCATCTTTAGCGACGATGTCGAACTTAGCAACTTCGCCACGTAGGCGATCTGGTACTAATGTGAACTCAACACCTTTTGCACTGACGTGGAATGTATCGAAATCAAAGAATGTAGCAATAATTTGCTCTGGTGTGTAACCAAGTGCTTTAAGCAAAATGGTCACTGGCATTTTACGGCGACGATCAATACGGAAATACAAGTAGTCTTTAGGATCAAACTCGAAATCTAACCATGAGCCACGGTAAGGAATAATACGTGCCGAGAATAACAATTTGCCTGAGCTATGCGTTTTACCACGGTCATGCTCAAAGAACACGCCTGGGCTACGATGCAATTGAGAAACAATCACACGCTCAGTACCGTTAATCACAAACGAGCCATTCTCCGTCATCAAAGGCAATTCGCCCATGTAAACTTCTTGCTCTTTCACTTCTTTAACCGTTGGTTTAGAAGCTTCTTTGTCCATAATGGTCAAACGGACTTTTACGCGCAAAGGTGCAGCGTAAGTTAAACCACGCTGTTGACACTCTTTTACATCAAAAGGCTCAGCACCTAATTGATAACTTACGTAATCTAAACGTGCGTTACCTGAATGGCTGATGATAGGGAAAACTGAAGCGAAAGTTGACTGTAAACCATCTTCTGTACGCTTATCTGCTGGAATTTCTGCTTGTAAGAATGCTTTATATGACTCTAACTGCATTGCAAGCAAGTATGGAATTTCTTGAACACTTTCGCGCTTGGCGAAACTTTTACGAAGGCGCTTCTTTTCGGTGAAGGAATAGCTCATTGCATCTCCTATTGTTTGAGGGCAGAAATTAAAATACTTGTTATAGAGTTGAATCTAAAACGTTGAAAGTATTTTTATTTCTAACTTCATGTTAAGTACGAAATTTAATTACATTTTGTTACATTTTTTACGCAGCTAGAAACGGCGAAGGCTGACGGTTTCCCGTCAGCCTAAATCACACTAAAACAAAGTGATTACTTAATTTCGCCAGTTGCACCAGCTTCAATCAATTTTTTCAATGCTGCATCAGCATCAGCTTTGTTTACGCCTTCTTTAACAGCTTTTGGTGCGCCATCAACTAAGTCTTTAGCTTCTTTCAAACCTAAACCAGTTAATTCACGAACAGCTTTAATTGCGCTAACTTTTTGTTCGCCAGCCGTTAAAATAAACACTGTGAATTCAGTTTGCTCAGCTGCTGCTGCTGCTGGAGCACCTGCAGCACCAGCTGCTACAGCTACCGCTGCTGCTGATACGCCAAATTTTTCTTCGATTTCTTTAATAAATGCTGTCAAATCTAAAACTGACATACTGCCTACTGCATCTAAAATTTCTGCATTTGTAATAGCCATTTTGAATATTTCCTATAATTTAATAATGTAGTTAAATGAATTAAGCTGCTTCTTTAGCATCACGAATTGCCGCCATCGCGCGAGCGAATTTGGTTGGCACTTCGTTGAGCGTACGAGCAAACTTAGCAAGCAATTCATCACGACTTAGTGTAGATGCTAAGGCTTGTACGCCAGCAACATCCATTAACTGATTCGGAATAGCACCCGCTTTAATCACGAACTTGTCGTTAGTTTTTGCAAAATTGTTCAACACTTTAGCCGCAGCAACTGGGTCTGATGAAATACCAAACACCAATGGGCCAATCATGCTGTCTGCTAATGCTGAAAATGCTGTGCCTTCAACTGCACGGCGTACTAATGAGTTTTTCAACACACGTAGATACACGCCTGATTTTCTAGCATCTGCACGTAATACAGTCATGTCAGCCACGCCCATACCACGATATTCAGCAAGAACAATTGCTTGAGCTTCCGCAACTTGCGCGCTTACTTCAGCAACTACTGCTTTTTTCTCTGTAAGATTTAGACTCAAGGTCTTCTCCTTCCGTTAAAATCTCTGCCTAAATAATAAAATTAAAGAATAATAAAGTTATTACTAAAACAGAATCTGCTCTTAGTATCAGAAACACTAAAAACCATTTTACGGCGATCATTCACTAGGAGATACTTTTCCTGTTTAGGGATGCGCCATCTGCGTAGGGTTTAGCAAATTTAAAGCAGAGGTTAAAGCGCATATACTCACACCAGCACTTCTTCACCCACTTATAAACCACTGACATTAAGCCCTTTCGGACACCTACGGTCTTTGATAACCTCATTGATTCGTCAAGTTAATTAACTAATCAATGAGCCCAAAGCCCTTTGCGATTGGACTTAGCTTAGCAAGTCCAATCATCATTCTTTATTAAGCTACTAAACTTGCTTGATCTACACGTACACCAGCACCCATAGTACTAGAAATAGATAATTTCTTAAGGTAAACACCTTTTGTTGAAGTTGGTTTTGCTTTATTTAAAGCATCAACCAAAGCTAACAAGTTACCTTGCAACTGCTCAACGGTGAAAGAAGCACGGCCGATTGTACAGTGGATAATACCGCCCTTATCTGTACGGTATTGCACTTGACCAGCTTTTGCATTCTTAACAGCAGTAGCAGCATCAGGTGTCACAGTACCTACTTTTGGATTTGGCATTAAACCACGTGGGCCTAAGATTTGACCTAAAGCACCCACAATACGCATAGCATCTGGTGTTGCGATAACAATGTCAAAATCCATTACACCAGCTTTAACTTGTTCAGCTAAGTCTTCAAAACCAACAATATCAGCACCAGCCGCTTTAGCCGCTTCAGCTTGCGCACCTTGTGCAAATACTGCAACGCGCGTTGTTTTACCTGTACCGTTAGGCAATACTAAAGCACCACGAACCAATTGGTCAGATTTACGTGCATCAATACCTAGATTCACAACAGCATCAATTGACTCATTGAATTTTGCAGTTGCATTTTCTTTAACAATAGTTAAACCATCAGCCACTGGATAAAGTTTATTACGGTCTACTTTTGCACGTAGTGCATCAATTCTTTTAGCCATGTTATACACCCTCCACTTCAATACCCATACTACGTGCGCTACCTGCAATAGTACGCACCGCAGCATCCATATCTGACGCTGTTAAGTCAGGCATTTTTGTAGTTGCAATGTCTTCAGCTTGTTTGCGAGTAATTTTACCCACTTTATTAGTATGTGGTGTAGGTGAACCTTTAGTGATATTCGCAGCTTTTTTGATCAGAATAGTCGCCGGAGGCGTTTTCATCACAAAAGTGAAGCTCTTATCAGCAAACGCTGTAATCACTACTGGAATTGGCAAGCCTGGCTCTACGCCTTGCGTTGCAGCATTAAATGCCTTACAAAATTCCATAATATTCAAACCGCGTTGACCCAATGCTGGACCGACTGGTGGACTTGGGTTGGCTTTACCTGCAGGGATCTGCAGTTTAATGTAGCCAATGACTTTCTTTGCCATGGTATAACTCCTAAAATGGGTAATATCGCTAAATTACTTTAGCTCCCCGTTAAACATAACTACTTAAATACTACTTCTTATTAAATCCAGGCCTGACTAAACTTCTTTTTCGATTTGACTGAACTCAAGTTCAACTGGTGTTGAGCGTCCAAAGATTACAACAGACACATGTAACTTACTTTTCTCGTAGTTAACATCTTCAACGTTGCCAGAGAAGTCTTTAAATGGACCATCAACAATACGCACTGACTCGCCTTTTTCAAAGGTAAGTTTTTGCGTAGGATTACTTTTACTATCATCAATGCGCTGCAAGATGATATCCACTTCTTTGTCTTTGATTGGGGTAGGCTTTTGCGCACTGCCCCCAATAAACGCGGTGACACGTGGAGTGCTTTTAACCAGATGCCAGCTTTCGTCAGTCATCGCCATTTGCACTAGCACATAACCTGGGTAAAGCTTGCGCTCAGAGATGGTTTTTTGACCAGCCTTCATCTCAATCACTTCTTCGATTGGAACTAGAATCTGACCAAATTGCTCTTGTAGGCCAGTGCGAACGATGCGCTCTTCTAAACCTTTTTGTACTGACTTCTCAAAACCTGAGAAAGCTTGCACCGCGTACCATTTCATACTCATTACGCGCCCCGTCCCATTAACCACTGCACCATAAATGCAAATCCGATATCAACCACCGCTAAGAATGCAGCCATAATCACCACTAACACAAACACCACTAAAGTAGTTTGCGTTGTTTCTTTACGTGTTGGCCACACCACTTTACGCGCTTCAGCTACAGCCTCACCGATAAAGACTAGTGACTGCTGACCAATAGGTGTTGTCCATAGCACTGCAATAGAAGCACCTAAGCCAGCAAGTACTGCGAGTATGCGCAACACGGTAGCTTTATCTGCCAGCAGGTAAAATCCTGCAATGCCTGCAGCGAGTAGCAAAAATGCCACCAACAACTTAATTTTGTTGATCATAATTTACTTAATTAGCGTTACTTAAATAATGTTTAAAACATCACTTCAAATTTGGCAGGCCAAGAGGGTGTCGAACCCCCAACCCTCGGTTTTGGAGACCGATACTCTACCAATTGAGCTATTGGCCTGTAGTTTAGGCTTAACGCCTCACAACTTAAAAAGCTACGCTGGGTTGTTAGCGTAGCTTTTTATTTAAAACTTCTTACTATTCAATAATTTTAGCAACAACACCAGCACCCACAGTACGACCACCTTCACGGATAGCGAAGCGTAAGCCTTCTTCCATCGCGATTGGGGAGATCAATGTGACTACGATTGATACGTTATCACCTGGCATCACCATTTCTGTGCCTTCTGGCAATTCTACTGCACCCGTTACGTCTGTGGTACGGAAGTAGAATTGTGGACGGTAACCTTGGAAGAATGGTGTGTGACGACCACCTTCATCTTTACCTAGCACGTAGATTTCTGCTGTGAATTTTGTGTGTGGTTTGATTGAGCCTGATTTAGCTAATACTTGACCACGTTCGATGTCTTCACGTTTTGTACCACGTAGTAATACACCTACGTTATCACCAGCCATACCTTGGTCTAGTAGTTTACGGAACATTTCAACACCAGTACAGGTGGTTTTTACGGTTGGTTTTAGACCAACAATTTCAATTTCATCACCGACTTTTACAATACCACGTTCGATACGGCCTGTTACTACAGTACCACGACCTGAGATTGAGAATACGTCTTCAACTGGCATGAGGAATGTACCGTCAATGGCGCGTTCTGGCATTGGGATGTAGGTATCTAATGCTTCTGCCAGGCGGAAGATTGATGGCTCGCCGATTTCTGTTTGGTCGCCTTCTAATGCTGCACGTGCTGAGCCTGTGATGATTGGTGTATCGTCACCAGGGAAGTCGTATTTGCTTAGCAAGTCACGCACTTCCATTTCAACGAGTTCTAATAGTTCAGCATCGTCTACTAAGTCTGCTTTGTTTAGGTATACAACAATGTATGGAACACCCACTTGACGTGCTAATAGGATGTGTTCACGGGTTTGTGGCATAGGACCATCAGCGGCTGAACATACTAAGATCGCGCCATCCATTTGTGCTGCACCGGTAATCATGTTTTTAACATAGTCAGCATGGCCTGGACAGTCTACGTGTGCGTAGTGGCGGTTTGCTGTTTCGTATTCAACGTGGGCTGTATTAATGGTAATACCACGTGCTTTTTCTTCTGGTGCTGCATCAATTTGATCGTAGGCTTTTGCTTCGCCACCGAATTTTTTAGACAGGATTGTGGTAATCGCTGCTGTTAGTGTTGTTTTACCATGGTCAACGTGGCCAATTGTGCCTACGTTAACGTGCGGCTTGGTCCGCTCAAATTTACCTTTTGCCATTGCTTCAGTCCTTTACAATATTTTATTAACTATAAGTTTTATTAGAATTAACAAAACTTGTTCAAATTAAACTTACCTAAATCAAATTGATACAACTTTAAATTTTCAATATATCACTTGGTGCCCATGGCGGGAATCGGACCCGCGACCTCTCCCTTACCAAGGGAGTGCTCTACCACTGAGCCACATGGGCGCTTATTCTGCGTACCCAGTCTTTGGAGCGGGCGACGAGACTCGAACTCGCGACATTCAGTTTGGAAAACTGAAGCTCTACCAACTGAGCTACACCCGCGCATCCATCTTAACCAGCGCCAACAGGCTCAAACTATATACAGCTACTACTTTTGCACAATCGGTGTGTTACAAACTTTGGTGGAGGGGGAAGGATTCGAACCTTCGTACTCTGAGAGAACGGATTTACAGTCCGTCGCCTTTAACCACTCGGCCACCCCTCCAAACCGAACCCGCGATTATGCTGAAAATTTGACTGACTGTCAAATTGTATAAAAGGGTAAACGTTTAAGAATTTGGTGCCGGATGTCGGAATCGAACTGACGACCTTCGCATTACAAGTGCGCTGCTCTACCAACTGAGCTAATCCGGCGTTTATTTGAGTTGCGTATTATACTGATATTTTTAAAAAAGTAACCTACTTTACGATAGTTAATGTAGGTTTTTTATTTTTTATTGCATTTTTATCTTCAGAAGGCTGCGCTTGGCCATCTGATGCTTCATTTTTACCCGCAAAAACTGAAACATCTTCTACTTCAAAGAACATCCCCTGACCATTTTCACGTGCAAAAATACCTTTTACTGCGTGCATAGGCACATAGAGATTTTGCGAAACACCACCAAATCTTGCTGAAAAGCTAATCGCTTCATTGTCTATCAGCAAGTCTTTGGTCGCCGTGTAATTAACATTCAATACAATTTCACCATTTTTAACATACGCCACAGGTACGCGGGTGTGACTATCTACCGCGACTAGTAAGTGCGGCGCGCAGCCATTATCCATACACCATTCGTGTATAGCACGCACCATATAGGGTTTAGTTGAGGTGAAATTAGCCATTGAATATACTATTATTTACGCATCGCTTTTTCTGAAGGCGTCATTGCATCTGAGTACAATGGTCTTGAGAATAAACGCTCTGCATATTTTAATATTGGTGCAGCTTGGTTTTGCAAGTCAATGCCGTAGTGACCCAAACGCCACAATAATGGCGTTACCGCAACATCCAACATTGAGTAATCATCACCCAACAAATAATTCTGTTTAGAGAAAATCGGCACTAGCTGCGTCAAATTATCACGAATAGTAATACGTGCTTTATCTGCTTTTTCATCATCGCCAGACTCAATGTCTTTAATATGATCAAATAACTCTTTTTCAAAGTTATATAAAAACAATCTTGCACGCGCACGCATCACTGGATCTGGCGGCATCAACTGCGGATGCGGGAAACGCTCATCAATATATTCATTGATAATATTAGCTTCCGACAACACCAAATCACGCTCAACCAAGACTGGCACTTGGTTGTATGGGTTAATTACGGCCAAATCTTCTGGTTTGTTTGCGAGATCAACATCGATTACTTGGAAATCCATGCCCTTCTCAAACAAAACAATACGGCAGCGGTGGCTATAGGGATCAGTTGTCCCCGAGTATAAGGTCATCATATTTAGTGTATATCTTTCCAATAAGCTTTTTTGAGTTTGTAAGTAAGTACCAACAACACTCCTAAAAACAGTAGTACAAACCAGCCCAAATGATTGCGCTGTTGCCTGCCAGGTTCGGCCATAAAGGCCATATAGTTGGTTAAGTCACCAATTAAAGTGTTGTATTCTTCCGTGCTGAGCTTACCTGGCTTAGTTAGCGTAAGCTCATGCGTCTCATGATTAAAGGCTTGCTCGCCCTGCAGCTCATAAAGCACGTGCGGCATTGCCACTTTATCGTACACCACGTTATTCCAACCTGTTGGACGCGCATCATCGCGATAGAAGCTACGCAGATAGGTATAAACCCAATCGGCGCCGCGCGCGCGCACTTCTACCGACAAATCTGGTGGCGCAACGCCTAGCCATACTTTAGCCTCTTTTTTATTCATAGAGACCTTCATGGTATCGCCAACTTTTTCACCCGCAAAAAGTAAATTATCTTTAATTTGCTTTTCCGTTAAACCGATCTCTTGTAACCGGTTATAACGCATAAAGCTTGCACTATGACAATTCAAACAACTATTGATGAAAGTACGCGCACCGCGTTGCAAAGAGTCGTGATTAGACGCATCTATCGGCGCCTGATCTAAATGCACGCTTTCATTAGCAACTGCTAGCTGCGTTAACAATAAGCTTGGAATCAAGGCTAGAGCCAATAAAGATTTTTTCATTATATTTTTAATTTTCATGATATTACCCCGTTACTCTTTCTGGCACTGGCAAGGTTTTATCTCGTTTTGTGTACCACGGCATAAGCAAGAAGAAAGCAAAGTAAACGACGGTAAAGATACGTGCGACTACCGTAGCAATATCCGCTTTACCTAACCAAGCACCAAACTGACCAAACTTATCGGCAGGCACTGTGCCCAAATAACCCAGCACTAAAAAGCTCACAACAAAGGCAAAAAGCCATTTTTTGTAAAGCGTGCCGCGATAACGAATTGACTTGACTGCACCTCTATCCAACCAAGGTAAGAAGGCAAACACAACTACTGACAGACCCATTGCAACAACGCCTGGAAACTGTGAAACACCAATTGGCGGCACTGCACGTAATATTGAATAATACGGCGTGAAATACCAAGTAGGTGCGATATGTGAAGGCGTTACTAGCGGATTAGCTGGCACAAAATTATTAGCTTCTAAGAAGTAGCCGCCCACTTCAGGTGCGAAGAAAATAATAGCCGAAAATACGATTAAGAACACCACTACACCGACCATATCTTTAACAGTATAGTAAGGATGGAATGGAATGCCATCTAATGGAATACCAGTTTTTTTGTCTTTCGTTTTTTTAATCTCAACGCCATCAGGATTATTTGAACCCACTTCATGTAACGCAATTAAATGCGCTGTAACCAAACCCAGCAATACTAAAGGCAATGCAATCACGTGGAATGCAAAAAAGCGGTTTAAGGTAGCATCACCCACTAGATAATCACCACGCAACCACTCCATTAAGTCAGGCCCAATCAATGGTACCGTACCAAACAAACTAGTAATTACTTGTGCACCCCAGTAAGACATTTGACCCCAAGGTAATAGGTAACCAAAAAATGCCTCGCCCATTAACGCCAAGAAAATACCCATACCGAATAACCAAATAAGCTCGCGCGGATTACGATACGAACTGTAAATAATACCGCGGAACATATGCAAATAAATCACCACAAAGAACATTGAAGCGCCTGTAGAGTGCATGTAACGGATCACGTAACCCCAAGGCACGTCGCGCATAATGTATTCTACTGATGCAAAAGCCACTGATGGATTACCTAAAATACCATCAAGCGGTGAAGCATCCGGCTTGTAATGCATCGTTAAAAAGATACCAGTGACAATTTGAATCACCAACACCAACATTGCTAGCGAGCCAAAGAAATACCAAAAATTGAAGTTTTTTGGCGCGTAATACTCGGTCAAATGCGCTTTTACATTGCTAGTAAGTGGAAAACGCTCATCCACCCAATTAACAGTGTTTTCTATAGCGCCAGCTAATACTGATTTTTTTTCTGTTACAGATTTATTCGTCATGATTTAAGCCTTCCCTTCAGGATCGACACCGATAAGCAACGTAGTTTCAGTTAAATAATGATACTTTGGCACCACCAAATTGGTTGGTGCAGGCGAACCTTGAAACACGCGTCCAGCTAGATCAAACTTAGAACCATGGCACGGACAAACAAAACCGCCATCCCAATCTGGCGTCACATCAAAACGTGAGTTTGGAGAACAGCCCAAGTGCGTACAAGTACCCAACATCACCGCATATTCAGCCTTAATTGCACGATCATTCTCTTTGCAATAATCTGGCTGCTGAGGCACTTCAGATTTAGGGTCTTTTAACTGCGCATCATGGTGAGCAAGCTTTTCAAGCATTTCTTTAGTGCGATGGATAATCCATACTGGCTGACCGCGATATTCCGCGACCATCATTTCACCCGGCGCAACTTTAGCAATATCGACCTCAACTGGCGCACCTGCAGCTTTAGCGCGTTCGCTAGGCGTCATACTTTTAACAAATGGCACAGCAGCAGCAGCGCAACCTAGCGCACCAACAGCAGAAGTGGCAATTAAAAATTTACGTTTTTCTAAATCTACTGAAGTACTAGCTGGTTCTGACTGCGAACCAGCTTGATGCTTGTCACTGTGATTGTCTGACATGATTTCCTCGGCTACTGATTATGAATTCTTGCCTTTTGGGGGCCAACATCAATCCGCTTAACTATATTTTTACATTAAAAAAATTAGAAGCTCAAAAATACGACGCAATTATAAAGGCTGCGATTATACAATTCTTTACAAGCTAATTAAAGCTTTATTTTATAAGTGACTGAAATAAAACAACTAAACTGGATTTTTTATATCTATAAACTCGTGCATTAAATTAAATTTCTCAGCTAAATGCTGACCTAATGCTTGAACACCATAACGTTCTGTTACATGATGCCCCGCAGAAATATATGACACACCCGACTCAATCGATTGATGCGTGGTTTGTTCAGAAATTTCACCGCTAATATACACATCCACATCTACCTCAATCGCGGCATCAATGTATCCCTGCGCAGCACCTGTACACCAAGCTACTTTCTGCACTATTTTCTGAGGGTCGCCTATTACCAATGGTGTACGCTGCAAAGTTGATTCAATTTGTGCCGCAAACACTGCTAGCGTGACAGGCTTAACCAACGCGCCATAAGCCATGAGTTTAGATTCTCCAGCAAAACCACTAGGTGTAATTCCCAACACTTGCCCAAGCTGCACATTGTTACCAAACTCAGCATGCGCATCTAGTGGCAAATGATATGCCATTAAGTTCAAGTCATTTTTTAACAAAAACGCTAATCGACTGCGCTTAATACCAACCACTCGAGGATCTTCATTACGCCAAAAATAACCATGATGCACTAAAATCAAATCAGCATCTGCTTGTTTTGCTGCTTCGAGTAGCGCCATGCTAGCCGTCACACCTGTGACTATTTTTCTAATTTCTGGTCGCCCCTCTACCTGCAAACCATTAGGACAGTAGTCTTTGAAGCGCTCAACCTGCATAAGTTCTTGGGTATAATGAAGTAACTCATTCAGTTTTACCATTTTTACGACCTTTTTATCACATCACTCTTGAATATTCGCTAGAATAGCCTGATATTAGATTGCGTACATGACATTACTCAAACAAACGCAACATTAACTTCAAATGGATACAATCATCATTTTAATGAACGCGGCTTTTCTATCATTACTCTAACCATTACAAAATGCCATCACCAAAATGAATAATCAACTACATAAAAAATTATGGCTCATTTTTGCTCAAACAGTCACAGTTTGTTTGGCGCTAATTTTTGTACTGCGGCTTTTTTTCCCAAGTTTGTTGGAAAACATGCTGGCCAAACCCAATAATACCTTATTGGTAAAGCAAGCTGAACCTAATAATGGCAGCAGTTTAGCTAGCTCTTATAGTCTAGCTGTGAAAAAAGCGATGCCATCTGTAGTCAATATTTTCACTAGTAAAAAGGCGCCAGAAAACCCACATCAGAAATATTTAGACGACCCAGCTTTTCGTCAGTTTTTTGGCGACCAACTGGATGACCCTGATGCTCAGACTCAACCTGAGAATAGCCTTGGATCTGGCGTTATCGTCAGCGAACAAGGTTTAATTTTAACAAATAACCATGTGGTAGCCGCAGCAGATGAAATCGAAATTGCACTTGCAGATGGCCGTAAAATGTCCGCCAAGGTAGTTGGCACAGACCCAGACACCGATTTAGCTTTAATTAAAATTGAAGCCGATAATTTACCAGCAATCACTTTTGCCAGTTCAGACCAACTAAGTGTTGGTGATGTTGTTTTAGCCATTGGCAACCCTTTTGGCGTTGGTCAAACAGTAACGCAAGGTATTATTAGCGCGCTTGGTCGCAACCATTTGGGCATTAATACTTTTGAAAATTTTATTCAAACTGACGCTTCAATTAACCCAGGCAACTCAGGTGGCGCCTTAATTGATGCTGAGGGTAACCTAGTGGGCATTAACAGTGCCATATACTCTCGTAGCGGCGGGTCTATGGGTATCGGCTTCGCTATTCCAGCAACCTTGGCGCGCCAAGTCATGGATCAAATTGTCAGCCAAGGTAATGTGACTAGGGGTTGGATAGGTATTGAGGCGCAAGACATTACCCCTGAGCTTGCCGAATCATTCAAACTACAGGCGGCGGAAGGTGCATTAATCGCTGGCGTACTGAAGAATAGTCCTGCAGAAAAAGCTGGGCTTCGCGCGGGTGATATTTTATTGACGATTGACAACAAACCGATTGCTGACACGAGCAACATGTTGAATTTAATTGCTGCACTCCAGCCCAATCAAAAGGCGACATTCAAAATCGCAAGAGCAGAACAAAGACTGAGCATCGCCGTACTGATTGGCAAGCGCCCGAAGCCTGCTTTATTGAAGGAGTAAGCGATTAACCCCACTCTTTGCTCTAAGCCAGCAGCCTTATGATTTTGGTGGCAGTATAGCCTGTGTTGGAGCTTGCTTAGTGAATGACGCCACAATTAAGCCAAGCTCAAATAGCATCCAGATTGGCATAGCTAACATAAACTGAGAAATAATATCTGGAGGGGTGAATATCGCGCCAATGATAAACGCAGCAACCACCACATACCCACGCGCCTCTTTAAGCTGAGCGACAGTTAACCAACCAAAACGCACAGTCATCACCACGGCGATTGGCACTTGAAACGCTAGACCAAAAGCAAAAAATAGAGTTAAGACAAAATCTAAGTAGTTGCTAATATCAGTCATCACCGCAACACCTTTTGGCGCCGAACCTACAATGAAGCCAAACACTACGGGAAACACCGCAAAATAGGCAAATGCCATGCCCGATAAAAATAGCAGGCTACTGGCAATAATCATTGGAATCATGAATTTCTTTTCATGAGAATAAAGACCAGGTGCTATAAATGACCAAACTTGATACATGGTATGCGGTAATGAAACAATAAATGCTGCCATCATGGCCACTTTCATCGGCACAAAGAATGGCGTGGTAACTGCTGTAGCTATCATTTGGCCACCTGCAGGCAGCTTACTGAGCAATGGTGCTGCTAACAGCGCGTAAATCTTATTGGCAAATGGGAAAAATCCGATGAAGACGACAATAAAGCCCAGCACGATACGTAATAAGCGGTCGCGCAACTCAATTAGGTGTGAAATGAAGTTATCTGTAGGGGTCACTAGGGTTTATTCTGTAGTTGGGACTTTTTTAGTGCGGGTTCTTTTGGCTTTAGGTTTTGTATCTATAGATGTCACATCTATAGACTCTACCTCTGGCGCTTTCGGATGACTAGCCTCTAATTTAAACTCAGAAACCTCCTTAGAAACCGCCCCTATGCTATTTTGCACGCTTGATTCAATCGTCTCTTTGGTTTTAGTGACCGTTTCTTGAATCTCTTGCTGCAATTGTTGCAGCTCCTGAAAACGTACCTCTCGGTTCACTTCTTCTTTCACTTGCGCCACATATCTTTGCATGCGACCAGCAAGCGCACCCAGCGTACGCGCCACCTTAGGCAGCTTTTCTGGGCCGATGACAATCAAAGCCACCACTGCAATAACGATTAACTCTGAGAAGGAAACATCAAACATATCCGTTATTGCTTAGTTTTGCTCGTGACTTCACCTTCGATAGTATTACTAGTCTCTTTGCTATCAGCAACCTTATCATCATGCATCGCTTTTTTGAACTCATTGACCGCGCCGCCCACATCACCGCCAATATTTTTAAGCTTTTTAGTACCAAATACCAATACCACGATCAACAATACAATTAACCAATGCCAAATGCTAAATGAACCCATGATAATTCTCCAGAAATATAATTAAACTGTAAGTGGCACATTACCGCCACCTAGCACATGCACATGAATATGAAATACTAACTGACCGCCATCTTTACCTGTATTAATCAGCGTTTTGAAACCAGCCAAACCTTGCTCTTTTGCAAGTTTCGGTGCGAGTAAAAGCATTTTGCCAAGCAAAGCTTGATCATGCGCTTCACAACTGGCTAGACTTTCAATATGCAGTTTGGGAACAATTAAAAAATGTACTCTAGCAGATGGATTAATGTCATGAAAGGCAATGACATCGTCATCTTCATAGATTCTCTTTGCAGGAATACTGCCATCGACTATCTTACAAAAAATACAATCAGCACTCATTATTTTGAGCCCTCTTCTACTCTAGAAGCCTTTTCTACCAAGCCTGAGAGGCCTTCACGTCTTGCCAACTCATCCAATACGTCTTGAGGCTTTAAACCTGCCTGTGCCAACATCACCAAAGTATGGAACCATAAATCTGCAGTTTCATAGATGAGATGCTCATTATCGCCATTCTTCGCGGCAATAATAGTTTCAGCGGCTTCTTCTCCAACTTTCTTAAGTATGCTATCCATGCCTTTGGCATATAACTTAGCCACATAAGAAGTTTGTGGATCTGCACTCTTGCGCTGCTCCAATAATTCCGCCAAGCGATTTAATGTTTCACTCACTTTTTTTAACTTCCGTGTATATTTCGTCTGGGTTTTTAATAACAGGCTGATCTACAAGCCACTCGTCATTTTCAAGCTTTTTAAAAAAACAGTTATGTCTTCCAGTATGACAAGCAATACCACCGACTTGTTCTACATTAATCAGAATGACATCTTCATCGCAGTCTAAACGAATCTCATGCACACGTTGTACATGACCTGACTCTTCACCTTTACGCCATAATTTATTGCGCGAACGTGACCAATACACAGCTTGCTTAGTGTCACTGGTCAATTGCAAGGCTTCGCGATTCATCCAGGCAAACATGAGTATGCGCCCCGTGTCATGTTCTTGCGCGATGACGGGTACAAGACCGTTTGCATCCCAACTAACGTCATCTAACCAACTCAAAGTCTTACCTCAATACCATTTTTCTGCATATACTCTTTGGCTTGTTTAACTGTATATTCACCATAGTGAAAAATACTCGCAGCCAGTACGGCATCTGCGCCGCCTTCGTTCACACCATCAACCAAATGCTGCAGATTTCCCACGCCGCCAGAAGCGATAATCGGCACATCTACAGCATTTGAAATAGCTCTATTTAATGGGTTGTTAAAGCCAATTTTTGTGCCATCTCTATCCATACTCGTGATTAACAATTCACCAGCGCCTAGTTGAGCCATATACTCAGCCCATTTCACAGCATCCAAGCCAGTGGCTTTGCGACCACCATGAGTAAACACTTCCCACTCAAAAGGTTGGTTATCTACTTTTTTAGCATCAATCGCAACTACAATACATTGCGTACCGAATCGACTTGCCGCATCTTGCACCATCTGCGGATTGAGCACTGCAGTAGTGTTAATACTAACCTTATCTGCACCAGCATTTAATAGCCTACGCACATCCTCAACTTCACGCACCCCGCCGCCAACCGTTAATGGTATAAAAACCTGAGAAGCGACTTTTTCAATTATATGTAGAATCAAACCTCGATTATCTGAGCTGGCAGTAATATCTAAAAATGTGAGTTCATCAGCGCCTTGGTCATCGTAGCGTTTAGCAATTTCAACAGGGTCGCCCGCATCGCGTAACTCTAGAAAGTTAATGCCTTTAACTACGCGTCCGTCAGTCACATCTAGACATGGAATAATGCGTTTAGCGAGCACTTAATTCATCTGCCAGTTGTTGTGCCGCAGTAAAATCCAACGTACCTTCGTAAATTGCACGACCAGTTATCGTTCCAATAATACCTTCTGCCGCTACGGCACAAAGCTTACGTACATCGTCTAAATTAGTCACGCCACCAGAAGCAATCACTGGGATTGTTAGCGCTTGGGCTAAAGCGACAGTCGCTTCAATATTTACGCCAGTTAACATGCCATCACGACCAATGTCGGTATAAACGATCGAGCTAACGCCATAGCCTTCGAATTTTTTCGCTAAATCAATCACATCATGACCTGTCAGTTTTGACCAGCCATCCACAGCGACTTTGCCTTCTTTTGCATCTAACCCAACGATAATTTGACCAGGAAACGCATCACAAGCCTCATGCAAGAAACCTGGGTTTTTTACCGCTGCTGTGCCGATAATCACATAGTCAATGCCGTTATCTAAATAACGCTCTATCGTTTCAAGGTCGCGAATACCGCCGCCGAGTTGAATAGGTATTTCACCACCAACCGCACGAACAATAGATTTAATAGCGGCTTCATTGACAGGTTTACCTGCAAAAGCGCCATTTAAATCAACTAAATGTAAGCGTTTACCACCACTATCTACCCAATGGCGCGCCATGGCACCTGGGTCTTCAGAAAATACAGTGGATTCTTCCATTAAGCCTTGTTTTAGTCTTACACAGTGGCCGTCTTTAAGATCAATTGCTGGGATAATTAACATAATGATTTGATATTGATTTATTTGATAAAAATTGAAATGAAGTGATTAAAAAATATGGTAAAAATAACTTCAAGCTTACCTTTATTTAAGGTAACCAGTTTACGAAATTGCTTAACATTTGCAAGCCTGCCGTTGCACTTTTTTCTGGATGAAACTGCACTGCGAACAAATTATCCCGTGCTATCGCGCTTGTAAATCGTTTGGGATACTCGCTATAAGCACCGACAATACGTGCATCATCAGGCTGCACATAATAACTATGCACATAGTAAAAACGCGCACCGTCTTCTATATTGTTCCATAATGCATGCGCTTCCGACTGTTGGTTTTGATAGACCTGATTCCAACCCATATGCGGCACTTTTAACTTTGCACCATTCTCATCATGCATTTCAGTTGCAGCAAAGCGCTTAACACTGCCTTTAAACAAGCCTAATCCAGCAGCATCGCCTTCTTCAGAATGTTCAAATAGCATCTGCAAACCGATACAAATACCTAGAAATGGTTTATTGTTGGCTGCATGCATCACTGAATTGCGCAAGCCTCTAGCATCTAATTCGCGAATACAATCTGGCATCGCACCCTGACCAGGGAACACGATGCGTTCGGCATTCGCTATTTCGACAGGGTTGCTGGTCACCAGTACATTTTTATTCGGTGCGACATGCTCTAGTGCTTTAGACACTGAGCGCAAATTGCCCATGCCATAATCAACCACTGCTATATCAATTTTTTTCATACTACTATTTTCATGGGTTTGCCACTCAAGCATTACAAGGCTTGTGCTTTATAAACTTCCTTTGGTAGATGGCATAATGCCTGCCATGCGCGAATCTAACTCAACAGCTACACGCAATGCACGGCCAAACGCTTTAAAAATCGTTTCGGCTTGATGATGCGCGTTATGGCCCTTTAAGTTGTCAATATGCAAAGTAACATTGGCATGATTTACAAAGCCTTGGAAGAATTCATGGATTAAATCAACATCGAATTCACCTATTGAAGCGCGCGTGAATACACAACCAAACTCCAAGCCTGGTCGCCCAGAAATATCTAGCACCACACGTGACAAAGCCTCATCCAATGGTACATAAGCATGCCCATAGCGTCGTATGCCTTTTTTATCGCCTATCGCCTTAGCGAACGCTTGCCCAAGGGTAATGCCAATATCTTCAACAGTGTGATGAGCGTCAATGTGCAAATCACCTTTAGCGTTAACGCTAATATCCATCATACCGTGACGGGCAATTTGGTCTATCATGTGATCTAGAAAGCCTAAACCAGTGCTGAATTGTGAAACGCCAGTACCATCTAAATTAATAGCGACTGTGATTTGTGTTTCTAAGGTATTTCTAACTACTTCTGCAGAGCGCATATTGAATCACTTAAGCTAAAATTGCATATAAATTGATAAGTAAATATTTTAACCTAAACCAGATGCTATTGGTCTTTTTGAAGGCATTAAAGCGAACAACATTCTATATTTATTAAATAACCTCTCATAAATAATAGCCCTTAATAAAAGAACAAAGCCCAGCAAGATAACAATATCTTAACTAGGCCTCATATTCATCAGCTTACGCTAACTACTTAATTACATTTTTATCACTTAGCTGACGTATCAACTAAGTGATTGCAGTAATCAATAATTATTTAGCAGCTTCTGGTGCAACTTCTGCAGCAGAAGCCGCTTCTGGAGCTGGTGCAACTTCTGCAGGAGCAGCTTCAACAGCTGGTGCCGCTTCCGCTGGCGCAGCTTCTACAGGAGCTGTTGCAGCCGGAGCTTCAACAGCTGGTGCTTCAGTAGCTTCAGGTTTTTTGCCACCTAGCAAAGTAAATAATAATACTAAAACTGCAGCACCAATAATCCATGGTAAGAATTTCTTAGCACCACCAGCACTAGCATTAGCACCGTGAGCGATTGCTGTAATTTCGGCAGCAGCGGCAGCAGGGTCAGCAGCACCGTAAATAGCAGCACCAGCTACAATGATTGTTGCGCCAGCATCTTTAACTTGTTGTGTTGTAGCAGCTTTAACACCGCCAGCAACTGAAATATCAACGCCCAAGTTCAATGCAGCAACCATACCTAAGTCATTGAATGGTGTTTGACCAGCAGCTTGTTGATCCAAACCAGTGTGAACGCCAATGATGTGAGCGCCTAATTTAGCCACTTCAATCGTACGTGCTTTTTTATCAGCAACGTTGATCAAGTCAACTTGAGCTTTTTTGCCGTATTTGTTAGCAACATCAATTACACCTTTGATTGTACCAATATCAGCAGTACCTAGAACTGTACAGATGTCAGCACCAGCTTTGTAGAATGGCTCAGCTTCATAGAAACCAGCATCCATTGTTTTTAAGTCAACCAAAATTTTGTTATTTGGGAACTTAGCGCGCAAAACTTCTAACAATTTGATACCGTTATGCTTAATGCATGGTGTACCAATTTCCAAAATATCTACGTGTGGAGCAACTTTGGTTGCTAAGGCGACGGTACCGTCGAAATCTAATGAATCTAAAGCCATTTGGGTTTGAGCCATGCTACATCCTCCAACTAAAAATAAATCATAAGTGACTTATTTAGATTAAAAATACAAAGTGAGTTAATTTTTTATTTGTGTAGAAACACACACATTTCGCGATAATAACACGCACTTAATGTGAAATTAAAAACTTTTTTTGCTTATTTTTAATGTTTTGCTGATTTTCTAGCATTTCATCACTGAAACGATGCGGATAATACTGATTAAGCTAGCTTTTTTATTTGCCTAAGCAGCTAAAAGTAGCTCGGTCAGTGTGTCGATAAGTGCTTTTGACTGAGCATCAGTCCCAATGGTAATACGCAAATATGGGGCTACACGACTTGGTGATTTAAAATGACGCACAATAATATTTTTCTGACGGAGCAAGGCGGTCAGCTCTGCACCATCTTTAACTCGATGTTTAGCAAAAATAAAGTTTGCACCTGATGGCAATATCTCAAAACCCAACTGCGTTAAATCTTTAACTAGCGCTTCACGTGTTGTAATGACTTTGCTGCATGTTTCTTCAAAATATGCAGTGTCTTGCATAGCGGCAATCGCGCCCGCAGAGGCGAAACGGTCGATTGGGTAAGAATTGAAGCTATCTTTTACACGCATCAAAGCTTCGATTAAATCTTGATGGCCCAAGGCATAGCCAACACGCAAACCAGCTAATGAGCGAGCCTTAGACAAAGTATGTGTCACCAGTAAATTAGGGTAAGTATTAATTAAGCTCACTGCAGACTCGGTACCAAAATCAACGTACGCCTCGTCAATCACTACAACTGACTGCGTATTCTTTTTTAGCAGCTTTTCAATGCTCGCTAACGATAGTGGAATGCCTGTAGGCGCATTCGGATTTGGAAAAATGATGCCGCCATTGGGCTGATCGTAATCATCAATGTTGATTGAAAAGTCTTCCGCTAAGGGAATTGTTTGGTATTCAATGTCATACAGGCCACAATATACTGGGTAAAAACTGTAGGTAATATCAGGGTACAACAATGGTCGGCTATGCTTTAACAATGCTTGAAACACATGCGCCAATACTTCATCTGAGCCATTACCGACAAACACTTGCTTAGATTGCAATTGATGCGCGTCAGCAATCGCGGCTTTAAGTGCATCTGAGTTAGGGTCTGGATATAAACGCAATGAATCTGCCGCTTCAAGCTTCAGCGCTGCTATCACCTTAGGACTTGGACCATAAGGGTTCTCATTGGTATTGAGCTTCACTAGGTTATCTAATTTAGGCTGCTCACCTGGTACGTAAGGCGTAAGCTTGTGTACAACATCACTCCAAAATTTACTCATATTGGTTTAGCTTTTTAACCTATACTCAGCTGACCTAGCATGCGCTTGTAAGCCTTCGCCATACGCCAAAGTCGCGGCCACTTTGCCTAACGTTTGTGCGCCTTCAGCTGACACCATGATTAGGCTTGAACGTTTTTGGAAGTCATACACACCTAGCGGCGATGAAAAACGTGCTGTACGCGAAGTTGGCAACACATGGTTTGGCCCTGCGCAATAATCGCCAAGCGCTTCACAGGTATTGCGCCCCATAAATATAGCGCCAGCATGCTTGATGGTTTTACTGAATGCTAAGGGCTCATCCATTGACAATTCTAAATGCTCTGGTGCAATGTAGTTACATATTGCAGCCGCTTCTGCTAAATCACGCACTTGAATCAGTGCACCGCGGTCTGTTAATGAAGTGCGAATAATGTTTTTACGTGGCATTTCTTCAACTAATTTTAAAATGCTTGCGTTCACTTTATCTAAGAAGTCGGCATCTGGACTTAATAAAATGGCTTGCGCTAATTCGTCATGCTCGGCTTGGCTGAATAAATCCATCGCCACCCAATCAGGGTTAGTTTTGCCATCGCAAATCACTAAGATTTCAGACGGGCCAGCCACCATATCGATTCCGACAACACCGAATACACGGCGTTTAGCGGCAGCTACATAAGCATTACCTGGCCCAACCACTTTATCAACCTGCGGCACTGTTTCAGTACCGTAAGCTAAAGCACCGACGGCTTGCGCACCACCTAGACAAAATACGCGATCAACGCCAGAAATCGCAGCAGCAGCTAATACCAACTGATTACGCTCGCCATTTGGCGTAGGTACCACCATGATAAGCTCTTTAACACCTGCCACTTTGGCTGGGATTGCATTCATCAACACAGAAGATGGATAAGCCGCTTTACCACCAGGTACATATAAACCAACACGGTCTAATGAAGTGACTTGTTGACCAAGCAATGTGCCATCGGCTTCGGTATAACTCCATGAAGACATCAGTTGTTTTTCGTGATAAATACGTACACGATCAGCGGCGGTTTTTAAAGCGTCTCGTTGCTCAGTTGGCAAGCCATCTAAGGCGGCAGTTAACTCTGCTTGGCTAATTTCTAACTCAGGCAAACTAGTTGCATTCGTTTTATCAAAGCGATTGGTGTATTCTAAAACTGCTGCGTCTCCGCGTTTTTTTACATCTTTAAGAATATCAGCCACGACGATATCAATATTGTCATCTTGCGCAGTTTCAAAGGCTAATAAGGCTTTTAGATTGCTCTCAAAATCTGCGTCTGTAGTAGAAAATCGTCTTATATTCATGCTGTTGACCTATGTTTAATCTAAATACTATGTTCTGGAAGCAATCGCGTTTGTAAACGCATCCATGATTGGCTGAATTTTACCTCTATTCAGTTTGAGTGAGGCTTGATTTACAACAAGTCTTGAGCTGATTTCACCAACTTCTTCTACTGCTTTGAGGTTATTCGCGCGTAAAGTTCCACCTGTACTGACTAAATCGACAATCACATCCGCCAAACCCACTAATGGGCCTAGCTCCATTGAGCCGTAAAGCTTAATCAGGTCTACATGCATACCTTTGGCGGCAAAGTGCTCGCGCGCCGTTTTCACGTACTTAGTGACGACCTTTAAACGCGCACCACTTCGAATTGATGCGAAATAATCAAAGTCTTCACGCACTGCCACCATCATTTTGCATTTTGCGATTTGCAGGTCAATTGGCTGATATAAACCATCGCCGCCATGCTCATCAAGCACGTCTTTACCAGCAATGCCTAAATCAGCCGCCCCGTATTGCACATAAGTTGGCACATCGCTAGCACGAACAATAATCAAACGTACATCTTCACGATTAGTGCCAATTATCAGTTTGCGTGATGATTCAGGATCTTCCGCAGGGTGAATACCCGCAGCAGCTAATAACGGCGTGGTTTCTTCAAAAATACGACCTTTTGAGAGGGCAATGGTAATCATGTTTAAACTCGTTTTACGTTTGCACCAAGTGCGTTTAGTTTTGCTTCTAAGTGTTCATAACCTCGGTCTAAATGGTAGATGCGTTCAATCACAGTTTCTCCGCGAGCAACCAAACCAGCTAACACTAAGCTAGCAGAAGCACGTAAATCTGTTGCCATCACGGTTGCGCCATCTAAGAACTCAATCCCTTTGACTAGCGCGGTATTGCCATCAATACTAATATCAGCACCCATGCGCTGCATTTCTTGCACGTGCATAAAACGATTTTCGAAAATAGTTTCAGTAACTTTTGCTACGCCTGCGGCAACCGTGTTTAGCGCCATAAACTGGGCTTGCATATCCGTTGGAAAAGCTGGGTGGGGGGCAGTGCGAATATTCACCGCTTTAAGCTTACCATCACTTTTAACAGTAATACTATTTGCATCACTCGTTACGGTTGCACCCGCATCTCGTAATTTTTCAATGACGGCATCTAGCAGATCGGCACGAGC